>NZ_LR134378.1:2410000-3010000 GCF_900637555.1 Lautropia mirabilis | reverse complement strand
GTTGGCGCTTCTCTTCGGCGCGCTGACGCTCCAGCTCGGCCTGGCGGGCACGCTCACGCTCGCGCGCCTCGGCTTCCTGGCGTTTCTTCTCTTCCTCGGCCAGGCGGCGCTTCTCTTCTTCGCGGCGACGTTCTTCCTCGGCCTTGCGCTCGGCTTCTTCCTTCGCCTTGGCGATGGCAATGGCCGGGTCCGGCTGCTCGGCCTTCACGGGCTCGGGTTCCGGCGCCGGGGCAGGCTTGGGCGGCGGTGGCGGCGGCTCGGGGGCCGGCTGCGGCTCAGGTTCGGGCGCGGGTGCCTCGGGTGCCTCTTCGGGGGCCGGCAGGTCCTCCATGGGGATCCACAGCTCGGCCTGCACGACTTCGGGCTGGGGCTTCTGCCAGTCGATGCCGACGAACAGCAGCGTGCCCAGCCCCACGTGCATCAGCAGGGCAAGCAGGAAGGACAGCAGACGGCTGGCGCTGCTGCCTTGGGCGGAGGGATCGGCGTGCGGGTTGGCCATGCGCGCAAACGGGGGCGGAGGTCAGGAGGAACGAGCCGGGGCGGTGGGCCGGGGCTTGACCATGAGGCCGACGCGGGCGACGCCCTGCTGCTTGATGTCGCCCATGACGTCGAGGATGGTCTCGTAGCGTACCTGCTTGTCGCCGCTGATGACGACGGGCTGCGGCCCCTTGCCGTCGGCCGCGAGGGCGGTGAGCAGCTGTTTCAGCTCATCGGGCAGTCGTTCACGGGTGACCTGGATTTCCTGTGGCTTGGGCTGGTTGCGTGTCTGCAGCGTGAGCTTGCCGTCGGCGGTCACCTGCACCTCGATATAGGGCTCGGGCTGGCGCGGGGTGGCGTCGACGGCGGGCAGGTCGATGGTGCTGGCGGGCACAAAGGGGGCGGTGACCATGAAGATCACCAGCAGCACCAGCATCACGTCGATGTAGGGGACCACGTTGATGTCGCTGACCAGGCGCTTGCCGCGGCCACGACGGCGGGGGGCGGAGGCGGGCATGATGTCAGCGGGCGTGTCGGTCGAGGATGTTCGAGAACTCGTCGATGAAGGTCTCGAAGCGGTTGGCCAGACGCTCGATCTCGTAGGCGTAGCGGTTGTAGGCGACGACGGCAGGGATGGCGGCAAAGAGGCCGATGGCGGTGGCGACCAGGGCCTCGGCGATGCCGGGGGCCACGGAGGCCAGGGTGGCCTGCTGCACGTCGGCCAGGCCGCGGAAGGCGTTCATGATGCCCCAGACGGTGCCGAACAGGCCGATGTAGGGGCTGACCGAGCCGGCCGAGGCCAGAAAGGCCAGCGAGGATTCGAGGGCGTCCATTTCACGCTGGAAGGCGGCACGCATGGCCCGCGAGGCGGGGGCCAGCACGATGTTGCTGCTCTCCGGGCCACCGTTGCCCGTGATGCCGTTCTGGCGGGCGCGGCGGAATTCCTTCATGCCGGCTTCGAAGATGCGGGCCATGGGGCCAGGGTCCTTGCTGGCGTGCGAGACCTCCTGGTAGAGCGCATTGAGTTCGGCGCCCTGCCAGAATTTTTCCTCGAAGCGGTTGGTGGCGCGCTGGGCCGCCTTGATGGCGAACAGCTTGCGGAAGATGATGGTCCAGGACACCAGGGAGATCACCAGCAGCAGGGCCATGACGGCCTGTGCCAGCAGGCTGGCATCGGAGATCATGGACAGGATCGAGAGGTCGTGGGCGTTCATCGCGGGAATCGGGTTGGTCCTGTGGGAAGCTCAGTCTTTTGCAGGCTAGGAACGGCTGAGCTGCGGGAATGGCCGACATGGATCGGCCAGGCCGGAAAACGGGGATCAGGGGGCGTCGGCGTCCGATGCGGGCGGCACGCACTGCCGAAGCCGCTCGAACACGTCGTCGGGCAGGGGTACCGGGCGGCCGGTAGCCGGCTCGATGCAGGCAACCTTGACTGCACCTTCGGCAAGCAGGGCGCCGTCGGCCTGGTTGCGGGCGCGGTGCAGCAGCCGGATGGAGGCACGGCGGATGTCCAGTCTGGGATCGTTCAGACCGGTGTCGACGGCCAGCAGGTCGTCGAGTCGGGCAGGGCGGTGGTACTCGATGCTGCAGTTGCGCACGACCAACGCGGTGCCCAAGGTGGCCAGGCGCTGGTGGTCGACACCAAGCGCGCGCAGCCAGTCGCTGCGCGAGCGCTCGAAGAACTTCAGGTAGTTTGCGTAGTAGACGATGCCACCCGCGTCCGTATCTTCGTAGTAGACACGGACATCGATCGTATGGAGCTGTATCACGACACGATTCTAACTGGCAGGCCAAGGGCGTGCCGGGCTTGCCAGTGTGGTTCTGTGGTTTCGGTGCCACCGGTGCGCGGATGGCCGGAAAGCAGGCCGTCCGGGCTGTCGGGCGGCTTGCCGCCGGCGGCCTCACTGTAGCCCGGGCTCCATGGGCTGGCGACGGGAGGTGTCAGTCCTCGGTCTCCGATGCTCCGCGCTGGGCGGTGGGCACCGGCAGGCCGAAGTGCTCCCAGGTGGTGGCGGTGACCATCCGGCCGCGCGGGGTGCGCTGCAGCAGGCCCTGCTGGATCAGGTAGGGTTCGATCACGTCCTCGATGGTGTCACGGACCTCACCGATGGCGGCAGCGATGTTGTCCAGCCCCACCGGACCGCCGCCGAAGCGCTCGATGATGGCTTCGAGGAGCTTGCGGTCCATGATGTCCAGGCCGATCGGGTCCACGTCGAGCATGCCCAGGGCGTCGTCGGCCACGCGGCCGGTGATGCGGCCGTCGGCGCGGATCTCGGCGTAGTCCCGCACCCGGCGCAGCAGGCGGTTGGCGATGCGCGGTGTGCCGCGCGAGCGGCGGGCGATCTCGTTGGCACCATCCTCGGCGATGTCGGCGCCCAGCAGCCGGGCCGAGCGCAGCACGATGCTCTGCAGCTCGTCGGTCTCGTAGAACTCCAGCCGTGAGACGATGCCGAAGCGGTCGCGCAGCGGGTTGGTGAGCATGCCGGCCCGGGTGGTGGCGCCCACCAGGGTGAAGGGGGCAATGTCGAGCTTGATGGAGCGGGCGGCCGGCCCTTCACCGATCATGATGTCGATCTGGAAATCTTCCAGTGCCGGGTAGAGGATCTCTTCCACCACGGGCGAGAGACGGTGGATCTCGTCGATGAAGAGCACGTCATTGCGGTCGAGCCCCGTGAGCAGGGCCGCCAGGTCGCCGGGGCGTTCCAGCACCGGGCCGGAGGTCTGCTTCAGGTTCACGCCCATCTCGGCGGCGATGATGTGCGCGAGCGTGGTCTTGCCCAGCCCCGGAGGACCGAACAGCAGCACGTGGTCCAGCGCCTCCTGGCGCCGGCGGCTGGCCTCGATGAAGATGTCGAGCTGCTGGCGGATCTTGCGCTGGCCCACGTAGTCGGCCAGCCGGCGCGGACGCAGCGCCTTTTCCAGCTGCTCTTCCTGCACGGAAACAGGGGCGGCGTCGATCAGGCGGTCGTGTTCGATGGGCATGGCGTGTTCCTCAGCCGGCACGCACCAGCAGCTTCAGTGCCTGGCGGATGCCGTCGTTGACGTTGACGCCCTCGGGCAGCTTCGCAATGGCGGCATTGGATTCCTTCTCGGAATAGCCCAGCGCCAGCAGGGCACGCAGGATGTCGTCGCCACTGGAAAAGAGCGCCTGATCATTGATCTGGATGCCGCTGGAGGCCAGGGCCAGCTTGCCTTTCAGTTCCAGCAGCAGGCGCTCGGCTGTCTTCTTGCCGACGCCGGGCACCCGGGTGAGGCGGCCCGTTTCCTGCTCGGCCACGGCACGTGACAGATCGTCCACGCTGAGTCCCGACAGCACGGCCAGAGCCATGCGCGGCCCGATGCCCGAGACGCGGATCATCGCCCGGAAGGCCGTGCGCTCGCTCTCGGTCAGAAAGCCGTAGAGCAGCTGGGCGTCCTCGCGCACCACCAGATGGGTCCAGAGCGTGACGGTCTGGCCGGGTGGGGGCAGTTCATAGAGCGTGCTCATCGGCACGGAGATTTCATAGCCGACCCCATGAGCATCGACAAGGATTTCAGGGGGATTGGCAAGGACCAGGGTGCCGTGGATGCGACCGATCATGGGCGAGGGGGCTGGGCGCGTGAAGATACTGGGATTTTACACAGTATCGGGTCAACGGAAAGTGCGGGCCTGCTGCCTGTGGCGGGATTGGTCCGTCATCCGTGGCCAAGGAAGCAGGTTGCTGACGAATGGTCGATGCGCGGCCTGTGGATGGAAGGTGCCGCCGATGCGCCACCGTCGGGACATCAGGCGGGCCAGGCAGCCTGCCGGTCCGTCGGGCCGATCCGTTCAGCCCAGCACCCGCCCCGCACGCAGGCGTCGGCCCAGGCTGCCGATGACGGGACCGCCGTGGTTGTGGCAGATGGCGCAGGCCAGTGCGTCGGCGGCGTCGGTGCTGGGCAGGCCGGGCAGCGTCAGGATCCGCTTGACCATCTCCTGCACCTGTTCCTTGGTGGCGCGGCCATAGCCCACCACGGCCTGCTTGATCTGCAGGGCCGTGTATTCGTGGACGGGCAGCCCGGTGCTGACCATCGCACCGATGGCGGCGCCGCGCGCCTGGCCCAGCAGCAGCGTGGACTTGGGATTGACGTTGACGAAGACGATCTCGCAGACGGCCACGGTGGGACGGTATTCCTTCACCAGCTCGATGATGCCCTGATGCAGTCGCCCCAGACGTTCGGGCAGCTGGCCTTCACCGGAGCGGATGACGCCGCTGGCGACGTAGCGCATGGCGTCACCCCGGGTGTCGATGAGCCCGAAACCGGTGGTGCGCAGCCCGGGATCTATGCCAAGGATGCGCATGGGGGCAGAGACGTGGCAAAGGGGGAGGCCTGCCCGGCGGGAAGGCTGGGCAGGCGTGGCCGTGCATCCAGCAGGGCCGGACAGGCTGCGACAGGGGGGTGGTGCATCAGTGGCGGAAGTGGCGCACGCCCGTGAACACCATGCACACGTCGCGTTCGTTGGCCGCGTCGATCACTTCCTGGTCGCGCATCGAGCCACCGGGCTGGATGACGGCGGTAGCGCCGGCATCGACCACCACGTCCAGGCCGTCGCGGAACGGGAAGAAGGCGTCCGACGCCACAACCGAGCCCTGCAGGTCCAGACCGGCATTGGCGGCCTTGATGGACGCGATGCGGGCCGAATCCACCCGGCTCATCTGCCCGGCGCCAATGCCCAGTGTCTGGCCGTTGCCGCAATAGACGATGGCATTGGACTTGACGTAGTGGGCCACCTGCCAGGCAAACAGCAGGTCGGCCAGCTGCTGCGGCGTGGGCTGACGCTTCGTGACGACCTTCAGGGCGCTGGCCGTCAGGCGATGCTCGTCGGGGCTCTGCACCAGCAGGCCGCCGCCCACGCGCTTCAGGTCCAGCCGGTTGCCGCCCTGGGCCATCGGCACCTCCAGCAGGCGCACATTGGGCTTGTCCTTCATGATGGCCAGGGCGTCCTCGCCGAAGCCGGGAGCCAGCAGCACTTCGACGAACTGCTTGGACACGGCCTGGGCAGTGTCGCCGTCGACCGGGCGGTTGAAGGCGATGATGCCGCCGAAGGCCGAGGTGGGGTCGGTCGCGAAGGCACGCCGGTAGGCCTGCAGCGGGCCGTCACCGATGGCCACGCCACAGGGGTTGGCGTGCTTGATGATGACGCAGGCCGGCTGCTCGAAGGCCTTCACGCATTCCCAGGCGGCGTCGGCATCGGCGATGTTGTTGTAGGACAGCTCCTTGCCCTGCAGTTGCTGGTAGGTGGCCAGCGTGCCCGGGGCGGGCTGCGCCTCGCGGTAGAAGGCGGCGAACTGGTGCGGGTTCTCGCCATAGCGCATGGGCTGCACGCGCTCGAACTGCAGCGTGAGCGTGGCGGGCAGCGGTGCCTTGCTGCCGTCTTCGGCAATGGCCGACAGGTGGTTGGCCACAGCGCCGTCGTACTGGGCGGTATGGCCGAAGGCCTTCACCGCCAGGTTGAAGCGGGTGGGTCCGGAGACGGCCTTCTGCGTCTGCAGCTGCTGCAGTACCGGCTGATAGTCGGCCGGATCGACGATGACGGTGACGCCGGCGTGGTTCTTGGCCGCCGCGCGCAGCATGGCCGGACCCCCGATGTCGATGTTCTCGATGGCTTCATCAAGCGTCACGCCCGGGCGGGCCACCGTCTGCTGGAACGGATACAGGTTGACGGCCAGCAGATCGATGCGGCCAATGCCGTGCTGCTCAAGGGCCGCCATGTGCGCGGGCAGGTCACGCCGGGCCAGCAGGCCGCCGTGCACCTTCGGATGCAGGGTCTTCACCCGGCCATCCAGCATCTCCGGAAAGCCGGTGTAGTCGGAAACCTCGATGACGGGCACACCGGCCTCGGCCAGCATCCGGGCCGTTCCTCCCGTGGACAGGATCTCCACGCCCAGGGCGTGCAGCCCGCGTGCGAACTCCAGAACGCCCGTCTTGTCGAAAACGCTGATCAGGGCCCGGGTGACCGGCGCCGGGGGCAGATCCGCGGGTTTGTTCACCCCGCTGGCATGAACCGTGATCGACATGTCAGTTTCCTCCTTGATTATTGAGCAGACCGTAGGTCGTGAGTTTCTTGCGAAGCGTATTGCGGTTGATGCCGAGCATGGCCGAGGCGCGCAGCTGATTGCCGCCGGCGTGGCGCATCACCACTTCCAGCATCGGCTTTTCCACGGCCGACAGCACCATGTCGTAGATCAGGCCAGGCTGGGTGTTGTCCAGGTCCTCGAAGTACTTTTCCAGATTGCTGGTCACGGCTTCCTGAAGAGTCATCGGAGGCTTGGTCATGATGGTTGGGTTCCTCCCTGATCGATGCCGGTGTCCAGCAGGGACGCCCGATCGGCGAAGTAGCGTTCCAGCAGGCGGACCTGTCCGTCGGCCTGCTCACAGTCATTGATGGCGTGTCGAAGCGCCTCGGTGGCTTCGTCCGGTTGTCGGTCGCCGCAGAGTGCCTGCAGGTACCAGCCGATGTGCTTGCGGGCAGTGCGCACGCCGGTGAACTCACCGTAGAAGCGGTAGTGGTCGTTCAGGTGCTCCAGCAGCAGGTCTCGCACCTCCCGCCAGGTGGGGGCTGGCAAGCGGGTGCCGTGGGCCAGATAGTGATCCACCTCGCGGAAGATCCAGGGCCGTCCCTGGGCGGCTCGGCCGATCATCACCGCGTCGGCGCCCGTCTGCGCCAGGACGTCCCGTGCCTTCTCGGGGGAATCGATGTTGCCGTTGGCCACGACCGGAATGCCCACGGCGGCCTTCACCTCGGCAATGGTGGTGTAGTCGACCGGGCCGTGGTAGCGGCAGGCGCGGCTGCGGCCATGCACGGTGATCATCACGGCACCGGCCGCCTCGGCGGCACGCGCCAGCGCCACTGCATTGCGATGGTCAGGGTCGATGCCGGTACGCATCTTGACGGTGACCGGCACCGGCACGGCCTTGACCACGCGCTCGATGATCTCGATGGCCAGCGGCTCGTTCCCCATCAGGGCGGAGCCGGCGTAGACGTTGCAGACCTTCTTGACCGGACACCCCATGTTGATGTCGATGATCTGCGCGCCGCGTTCGACGTTGAAGCGGGCGGCCTCGGCCATCATGGCGGGGTCGGCGCCGGCGATCTGAACGGCCTTGGGCTCGATCTCGCCGGCATGGTCGATGCGGCGCGAGGTCTTGACGCTGTTCCAGAGCCGCGGGTTGGAGGCCGCCATTTCGGAGACGGCATAGCCGGCGCCCAGGCGCTTGCACAGCTGCCGGTAGGGGCGATCGGTGACGCCGGCCATGGGCGCCACCAGGGCCCGATGCGGCAGCGCATACGGACCGATTCTCAGCAGCGCGGGCTGACTGGGGGCGGGCGGGGCGGCGGAGGCGGGCATTGCGGACGGCAGTGCGAAGGGATGACGCGGGAGCGGGCAGATGGTGGAGCGATCCACCATTGCGCCGGTGGCGGCGGTGCGGGGGCGCGATGATACCGCAAGCCACGGGCTTGTCCCGGTCGACACGACGACACGCTCTGGAATTCCCGGCGGCCGGGATCGTCATTCTAGCGCGCAGAGCGCAGGGCCGGCCATGTCCGTTCCATCCCGGAAACAGGAGGACAGGGGGCCTGTCCTCCCGGCGGTGAGCACGCGCCGTCCTGCCAGAAGGTGTGGCCGTTGTCCGGCGGCGGGCTTCAACGGTGCCCGAACACCAGCGCGCGCGCCAGTGGCAGGCGCAGGGGCCTGGCAACATGCATGGCGTTCAGCAGCATCGGCGGCAGCGTCCTTGCCGCCGGCCAGCTGAAGGCGGTCGACAGCAGATCGGTGCCGTGGATGGTCAGCCAGCGATCGGTCAGGCGGGCGCGGGCGTGGGCCTCCAGGGCCCGTGCCACGCGGGCGTGCGGCCCGGGCAGGCCGGTATCGAAGACGGCATCGCCCAGTTCCCGGGCCAGGACGAAGGCATCGCGCAGCCCCAGGTTGAGCCCCTGGCCCGCAACCGGATGCAGCATCTGCGCCGCGTTGCCGATCCAGACCTGGCCGGACGTCGTGGTCTGCCGGCGGCGGACGCGGGGCAGCGGCACGGCCACGGCCGGTGTGCACACCCGCAGCGGACCGAAGTGTCCGGCATGGCGGCCCCAATGGCGGGGGCCCAGGGCGGCACGCAGGGCTTCTCGCAGTTCCTGGCCCAGGGCATCGGCCGGCAGTGCGGCACGCCGGCGGCTGGCCTCGGCGGCATCGCTCCAGACCACGGTGTAGCGCGGGCCATCGGGCAGAGCCGGGGCGGGCAGCAGGGCCAGCGGGCCGCCAGGGCGGAAGCACTCGAAGGCGGTGTCGGCCGTGCCGGTCACGGCCACCTCGAGCAGCAGGCCGGCCTGGCCGCTGTCATGGGTGTCGAAGTCGGTGTCGTCCCGAGATTGTGCCGGGGGCATGCCGCCGGCATGGATCACCAGGGCGGGATCGGCGAAGGCCGGGTCGTCCGGCCGGGCAAAGGGCAGCTTCTCGGCGGCCTGGTGCAGCTGTGCAATGAGGTCTTCCCACACCACGACCCAGCCCAGCGCCGGCAGCGGAAAGTCTTCGCGATCGATGCGGGTGTGACCGTCCGTGCCGGCCTGCACGATCTCCACCGAGTCGATGCGCCCGGAGGCCGGCAGCGTGATCAGCCGGGCCAGGATCTGCCGCGATCCCTCGGACAATGCGATGGCCCGTCGCGGAGCATCCTTCGGCAGGATGCTGGTGGCGGGCCGGTCCAGCGGCAGCGCGATGCAGGCCGGGGGGATGCCGGCACGCACCAGCCAGAGCGCCGTGGCCAGTGCCACGGGGCCGGTGCCGTCAATGCGCACCGTCAGACCGTCGTGGGCGGGGGCCGTCAGCAGCCTGTCCAGATCTTTCAGGCGGGCCGGCGTGCCGATGTCGAACCACCGCCCCCGATGATGATCACCCAGGGCCCTGCCTGCCGTGATGGAACGCTCCAGCCAGGGGCGCAGCGGTGCACGTGTGCCGTCGGCAATGTCTCGGAACATGGCGGGCGTGAAGACACCGATGCCGGCGTAGGTGAGGGTGTCGGCTTCTTCCGGGTTTGTGGCGGTCTGCGTGTTGTTTCCCGCGCTTGCCTTGTGCGCCGTGCCAGCGGGTTTCAGGTGGCCGTTGTCCAGCGCGAAGTCCCCGCCCCGGTGGTGTCCGGGGTTGTCCACCATCAGGCACCAGCAGTCGCCTTCGCCGGCGGCCAGACGTTGCGCCACCTCGGTCAGCCGTGCGTAGTCCAGATCGCTCCAGGCGTCGCTGCTGATGACCGCGAACGGCGCGTTGTCAGGTTCGCCTTGGGTAAGCAGCGGCAGGGCGCGTGCAATGCCGCCGGCCGTTTCCAGCGCCTCACCCTCGGCCGAGTAGGTGATGTGCACGCCGTAGGCGCTGCCATCGCCCAGGGCAGCCGGAATCTGCTCACCCAGCCAGGCGTGGTTGATGATGACCTCGGTGATGCCGGCGGCCGCCAGCTTTTCCAGGTGCCAGACGATCAGGGGCTTGCCACCGGCCACCAGCAGGGGTTTGGGGGTGCGGTCGGTCAGCGGCCGCATCCGTTCGCCGCGTCCGGCGGCCAGCAGCATGGCTTTCATGGGATGACTCGAAAGGTGGGCGTGGGAAGGTGGCTCGGAAAAAGGCGGAATGGCCTGGGCAACGCGCGCTCAGAACGTGTAGCGGTGCTGGGCGTCGATGCCCTCGATGCGTTCGAACAGCCGGCACAGCGGGGCCAGCTCGTCATAGCGCTTGAGGGCAGCGTGCACATAGTGTGCCACCAGCGGCATGTCCTTCAGGTAGCCGTCCTTGCCGTCACGGTGCCAGAGGCGGGCGAAGATGCCCAGCACCTTCAGGTGGCGCTGGATGCCCATCCACTCGAAGTCCCGATAGAAATCGCTGAAATCGGCCGGTACCGGCAGCTTGGCGGCACGGGCGCGCTCCCAGTGGCGGATGGTCCAGTCCAGCACCTGTTCCTCGTCCCACTGGATGTAGGCATCGCGCAGCAGCGAAACCAGGTCATAGGTGAGCGGGCCATGCACGGCGTCCTGGAAATCCAGCACGCCCGGCAGCCGGGGCGCTTCCAGGATCATCAGGTTGCGGCTGTGATAGTCACGGTGCACGTAGCCGCGCGGCTGGGCCAGCACGTTGGCCAGGATCTTCTCGAAACCCTGCTGCAGCACCTGGGTTTCCTTCTCGGACAGCGTCACGCCCTTGTGTCGGGCAATGTACCAGTCCGGGTACAGCATCAGCTCGCGCAGCAGCAGTTCACGGTCGTACTCGGGAAACACGCCGGGCTGGCTGGCGCGTTGCAGTTTCACCAGCGCCTCGCTGGCTGCGGCGTACAGGCTGGGGGCGGTCTTTGCGTCCAGCTCGGCCAGGTAGGTGCGGTTGCCCAGGTCGTCCAGCAGCAGGAAGCCCCGCTCCAGATCAGCGGCGTGCACCCGGGGGACCGTCAGGCCCGCGGCACCCATGATCTCGGCCGCGTGCACGAAGGGCCGGCAGTCTTCCTGCGGGGGCGGCGCGTCCATCACGATGGCGGTGCCCGTGCCGACCGCCTGAGGCAGGGTGGCCTTCAGCCGGAAATAGCGGCGAAAGCTTGCGTCACTCGATGCCGGGGCCAGCGTGGCAACATCCAGGGCATGGCTTTCCGGCAGGCTGGCAAGCCATGTCTTCAGTTCTTCCAGCCGGGCATCGTCCCGGGCAGCAGCAGGGGCGGCGGGCGTGGGGGCGGGGGAGGCGTGTTCGGCAGGCATCGTGGAAACCGGAAAATTCCGAAGGGCGGGGTGATGAAGGAAGCGACAGCAGGCCGTAGCGGGCGGCACGGAGCGCATGAGCTCTCCCTATAATAGACAATCTCGCCCCATATCCCGCCCACCCGGCCGCCCATTCCGGCAGCCGCTCATCGGAGCCGCCCTGTCCGTGTCGCTTCCAGACCGCACTTTCCGTTTGACCGCACTGGCACTTGCCCTGTCGGCGGCACTGTCTGGCGCATGGCCAGCCACTTCGCTCGCGGCTGGCAGTCGCAAGGGGGCAGCCGGCTCCCTCGGCGCCGTACCGCCCGATGAACCCGTGCCCCTGCAGCTGGCGCCGTCGCTCAACCTGCCGCTCACCTCGCAGGAAAATCGCGAGCTGCCGGTCTTCGGCAGCGCCGACCGCATGACCACCGAGCCCACATCGCAGGGGCCGGTCACCGTGTTCGAGGGCGATGCCGAGCTGCGCAAGATCGGCACGTCGCTCAAGGCCAGCCGCATCGAATACTGGCGTCAGCAGCAGCGCATCGATGCTGCCGGCGATGTCTCCATCGAGCAGGCGGGAACCCGCGTGGTGGGGCCGCGCCTGCAGCTGCAGCTCGACACGGGGCGGGGATCGTTCCAGTCCCCCACCTACGACCTGACGACCGTGGGCGTGCGTGGGCAGGCCGATCGCATCGATTTCGTCAGCAACCGCTTCATGCAGCTTGTCAACGGCAGCTTCACCAGCTGCAAGCCCGACGACGAGGCGTGGCGACTGGAGGCCAAGCGCCTGGATCTGGACCTGGAAAGCTCGCAGGGCTACGGGCGCGCTGCGCGCTTCAAGGTGCGTGATCACACCGTGCTGCGCATGCCGGTGGTGATGTTCCCGCTCAACGACGCCCGCCAGAGCGGCTTCCTGTTTCCTACCGTGTCCGTCAACTCGCGCTCGGGGCTGGGCGTCACCGCGCCGTATTACTTCAACCTGGCGCCCAACTACGACCTCACCGTCACGCCGCAGCTCACCACCCGGCGCGGCCTGCGGCTGGGCAACGAATTCCGCTTCCTGACGCGGCCGGCCCAGGGCAACATCAAGCTCGACTACATTCCGCACGACAGCGACACCAACCATTCCCGCCACTCCTATGATTCCAACGGCCTCTTCACCAACGTGCTGGGCTGGAACGGTGCCTGGAACCTGCAGGGGGTCTCGGACGACAACTATTTCGTCGATTACTCCAACACCCTGATCGACGCCTCCGAGCGTTCGCTGCCGCGCGAGCTGTACTTCACCCGCAGCGTGGGTGACTGGAACATGATGGTGCGCGGCATCCGCTATCAGAACATTCTGGAAGCGCGCACGTCGCCGCCCTACGAGAAGGTGCCGCAGCTGCAGTTCACCAACAACAAGGTGGACCTGCATGGCTTCGATGTCACCACGCTGGTGGACCTGACCCAGTTTGCCAACCCCCGCCCCAATGCCGTGGAAGGCACGCGACTGGTGCTGAACCCGCAGGTCAGCTACCCCATGCAGAGTGGCGGCTGGTTCCTCACGCCCAAGGTGGGTCTGCATGCCACGCACTATTCGCTCAACCGCTATTCCGAAAGCGGCCGTTCGATGTCCCGCGTGCTGCCTACCTTCTCCATCGATTCCGGCCTGGTGCTGGAGCGTGACAGCCGCTGGCTGGGCGAGGATTCGGTGCAGACACTGGAGCCCCGGCTCTTCTATGTGCGCACCCCCTATCGCAACCAGGGCGACATCCCCGTCTTTGACAGCGTGGCCACCGACCTGAGCTTTGCACAGCTCTTCAGCGAGAACTCCTTCACCGGTCACGATCGCATCGCCGACGCCGATCACCTCACGGCCGCGCTGGTCTCACGCCAGATCGAGCAGGCCACCGGTGTCGAGCGCCTGCGCTTGGCCGTGGCCCAGCGCTTCTACTTCTCCAGTCAGGATGTCACCATTCCCGGGCAGCCGGTGCGCGTCGACCGCCGCTCCGACCTGCTGTTCGCGGCATCCGGCGACTTCCGGGGGGGGCACAGCCTCAACGCCGGCGTGCAGTACGCCATCCGCGACAAGCGCGTGCCGCGTCTGAACCTCAGCTACCGCTACCGTCCGGGCGGGCGCAAGCTCTTCAACGCCGGCGTGCGCTACCAGTCCAAGGAATACGCCCAGTGGGACACCTCGCTGGCCTGGCCCATTGCCGCCAACTGGACGGCGCTGGGGCGCATCAACTATTCCTTCCTGAAGAAGGACCTCACCACCGGACAGCTGGTCGACGTCAAGCCGGGCCTGGTGGAGGGGCTGCTGGGCGTGGAATATGCCCGCGACTGCTGGGCCGTGCGGGTCGTGGCACACCGCTTCGTCACCACCACGCGCCAGACGTCCACCGTCGGCTATGTCCAGTTCGACCTGCGCGGGCTTGGTCACTTCGGCCAGGATCCCTTTGGTATATTGACGCGCAACATTCCTGGCTACAGCCTGCCCGACAACAACCTGGCGCCGGCAGTACGCTACTACGGCTACGAGTAAACGATCACCATGCAAAAAGACGCTGCCGGGCAACCGGTCCCGACCGTCATTTCCGCCAGAAGCCCCATCGGCCTGTTGCTGGCCTGTGCCATGGCCTGCCTGCCGCTGGTCGCTCAGGCGCAGCAAGGCCTGCGCCTGCCCGGCACCGAGGAGCGCTCCCCGTATTCCTCGGCCTCTCCCTTCGGCCAGGACGGTCCCGAGCTGCCCCGCAGCGGAGGCACGTCGCCACTGGATGCCGACAAGCCGGGTATCGAGTCGCTTGACCGCATCGTGGCCGTCGTCAACCAGGGCGTCATCACCGAAAGCGAGCTGCAGGCCCAGATCCATCTGATCGAGGGGCGTGCGGCCCAGACCCCGGGAGCCGGGGTGCCGCCGCCCGACGAGCTGCGCAAGCAGGTGCTGGAGCAGATGATCCTGCAGCTGGCGCAGGAGCAGTACGCCGCCGACTATGGTCTCAAGCCCAGCGATGCCGAGGTCGACCGTGCTGTGGCCGACGTGGCCCAGAACAACGGTCTGTCCACGCAGCAGCTCACCGAACGTCTGAAGGATGAGGGTGTCTCGCTGGACACCTTCCGCCGTCAGCTGGTGGCCGAGATCGTCTCGGCGCGCCTGCGCGAACGCGAGACCGCCAGCAACGTCAGCATCTCCGAGGGCGAGATCGACGCCGAGCTGGCCAAGAGCGGCAAGGTCAGCCAGCCGGAATACGACATCCGTCAGATCCTGCTGAAGCTGCCCGAAGGTGCCGACCAGAAGGAAGTCGCCCGCCAGAAGGCCCGGGCAGACGAGCTGGTGGCCAAGGCACGCAAGGGGGCCGACTTCGGCGCGCTGGCACAGGAAAATTCCGAAGCCGGCGATGCCGCCACCGGCGGGAGCATGGGCTGGCGCAAGGCCGACGACCTGCCGGGCCTGTTCGCCGACACCGTGCGCAAGCTCAAGCCCGGCGAGATCAGTGCGCCGGTGCGCAGCCCGGCGGGCTTTCACATCCTGAAGCTGCAGGACAGGCGTGACGGCGGGGCCACGACCGTGGAGCTCACTCACGCCCGTCACATCCTGCTGCCGGCCAACAGCCCCGAGACGGCTGCCGAGGCCGAGCGGCGCCTGTCGCTGTTCCGCCGTGACATCGAGGCCGGCAAGGCCGACTTTGCCAAGCTGGCCAAGGAATTCTCTTCTGACGGTTCTGCCGCCAAGGGAGGCGATCTGGGCTGGCTCTATCCGGGTGACACCGTGCCCGAATTCGAGCAGGCCATGAAATCCCTGCATGACGGCGAGATCAGCGAACCGGTGCAGACCCAGTTCGGCGTGCATCTGGTGCAGGTGCTGGGCCGGCGTACCGACACCGAATCGCCCGAGCGGCTGCGCAATGCGGCCCGTGCCAAGCTGCGCGAGGCCAAGGGCGGCGAGGCTTACCAGCAGTGGCTGCGCGAGCTGCGTGACCGCACCTATGTGGAATACCGCCAGAAATCCGACGCGGCCTCCACGCACTGACGAATCCTGACCCGATGGCGAACCACCGACATGACGCCGGACGCGAGAAGCGCCCGGCCGGCGTCATTCCCCGCAAGCGCTTCGGCCAGCACTTCCTGGCAGACCGTGCCTGCATCGATGCCATCGTGCAGGCCATAGCTCCCCGGTCCGGCGACAACCTTGTCGAGATTGGCCCCGGCACCGGCGTACTGACCGCGCCGCTGGTGGCCCAGACGGGCCATATCACCGTCATTGAGATCGACCGCGATCTCGGGCCCCGGCTGGCTGCGCAGTATGGCGATGCACTGACCCTGGTGCAGCAGGACGTGCTGCAGGTCGATTTCAGCGGTTTCGGCCAGAATCTGCGCATCGTCGGCAATCTGCCCTACAACATCTCC
This sequence comes from Lautropia mirabilis, assembly GCF_900637555.1. Lineage (NCBI taxonomy): Bacteria > Pseudomonadati > Pseudomonadota > Betaproteobacteria > Burkholderiales > Burkholderiaceae > Lautropia > Lautropia mirabilis. Next base: position 2,994,414 of record NZ_LR134378.1, on the reverse strand, counting down.
AGCCCGCTGCTGCTGCATCTCATTGCCGTGGCAGACCGTGTGCGGGACCAGCACTTCATGCTGCAGAAAGAGGTGGTCGACCGCATTGTGGCCGGTCCCGGCAGCGACATGGGGCGACTCACCGTCTTCCTGCAGAACCATTACCAGGTGGTAAAGCTCTTCGACGTGCCGCCGGAAGCCTTCGACCCGCCACCGAAGGTGGATTCCAGCGTGGTGCGCATGGTGCCGCTGCCCAGGCCACACACGACCGCCATTGCCCAGCTGGAGGCCGCGCTGGCCGCAGCCTATGCGCAGCGCCGCAAGATGCTGCGTCGGACATTGGGGGGCTGGCTGGCCCAGCAACATCCATCCTTTGATCTGGACAAGGCGGCGGCCGACGATGCACGGTTGGTGCCGCTGACGGACCTGAGCCAGCGCCCCGAGCAGATTCCCGCCACGGCCTGGTATGCGCTGGCTGATGCGCTGGCGGCAAGACCCCTCGGGTAGGTTGATTACAGCGTACCCGTGCCAGCACGTCATCGGACAATCCCCTCATGGGCCATTTCGGGTGAGGGGGGATTCTGATGGACGTGATTCGGGCGGGCGTCTCTGCATTCCTGTTGCGTGAGCAGCCATTCGAGCGTTTCCGGTTCTCACGCTGGCAATCGCGCTTCGTCATCACGTTGCTGGGCGTCCTGCAAGGGCTGGCCATGCACATGCATGTTCACGCCCTGAAGGCGTCCGACCTTGCGCTGCCCACTCTGTGGGGAAAGGTGGTCTTCGGCGTGCTGTCGACGTGGGTGGCATTTCCCATCATCCATCGTGCCTGTCGCTGGTGGTTGATGCGCGGTGAGCGCTGGGATGGCAAGGACGATCTTTTCAACCTGATGGCTGCCTCATGGCTGCTCCCCTTCGCGCTCCTCTACGGGTTATACGCACTGGGTGTGCCCGGCACCCTGCTTGTCCCGATCCTGATTTATGCCATCTGGGTCAACGCGAACGCCATGTCCGGCGCGGTTCCAAAAGCCACTCTGGGTTACAGCATCGCCGGCATCGTCAACGGTCTTGCCCTGATCTACGTCCTGCTTTTCGGCCTGGCGATTGTCCTGGCATTCATCAAGCTGGTGCTTCATTCCGGAGGGGCGATGCCTTCTTCGGCACGCTGAATCATCCCGATGCAGGCAGAACTGACGAGCATGGGTGGGTGAAGGAACGGAGGCATGAAGAGGTTCGATATATTTGAAGGTGTCCTGCATTCCGTTCTATGGCGCGTCTGCTTGCGGGACCTGTTTGGAGAGGCCTGGACGTGCTGCATTCCAGATGAAAGGAGGAGACCTTCATGGGTGTGATTCAGACCAGCATCTTCGCGTTCCTGTTGCATGAACAGCCGTTCGAGCGATTCCGGTTCGCGCGCTGGCAATCGGTCGTGGCCATTACCCTGCTGGGCATCTGCAGCGGGCTGGACCCGAACATGGCGGGGAATGCCCCCGATACCCCTCATCCGGTCGCGCTGCCCCTGTGGGGGCGGATCGGCATTGGTGTGGTGACGATGTGGCTGGCCTTCTGGGTCATATACGGCTTCTGCCGCTGGTGGTTGAAGCGTGGCGGACGCTGGGATGGACAGGGAGATCTGTTCAACCTGATCGCTGCATCCTGGCTGGTCGTGGATCTGCTGGGCTTCCTGCTGAGTGGGCTGGGTGTGCCCGAGTCGCTTGTCACCCTGGTATGGTTCTATGCCATCTGGGTGGGCGCCAATGCCATGTCCGGCGCCATTCCAAAAGCCAGTCTTGGCTACGGCATCGGCGGCATCATCCTCGGTGGCATTCTGGCCATCGTGACGATCATGGGCCTGATCGTTGGTCTGGTGATGGTGGTGCAGCTGCTGGGCGCAGGAGGCATGCCGGCGCCTGCGGCCGGATGATTCACTCCACCAGCGCATCCGGCGTGTCGGCCAGCTGGCGCTGCCACTGGCGGTAGTCGGGCATCAGTGCTTCCAGCTGTGCCCAGAAGCGGGGGCTGTGGTTCAGTTCCGTCAGGTGGGCCAGCTCGTGGGCAATCACGTAGTCGATCAGCTCGGGGGCATACTGCACCAGCCGCCAGTTGAGACGGATGCTGCCGTCGCGGCTGCAGCTGCCCCAGCGGGTGCGGGCGGCGTTCAGACTCACGCGGCTGGGGGCGCGGCCCAGCTTCTGCACGAAGGGCTGCATCCGTTCGTGAAAAAGCTCGGCCGCAAATTTCTTCAGCCAGGCGTGCACGGCCGCCTTCAGTAGCGCATCGTCGTGGGCTGCTGGGCCGCTGATCCACAGCTCGGCCCCCATCTGTCGCACCTGACTGCGTCGGTGCCCGCTGTGCGGAAGCGTGCGCAGCGTGATGGGCTCACCCAGCAGCGGGATGATGCCGCCGTCGGTGTAGCAGGGGCGTCTTGCTTCGCGGGCCAAGGCGCGCTGCTGCCAGAGCGCCAGCTTCTGCACGATCCATGCCTCGTGTTCACGGATGGTGTGCTCGATGGCCGTCTGGTCCAGTCGTGCACGCTGCGGCAGCACCACTTCCAGCCCTTCGGCGTCGATCCGCAGGCCCACGCGCCGTGCACGCGCCGAGCGTCGCACGCGATACGTGACTCGCTGCGTCTGGCCATGGGCCGAGAGCACCAGCGAACGAGGCGTGACGGGGGCGTCCTCATGCCGTGGCTGGGCAGTTGGCTGGCGCTGGAAGGGGTTGGGAAAGGGGGATTTTCCCAGGGAGAAAAGGCCCACGGATGAATCGTTCCTCGGATGGAAAAAGGGCGCTCATCAATGGAGCGCCCTGTACAGGTGGGGGTGTGGCGAGGTCTTCTCAAGCCGATGGGCTGCCTTCTGCGCGGGGCTGTCCGGCAACAGCTGCGTTGTCGGTTGTCGGCCCGGCGACGGTGGACGCTTCACCCTGGACGTCATGCGCAGCGGACGCCTTCTTCCGGGCGGCCTCGGCGAGTTCCCGTGCAATGGGCGGCACGTCACCTGGTGGGTAGCTGTCCGGGTCGATGCGGCGCATCTCGGTCTCGATCCACAGCTCGACTTCCTGGTTGAGCTGCTCGGACGTCTTGCCCGTCACCGAAATGACCGGCCCCCACGAGACGGTGATCAGGCCTGGCTGCTTGATGAAGGGCTTCTTGGGCCAGCAGCGACCGGAATTGACGGCTACCGGCACGATGGGCGTGTCGTTCTTCAGCGCCAGCCGGGCGCCGCCCGACTTGTAGGGCTGCTGCTGACCGGGCTTCGAGCGCGTGCCTTCCGGGAACATGACGATCCAGCGACCGTATTTGTGCAGCTGCTTGCCGGCGCTCTTGACGATGTATTCAAAGGCGCGCCGGCCATGGCGGCGGTCGATGTGCATCATGTCCAGCATGCCTATGGCCCAGCCGAAGAACGGGATGAACAGCAGCTCTCGCTTGAAGACGAAAGCTGCCGGACGCGGCATGTGGCACAGCAGGAAGAAGGTTTCCCAGGTGGACTGATGCTTGCCCAGCACGATGGCCGGCCCGTCGGGCAGGTTCTCGGTGCCGATGACCCGCCAGCGCATGCCGCACAGCCAGCGGCCCACCTGCAGCATCAGGCGTGGCCAGCTGGAAGCGATGGCATAGCGCACCTTCACCGGCAGGAAGAAGCACAGCACGGTGGCGGTGGCATAGATCGTGACGGTGATGGCCATGATCAGGATGAACAGCACCGAGCGGATGGCGGCAAGCATGATCGGGTCCTTCTTACAGTTGCGACAGGTCGGCGACTCGGTTCATCAGCGCATGCAGACCACCCAGCAGTGCCAGGCGGTTGCGGCGCAGCGCCGGATCCTCGGCGTTCACCATCACCTGCTCGAAGAAGGCATCCACGGGTGCCTGCAGCGCCGCCAGCGCCTGCAGGGCGGCGGTGAAGTCCTGCTGCTGCAGGTGGGCCTGCACCTGGGGCTGCAGCTTGACCAGAGCGTCGTTCAGATCGCGCTCGGCCGCTTCCTTCAGCAGGGCAGGATCCACGGATGCCTTGTCGTCTGCTGCACCTTCACCGGCCGACTTGCGCAGGATGTTGCCGATGCGCTTGTTGGCCGCGGTGAGCGACTCGAAGGCGGGCAGGCGGCGGAAGGCGGCCAGGGCAGCCAGTCGGGCTTCCAGCAGGTCCAGCCGATCCAGACCGGTGGCCAGCACGGCCTCGATGTCGGTGCCGGCAAAGCCCCGGTCACGCAGGTAGCTGCGCAGTCGGTCGGCGACGAAGGCGGAGAGGCCCGGCACATCGGCCGTGAAGGGTTGCGGTACAGCTTCCTTGCGACCTTTCTTGCCGGTTGCAGCGGCCTTGTCGGAAGGCTCGGTGTCGGCAGCAGCGGGGGCGGGCAGCTTGTCGAACACCGAGAACGCCTGTTCCAGCAGGGCCGGCAGCGACAGGGTGAGCTTGCCTTCGATCAGGATGCGCACGACGCCCAGCGCATGCCGGCGCAGTGCGAACGGGTCCTTGTCGCCGGTGGGGCGCTGACCGATGCCCCAGATGCCGGCGAGCGTTTCCAGCTTGTCGGCCAGTGCCAGCGCCAGGCCGGTGGGCGAGGCGGGCAGGGCATCGCCGGCAAAGCGCGGCTGGTAGTGCTCGGCGATGGCATCGGCCACGGCTTCGCTCTCACCGTCGTGCCGCGCATAGTAGCGGCCCATGGTGCCTTGCAGCTCGGGGAACTCGCCCACCATGCCGGTGAGCAGGTCGGTCTTGGCCAGCTGCGCGGCCCGTTCGGCATCGGCCACCGAGGCGCCCGTGGCGGGTGCCAGGGCCGCTGCCAGCCGGCGGATGCGCTCGCTGCGCTCGGCCTGGGTGCCCAGCCGGGCGTGGTAGACCACCTGGGCCAGCTGCGGCAGCCGCGAGGCTAGCGTTTCGCGCCGGTCCTGGTCGAAGAAGAACTGGGCATCGGCCAGGCGCGGGCGCACCACGCGCTCGTTGCCGTCGATGATGCCGGACGGATCGTCGATGCGCATGTTGGAGACGATCAGGAACTGGTTCTTCAGCTTGCCGTTGGTCTCGAACAGCGGGAAATAGCGCTGGTTGGTGCGCATGCTGAGAATCAGGCATTCCTGCGGCACGGCCAGGAAGGCCGGGTCGAACTGGCCGGTGTAGACGGCCGGCCATTCCACCAGTGCCGCCACTTCGTCCAGCAGGGCCGTGACCTGCTGCTGCTCCTCGTCGTTGACGGCCAGGATGCCGCCATTCTGTTGGCTGGAGTGGGCCAGCTCGTTGGCGATCATCACGCGGCGCGCCTGATATTCGGGTTCCACATGGCCCTGCTCGCGCAGCTGACGGGCGTAGCTGTCGGCGTTTTCCAGCGTGATGGGGCCGCTGGACAGGAAGCGGTGGCCATCGGTGATGCGGTCGGCTGCCAACCCCAGTATCGTGCAGGGCAGCACAGTGTCGCCGTGCAGTACCACCAGCCGGTGGGCCGGACGCACGAAGCTGACGGTGGTGAGTCCGTCGGCCAGCTGGTAGGTCATGAACTTGGGAATGGGCAGCTGCGCCAGGGTCTCGACGATGATCTCGCCGATGACATCGGCCAGCACGGCACCGGGCTGGGTGCTGCTCCAGTAGAAGACGTCCTGCTTGCCGTCGTGGCCACGGGTGAGTGCCGAGACCTCGGCGCCCTGTTTCTCGGCCCACTTGATCAGGGCCATGGTGGGCTGGCCCTGGGCATCCAGGCCCACGGCCACCGACGGCCCCTTGATCTGGATCTCGCGGGCATCGGCCTGGGCGCGAACGCCGGGCAGGCGCACGGCCAGCCGTCGCGGGGTGGCGTAGATGTCGGGGTGAGCGTCTTCGTTGGTCAGCAGCTGGCGGGTGGCCAGCCGCGTGCGGATGCCTTGGGCGAAGCTGTCGGCCAGCCGGGTGAGGGCGTGCGGCGGCAGCTCTTCGGTCAGCAGCTCGACCAGCAGGGCGGGGTGGTTCGTGGCCTGGTTCATGGACGTGCTCCCAGCTTGGCGTGGTCTTCGGCGGTGATCATCGGGAAACCCAGTCGCTCACGCGATTCGTAGTAGGCCTGCGCCACGCCACGGGCCAGCGCACGCACCCGGCCGATGTAGGCGGCCCGTTCCGTGACGGAAATGGCGCCGCGCGCATCCAGCAGGTTGAAGGTGTGCGAGCACTTCATGACCATCTCGTAGGCGGGCAGCGCCAGCTTGGCCTCGATGAGGTTGCGCGCCTCGCGTTCGTAGTCGTCGAAGTGCGCGAACAGCATCTTCGTGTCGGCCAGGGTGAAGTTGTAGGTGGACTGCTCGACCTCGTTCTGGTGGAACACGTCACGGTAGGTGATGCCGGGTGCCCACTGCAGGTCGAAGAGGTTCTCGACCTTCTGCAGGTACATGGCCAGCCGTTCCAGACCGTAGGTGATCTCGCCGGTGGTGGGCAGGCACTTGAGCGAGCCCACTTCCTGGAAGTAGGTGAACTGCGTGACCTCCATGCCGTTGAGCCAGACTTCCCAGCCCAGACCCCAGGCGCCCAGCGTGGGCGATTCCCAGTCGTCCTCGACGAAGCGGATGTCGTTGGCCTGCGGGTCGAGCCCCAGGGCCTTCAGCGATCCCAGGTACAGGTCCAGGATGTCGGGGGGCGCGGGCTTGAGCACCACCTGGTACTGGTAGTAATGCTGCAGGCGGTTGGGGTTCTCGCCGTAGCGGCCATCCTTGGGACGGCGCGAGGGCTGCACGTAGGCCGCGCGCCAGGGCTCGGGGCCGATGGCCCGCAGGAAGGTGGCGGTATGGAAGGTACCGGCGCCCACTTCCATGTCGTAGGGCTGCAGCAGGGCGCAGCCCTGTTTGTCCCAGTATTCCTGCAGGCGCAGGATGATCTGTTGGAAGGTCAGCATGGGGTGTTTGATCCAGGGTTGGTGATCGGGCGCCGGGGCGGGCCCCATCACGGTCGGGGGTGATTCTATCTCGCCGGAGGGGGTGCTTCAGGCAGAATCACGAGGATCCATCTTTCGCCACGACGGTCGGGTCGGCCGGTCGTGGCCTTCCTGCAGGAGGACATCGGACATGACACAGGGATCGTGGCGCTGGGGCATTCTGGGCGCAGGGGCGGCGGCCAATGGCATGGCGGCGGCGCTGCAGGCCGTCAACGGGGGCATCCAGGCCATTGCCAGCCGCCGCGAGGAAACGGCTCGGGCCCTGGCCGGGCGCTACGGCATCGACCGGGTGCATGCCAGCCCCGAGGCCATGCTGCAGGATCCGGACCTGGACGTGATCTACATCGCCTCGCCGCACGACTCCCACCACGCCTGGATGAAGGCAGCCGTTCAGGCCGGCAAGCACGTGCTGTGCGAGAAGGCCATCACGCTGAACGCCCGGCAGCTGGCCGAGGTGGTGCTGCTGGCGCGCGCTCAGGGCGTGGTGGTGGCCGAGGCGATGACCATCTATCACATGCCGCTGTACCGACGGCTGCGGGCGCTTGTGGATTCCGGGGCGCTGGGCAGGGTGCGGCTGGTGCAGGTGAACTTCGGCAGCTGGCGGGTGCTGGATTCGCAGAGCCGCTTCTTCAGCCGGGATCTGGCTGGCGGGGCGCTGCTGGACATCGGCGTCTATGCCACGGCCTTTGCACGCTGGTTCCTGGATTCGGCACCGCACCAGGTGCTGACCACGGTGGAGATGGCGCCAACGGGTGTGGATGATCAGTCGGGCATCATCCTGAAGAACGACCGGAACCAGCTGGTGGTGATGGCGCTGAGCCTGCGGGCCAAGCAGCCCAAGCGGGGCGTGGTGGTGTGCGAGAAGGGCTATATCGAGATCAATGAGTATCCGCGCGCCGACGAGGCGACGGTGCACTGGATGGACGAGGCGCGTTCGGAAACGATCCGCGTGGGCCGGCGCGAGGATGCGCTGTGTTACGAGGTGGCGGACATGCAGCATTACCTTGACACTCGCCAGGGTGAGGGCGACGGGGTGCCGCCATCGCTGCGGGAGGCGGGTGTGGAGACGCCGATGCCGGATGATGAGGTGCGGCAGCTGACGCTGAGCCGGGATGTGATGTCGGTGCTGACGGAGGTGCGGCGGCAGTGGGGGTTGGTGTATCCGGGGGAGTGATGGCTGGATCGGGCTTCTGTTTTGCGGGAGGGGGGGGCTGCGAGGTGGGGTCCGTTCTTGCATGGACGGAGCCGGGGCACTGCGGCATCTACCTCCTCACAACCGCAAGCGGTGGGATTCGTCGGCAGATACCTCCGCGCCCCGGCTCCTTGCGGCCTGCGGGTTGGAAAGTTGGGTTCCAGCATCTGATCTGTCGGTGGATACTTCTGCGGCCCGACTCCTTGGGGCTTACGAGGGGCGGGCCAGGTTTCGTGATTCTTTTCTATTTTCTTGAGTGGATTTAAGGAGCGCCTGAATGCAGTTGGCGACATGGAATGTCAATTCGTTGAAGATGCGTCTGCAGCATGTGCTGGACTGGCTGGCGGCCAATCCGGTGGATTTCCTGTGTCTGCAGGAAACGAAGCTGACGGATGACAAGTTTCCGAAGGACGAGATCGAGGCGGCGGGGTATGGGGTGATCTTTACCGGGCAGCCGACGTACAACGGGGTGGCGCTGCTGTATCGGAAGGAGGCGGGGTATGTGCCGGATGGGGTGCAGCTGAACAATCCACTTTATGAGGATGTGCAGCGGCGGCTGGTGTCGGCACGGTTCCAGACGGCGGCGGGGCCGGTGCGGGTGATCGGGGCGTATTTCCCGAATGGGCAGGCGGTGGGCAGCGAGAAGTATGTCTACAAGCTGGGCTGGATTGCGTCGCTGCAGGAGTGGATTGCGCAGCTGCGACGGGAGGAGCCGGATACGGGGGTGATTCTGGCCGGGGATTTCAACATTGCGCCGGCGGATGCGGATGTGCATGATCCGGCGGTGTGGGCCGATGGCATTCTGGTGTCGGGTCCGGAGCGAGAGGCCCTGCAGGGGCTGCTGGCGCTGGGGCTGCATGATGCGTTCCGGCTGTTCGAGCAGCCGCCGAAGCTGTTCAGCTGGTGGGACTACCGGGCGCTGGGTTTTCGGCGCAATGCGGGACTGCGCATTGACCTGATTCTGGTGTCGGACGAGCTGAAGCCGATGGTGGGGCGCTGCTGGATCGACAAGGGGCCGCGCAAGCTGGAAAAGCCCAGCGACCATACGCCGGTGGTGGTGGAGTGGGGCGCTGCGGCCACCTGATCCGGTGCAGGCTCAGTTACAGCCAGGCCTTCATCCACCCCAGTCCATCGTGGGTGGCATGGGGCGCCTGGCCTCGGGCGGGGCGGTATTCGCAGCCGATCCAGCCGTCGTAGCCCAGGTCATCGAGCAGACGGAAGAGGTGAGGGTAGTTCACTTCTCCGATGTCAGGTTCGTGGCGGTCGGGCACGCCGGCAATCTGGATGTGGCCGACACGCCCCGTGGGAATGAGGCGGTGCAGCAGCACGGAGAGATCGCCCCGGATGATCTGCAAGTGGTAGAGGTCCAGCTGCAGCTTCAGTGCGGGGTTGTGTTCCAGCAGGGCCTCGGCCGTGTCCAGTGAATCCAGCAGGTAGCCCGGCATGTCCCGGCTGTTGATGGGTTCGATGAGAATCTGCACGCCCGCCTGAGCGGCCAGGGTGGTGGCCCGCTGCAGGTTCTGCTGCCAGCACGCCAGGGTGTCTGCGGTGACGGGTTTCAGGCCTGCCATGACATGGATGCGCGGGCAGTGCAGCGTTCGGGCGTATTGCAGGGCGCGCTCAATGCCTTGCAGGAATTCCGCTTCGCGGCCGGGCAGGGCCGCCAGACCACGTTCACCCGCTTCCCAGTTGCCGGGCGGAGCATTGAAGAGTGCCTGCTGCAGGCCGTTTTCCTTCAGCAGGCGGGCCAGCGTTTCCGCCTCATGCTCATAGGGGAACAGGTATTCCACAGCCCGAAAGCCGTCCCGGGCGGCGGCGGCAAAGCGTTCCGGGAAGGGCAGGTCGGTGTACAGGAAGGAGAGGTTGGCGGCGAATCGGGGCATGGGGGGCCTTACGTCAGTCAGACTTGCGAGGGGAAAGCAGGTGCTGCAGATACTCGGCCAGCACCACGGCGTTGTTGTGGGTCTCGTCGTGGGCGGCGTACAGCAGGGTGAGCGGTCCCTGTCGGGCAATGTCCAGGAGCGGTTGCAAGGCTGACAGGTTGGCGGAAAGTTCGGTTTCGTACTGCTTGCGAAATTCCGGCCAGCGCTCGGGGGCATGGCCGAACCACTGACGCAACGTGTTGCTGGGCGCCACGTCCTTGATCCAGAGCTGGAAGGGGGCGTCTTCCTTCTTCATGCCCCGGGGCCAGAGCCTGTCGACCAGTACGCGGGTGCCTTCTCCGGCAAGCGCTGGGGCGTAGACACGACGGGTCTGGATGACGGGGGCGGGCTGGGACATGGGGGCCTCCTTGTTCCGGGGCGGTATGCTGCCTGGGGGAGCCTGCGTGAATCTGCAGTCCGTGGCAACCGGCAGGCATCAGGTGTGGTGGGTTTCTTTCCCGGATTCAGCGTTCAGTATAGACCGCGTCGAAGAAGGCTCTTTCCAAGGCCACGGCGCGATGGAAGAAGCGGCGTGCCTCGTCCTGCTGTTCGACGGGGATGGTTGCGCCGACACGATCCAGCTCGCTGCGCAGCCAGGCCACGAAATCGCGGAAGAAGTCGTTGGCGTGCAGCGTGATCCATTCGGCGTGCTGGAATTCGGGTGGCAGGGCACGTCCTGGCTGGTCGGCCCACTCCAGGTACAGGCCTTCGGCCACGCAAAGCACGGCCAGCGCACTGGCATAGCGACGGGTTTCGGCTGCTTCGTGCATCAGCTCCTGGAACTGCAGGGTGACGTCGTCCAGTGTGGGCGTGCTGCGCTCGATGGCGGGCACGCGCAGCAGGTCGAAGCAGCGCTGAAAATACGTGTTCTCGTCGCTGGTGATCATGGCGGCGAACTGCGAGAAGCGCACGCGCGCTGCGTACTGGTCGGCCGATGCGATGGCTGCGCCCAGCAGGGCGACGAAGCGGTCGACGAACTGGTAGTCCTGTACCAAGTAGTGGCGCAGGTGCTCGTTGGCGAGCGTGCCGGCAAAGATCTCGTCGACGAAGCGGTGCTGGATGGCGGCCTGCCAGTCTTCCTGGCATTCGGCGCGCAGGAGCTGGGAAAACGGGGCGGGGGCGTTCATGGGGGTCTCCTCTTCATGTTGGATGCGGGGCGGGCGTCGTGGATCTTGTCTGCTCACGGCGACGTAGGCAAGTCGTCGGCGAAAAGCGCATCCGGACCGTGGCCGGGCCGTGGCCGGAGCGTCTGGTGCGCCGTCATGGACTACTAAAGCCGCATCGGGATCGTGACCGGGCCGTCGTTGACGAGTGCCACCTGCATGTTGGCTCCGAAGCGGCCGGTGGCCACGTCGGGGTGCAGGCGGCGTGCTTCCGTCACGAAGGCATCATACAGCGCTTCACCCTGAGCAGGCGGGGCGGCGCCGATGAAGCTGGGCCGATTGCCCTGCCGGGTATCGGCAGCCAGTGTGAACTGGCTGACGATGAGCAGGCCGCCACCCACGTCCTGCACGCTGCGGTTCATCCGGCCGGCCTCGTCGGCAAAGATGCGCAGTTTCAGCAGCTTGGCCACGGCCTTGTAGACGGTCTCCGTGGTGTCGGCGGGTTCTGCGCAGATGAAGGCAAGCAGCCCTGGACCGATGCTGCCATGGATCTGGCTGTCGATCTGGACGCTGGCCTGGGCGACGCGCTGGATGAGCAGGTGCATGAGGGACTCCGGATGGGTGAAAGGGCTGCCTGGGACGGTCGGGATGCCGCAGGGCAATGGGACGATGATAAGTCCCCGGGAAAACCCGTAGCCCGTCGGGTGGGTACACTCCGGGGAAATCTTCTCCTCTCCTTCAATCATGAATCAGGTTGCCACACCCGCGCCGTCTTCTTCCGGGGCCGATTTCGTGAAGTCGCGCCGCTCGTCGATCATCGCCGCCATCTTCCTGATGGCCACGTCGGCCATTGGCCCGGGGTTCATCACCCAGACGGCAACCTTCACCACGAAACTGGGTGCAGCCTTCGCCTTCGGCATTCTGGCGTCGGTCCTCATCGACTTCGTGGTGCAGCTCAATGTCTGGCGCATGATTGCGCTGTCGCGGCGCAATGCGTCGGCGCTGGCCAATGCGGCGCTGCCAGGCAGTGGCCATGTGCTGGCGCTGCTGGTCATCTTCGGCGGGCTGGTGTTCAACGTCGGCAACATTGCCGGCGCTGGTCTGGGCCTGTCGGCACTGCTGGGGCTGCCTGCGAAGTGGGGCGGGCTGATCAGTGCGGCGCTGGCCGTGGGCATCTTTGCGTCCAGCCGGGCTGGGGCAGCTGTGGATCGGCTGATCATCTGGCTGGGTCTGCTGATGATTGCGATGACGGCCTATGTGGCTTTCGTGTCGGGCCCGCCGGTGGGTGAGGCGCTGCAGCAGATGGTGGTGCCGCAGCTGGTGGACTGGACGGCCATCACCACGATCGTGGGCGGCACGGTGGGTGGCTACATCACCTATGCCGGTGCACACCGGCTGCTGGACCGGGGCACGGTGGGGGCCGAGAACCTGGGTGCCGTCACGGCCGGGGCGCTCAATGGCATTGCCGTGACCGGGGTGATGCGTTTTCTGCTGTTCCTGGCCATTCTGGGCGTGGTGTCCAGCGGCGTGGTCATCGACGTGTCGGGCAAGGGGGCCAATCCGGCGGCGCAGGCCTTCCAGGCTGCAGCGGGCGAGTTCGGGCTGCGGGTCTTCGGGCTGGTGTTGTGGGCGGCAGCCATTACCAGTGTGATCGGGGCGGCCTACACGTCGATGTCGTTCCTTTCGGCTTTCAAGAGCGACATTTCCGAACGGGCGCGCAATCGGGCCACGGTGGTGTTCATCGCGGTCTCGCTGGTCGTGTTCCTGCTGATGGGAACTGCTCCGGCAGCGTTGCTGGTGTTTGCCGGCGGCTTCAACGGTCTGATCCTGCCGCTGGGCATGACGATCTTTATGATCATCGGCTGGCGTCGCGCCGACCTGCTGGGTGGCGTCCCTTACCCGAAATGGCTGCTGGTGCTGGGCACGGCCGTGTGTGTGCTGACTTGGTACATGGGGGGCGTGTCGGTCGGGCCGATCTTCCGGCTGCTGGCTGCGTGACGACTGACGGATACGGCGCAACGAACCCTGGAGACTTCTCATGGCAAGAATCGACCTGAACAGTGACTTGGGCGAGAGTTTTGGCGCCTGGACGATGGGTGATGATGCAGCGATGCTGGAGATCGTCACCAGTGCCAATGTGGCCTGCGGCTTTCATGCCGGCGACCCGGCGGGCATCCTGCAGACGCTGCGCGAGGCCGCACGACGTGGCGTGAGCATCGGGGCGCACGTGGCCTATCCGGATCTTTCCGGTTTCGGGCGGCGCAACATGGACGTGGCGTCGGCCGATCTGCGGGCAGGGGTGATCTACCAGATCGGGGCATTGCAGGCGCTGGCGCGCGTGGCAGGCACGCAGGTGCGCTACGTGAAGCCGCACGGTGCGCTCTACAACACCATTGCGCATGACCGGCGGCAGGCCACCGATGTGATCGAGGCCGTGAAGGCAGCGGATGATCGACTGGCGCTGGTGGTGCTGGCGGGTTCGCCGCTGGCGGGCTGGGCGCGTGAGGCGGGGCTGACGGTGGTGGCCGAGGCCTTTGCAGACCGGGGCTATACGCCGGAAGGGACGCTGGTATCACGGCGCGAGCCCGGTGCGGTGCTGCACGATGCCGATCAGGTGGCTGCGCGGATGCTGCGGCTGGTGCGCGAGGGTGTGGTGGAAGCCGTCGACGGCAGCCTGGCGAAGGTGGAGGCGGATTCGATCTGCGTGCATGGCGACAGTCCCGATGCGGTGGCCATGGCACGCGCGGTGCGTCGCGTTCTGGCTGATGCGGGCGTGACGCTGGCACCGTTTGCCTGATCGGGAAAACGAGAAGAGGAAGTGCACATGCGTCTGTTGCCCGTCAATCTCGATGCCATCCTGGTGGAGCTGGCCGATCTGGATGAAACCCTGGCGCTCTTCGATGCACTGGAGGCGGATCCGATCGAGGGTGTGACCGAACTGGTCCCGGCGGCGCGAACCATCCTGGTGCATTTCCTGCCGTGGGTGTGTCCGCTGCCCAGACTGGTGGCCGGCATTGCTGCACGGCAGGGCAGGCAGGGGCAGGCGCGGCAGGGAACGCTGGTGCGCATTCCGGTCCGCTACGACGGCGAGGATCTGGTCGAGATGGCCGATCATCTGGGGCTGTCGGTGGACGAGCTGGTGCGGCGCCACGCGGCTTCTGTCTGGCAGGTGGCGTTTACCGGCTTTGCACCGGGCTTTGCCTATTTGTCAGGGGGCGATCCGGTATTCAACGTGCCGCGTCGCGCCAGCCCGCGCACGCGCATTCCGGCGGGCTCGGTCGGGCTGGCCGGTACCTTCAGTGCCGTGTACCCGCGTGCCACGCCCGGGGGGTGGCAGCTCATTGGTACCACCGACGTGCCGATGTGGGATCTGGCGCGTACACCGCCGGCGCTGCTGCAGCCGGGGCAGCGCGTGCAGTTCGTGGATGTGGCGACCGAGGAAGGCGAGGCGCTGCAGCGCGAGGTCGTGCAGCAGCGGAGTGCACTGGTGATTGGCGGTTGCCTGACGGCCGCTGCCGAAGATGACTCCCATTGCGGGGGCTCGATGCGTGCCGGTTCCGCGGCGGTAGCGGATGATGCCGGAGGTGATGGGCAGAGTGCCTGCCGTGCCGGCGATGAGAAGGCCGTGGCGCATGTCTTCGAGGTGGTGGCGACCGGCCTGCAGGCGCTTTTCCAGGATGCCGGTCGTCCGGGGCAGGCACGCCAGGGCGTGTCGGCGTCCGGGGCGCTGGATGCCACGGCGTTTCGCGTGGCCAATCAGTTGCTGGGCAACGAGGCCGATGCCACGGTCATCGAGCTGCTGCATGGCGGCTTTGCGCTGCGGGCTCTGGCCCGGACGGTGGTGGCGGTGACGGGGGCGACCGGGCCGCTGGATCTGAAGGATGCGTCGGGCGTGCCGCTGCCTGCCGAACGCCATGTGCCGCTGGCCATGGAGCCGGGTGACGTGCTGACGGTGGGCGCGCCCGAACGGGGCCTGCGCAGCTATCTGGCGGTACGCGGCGGCTTTGACGTGGTGCCCGTGCTGGGCAGCAGTGCCACCGACACGCTGGCGGGCGTGGGCCCGGAGCCGCTGCGCGTGGGCCAGGGGCTGGCGGTAGGCCAGCGCATTCGGGGGGCGGTGGATGCGGCCGAGGCGGGCATGGCGAAGCTGGAGACGCTGCTGCCGCATCTGCCTGATTCCGTGCAGCCGGATCTCCGTGACGCGGATGCGGTTCGGCGTCATGCCATCGTGCTGGATCTGGTGCTGGGGCCGCGCACAGACTGGTTTGATGATGAATCACTGGAGTTGCTGCAGCAGCAGTGCTGGCAGGTGACGCAGCAATCCAACCGGGTGGGACTGCGACTGCTGGGTGAGAAGCCCCTGCAGCGTGCTGCCGGTTTTCAGGGCAGGGAATTGCCCTCCGAAGGCACGGCGCTGGGGGCGTTGCAGGTGCCGGCCAATGGGCAGCCGGTGCTGTTCATGGCGGATCATCCGCTGACCGGGGGCTATCCGGTGATCGGCTGTTTGGCACCGCATCATCTGGATCTGGCAGCGCAGCTGCCACCGGGAGTCTTCGTGCGCTTCAAGGTGATGGCACCGTTTGCGGAGATTCCGCTGGAGGGGGCCGGTGCATGAGGACAGAAAGCGGAAGTCCTCATTTCCGGGAGGCGGCGCTCGGGAAGGTCTGCCATAGGGACAGGCAGGTGACGGGGCATGCAGAAGGTCAGACGGAATGCCGGACGGAAGGCCGGGAGACTGGGGCGTACAGAATGGAGGCGTCTGATGGACTCGGGCGCCTGACGAGGGAAAAGTGATGATCAAGAAAGTCCTGATTGCCAACCGCGGTGAGATTGCGGTGCGCGTCATCCGTGCATGTGCCGATTATGGCGTGCAGAGCGTGGCGGTGTATGCCGATGCGGATCGGGATGCGCTGCATGTGCGCCTGGCGGATGAGGCTTTCGCCCTGCAGGGTGAGCGTCCGGCCGATACCTACCTGAACGTGGGCAAGCTGCTGGAGATTGCGCGGCGCTGCGGGGCCGATGCGGTGCATCCGGGCTATGGCTTCCTGTCGGAGAACGCCGGGTTCGCGCAGGCGGTGATTGATGCCGGGCTGGTGTGGATCGGTCCCAGACCCGAGACCATTGCGCAGCTGGGCGACAAGGTGGCGGCGCGGCGCATTGCGGCATCGGTGGGGGCACCGCTGGTGGCGGGCACCCCCGGTCCGGTGGAGAGCGTCGATGAGGTGCTGACGTTTGCGCGTGAGCATGGGTTGCCCATTGCCATCAAGGCGGCGTTCGGCGGTGGAGGCCGGGGGCTGAAGGTGGCCTGGCAGATGGATGAGGTGGCCGAGTTGTATGCGTCGGCGGTGCGTGAGGCGACCACGGCCTTCGGTCGGGGCGAGTGCTTCGTGGAGCAGTATCTGGATCAGCCGCGCCACGTGGAAGCGCAGGTGATGGCCGACACGCATGGCCATGTGGTGGTGCTGGGCACGCGGGACTGTTCGCTGCAGCGTCGCAACCAGAAGCTGGTGGAAGAGGCGCCTGCGCCGTTCCTGACGGACGCGCAGCGTGAGCGCATCCATCGGGCCGCGCATGACATCTGTGCACAGGCCGGCTATGTGGGCGCGGGTACGGTGGAGTTTCTGGTGAGCCGCAACGGCACCATTTCCTTCCTGGAGGTGAACACGCGGTTGCAGGTCGAGCATCCGGTGACGGAGCTGACGGCCGGCATCGATCTGGTGGTGGAGCAGCTTCGGGTGGCCGACGGGCTGCCGCTGTCCATCCGCCAGACGCCGCAACCGATGGGGCATGCCATGGAGTTCCGCATCAATGCGGAGGATGTGGGGCGAGGGTTCCTGCCGATGCCGGGGCGCATCCAGCGGTTCTCCCCGCCGTCAGGTCCGGGCGTCCGGATCGACAGTGGGGTGGAGACCGGATCGGTGGTAGCCGGGCAGTTCGATTCGATGATGGCCAAGCTCATCGTGCATGGGGACAGCCGCGAGCAGGTGCTGATGCGGGCGCGGCGTGCGCTGGCCGAGTTCGAGATCGAAGGGGTGCCCAGCGTGCTGCCCTTTCACCGGGCGGTGCTGGAGGCGCCGGCCTTCGTGGCGGTGGGCGGCGGGGGCTTTCACGTGCACACCCGCTGGATCGAGACCGAGTTTGCCGATGACCTGCAAGCGTCGGTACGGCCGGCGCCGCTGGGCACGATGTCGCTGCTGCGCATGCCGGTGGAGCTGGATGGCCGGCGGGTGATGCTGGGGCTGCCCGAGCAGCTGCTGGGGGCGCTGGCGGCGGTGGGCCAGGTGCTGCCGCAGGATGGCTCCGCTGCGGGAGGGGGCCTGGGGCGGCCGGGGGCTTCGTCGGGCGCAGGGGTGCCGATGGCGGCCGTGCAGGCGGGCGAGATTGCCGCACCGATGGCCGGCACGCTGCTGGCCTGGAAGGCTGAGGAAGGTGAAACCGTGGCCGAGGGTCAGCTGGTGGCGGTGATGGAAGCGATGAAGATGGAGATGCAGGTGACGGCACCGTGTGCCGGCACACTGCATCGTGGGGCGTCGGCCGGTCAGGTGCTGGCGGCCGCAGAGGTTCTGGGCCGCATTGCCTGAGGTGCCCGGGTGAGCCCCGTTGTGTGTTACTGATTGTCCGGATGCGGCGTCTGCGTCACCGAGATGGGCAGTTCGGGGATGATCCGGGCAGATTCAGGGACCGGGCCGGACAGTGACTGCAGGAAGGCTGCAATGTCGGCCACCTGTTCCTTGTCCAGTTCCTGGCCAAGCTGGGTCTGGGCCATCACGCGGATGGCCTGATCCAGATCCCAGACGCTGCCGTCATGGAAGTAGGGGTAGGTGCGGGCCACGTTGCGCAGGCCAGGTCCCCGGAAGAAGTACTTGTCGTCTTCCTTCTTCGTGACTTCGAAGCGGCCTTCGTCCTGCTTGGGCGACTGGGTGTACTTCCAGTAGGGTTCGTTGACCATGCCGAATTTCTGGAAGGTGTCTCCGCCCAGGCCGACACCCTTGTGGCAGGTGATGCAACCGCTGTCGATGAAGGCGGACAGACCCTTGCGCTGCTGGGCGGTGAGGGCGCCGATGTCACCCTGCAGGTACTTGTCCCACGGCGAGGGGGTGAGCAGCGTGCGCTCGAAGGCGGCGATGGCCGTCGTGATGTTCTTGAACGTCACGGGGTTCTTGCCGCTGTCGGGGAAGGCCTTCTGGAAGAGTGGCAGATACTCGGGGATGGAGGCGACCTTCTTCTCGACGGCTGCCTCGTCGATGTTGGCCATTTCCACGGGGTTCAGGAGCGGACCGCCTGCCTGTTCTTCCACGTCAGCGGCACGGCCATCCCAGAACTGGTGACCCAGCAGGGCGGCGTTGAGAGCCGTGGGCGAGTTGCGGGCGCCGAACTGACCCTTGTGGCCAGCGCTGGTGGGCAGGTTGTCCACGCCCGCCGTGGCCAGATTGTGACAGGAGTTGCAGCTGACGGAGTTGCCACGGGACAGCCGGGGCTCGAACCACAGTTACTGGCCCAGACGAACCTGGGCGTCGGTGAAGGGGCGCAGCTTCTGCATGGCTGCTGCGTCGGGCAGCGGCTGGAAGAGGCTCTGGGCGGTATCGAGCAGATCCTTGTCTTCTTCGCTGTAGGACGTGGCCTTGTCTGCCGAGGGGGCTTCGGTGGCCGCCTGGCAGGGGGCGCCGAGCGCGAAAGTCAGCAGGCTGGCAGCGGCCAGCAGGCTGATGTGAAGGCGAGGCTTCATGGGGGGGCTTTCTCCTGAGTGTTGTTGGTCTCGAGACCTGGCGGATGGGGCCGGCAGGCCGCCCCACTATAGGAAGGCGTGCGTGGATCAGGTTGTGTTAAATCAAGCAAAGATCAATTGTTGTTTATTAATCAATTGAGAAAAGCTATTAATCTGATAGAGCGCGTCTACAACGTCTCGTTGGGCAGAACATCGGAGCGTTAGAACGTCAGAACATCAGCCGGCCGATATCGTTGGCGGCGTTGAGGCCGCCGCGATGGTCGCTGCCGCTCTTGGGCAGGGTATAGGTGTATCGGTCGTCTTCCTGGTAGACCAGCTTGTAGTGCTTGCCGCCGTTGCTGATCCGGAAGCCCATGGATTCCAGGCCGCGCCGGATGCGTGCATCGAGGGTGCTTGTGCCGCGCAGCAGGTTCTTCAGGGCGTCGCGATGGGCGTTGGCCGTGCGGTGGGGCAGAGGGTTGGCGCCCACGATGGACTGGAGAACGTGGTGGCGACGGCTGTCAGGGGGGACGTACTTCCTGGCGTCGGCCAGGGCATCCAGCACGATGCCCAGGATCTCCTGGTCGTAGAAGTTGCGCTCCGTGCCTGGCGACAGCAGGATGTTGTCATCGCCGGGACGGATTTCGCGCTGGCGCAGTTCCTGGCGCAGTCGCTCGATCTCTTCCTCGGCTTCCTGCAGGAGCTGCTCCTTGGCGGCGATTTCCTCACCAAAACTGCGGATGCAGTCGTCGATGGAGAGCGACCCGGCCGATTTCAGGGCGGCAATGGTGTTCTGCGAGACCTGCTCTCGCAGGTGGGCCCAGGTGCAGCGTGGCAGTGGCCGACGCTGCCGCAGTGTGCGGTGGAGGTCTTCCTGGATGGCGTCACCAAGCTCGGCGGCCGTCTGATAGAGGGTTCCCAGGTAGAAGCGGCGTGGCTCGCCGCCCTCGGGCCAGTAGATGCCGACCGTGCCACCGTAGACGTTGGTGGATTTGGCCAGCGCCTGGAGCTGGCGCGAGAAGCTGTTGCCGGGTTCGACCACCACGTGGGCCCGTCCGGCCAGCCGGGATGCCAGGCGCCGGGGATCGATGGCGTGGCCGGGCTGGAAACAGGCGCTGACGTAGACGATGGGCAGGCGATGGTCGCTGTCGCCCAGGATGAGGTCGGCGGCCAGGGGGAGTTCGTGGCCGGCCAGCAGTCGGGGCTGATTCGAGACGCGCAGGGGGCCGTCCAGGCCGCCGCCCAGGGCATTCAGCAGGGTAGGGACGATGGCGGGATCCCGGTCGACGGGCAGGTGAGCCTGGGGCAGGCTGGAGGTGCACTCGATGCGGATGCCAAGCCATGCATCGCTTGCGGGTGCGGTATCCGTTTCCGGGATGGCCATGTCCGGGAGATCGGCATTTCCGGCATCATTTCCCCGGGTCTTGAGCCGCCGGGAGAAGACGACGGTGGTGATCCAGGTCAGGTGCTCTTCCTGGCGGCTGTAGCGGATGCCGGCCACTGTGGTGTCGGGCTGCCGAGCGATCAGGGTCTGCAGCAGTTCACCGCCGGTATTGATGCGGGATGAGGTCTCGGTGTGCAAGGCCTGCAGTTGTTCGGCTGCAATGGCGGTACGTTCGACATCCAGAAGCCAGGAGGCGATGGCGCGCAGGAAGTCTTCCGGGCCATGGGCAGGATCGACCGCGAAGTCGGTGGCGAACGAGATCATGCGGACGGGAGGAGGCCTTTTGACGGGCGACCTCGGGGATTGGCGTCCGGCTATGGTACTGATGCCTCCCTATCAGAACGGGCGTGACGATTGATCTGACAACCTGGCTGTGAAATGGATGTCCGGGATGTGTACGGGCGGGTTTTCAGGGCCGGGGTCAGGGCAGGTAGCGGCTGACCTCCAGGCCGCTGCCGACGGGCAGCAGGGTACTGCTGATGCCGGGTTTGGCGCGCACTGCCTGGACGTAGGCTTCCAGTTCGGGGCCACCCGGACGGACGATGTTGTTGGCCACGATGACGGCGCCGGGGGCCAGCCGTGAATGGAAGGCCTCCAGACAGGGCAGATAGAGATCTTTCCGAAGGTTGACGAAGACGAAGTCGAATCGGCCGGGGGTGTTGTCGATGAGGGTGATGGCGTCACCGATCCGGAAGTCGACGAGGGGGGAGAGGCCGGCCTGGGTGCTCATGTCCAGGGCGTGGGCGGATCTTTCGGGATCGATCTCGATGGTGGTGAGGTGGCCACCGGTGGCGCGTGCCGCTTCGGCCAGCCAGATGGCGGAGTAGCCGAAGGAGGTTCCTAGTTCCAGGATGCGTGGCGCGGTGAGGCTGTGGACCAGGATGTTGAGGAACTGCCCGGTCTCGGGACCGATGGCCCGCATGGACTGGAAGTTGACGCTGTTGCGCCCGCCGGGGGCCGCGACCGGGAAGCTGAGGTTCTCGCGCTCCATGCGGGCGTGGTATTGCTCCAGTACCTCGATGATGGCGTCGTCCATGGTGTTTCCCTGGAATGGTCTGGGCCGAGGTCACTTCGGAGGTCACCTCGTGAAGGCAGAGCCGTGCTGCGCCCGCGCCCGATGCGTGTCGGGCCAGTATACGGGATCGGGGGGCGGAGGTTGGGGCCTCAAGGTCTGGGAGCAGGTTCCGGGGGCCTCGGGCGTTCTGATTCCTGGCTGGGGCCTTCTTCCTGGATGCGCTGCCGGAAGCGGCCAGCGGCGCTGTGGTAGAAGGGGCGGGGGTGGATCTGGCGCGAGACCAGGGCAGCGACCAGGCTGCCGATCAGGGACCAGATGAGCACGGGCTGGCTGCCGGTCATTTCCATGACGATGACGCTGGCGGTGACGGGCGATTGGGTGGCGCCGGCCAGGAAGGCGGACATGCACAGCAGCACCAGCAGGCGTTCGTCCACCATCCCGCCGGCGAGCGAGGCCAGGTGGCTGCCGATGCCGGCGCCGGTGCTGAGTGCCGGGGTGAAGATGCCGCCAGCGATGCCGGTCCAGTACGTGAAGACGGTGGCGGCCAGCTTGGCCAGGCCGGTTTCGGGAGGCGCGATGGGGTGTCCGTCCAGCGCCTGGGTGACCATCTGGTAGCCGGTGCCGTAGGTCTGGCCGTGGGTCCAGGTGCCCAGGGCTGCCAGCAGCAGGCCCATGACGATGGCCAGCAGGACGGGGTGGCGGCGCACCGGGCCACGCAGGAAGGCCGGCACGCAGCTGGCTGCGCCGCGAAAGAGCAGCCGCGCGAAGATGCCGCCCAGCACGCCGCAGACGATGCCGCAGAGCCCCACCCACAGGGTCATGTCGGGTACGGTGGTGGCGCCGGCGTATTGGGGAAAGTAGGGGTTGTTGCCCTTGATGGCCACGAGGATGAAGCCGGCGGCCAGCACGCCCAGCAGGACGCGCCGGCCCCAGTGCAGCACCACGCCACGTCCCAGTTCCTCGATGGCAAAGACCACGCCGGCCAGTGGGGCGTTGAAGGCTGCGGCCAGGCCGCCGGCGGCGCCGGTGGCCATCAGTTCGTTGGCGGTGAGTCCCCGGAAGGCGATGCCGTGGCGGCGGCAGACATCGCCCCAGGCCAGCATGACGGCTGCTCCGACCTGCACGGAGGGGCCTTCGCGGCCTACCGAGGCGCCGATCAGCATGGCCAGCAGTGTGAGAGGAATCTTGGCGAGCGTCTGCCAGAACGTGACCAGCCGGTTCTTGAGCGGGCCGTAGGGCAGGCTGATGGCAGCGATGACCTGCGGGATGCCACTTCCGGCCACGAAGGGGGCGTGCCGCGGGGTGTACCAGGCCAGGGCGGCCAGGCCCAGCGGCAGCATGATCCAGGTGGCCAGCGGATGGCGGGCCGTCCACTGAGCATTCCAGTCCAGGGCGAGATCGGCCAGTTCCGCAAAGCCCAGCGAGGTGAGTGCCACCAGCGTGGCACCGACCAGCATGCAGGCGAACTCCAGGCTCTTGTGCGGGATGCGGTGGGTCTTGCGCAGGCGCTGGTGCAGGAAGTGGCGGATGCGGGCAGTGCGCGAGGGTGCGGGCTCGCCCGTAGTGGCGTTCTGGGGGGAGGCGGTATGAGCCTGCGACATGGGGCGTGGGTCGAGGACCTTGTCGGAGTGTTCCCGCTATTCTGATCCCGTCAGGAGGTGCTGCGCAGCATGACCGTGACGGGGGACCTGGACGGGGGGCGCCTTGTGGCGCTTCCGCTGCAGGCTGGTCAGAGCGAGATGCCGCCCGAGACCTCGATGACCTCGCCGTTGATGTAGCTGGCTTCGTCGCTGGCCAGGAAGGCGTAGACGTTGGCGATCTCGGCGGGCTTGCCCAGGCGGCCCATCGGGATGCGGGCCTTCATGCCGTCCAGCACCTTTTCGGGCATGGCATTGAGAATGGGCGTGGCGATGAAGCCTGGGGCGACGGCGTTGACGCGCACGCCCTTCGGGCCCAGTTCGCGGCTCCAGGTCTTGGTGAAGCCGATGAGGCCGAACTTGGCGGCGGCATAGTTGGTCTGGCCGAAGTTGCCGTACAGGCCGACGACGGAGCTGGCATTGAGGATGACGCCGCTGTTTCGCTCGATCATGCCGGGGGCAACGGCCTGGCTGCAATGGAAGACGCCACGCAGGTTGATGTCGATGACCCGGTCGAACTGCTCTTCGGTCATCTTGACGAGGCGGGCGTCCTGCGTGATGCCGGCGTTGTTGACCAGCACGTCGATGCGGCCGTGCCTTTCCTGGACCTTGGCGACGACGGCGTCGATGGTCGCGCGGTCGGTGACGTCCATGACATGGCCCTCGGCTTCTGCACCCAGGGCACGGCACTGCTGCACCACGGCTTCGATGCCGGTCGGGTTGATGTCGCAGACGATGACAATGGCGCCCTCAGTAGCGAACTTGAGGGCAGTGGCCTCACCGATGCCCTGGGCAGCGCCGGTGATGAGGCTGACCTTGCCGGCCAGACGGCCCTGTGGGGCGCCATGGGGCGTGGGGTTGGACATGGATCTCCTCCGGTTGAAATGTCTGGAGGCAATGATCGCATGTTTTGTTGCGGCGCAGCATTGCCTCTGTGGGGGATTTCCCGAAGGAGATCCAGGGCGTGGCCGGCCTGCTCAGGGCCTGCGGTGCCGCCTTTTCCGATGGGCAGCGGCGCCGGGCCAGCGGAGCCGGGAGGGCAGGGTACCGATGGCCAGCATGGCGAGCGACAGGCCCAGCACGGGGGCGTTGCCGCCCAGGCGCACGTAGGGGGTCAGGCCGGTGTGTCCCTGCAGGGTGGCCTTCAGCGTGCCGGTCTCGTGCGGGCGCAAGCGGATCTGGACGATGCCGCGGGCGCTGATGACGGCTGTCATGCCGGTGTTGGTCGCGCGGATGATGGGCCGGGCGGTTTCCAGCGCGCGCATGCGGGCGATCTGCAGGTGCTGGGGCAGGGCATGGGAGTTGCCGAACCAGCCCAGGTTGGTGAGATTGGCCAGTATGGTGGCGCCGCCCGTGTACGTGCCCTTGCCGTTGCGGGTGCCTTTCACCTGCGAGAGCAGTTCTTCGCCGAAGATGTCCTCATAGCAGATGTTGAAGCCGATGCGCTGGCTGCTGATGGGCAGCAGGGGCTGCTGGGCGGGGCCGCGGGCCTGGTCGCCGAGCGGGATGTTCATGAGCGTCATGAACCAGTGAAAGCCCTCGGGGATGAATTCGCCAAAGGGCACCAGGTGACGCTTGTCGTAGTGATAGCGGACCGGCGTGTGCTGGGTGTCGGCCGTGAGCGGATCGGGCAGGGTGTCGGCGGTGAAGACTTCCACGCTGTTGCTGACCTGCCAGACGGGCGGCGGGGGCGGTGTGTCCGAAACGGCCTCGGAGGCCTCGCTGTCATGCGCTTCGGTGGGGGCGCCCGTGAAGCGGCTGGCTTGAGCACCCCGGGGATTGTTCTCGTGGACCTGGACGAAACGCGGCAGGCCCAGGGCCACGGTGCTGTGGGTGCTGGCCAGGAAACGGTGCAGGCGTCGCTGCAGTGCGGGCTCGGTGGCCTCCCAGCGCGTGGTCCAGGCGGTCTCAGGCAGCAGCACCAGGTCGGCGGGGTTGGCCTCGATCATTTCCAGGTACTGCTGGCGAGCCAGGGCAGCAGGGCCCGGGTCGAATTTCATCTGCTGCGGGACGTTGCCCTGCAGCAGGCTCACCGAGATCGACTTGCCGGTGGGGTGGCTCCATTGCTTGGTGCGCAGGGCGCCGCCTACCACCATCACGCCCAGGGCGGCCAGCAGGCAGGGCAGTGCGGAGGCTGCGCGTGAGGTGCGCAGGTTGCGTTGCGGACGCAGGTTCTCGGGCGTGTCCAGGCTGTTGCGACGGACATGGCGCAGGTGAGCCAGCAGCCGGTGGGCCGCCACGGCCAGGCTGGCGGCGGTGAGTGCGGCGCCCAGCGTGATCAGGTAGACACCGCCTATCGGCGCCAGTCCGGCCAGGGCACCTTCGACGTGGGCATAGCCTATGCCCAGCCAGGGAAAGCCGGTGAGGACCCAGCCGCGGGCCAGTTCGGCCAGCGTGATGGCGCCGCCGAAGGCCAGGATGAAGCGCCAGGCGGACAGGTGCCGGGTGGCATCAAGCTGCCGTCGGCACAGGCGGCTGCATAGCCAGGCGCCCAGCGCCGGATACAGGGCCAGATAGGTGGCAAAGAGCAGGGTTGCCAGTGCGGCCAGCGGGGCGGCCACGCCGCCATAGTGGTGCATGCTGATGTAGACCCAGCCGATGCCGGCGGTGAACCAGCCGATGCCGAACAGCAGGCCCAGTCGGAAGGGGCCAGGAGGGGGGCGTCGGTGTGCATGACCGTGCTGCTGGGCGTGCTGCCCGATGGCCGACAGCAGCAGGCCGGCAAAGCCGGTCAGTACCAGCAGTTCCAGCCAGTCGCTGCCCCAGGGGGCGAAGGTGAAGGCATGGGCGATGCCCAGAGCGAGTGCGGTCAGCGTTGCCCGGTGGTTCTTCAGGAATCGGCCGAGGAAGCGAGGCATGGGCGTTTCAGTCGTCCGGCAGACGGTAGGGGTCGTCGATGCGGAACCGGTGCAGCAGTTCGATCTCGCGGGACTCCATCTCGGCCGCTTCCTCGTCGGTGAGGTGGTCCATGCCATGGGCGTGCAGCACGCCGTGGATGACCAGGTGGGCGAGGTGGTTGCGCAGCGGCTTGTTCTGGGTGTGGGCCTCGTCCTGCAGCACCGGCAGGCAGATGACGATGTCGGCCTGCACCACCGGCTCGTGCGCGTAGTCGAAGGTCAGGACGTTGGTGGATCTGTCCTTGCCCCGGTACTGGTGGTTGAGCTGCCGGCTTTCCTCGCGGCCGACGAAGCGCAGCACCAGCTCGGCATCGGCTTCAAGGGCGGCCTGCACCCAGCGGCGCAGTTGCGGGCGGGAGGCGGGCAGCTCGGCCGGGTCGACCGTGTCGTCGAACTGGATCTGGAGTGAAAGCCGGTGGGGCGCACGCGGGTCAGCGACAGGGCTGCCGCTTCGGGTGGCTGCGGCCTTGGGGGTTCCGGCGCTGACGGCAGGGTTGCGGCGGGCGCGGCGCGGCGTGTCGGAATCAGGCATCGGTGCGCTTGCGGTTCTCGACGTGCTTCTCGTAGGCCTCGACGATGCGGGCCACCAGCGGGTGACGCACCACGTCGCCGGACTCGAAGCGGTTGAAGGCGATGCCCTTGACGTTCTTCAGCACGCGCTGGGCCTGCACCAGACCGCTCTTGCGGGGCGCGGGCAGGTCGATCTGGGTGATGTCGCCGGTGATGACCGCCTTGGAGCCGAAGCCGATGCGGGTGAGGAACATCTTCATCTGCTCGGGCGTGGTGTTCTGGGCCTCGTCCAGGATGATGAAGGCGTTGGACAGCGTGCGGCCACGCATGTAGGCCAGCGGAGCGATCTCGATCTGCTGGCGCTCGATGAGCTTGCCGACGCGCTCGGGGCCCATCAGCTCGTTGAGCGCGTCGAAGAGCGGGCGCAGGTAGGGGTCGATCTTCTGGGTGAGGTCGCCGGGCAGGAAGCCCAGCCGCTCGCCGGCTTCCACGGCCGGGCGGGTGAGGATGATGCGCTCGACCTGGTCACGGTCCAGGGCATCGATGGCGCAGGCCACTGCCAGGAAGGTCTTGCCGGTACCGGCCGGGCCGATGCCGAAGGTGAGGTCGTGCCCGAGGATGTTCTTCAGGTACTTGCGCTGGTTGGGGGTGCGCCCCTGCAGCTCGCCGCGCCGGGTGCGGAAGGTGGGATTGTCGGGAGACTGCGGTGGCAGCGTTTCGGTGACGGGCGGGTCTGCCGGATCGTCGTGGCGGGATTGGATGATGGCCAGTTGGATGTCCTCCGGGCTGAGCGGGTGGCGGTGGGCGTGGTAGAGGCGGCCGAGCAGGCTGGCGGCACGGGCGGGCTCCTGCCCCTGGCCGCTGAGGGTGAAGTGGCTGCCGCGGCGGCTGATGCGCACGTCCAGGGCGGACTCGATGAGGCGCAGGTGCGCGTCGAGGGCGCCGCACAGGCTGGCCAGCCGCTGGTTGTCGGGTTCGTCGATGGAGAAGTGGGCCTGGGCCGGCATGCTGCGGGCAAATGAAGGGGTTGGGCCCTTGAATTGTAGCGTGTGCCCCCACGCAGGGGGCGTGCCGTCCGGTTTTGGCCAGGTCAGGGAGCGCTGCGATCCATCACGGCTACGCCCTGGATGGTGTCGGTCTCGCCGCTGTATGTCGGGTTGCTGACGGTGTAGCCGAATCCCAGCTGGGCGGCGTCCTGTCCGAAGAAGGCGCCGTTGACGTCGGCGCGGCAGTCGCCGGCGCCGCACTTCATGTCGTCACTGCGGCCCAGCGCATGCACCTGCAACTGGCCGGTGAAGGTGTTGGGGGCGGTCATGCGCAGGTTGGTGTTGCCGATGGTGTTCAGGCGTCCCTGGGCATCGAAGCCGGCCCCCTCGGTGACCATCCGGTAGTGCTGATCGTTGCCGAACTTGAGCTGGCCTTCCAGCGCGACGCGGGTGCCCGTTCCGGGACCGAACTGCACCAGACCCTGACCCGAGAAGCTGCCGGGGGCCGTGCCGCCCTTGCCGAAGGTGGGGGCAGTGGCGCCTGACAGCGTGTAGCGTGC
Organism: Lautropia mirabilis; assembly: GCF_900637555.1. Taxonomy (NCBI): domain Bacteria; kingdom Pseudomonadati; phylum Pseudomonadota; class Betaproteobacteria; order Burkholderiales; family Burkholderiaceae; genus Lautropia; species Lautropia mirabilis. Next base: position 2,966,576 of record NZ_LR134378.1, on the reverse strand, counting down.
CGCGCCGTGGGTGGGCATGGTGACGGTGGGAATGCCCGCCAGATAGTGGATGCCGCGATCCTGTTGCAGCTGGTTGTCCAGATCCATCAGCAGCAGGCGCAGACGTGCCTGCCCGCCGTTGAAGCGTCCCCAGGTGACGGCACCGCTGTGGCCGGATTCGGCGAGCCTGGCCTGCCGGAAATCCAGGCAGTTGCCGAACATGCCGCAGCTGCCCAGACGTTCGGGGCGCAGGTTCCTGTTCAGGCTGAGCTGTGGCCCGCTGTCTTCCAGGGTGTAGTTGAAGGGCCAGGGGGCATTGTGGGTGAGCAGGCGCAGCTTGCCGGCGGCGTGGCTGCCGGCGGGTAGGGCAGGCGCAAGGCTCACCGGAGGCGGTACCGGGACGGGGACCGCGGGCCGAGGCGCCGGCGTGGGAACGGGGCGTGGTGCTGGCGTGGGGGCCGGAGCAGGCGTCGGGGCTGGCTCGGGAGCGGGTTGCGGCATCGGCGCAGGTACGGGAGCCGGATCGGGCTCGGGAGGCTGTACCGGAGCTGGCGCCGGCTGTGGTGCCGGCGTGGGTGTCGGTACGGGGACCGGATCAGAACCAGGCGAGGGCACCGGCACGGGGGCAGGAGATGGTGAAGGTGTGGGAGTCGGCTCGGGAGCGGGCTGCGGTACCGGTGCAGGGGTGGGAACGGGATCCGGCGCGGAGGGCTGTACCGGAGCCGGTGCAGGCACAGGTGTAGGCACCGGCTCGGGCGAGGGGGTCGGTGTAGGTTTGGGTGTGGGCTCTGGCTCGGGTTGTGGCACGGGCACGGGCGCCGGATCCGGAACGGGCTCGGGTGCAGGCTCAGGCGCTGGTTTGGGCGTCGGGGCTGGATCTGGTGTCGGTGCAGGCAGCGGTTCCGGCTCCGGCACAGGGTCCGGTGTCCGCTCGGGCGGGCGCGGACGGATGGGCTCCGGCGTCGTGGGCAGGTCAGGCTGGACCGGCACGACGGGAGGCACGAGGGGGGCAGGCGTCGGCTCCGGCGTTGGTAGCGGGATGGGAGCCGGCACGACCGGGGTGGGTGCTGGGGACAGATCCGGTGCGGGAGTGACCGGGACGGGGGCCACAGGTGCAGCTGGCGTGTCAGGTGCAACAGGTGCTGCGGGCACGTCAGGGGCTGCGGGAGCCGCAGGCGTGACGGGATTGACAGGCACTACAGGTGCGACGGGTGTGGCAGGTGCAACAGGCGTGATAGGCGTGTCAGGTGCTGGCCCGGGCACAGGTGCAGGTGCGGCTGCCGGTGTCGGTCCCGGGGCTGGTGAGGGCGAGACCGGGCCGACCGGCTTGGCCGGTGCCACCGGTGAGGGCGATGCTGACGCTGGGGTGTCGGTCGCCGGTTGCGCCGCGGTGGGCGATGGTGTTGGCGTTGGCGTCGGACGGGGGGCGGGCGCTGGTTGTTGTGCTGGCGCTGGTGCCGGATCAGCCGCCGGCGTTGCAGCGGGTGCTGGTTCGGGTGCCAGTGTGGGTGAAGTTGGCTCGGGGCGCGATGGTTGTTCGGCCGGCGCATCGCCGGCGGGCTGCGAAGATGGCTTTGCAGGGCGTCCTTCAGGGGCGGGCGCAGGCTGGGGGCGCGCCTCGGGACGGGACGACGAGATCGGGGCTGGCGCGGGCGTGCGGCTGCTCCGCTCGACGTCGGGCAGGCTCAGGGTGGGGGCGCTGAGCGGTCCTGGCTGTGCAGCAAGGCCGCCGCTTGCGGGGGCCGTCGTGCTGGAGGCAGCCGAGACCGCGACCGAGGCGCTGGCCTTGGGACTCAGGGTGCTGGCGGCCTGCTGGCGGGAGGCACTGCTTTGTGTCCCGTTGCTTTGCGCACCGTCACTGGAAGCAGCATGGGCGTCCTGCGTGCCGGCATTGGTGGATGGTGATTCGGCCGGGTCCGATGCCTGCGTGCTGTCCTGATCATGGGGGCTGTCCTGATCGCTGGCGGTCGTGCTTTCCTGACGAGTGTCTTCGTCACCGCTGTCTGAAGAGCTGGCGGCGGTTTCTTTGCTGGCCTGGGAGGGCGGCTCGGCCTGCTGCTCTTCGTCCTTCTGTTGCTGCGTGGGCGGTGCGCTGATGACCGGCCGGCGGGTGGTGGGCTGCGGACGCGAGGTGGCCGAAGCCACCCAGGTGGCGCGGCCGGCCGCCAGGTCGATGGCGCCTGCGCCGTTGAAGACGAAGACGCGGCCGTGGCTGACGGCGACGTTCAGGCCATCCTGCTGGCCGGGCTTGCAGCTGGGCGCACAGTGGATTTCCTGAACCAGGAACTCGGTGCCGCGGATGCCGATGGTGGCGGTGGGGGTGTCCAGCCGGAAGTCGTCGGGATCCTTCTTGCCGATGGCGCCGGAAATGGCGCGCAGGGTGCCTTCCAGCAGGCTGTAGAAGCCGCGCTGTTTCGTTTCGCCGTAGGCGTACTGGTCGATGCGAAAGCGGGATTCGGGTTGCAGCGAGATCAACGCACCGTCGCGGAAGCGGATCTGGGCGCGACCGTGGCTGCCGGTGACGACCATCTGGCCGGGCTGCAGCCAGTCGCCCGTGCGGGCGGGGCGGCCCGATGGCGTCGTCTGTCCGTTCGTGGCGGGCGACGTTGCGTCGCTGCCGGCATCCACGATGCGCACGTCGCCGCTGGCCATGATCAGACGTCCGGCGATGGTGGCGGGTACAGCGGCGGCAGGGGTGGGCGCAGGCAGTCCGCTGGACTGCGCCAGGGCGGGCGTGTGGCCGGGGGGCATGGCCAGCACAAGCAGAGGCAGGCCAAGGTGCAGCAGCCAGTGGCCGCGCAATGGGCCCGGGCGCTGGCTGTCCGTCGTGCAGGCGCGGGAGGCGTGCGCAATGGGAGTGAGGTGTGTCAGGCGTTCCGGGTGAACGGGGCGCAGGCCTTGCGGCTGTCCGTCGGTGGGGGCTTCTTCATGGGCTGCGGGCGTGCGGAAGCCGCCAGCGGCGGCACGCGGGGTGCTGCGGGTGCTGGCATCCGGGAACGACAGAGGCTGGTTTGGAAGTTCCGCCAAGACAGGGGTCGCCACAAGGCATCAAGGACGCTCCGGTCATTGTGGGTGTGGCGGGGGCGGTCGGGCAGGGGCGTGTGGGCCGGCAATCGACGCCAGCTGCCCGCTGATCGGTGGTGGGCGATGGATGCGGCGGAGGCCCGGAATGAATGGCGGATGCTGGAGGGGGCGGTGGCGACCCGTGTGGGGCAGAGGCAACGGTGGGGTGAAAGGCTGAGGGCTGAGCAGGTGTTCGATCGGGTCGGTCAGCGCATCAGCGCATTCCCTCACCATCGATACTGCACATCTACCAGAAGCTGAGTGCGCCGGAAGTCGTTGGGAGCGAGGGTGGCGTGGTTGCGCGTGTGCAGCAGCTGGGGGGTGATCAGCAGGCGCGGGCCGATCGGGTATTCGGCGCCCAGACGAAGGTCCAGCTGCCGGTCATGGCGGATGCGCCCGAAGAGCGGGTCGGGGCCGCGGTGGCGACGTTCTTCCCACTGCACGCCCAGGTTGCCGCGCCAGCCGGCGCCCAGGTCGCGCTGCAGGCCCAGGCGCAGGCCGGCCAGGCGGAAGTCCAGCACGGGCAGGGGCTGGCGCGGGCTTTCCTGACCGCCGTAGGGGTTGGCGATGAAGACCGTGTTGCCCGGACCGGCCAGGGCGTGCGCCCAGGTGAGCCCCAGCACGGTGCGGCGGGCATTACGCAGCGGCTGGTCGTCGAAGTCCAGCCGGAAGATCTGGGCGTAGAGACCCAGCTGGTGTCTGGGATCGGGGTCGAACTGCCACTGGGCCAGCACGCCGCTGGCGCGACGGAAGCGATGGCCGTGCAGCCACATCTGCTGCAGGTTCAGGGCAGCCGACAGGCGATGGGCACCCCGGGTCCAGGCCAGACCGCTGCTGGCGCCCAGCATGCCCGTATCCTGCGGATGCTGGCGGGTGTTCATGCGCTGGCTGCCCTGCAGGCCGTTGCTCCAGATCAGGGCGTCTAAAAGCGGCAGGGAGTGCTGGAACTGCAGGCCCAGCTCCAGGAAGGGGCTGGACTGTGGGCGGTTTTCGGCCAGCGGGGTGAGCACCTGTCCGTCGTCGACGACCCAGCGCGAGCGGGTGCTGCCCGCGTTGACGTTGCTGTCCTGGCCCGCAGTGAGGTTGGCTGTCAGCTGCCAGCGCCGGTTGGCGGCCTGGGGCTGGCGGCTGATGATGTCCAGGTAGCGCTGGATGCTCTGCCGGGCGTCGTCGGGCAGCGCCTGTGCCTGCAGCAGCTGCTGCAGGGCCTCGTGGGCGCTCTGTCGTTCATCCAGCGCCAGGTAGGCGCGCACCAGCTCGGTGCGGGCCGGGATGTCGTCGGGATGGTTGTTCAGCACGCGCTCCAGGGCCATCACGGCCTCGCTGGCGCGGTGGCTGTCCAGGGCGGCCACACCCAGCAGGTAGTCGAAGTCGCGGCTGCCGGCGTAGTGCCAGGTCTGCGGCTCCAGCAGCCGCCAGGCGGCCTCGGGCTGGTCGGGCAGCAGGGCGCGTGCCTGCTGCAGCAGGGCGGGCAGTGCAGAGAAGCTGCCTTCCGGTGAGACGGCTTCCGGTGTCGGCACGCCTTGCTGGGGAGCTGCAGTCTCCGTCAGGGCTTCCGGAGTGCCGGATTGCCGGGGCGCCGCGGTGTCTTCAGCGTCCTGTGCCCATGGGGTGGATGCACTCAGGGCCAGCGCAAGCACCGTCATCCACCGCAGCTGCACGGACCCCGGCTGCTTCATGATGTTCAGGCCGCGCGCGGGCGGACCACTTCCCGCGCGTCCAGACCGACCTGAGCATGGCGCTCGGCGGCCGCCCTGGCCAGCACCTCGGGCAGCTGTTCGGCCACGGGTTCGCCCCGCAGCGTGTGGCTCATGGCGGAGGTGATGTCCACGTCGATCAGCTGGCCGATGAGTTCGGGAGCGCCGGGGAAGTTGACCATGCGGTTGTTGGGGCAGCGGCCCGACAGCTCGCTGGCATCCTTGCGCGACGGGCCCTCCACCAGCACGCGCTGGCGCGAGCCCACCATGCCACGGGCAATGGCCAGCGAACTTTGCTGGACCACGGCCTGCAGGCGCTGCAGCCGTTCCACCTTCTCCTCGTGCGGGGTTTCGTCCTGCAGGTTGGCAGCCGGGGTGCCGGGGCGGGGGCTGTAGATGAACGAGTAGGCGTCGTCGTAGGCCAGATCCTCGGCCAGCTTCAGCGTCTTCAGGAAATCGGCCTCGGTCTCGCCGGGAAAGCCGACGATGAAGTCGGTAGTGAGTCCGATGCCGGGGCTGGCGGCACGCAGCCGGCGCACGATGGAGCGGTATTCCAGCGCCGTGTAGCCGCGCTTCATGGCGGCCAGGATGCGGTCAGAGCCCGACTGCACGGGCAGGTGTACCAGCGGTGCCAACTTGGGCAGCTGGGCGTGGGCGTCGATCAGCCGTTCGGTGAACTCGCGCGGGTGCGAGGTGGTGTAGCGGATGCGCTCGATGCCCGGGATGTCGTGGATGTAGTCGAGCAGCGTCGCGAAGTCGGCCGGGGCGTCGAAGCCTTCAACCTGGCCCAGGTAGGCGTTGACGTTCTGGCCCAGCAGCGTCACTTCCTTCACACCCTGTTCGGCCAGGGTGATCACGTCGGATAGCACGTCCTCGAAGGGGCGGGAGATTTCCTCGCCGCGGGTGTACGGCACCACGCAGAAGCTGCAGTACTTGCTGCAGCCTTCCATGATGGAAACGAAGGCGCTGGCACCCACCTTGCGCGGCGGCGGCAGGGCGTCGAACTTCTCGATCTCGGGAAAGCGGATGTCGACCTGCGAGTGGCCGGTCTGGCGACGCCGGTCGATGAGTTCGGGCAGGCGGTGCAGCGTCTGCGGGCCGAAGACCACGTCGACAAAGGGCGCGCGCGAGACGATGGCCTCGCCTTCCTGACTGGCCACGCAGCCGCCCACGCCGATGATCAGCTCGGGGCGGGCCGCCTTCATGGCCCGGAAGTAGCCCAGGTCGGAGAAGACCTTCTCCTGGGCCTTCTCGCGGATGGAACAGGTGTTGAACAGGACGATGTCGGCCTCGTTCGGGTCGTCGGTCAGCTCGGCGCCCTCGGTCTCGGCCAGCAGGTCGGCCATCCGTTCGCTGTCGTAGGAGTTCATCTGGCACCCGAAGGTGCGCAGGTAGAGTTTTCGGCTCATGCAGTCGTGTCCTTGCGAAGACCCGGACGGGGGCTAGCGGCATGGGGTTGCCGGAACCTCTCGGCCGGGGCTTTCCGTGCATGGCAGGGACCGTCGTGCGGTTGCCCTGTCATCCGGAAATGTCCGGAGCCTGGGACGGCGGGAACCGGGGGGCGGTGCCGGCAGCACGAAGCGGGTGGCGTGGGCCGACCCGCCCGATGGCGTGGCCGGATCAGCGGCTGTGCTGTCTGCGCAGTGCCCGGTATTCCTCTTCGCTCAGGATCCAGACGGTCATGATCATGCCCATCGTGTCCGTGACATAGCCGACCACGTAGCTCTTGCCGTGGACGGCGATGGGCGGAACGATGAGGTTGTCCTGGTTCAGGATCCGCGCGCCCGGCCCCAGCCGGACGGGCTTGCCGTTGAGCGTGGCATCGGGAAACTGGCCGAAGCGGATCCGTCCCAGCTGGGTATTGTCGGGGAAATGGCGATTCTGTGCTGCCGTGGCCGGCATTGTCAGCATGTCCAGCACGAGGGCCGTGCCGCCGGCGATGCAGGCCGGTGCAAGCAGCCACGCGCCGGCACGACGCAGCAGACTGCGTCGCTGCGGGTGCGACAGGCCGGATGCTGCAAGCTTTTCATTGCGTAGAGCGTCCTGGCGGGCCTGCACCTGTGGACGATAGGTAGTCCGGCGGGCAGCAAGGAAACGGGTGATCATGACAAATCCGATACAAGAGCAAGGGTCCGCCCGCAGCGTTCAGGTGCCACGGAACGGGATCCGGCACAATGGACCGGACCGGATCGACAGGGAGAGGTTCCCGGGTACAGACGGCGCTGGGTAAACAGGTCAGGGCAGTGGTTCCTGGCGACCGCTGCAGCCGGCGGGAAGGCCTCGGGGCTTTTGTTGTTCGTTCAGTTGTTTGTAGCGAATGGGAACATCGTGTTACCAATTGTCGATAATGTCAGAAAAATTACCTAATGCCAAGTAGCCAGGAACGTAAAGCGTTGTTTCAGCATTGATTGTGGGGGAAGTGTGGAATGAACCGGTGTGGGATGGGCTCGGCCAGGGCCGGGCGACGGTGGCTGACGGGGCTGCTGGCGCTGGTCGGGTTGGCGTGGATGTGGGCAGCACAGGCTGCTGGCGCGGATGCGGCGGGAGGGCCGGCGCGTTCGGTCGTCGATGACCGGGGGCAGGCCCTGGCGCCGCCTGCCCGGGTGGTGCGGCTTGTATCGCTGTCGCCGACGCTGACCGAATCGGTCTGCGTGCTGGGCGCCTGCGATCGGCTGGTGGGCGTGGACCGTTTTTCCAACTGGCCGGAGTCGGTGACGAAGCTGCCTCATCTGGGGAGCCTCGGCAGCTTCAACGTGGAGGCGGTGGCAGCCCTGCGGCCGGATCTGGTGCTGCTGGCCAGTGATGGCCCGCTGGTGAAGCAGCTGGCACGGCTGGGCGTACCCGTGCTGGTGCTGTCGCCGCAGCGGCATGCTGACGTGGCTGACACGCTGGCGCGACTGGCCCGGGTGCTGGGCCTGCCGCAGGCGCGCGCGCAGCAGGTCTGGGAGGACATCCGCCGCGAACTTCACGATCTGGCAGAATCCGTGCCGGCGCGTGACCGTGGCCTGCGCACCTGGGTGGAGATCGATCCGGCCCCCTGGCTGGCCGGACCGGATTCCTTCCTGGGCGAGACACTGGCACTGCTGGGGCTGGCGAACGTCGTGCCGGCCGGCTCCGCTCCCTTCGTGCCGATGAGCCGCGAATGGGCATTGCAGGCAGACCCGCAGCTGTTCGTGATCAGCGATCCGCAGCAGCAGGGGCTGGCTGCGCTACGGGCCAGGCCGGGCTGGAGCAGGCTGCCGGCCCTGCGCGAAGGACGTGTGTGCCTGTTTGACGGGTCGGACCTGGATGCGCTGGTGCGCCCCGGTCCACGCCTGGCCGAGGGGGCCCGGCTGCTGCGGGACTGCGTGCTGCGGGTGCAGGGCGCGCCGGCGTCCGGACAGGCAGGACATTGAAAGGAAACAGCATGGAAATCGAACAACCGCCGCGCGAGAAACCCTACGAGAAACGGGAAGGGGAGCGGCGCGGACTGATCATCGTCAATACCGGAGACGGCAAGGGCAAGAGCACGGCCGCCTTCGGGCTGGCGCTGCGGGCGCATGGCCGCGGCAAGCCGGTGCACATCTACCAGTTCATGAAGGTACCGTCGGCGCGCTTTGGCGAGCACCGCACCTTCGAGCAGCTGGGCGTGCCCATCGAGGGGCTGGGCGATGGCTTCAGCTGGAAGAGCCAGGACCTGGAGCGATCGGCCGCTCTGGCGCGTGAAGGCTGGGAGCGGGCCCGCAAGACCATCATGGCCGGCGAGCACTTTCTCGTGGTGCTCGATGAGATCACCTATCCGCTGATCTATGGCTGGATGCCGCTGGAGCCGGTGCTGGAGACGCTGGCCAACCGGCCACCGCATGTGCACGTGGTGCTGACCGGACGGCGCTGCCCGCCCGAGATCATCGCGCTGGCCGATACCGTCACCGAGATGACCAAGGTCAAGCACGCCTTCGAGGCCGGGGTGCCGGCACAGCGGGGCATCGAGGACTGATGGCGCTCGTCGGGGCAGGCAGGCGCCCGGCCCGCTGCGTGATGGTGCTGGGCACCAGCAGCGGGGCCGGCAAGAGCTGGCTGTGCACGGCGCTGTGCCGCTGGTATGCGCGGCAGGGGCTGCGGGTGGCGCCCTTCAAGGCGCAGAACATGAGCAACAACGCCCGCGTGGTGGCCGGTGGCGAGATCGGCAGCGCCCAGTACTTTCAAGCGCTGGCTGCCGGGGTGGAGCCCACGGTGCAGATGAATCCGCTGCTGCTCAAGCCCGAGGCCGACACCCGCAGCCAGGTGGTGCTGCTGGGCCGGGTCAACGCCGAGCTGACCGCGCTGCCCTGGCGGACCCGCTGCGCCCAGGTCTGGCCGCTGCTGGCGCAGACCCTGGACGCGCTGCGCCGCGAATACGACGTGATCGTGATCGAGGGGGCGGGGTCGCCGGCCGAGATCAACCTGCAGTCCAGCGATGTGGTGAACCTGCGCGTGGCGCGGCACGCGGATGCCGCCTGCCTGCTGGTGTCGGATATCGATCGGGGAGGCGCCTTCGCGCACCTGTACGGTACCTGGGCGCTGATCCCCGAGGAAGACCGCCGGCGTCTGAAGGGCTTCGTGCTGAACCGCTTCCGGGGCGATCCGGGCCTGCTGGCCCCGGCGCCCGAGCGCATGCTGGAACTGACCGGCGTGCCGGTGGTGGCCACCATCCCGATGCGGACCGGTCACGGGCTGCCGGAAGAGGATGGCTGGTTCCAGGATCGGGACCGGCGGGCTGCTGCTCGGCGAGCTGTTGAGGCGGGGCGCGGTGGGGCATCTGACGGCGGGGGTGACGGCTGCGAGGCAGCGGGCATCGACGAGGGGGCTGGCGCAGGCCTCGAAGCTGCGTCCCTTCCTGCCGTGGATGCCCCGGCCATGCCCGAACAGATTGCGCTGCTGGTGCCGCCGCGCATCAGCAACTTGGACGAGTTCGAGCCGCTGGCGGCACTGCATGGCGTGCAGCTGGTGGCGGTGCGTGATGCCGGCATGCGGCCGACACTGTCGCCGCAGGACTGGATCATCCTGCCCGGCTCCAAGCACACCAGCACCGACCTGGCCTGGCTGCGCCGCCAGGGGCTGGATGTCTGGGTGAAGGCCCACGCGGCGCGCGGCGGCCGGGTGCTGGGCATCTGCGGCGGCCTGCAGATCCTGGGCCGGATGCTGCTGGATCCGCTGGGCCTGGACGGCAGCGGCGAGGGACTGGGGCTGCTGCCGTTGCAGACCCGTTTCGAGCACGAGAAGGTGCTGCGGCATCGCAGCACGCATTTCGAGACGCTGCCGGGTGCCTGGGCCGCGCTGTCGGGCGTGCCGGTGTCTGGCTACGAGATCCACCAGGGACGCACGATGCCGATGGATGCGGCCGATCCGGTCGATGCAGGCGGAGCGTCGTCGTCCGCGACCGAGGGCATCCGGGCGCTGCCTGATGCGCTGGGCTGGTGCAATGCACGCGGCAACGTGCTGGGCATCTATCTGCACGGGCTCTTCGAGAACGATGCCGTGCTGGCAGCCCTGTTTGGCCAGCGGGCGCGCACCATGGCCGAGGTCTTCGACGGTCTGGCCGATCATGTGGCGGCCGGCTTTGCGCCGGGCGTGCTGGAAGGGCTGCTGGACTGAGGCAGCCGGGGCCGTGTTGGCCGATAATGCCGTTTTCCATGGCATTTCCGGTTTCCCTATCCATGTCGCTGCATGACTCGTCTTCGTCCTCGCAGTCCGAGGCTGTCGTTCCTTTTATCCCTCCCGTTCTTGACGCTGACCGGGCCGCGGCCATCCAGGCACGGCTGGACGCCCAGGCCCGGCCGCCGGGCTCGCTGGGGCGGCTGGAGTCGCTGGCGGTGCAGATTGGCCAGATCCTGCGCACCGAGTCGCCTCGGCTTCAGGAGCCCACGGTGCTGCTGTGCGCGGGCGACCATGGCCTGGTGGCACAGGGTGTCTCGGCCTGGCCGTCTTCCGTCACCACGCTGATGATGCAGGGCATTCTGTCCGGTGAGGCGACGGTGAGCGTACTGGCCCGCCAGCATGGGCTGAATGTGCAGGTGGTGGATTGCGGCGTGATCGATCCGCTGCCGGAGCAGCCCGGGCTGGTGCTGCGCCGGGTGGGCGCGGGTACGGCCGATGCGCTGCTGCAGCCTGCCATGACCCCCGAACAGTGCCGGACGGCCATCCGCAATGGCCGCGAACAGGTGGCCGGCCTGCCGGGCAACGCCATCCTGCTGGGCGAGATGGGCATTGGCAACACGTCGCCGGCCTCGCTGCTGCTGGCGCGCCTGGCCGGTCTGCCCATCGAGCAGGTGGTGGGGCCGGGCGCCGGGCTGGATGCGGCGGGCCGGCAGCGCAAGATCCAGGTGCTGGGCCAGGTGCTGGAGAGGCATGCCCAGGCCACCGAGCCGCTGGATGCGCTGGCGGCGCTGGGCGGCTTCGAGATCGCCACGCTGGCGGGAGCGGTGCTGCAGGCGGCGCTGGAAAGCCGCGTGATCGTGGTCGATGGCTTCATCACCAGCTCCGCCGTGCTGGTGGCTGCGCGCCTGCAGCCGGCCGTGCTGGAGCGCTGCGTGTTCTCGCATGTCTCGGCCGAGCCCGGCCACCGGCTGATGCTGCAGGCCATGCAGGCGGATCCCTTGCTGCAGTTCGGCATGCGGCTGGGCGAGGGGTCGGCCGCTGCGCTGGTGTGGCCGCTGCTTGAATCGGCCTGCCGGGCGCTGAACGAGATCGCTCCGCTGGAGAAGGTGATGGCGCGTGGAGCCTGAGATGCCGCACACCGCGCCGGCTTCTGGGCGGTCATCCCGTCCGGCCGGCTTTGTCCGTCACCTACTGCTGGCGGTGCAGTACTTCACCCGCGTGCCGCTGCCCGGACGGTTGGCGGCGTGGGTGGGCTACAGCCCGGCCATGATGAAGGCGGCCACGGCGCACTTCCCGGGGGTGGGCTGGCTGGTGGCGGGCATGTCGGCAGCGGTTCTGGCGCTGGCCTGGTGGCTGCTGGGTGGCCAGCATGCGCTGGCGGCGCTGGTGGCCGTGGTGCTGTCGATGATTGCTTCGGCCTGGATCACGGGCGCCATTCACGAGGATGGCCTGGCCGATGTCTGCGATGGTCTGGGCGGCAGTGCCGACCGCGAGACGGCGCTGCGCATCATGAAGGACTCGCGCCTGGGCAGCTATGCTGCCATGGCGCTGGTGCTGGCGCTGCTTCTGAAGGCCGGGCTGCTGGCACTGCTGCTGACCGGGGGGCTGGGCCAGGCCGTGCTGGCGCTGCTGGTGGCCCATGTGCTGTCGCGCTGGGCGGCCATGGGGTTGCCGCAGTGGCTGCCCTATGTGGGTGGCAGTCAGCCGCCACGCAGCGTGGCGGGTCAGGGTGAGGGCAGCAAGGCGCGTGCGCTGGTGGCGGACTTGCAGTGGGCGTCGTTCGGGGTGTCCACGGCCTGGGCGCTGCCGGCCATGGCGTGGCTGGTGTGGGCGTCCGGCTGGGCCACGCTGGCCTGGACGTTGCTGGCCATGGGGCTGCTGACCTGGCGTCTGGGGGGCATCTTCCGCCGTCGGCTGGGCGGCATCACCGGCGATTGTCTGGGCGCCACCCAGCAGCTGACGGAGCTGGCGGTGTACCTGGTGCTGGCGGTGCGGCTGGCACCGTCGATGCCCTCTGTGGGCTCGTGAGCATAGGCATGGCTGCATGTGGGTCGACCATGGTGGGCGGACCGGCTGTGGGGGTAGCGGCGTGACCTCGGCGCTACCCTGGCGCTGGCTGGTGCGCCATCCCAGGCCCGAGGTGGTCAAGGGCCTGTGCTATGGCCGGCTGGATGTGCCTGCGCAGCCGGAAGACACGGAGCGGGCGGCGCAGACCCTGGCGCGACGCCTGCCCGAAGGGCTGGTGCTGCGCAGCTCACCACGTCAGCGCTGTCTGGCACTGGCCCTGCGGCTGCATGCACTGCGACCGGACCTGGTGTTGCAGCCGCCGGAGGCCTGGCTGGCCGAGATGGATATGGGGGACTGGGAAGGCAGGCTGTGGGCCGAATTGCCCGAGGCCGAGCTGACGGCGTGGACCGAGGACTTCGGTCATTACCAGGCCGGTGGCACGGGGGAGTCGGTCGGCGCTTTCCTGGCACGCATCGAGGCCGGGCTGCGCGCCGAGCGGACGCAGACCGATGCCCAGGTCTGGATCACGCACGCAGGGGTGATCAGGGGTATTCACTGGCTGCTGGAGGGGCGCCTTGCATCATCGGGCCTGCCGGGGGAACAGGAAGACTCCTTTGTGATGGAGAGCAGGCTGGTCGGTGGCGGTGTCAGGATGGCATCGGCACCTGCTCCTGTTTCAACGGGGGCTTCGGGATCATCGTCTCTCGGCCCGGTGGACGCAGCCATCGCCCAGCGCCTGCCGACGGCGCAGGAGTGGCCCGGTATCGAGATTGCGTTTGGCGAGCCTTGGCCGTTGATGGAGCGCCACCGGCTGCGGATCCGCTCGGATGATTGCTGATGGACGGCCGTTGGCGGCAGTTCTGGCTGGATGGGCGCGGATGGTTCAGAACAGCATGGGGGCGTTGCGCAGCAGCACGTACACACCGGTGCCCGCGAAGATGCTGAGCAGCGCGTGACGCCAGCGCCATTGCAGTCCCACCGTGACCAGAATGGCGATGAGGGTAGGCCAGGCGCCCACGGTGGGGGCATCCTGCCGGATGAAGCCGACCAGCGTATGGATGAGCAGCAGCGCCAGGATGGCGGCCGGCAGGAAGCGTCCCAGGGCGCGGATGAGGCGGTGGCGGCTGAGCAGGCCGGCCGCCACGAAGGGCAGGGCCCGCAGGGCGAAGGTGACGACGGCCATCACCAGAATGGCTGCGATGGCGTTCCAGCCGGTCAGCATGCGCGATCCCCCGGCTTTTTCCATGACAGGCCGATGCAGGCCACCACCGACAGCGCAATGGCCGCGAGCATGGCCTGATCGGGGAAGAGCGCCCAGCCGGAGGCATAGGCCACGACCGCCGTGACCAGCGGGGCCACCTGGTGGTGGGTGTTCCACTGCGACATCACCAGGATGGCAAACAGCGCTGCCAGACTGAACTCGAAACCCTGCAGTGCCGGCGAGACGCTCATGCCGATGAAGTTGCCGATGCAGCTGCCCAGTATCCACCAGCCGTGGTTGAGCATGGCCACCCCGACGACCTGGCGGGGCGTGGCCTGCGGGGGCAGGGTGGTGATGAGCGAATAGCTCTCGTCGGTCAGTGCCCAGGCCAGGTAGGTACGTGCCCAGCGTCCTCTGGGCAGGCGGTCCAGCACCGAGAGACCATAGAAGATGTGGCGAAGATTGACCACCAGGGTGGCCACGGCGATGGCTGCCAGCGATTCGCCGGCCGCGAACATGGGCACTGCCATGAACTGTGCGGCGCCGGCATAGACCAGCAGGCTCATGAGCGGCGCCACCCACCAGGCGGCGCCAGCCTGCGCCATGAGAAAGCCGAAAGCGATGCCCAGCGGGATGTAGCCCATGGCCACCGGAACGGACAGCCGAAAGACCGAGAGCGGCGGGGCGGAGGCAGGGGCAGGGTTGGCAGATGCAGCCATGGGCAACGATATGAGGCGGCCCGATGGCCAGAAACGAAAAAAGCCCCGGAGGGGCTTTTGCGGCTGCCGGCAGCAAGGAAGTGGTAGAGAAGGGTGGACTTGAACCACCGACCTCACGATTATGAGTCGTGCGCTCTAACCAGCTGAGCTACATCTCCACATTCGCTGCAAGGCAAGTCCTGCATTCTACACGGTTTTTGCCGGACTTCAATACCCTGCGTGCAATGTTTGGCATCGAGGGCATTGGGGAGCCATCCGGGCCCTGGTCAGGCCCGGGAGGATCTCATACCTTGGCAACATCCGGCGCCGTGCGGCAGGCCCGGGGATACCTCATGCCCTGGCCGCATCCCGCGCCGCGCGGATGGCGTCGCGGGTGGCCACGGCTGTCTTTCGCGCCTGGTCCGCAAAGTCGGTGCCCTTGCCGGCGTACAGGATGGCGCGTGACGAGTTGATGACGAGCCCGTACCCATCGGCATCCAGGCCCGCGCGGACGGTGGCGTTCACGTCGCCGCCCTGGGCACCCACGCCGGGCACCAGCAGCGGCAGCCGGGGCGCCAGTGCCCGCACGCGGGCTAGCTCGTCGGGGAAGGTGGCACCCACCACCAGGCCCAGCTCGCCGTTCATGTTCCAGGGGCCGGCGGCCAGCCTGGCCAGGTGTTCGTAGAGCTTCTCGGGCTGCGCGCTGGAGGCCGTGTCGGAAGCTGACTGGCGCGGGGACGGTGCTCCAGAGGGCGTCCCGGTCGCATCCCCGGCGGGCAGCACGGACAGGGCCTGCAGGTCGTTGCCGCCCGGGTTGCTGGTGCGGCACAGCAGGATCAGCCCGCGGCCAGCCCATTCGAAGTAGGGCTCGATGGAGTCGAAGCCCATGAAGGGCGACAGCGTGAGCGCGTCGGCCTTGAAGCGGTCGAAGGCCTCCACGCCGTACTGGCGGGCGGTACTGCCGATGTCGCCGCGCTTGGCATCCAGGATGACCGGAATGCCGGGGTGCTCGGCATGGATGTGTGCGATCAGGCCGGCCAGCACGTCTTCAGCGCCCTGGGCGGCGAAGTAGGCGATCTGCGGCTTGAAAGCGCAGACGGTGTCGGCGGTGGCGGCGATGATCTCACGGCAGAAGCGGTCGATAGCGTCCGGCCCCGTGCCCAGATGGGCAGGGATGCGTGCCGGATCGGGGTCCAGCCCCACGCACAGCATCGAGTCGGCGGCCTGCCAGCGCTGGCGCAGCGTGTGGGTGAAACTCGGGGTCGTGTTCATGGCGGTGGCGGGTCTCAGGCGCGGGTCTTCTCGAAGTCCTTCAGGTAATCCACCAGCGCCTGCACGCCTTCCAGCGGCATGGCGTTGTAGATGGAGGCGCGCATGCCGCCCACGGAGCGGTGTCCCTTGAGGTTGGCCAGCCCGCGTTCGGCCGCGCCCTTCAGGAAGGCGGCGTCCAGCGCCTCGTCGGCCAGTGTGAACGGCACGTTCATCCACGAGCGGTCTGCCTTGGCCACGGGATTGCGGAAGAAGCTGCTGGCATCCAGCGTGTCGTACAGCAGCCGGGCCTTTTCCTCGTTGCGACGGGCCATCTCGGCCAGGCCGCCCAGCTTCTTCAGCCACTGGAACACCAGCCCGGCCAGGTAGATCGAGTAGGTGGGCGGGGTGTTGATCATCGAGTCGTTCTCGGCCTGCTTGCCATAGTCCAGGATGGACGGCATGGTCTTGCGGGCACGGCCCAGCAGATCCTCACGGATGATGACCAGCGACAGGCCCGCCGGCCCGATGTTCTTCTGGGCGCCGCCGTAGATCATGCCGTAGCGGCGCACGTCCAGCGGCCGCGACAGGATGTGCGACGAGGCATCGGCCACCAGCGGCACGTTGCCCACGTCGGGCGTCTGCTGGAATTCCACCCCGCCGATGGTCTCGTTGCCGCAGATGTGGACATAGGCGGCTTTCGGATCCAGCTGCCAGGTCTCGCGTGCCGGCAGGTGGGTGTAATTGTCGGCCTTGCTGCTGGCGGCCAGCCGCACGGTGCCGAAGCGCTGGGCTTCCGAATAGGCCTTGCCGGACCAGACACCGGTGTCGATGTAGTCGGCGCTGCCGCCTTCGGGCAGCAGGTTCAGCGGCAGGGCAGCAAACTGCAGCGTGGCGCCACCGGCCAGGAACAGCACCTTGTACTCGGCCGGGATGTCCAGCAGCTCGCGCAGGTCGGCCTCGGCCTGGGCCTGGATGCCCATGTAGTCCTTGCCACGGTGGCTCATCTCCATCACCGACATGCCGGTGCCGTGCCAGTCGGGCATTTCGGCGGCAGCCTGGGTCAGCACGGCCTCGGGCAGCACGGCCGGACCGGCACTGAAGTTGAAGAGCTTGCGCATGGGAAGACTCCTGCGGGGCGGAAAACGAAAAGGGATGTCGAAAGGGCACACCCTGACATGGGCGGGCCCTGAAACGGGTGCGCACTATTCTAGTCGCAGCGCCTGCTGCCACCCAGTCCGCGAACGCGGGTGCTTGGGCAGCCTGCCGGGTGGGCGGGCGCTGCAAGGCGGTGGCGAGGACAGGCTGGCGGGACGGGTCTAGCTGACGGGGATGACAGGAATGGCACGTCGCAACGAGGGAAAGGCCCGCCTACTGTACAACGTGCTGGGCGCCCGCGGCTGCTTTCGCAATGCGGTGGTCAAGTGGGGGCGCGCAGGATGGCGGGACAGCGCAGAGGGGGCTGTGTATCGCCATGTCATCACCATGAAGCGGCTTGTTTCCGCTTTGTTTCGGGTGTCGGCAGGCGGCCTTCATGATGCGTTGTGGGGGGCGTGACCGTGCCGGAGCGGCATCGTCATGCCGATGAACGGCGGGTGGTGAATTGACGCCCTGCGCCGTGATCGGGTGATAATTTGCGCGTTTCATCGAACACCGCGGCCCGATGCCGCCAGGAGAACAGCATGTCGACAGTTTTTGATCGCACGGCCTCGGCCCAGTCCCTGACGGTGCAGGCGCGGCCCCAGACCGGTACGGGACGTGGCGCCCGTCAGGCCGTGGTGACGGCCGTGGCCGTGGCCCTGCTGGTGGCGGGATGCGCCGGCATGGACGACACCCAGCGGCGCACGGCCGCCGGGGCGGGCATCGGCGCAGCCGTTGGTGCCGCCCTGGGCGGTAATGCCGCCGGTGGCAAGGGCGTGCGCAATGGTGCGCTGATCGGTGGCGCCATCGCCGGTATCGGCACCTACATCTGGTCGCGCCAGATGGAAGAGCAGAAGCGCGCCATGGAAGAAGCCACGGCTGGCACCGGTGTGCAGGTGACGCAGACCCGCGAGAACCTGCTGCAGCTGGACATCCCCAGCGACATCTCGTTCCGCGTTAACAGCGCGGCCATCCTGCCCAACTTCCAGCCGATCCTGGATCGCTTTGCGCAGACGCTGGTGGCCAACCCGGCCACCACGGTGCAGATCATCGGCCACACCGACAGTACCGGCACCGATGCCATCAACAACCCGCTGTCGGTCAACCGTGCGGCCAGCGCGCGTGACTATCTGGTGGCGCGCGGCGTGCAGGTCTCGCGCATCATGATCGATGGCCGTGGCAGCCGTGATCCGATCGCCGACAACAGCACGCCGGCCGGTCGTGCCCAGAACCGCCGCGTGGAAATCTACGTGGGTCAGGCCGCCAGCCCCGAACAGCAGCAGCGTGCCGGCCAGTATGGCAATGGTCAGAACGGCCAGTACCAGGGGCAGGGCCAGAACGGTCAGTACAACAATGGTCAGTACAACCGTCAGGGCGGCCAGTACAACACGGGCTACCAGGGCGGTCAGCGCAGCAGCTATCAGCCGCAGCGCGGTGCGGGCCAGTGGAGCCAAGACGGCAGCTATCAGGGCGGCGACGGCTACACGCAGACCATCCAGTAAGTCACAAGGGCCTGCATGAGCCTCGGGCCGCACGGTCCGCAGTCTGTCCATCGTGACGGGCTGCGGACGCTTTCATTCACCCCTCCCCATCCACCCGGTCTGGTTGCTGCCGGGAAAGCGTCGCCGAATGTCGTTCGGTTCCGATGCTTTTCCGCGGTTGCCGGCCGGGTCATTCGTTTTCATGAAGGATAGATCCACCGCCGGCAGCCACCACGCTTCGGGCAAGAGCGCCACCGACAAGACGGGCTCCGACCGGGGCAACCCCCAGCTGGGCATCGGCTTTCTGTACCGGGAACTCTGGCGCTTTGCGGACGGGCGGCGCAGCACGCTGATGTGGGCGGTGCTGCTGCTGATCGGTTCGCAGGGTTTCAAGCTGGCCGTGCCGGCACTGGCGGGTACCGCGCTCAACACGCTGCAGGCGCAGGGGCTGGCCGGACTTTCGCAGGCAGCGCAGATGGTGGCGCTGGTGTTTCTGGCCACACTGGCCAGCTGGCTGATGCACGGCCCGGGCCGCATTCTGGAGCGCAACGTGGCGCTGGTGGTGCGCCAGCGCGTGTCCACCGACCTGATGGAGCGGCTGTATGCCGCACCGCTGGCCTGGCACGAGACCCAGCATGGCGTGGAGACGGCGCACCGCGTGCAGCAGACCACGCGCGCGCTCTACGACTTTGCGCAGAGCCAGTTCATCTATCTGCAGAGCGTGGTGCGGCTGGTGGGGCCGGTGGTGGCGCTGTGGCTGATCTCGCCCTGGGTGGGCGTGGTGGCCGTGGTGGGCTATCTGGTGCTGGCGGCCATCATCGTTGCCTTCGACAAGGTGATGATGCGTCTGGCGCGCGAAGAGAACGCCGCCGACCGGGAGTACTGGGCCAGCCTGTCCGATGGTCTGGTGAACGTGCTGTCGGTGCTGGCGCTTCGGTTGCAGCGCGGCGTGCTGAAGCTGGTGGAGACGCGGCTGGATGCCGTCTTTGCGCCGGTTCGTCGTGCCATCGTCTACAACGAGGGCAAATGGGCCACGGTCGATCTGCTCAACTGCGTGCTGTGGATCGTTCTGCTGTCGCTCTACGTCTGGCTGTCGATGCAGGGCATGGTGCCGGCCGGGCCGGAGGTGCAGGCTGCCACTGATGCAGCCGCCGGTGCTGCGGGCAGTGCCGCGTCGGCGGCAGACGGCGCGGCCGAAGGCGTGCGCATCGGCAATCTGTTCATGGTGTACGAATATGCGCTGCAGGCTGGCAGCGTGATCACCGGCGTGGCGGCGCACTTCCAGTCGCTCACCCGGCAGAAGGTCGATTACACCAGCGGCGACGAGATCCGTGCGCTGCCGCTGCCGGCCGAGAAGGTCGCTGCCGTTGGCAGTCCGGAGGCCGCAGCGATTCCGGAAGACTGGCAGCAGCTGAAGCTGTCTTCTGTGGTGTTCGAGCGCCAGCCCGCTGATCCGTCCAACCCCGAGGCGGTGGGCGGTTCGCTCACCGGCATCGACCTGCAGCTGCAGCGCGGCAAGCGCTATGCGCTGGTGGGCCCCAGTGGCTCGGGCAAGACCACGCTGTTGCGCTTGCTGGCCGGCCTGTATGCGCCGTCGGCGGGGCAATTGCAGGCGGATGGCCAGGGCCCGCTGCCGGCAGCCGCCGTGGCACCGGCGCTGCGCTCGGTGGCCACGCTGTTGCCGCAGGATGCCGAGCTGTTTGGCGGCACGCTGCGCGAGAACCTGGCCATGGCCGATGCCGTGGGGGGCAATGCCGAAGCGGCTCAGCGGACCGGGGACAGTCACTATGCCCGCGCCCTGGAGACGGCCCAGGCCAGTGCCTTCGTGGCGAAGATGCCGGGCGGGCTGGATGCCAAGGTGACGGCTCGCGGAGGCAACCTGTCGGGCGGCCAGCGTCAGCGGGTGGCCATTGCACGCGCCCTGGTGGCGGCCGAAGCCAGCAGCCTGCTGTTGCTGGACGAGCCGACCTCGGCGCTGGACCCGTCCACTGAGGCGGCGCTGATCGAGTCGTTCTTCGAGGCACGCGCCGATGCCACCATCGTGGCGTCCATTCACCGCCCGTCGCTGCTGCCGAAGTTCGATGCGCTGATCATGGTGGAGGCCGGTCGCGTGGTGGCAACCGGACCGCTGGGCACGATCCACTCCGATTCACCGCAGCTGGCCGCCTTCCTGAAGCAGGGCGAAGAGGCTGCGGCGTCGATGAAACGGAAGGGGTGATGGTCAGAGGCCGGGATGACGCACATGTGCATCCTGCGTCGGCATCCGGGGGCGTCGCTGCATCCATCACCGCAAGCGGGCGATGGTGTGGCCGGGGCAGGAGGGTGCACGGCAGTAGAATGGGCTCACACGGCCCGCCCCATCCGGGTCCTGCCTTCACGGTGCACACCGTCCGGGCGTCCGGGTACCTGGGCGGGCTGCTCCATCATCCCTTTGCAAGGAGAACACGATGATCCAGTTCAAGCTTCCCGACATGACCTGCGGCCACTGCGAAAAGACCGTGCGTGCCACGGTGGCGCAGGTGGATGCGGACGCCAAGGTCACGGTGGACCTGGGCACGCATCAGGTCAGCATCGACGGCAAGGCCGATCGTGAGACGCTGGCCCGGGCGCTGACCGAAGCAGGCTACCCGCCGGCGCAGTAAGCCAGGCGCATTGCCGGCCGTCCCGGCTGGCAAGAGTGGCAGGGCGTCAGACTGCCGGGCTCAGCGGCTGTCGGGGCCGGTAGGCCTCGCGGCGTGCAGTCCTTTCAGATGGAAAGACGGAAGGCCCGCAAGGTCTGCGTTGCATGAAAAACGGCCGGCACCCCCGAGCAGGAGGCGCCGGCCGTTTTCATGGGGCGTTCCGACGTGCCCGGATAGCCCGAGGCGTCAGCTCAGCCAGTGCACGATCATCGGAGCGATGATGGCGGTGATCAGGCCGTTCAGGCCCATGGCCAGGGCTCCGAAGGCGCCGCCGACTTCCGAGAGCTGGAAGGCGCGGGCGGTGCCGATGCCGTGGGCTGCCAGACCCAGGGCGAAGCCGCGCACGGCATCATCCTCGATGCGCAGCAGCTTGAACACGGCCGGCGCCACGATGGCGCCGAAGATGCCGGTCAGCAGCACCACGGCCATGGTGAGCGAGGGCGAGCCGCCCAGGCTCTCGGCAATGGCCATGGCGATTGGGCCGGTGGCCGATTTGGGCGCCATGGCCACCAGCACACCCTGGCTGGCTCCGGCGACCCGGCCCAGACCCCAGGCCCCCAGCACGGCTATCAGACTGCCTACCAGCAGGCTGGTGAGCAGCGGCCCGGCCAGGCGGGTCAGCGGCTTGATCTGGGCGTACAGTGGAATGGCCAGGGCCACCGTTACGGGGCCCAGCAGGAAGTGCACGAACTGTGCACCGGCAAAGTACTTCTGATATTCCACCCCGGTGAGCTTGAGCAGGCCCACCACCACAATGACGGCCAGCATGATGGGGTTGGTGAGCGGGTTGCCGTGGCAGCGGCGGTGGATCCAGACGGCGATCTGGAAGGCCACCAGCGTGAGCAGCAGCCCCAGCAGGGGGCTGGCCGAGAGGTAGGTGCGGACCTCGTCGTAGTAGTTGTGCGGACCGTAGATCACGACTCAGTCTCCTCGTTCTGGCGGTTGCCGATGAGTTTCTGCAGCAGCCAGGCCGTGATGGCGATGACCAGCGGGGTGCCCACGAGCACGCCCAGCAGGATGGGCAGCCATTCACGCTCCAGTGTGCCGAAGTGCAGCATGATGCCGGCGCCGGCGGGGATGAACAGCATGGACAGATATTGCAGCAGCTGGCGGCTGGTCTCGCGAAGCTCCGGCGAAGGGCCTTCGCGGAAGATCAGGGTGATGAAGAGCAGCAGCATGCCGATGACAGGGCCCGGGATGTGCAGGTGAAAGACTTGAGTGATGATTTCGCCGACCAGTTGATAGGCCAGCAGCAGCGTGAATGCGCCGAGCATGGGGATGACAGCCTGTTGTTGTTCGGAGAAGGAAGGACTCCGAACGGGAATGCCGTCATCAAGGGAAGATCGCTGCCGTGCCGAAGGGGCGGGCTGGACCTTGCCGGAAAAGGTGCCAGGAACAGGCCCATTCGGAGGATCGCTGCGGGACGGCGCTTGTTCTGTCCGTCCCAAGGGGCGGTATTATCCGCCTCCGGTCCCGGGCCTGTGGGGCGCCTGGCGGCCATGGGGGCCGTCTGTTGCTTTGCAGCATCGGATATGACCTGCCGTGATGACGACCATAGCCCGGGCATGGGTCATGCGCCTTCACGGGGCAGGGCCCCGGCCTTCATCGATCATTTCAGACGGAGCTTTCAAGAACGATGCGCACGACGAAGGATCGCATTCGCCACCTGGTGCTGTTTGAGGTGACGGCGCTGCTCATCCTGGTACCCATCGGTGCCGTCTTCTTCGGCTTCGATCCGTTCGAGATCGGTGCGTTGGGCGCCTCCACGGCAGCCATTGCGGCGGTCTGGAACTATGTCTACAACCTGGGCTTTGACCGGATACTGAAGAGGCTGACCGGCTCGGTGCACAAGCGCATGCGCGTGCGGGTGCTGCACGCACTGCTCTTCGAGGGCGGTCTGGTGGTGATGCTGGTGCCGTTGATCGCCTGGTGGCTGGACATCAGCCTGTGGGAGGCGCTGGTGGCCGATATCGCACTGGTGGTGTTCTACGTGGTGTTTGCCTTTGTCTACAACCTGGCCTACGACCACATCTTCCCGATCCCGGAAGGTAAGGCAAAGCCCGCTGACGGCAGCGCCGGACGCTGAGTCCGGCTCATGGGGCCTGCCATCCGGATGGTCAGGCCCCGGCACTTCCCCGCTCAGGCCCTCATGAAGGTCAGCGCGCGCGCATCGAAGTTGCGCAGGTTGGGCAGCGCCTCAAGCAGCTGGCCGTCCGAGAGCCCGAACCAGCGCCCCAGGGCAGCGGCATACTGCTCCACCGAATAGCGGGGTACCAGCCGGCCGTTCACGTCTTGGCCGACATCCCGTCCGAATGCGGGGAACTGGCCATACAGCCGCCCGCCCTGCACGGCGCCGCCCACCACGAAGTGATGGCTTCCCCAGCCGTGGTCGGAGCCCGAACCATTGGTGAGCATGCTGCGGCCGAAGTCCGAGGCGGTGAACAGCGTCACCTGATTTTCCATGCCCAGGATCTTCATCTGTTCCACGAAATGTGCCAAGGTCTGGTCCACCTGCTCCAGCAACCGGCTTTGGATCCCTCTCTGACCGCTGTGGGTGTCGAAACCGCTCAGGCTGATGAAGAACACCTGGCGGCGCACGCCCAAGCGCTGCTGGCTGGCGATGATGCGTGACACCGTCCGCAGCTGCTTGATGAGCGGGTTGGGATTATTCCCACCACGGAGGTTGGGGACAGCCAGAAGGCGCGAGTCATTCTCGTCGATCAGGCTGTCGCTCATGGTTCCCTGGTTGTCCAGGGTGCGCTTGTACAGTTGCTGGTAGGTCTGGACCAGCAGGTTAGGGTCTTTGTTATCCATCCGCAGGATCTTGCGCAGCGGCTCGCCACCATTCTGCACGCCACCCAGGTGCCGATAGGCCAGCGTGACGCCGATAGGGCCGGCGAGCGGCACGCTGTAAGGCGAGACGCCGTCGCCCCTTAGCCAGGCAGCTGCGCTGCTGCCGGTGTAAATGGCGCTGAAGGACGACATGGTAGGGTCGGAGACGTTGATGAGTTTGCCGACCAGGTTGCCCCCCCAGCCGCTGCGGCTGCCTTCGGGCGAGAAGGTCTGCCAGGTGGATTGCTGGTCGTTGTGCGAGAACAGCCGGTCCGGGAAGCGCCGCAACAGGCGACGGTATTCATCCGGGGTGATGGGTTCGATAAGCGGCCCCACATTGGCCACCACGGCCAGCTTCTTCTGGTTGAAGAGCTCGCGCGTCTGGACCAGGGCCGGGTGGAGGCCCAGCGTCAGCCCCCGGTTGCCGAAGGCAGCCAGGTTGTCGGGGCTGATGGGCAGCAGACCGCCGGCCGATCCCGGTTCGGGCAGGCCGATGCTACCGCCGCGCAGCGTCTGGTAGCGGTCCCAGGAGCCGCCGTTGGTGGCCACCACGGTGTTGGCCTGATCGTTGCCTCCGTACATGAACAGGCAGATGAGGGCCTTGTAGTCGTCGCTGGATGCACTCTGTGCAGCGGCGGCCCCCATGTTAGCCAGGTCCAGCGCAAAGCCGCCGGAGGCGGTCAGCGCCAGGCCCAGGCCTGATTTCAGCAGCTGGCGACGGCCCTGGTCGGTACCGCCATGGTCATGATCGTGAGAGTGGTCGTGGCTCATTTCAGTACCAGATAGTCAGGGGAGAGCAGGGCGAGATACAGGGCCAGTGACACGCGCTCGCGGTACATGTGGCGCATGTCGTAGCTTGGGGGCTTGGGCACGACTTGCGAGACAGCAGTGCGGATGATGTCGCGGGTGTCGGACTGCATCTGGCCGTTGAGCAACAGCATGTCGATCTCGTCAAGGAGCTGGTCGACGTTGTTGGCCTTGGCAATCAGCGGTTGGAGGTTGAATCTGATCTCGCGTGCCATGCCATTGGTGGCGGGTTCCCCCTCCGGGTGGGGAATCATTTTGCCCAGGCCCACGATGTAGATCGAGGTGCCACCCACGAAGCGGTTCAGGTAGTCGGCATAGCCGGCCACGCTGCTTTCATTCAGGATCTGCATCTCGGGGGCCACCAGCTTTTCACGTGCGATGGGCGTGCCTGCCGGCGAGTAGCCCGGGCGGTAGAAGTTGAACACCGAGGGCGCACGCATGGCGGTCTGGTTCAGTTCGCTCGGTGCATTGGTGGGGCCCATAGTCCAGTAACCGCTTCTCGAGCTGGCTTCGAAGGCGCGCATCAGGTGGGTGAAGCGCAGCACCGGCTCGCGGATGCGACCGAAATCGGGCTGCTTGCGGGCGTGGGCCCCCCGGGCTTCCTCATCCAGCAGCACGGCGCGGATCACGGCCTTCATGTCGCCACGCACGCCCTGGCCGTTGTTGTTGAAGGCACTGGCCACACGCCGCACGTAGGCGGGCGAGGGGTTGCTGGTGACCAGACGCTGGATCAGCTGCCGACCGATGAAGGGGCCGACGTTCGGGTGGTCGAAGAGGGTGTCCAGCGCCAACTTCAGATCGGCCATGGTGCTGGACTGGCCTTCGGCGATGGTGGTGCCCAGGAAGCGCTTTTCCAGGGTGGAGTGGTACTGGTCGTAGGCCACCATCGGTCGCGTCTCGCGCGCGTTGGTGTTGGCGGCGCAGTTGCCTGCGCGGACGAAGCACTCATGGGTCAGTTGTCCGCCGTTCCAGCTCAAGCCGGTGAAGACGCGGGCCAGGCCGATCACGTCGTCATTGCTGTAGGTGGGAATGGGATTGCCCCCAGCATCCTTCTTCGCCGTGCCGTCCAGGTTCAGTTGCTCAAGCCCGATGGTGAAGAGCTGCATCACTTCGCGGGCGTAGTTCTCGTCGGGCGCCTGGGTGATCTTGCCGGTCGAGTCAAAACGTTCCTTGCGGTTGCCGATGTACGTCAGGTACATGCCCATCATGGGGTGCATGGTGACGTCTTGCAGCAGCTGGCGGAAGTTGCCAAAGGCGCCGCGGACCAGCGTGTCGTAGTAGCTGACCAACCCCTTGGGGTATTCGCCGACCACTCCGGCGGACGACACCACGAAGATCTGCGACAGCGCGAAGGCCACGCGCTGGCGCAGCTGGTCCTGCTGAATGGTGGAAACCCACCAGGCGTTGTGGGCGTCCTCCAGTTCCGAGACATTTTTGTTGCCCTCGGGCCCCCTTCTCTGGCGCCAGTACCGCATGGCGTTCAGCAGCGAGAAGGGCGGACGCAAGAACTGCGCCTCGATCCATTCATTGGCAGTCCTGCCGGTGAGGGCCTTGATGTCCTTCGGGTTGGAACCGTAACTGGCCTGAGCCAGGAAGCGGCTCGCCTCGGCTGGCGTGGAGAGCGTCCAGCGCCGGTAGCCCGATGCGGCCGCTGCAGCCTGAGATGACGAGCTCGATGTCTGCGCACCCGGGCGGCCCGCCTGCGAGGGGCCAGCCTTCGTCCGATCATGGGCCCGCAGGCCCGTGGTGTCGGTGCTGTTCAGGCCGATCTGCCCGCTGTTGCCGGATTCGTCCCCACTGCCGCCGCAGGCTGCCAGTGTCAGGGCCAGGCCGGCTGCCAGCAGGGTGTGTTGCCACGAGGGCAGAGACCGCGAGGATCGTGCCTGTGTGGCCTGAGCCGTGATGTGGGCCGCGGTAGGGGTTGGTGGGAAGAGGGAGGAGCCAGTTGGCAGTGGCCGTCGGTCGACGGATCCCAGAGGTTCTGTGGGCATCGTTTTGTTGTTGTGAAATGGACACGGTGTGCCGGCGATTGACATTGTAACTTATTTGTCACCGTGTGTGACAAATGGTCTTGACTGTCTTTCAATTCGACGTGGTTTCGGGATCGTGAGGCGACCGGCCATGCTCTGCCGGCGCAGGAATGGCGCGGACGTGGGGCAGGGCCCCGGCCTTCATCGATCATTTCAGACGGAGCTTTCAAGAACGATGCGCACGACGAAGGATCGCATTCGCCACCTGGTGCTGTTCGAGGTGACGGCACTGCTCATCCTGGTACCCATCGGTGCCGTCTTCTTCGGCTTCGATCCCTTCGAGATCGGTGCGCTGGGGGCGTCCACGGCGGCCATTGCGGCGGTCTGGAACTATGTCTACAACCTGGGGTTCGACCGGATACTGAAGAGGCTGACCGGTTCAGTGCACAAGCGCATGCGCGTGCGGGTGCTGCACGCGCTGCTCTTCGAGGGCGGTCTGGTGGTGATGCTGGTGCCGCTGATCGCCTGGTGGCTGGACATCAGCCTGTGGGAGGCACTTGTGGCCGACATCGCACTGGTGGTGTTCTACGTGGTGTTTGCCTTCGTCTACAACCTGGCCTACGACCACATCTTCCCGATCCCGGAAGGGAAGGCGAAGCCCGCTGGCGGCAGCGCCGGACGCTGAGTCCGGTTCATGGGGCCTGCCATCCGGATGGTCAGGCCCCGGCGCTTCCCGTTCAGGCCTTCATGAAGGTCAGCGCGCGCGCATCGAAGTTGCGCAGGTTGGGCAGCACCTGCAGCAGGTTGCTGTCCGAGAGCCCGAACCAGCGGCCCAGGGCAGCGGCATACTGCTCCACCGAATAGCGGGGCACCAGCCGGCCGTTCACGTCGTGGCCGACATCCCGTCCGAACGCCGGAAACTGGCCATACAGCCGTCCGCCCTGCACGGCGCCACCCACTACGAAGTGATGGCTTCCCCAGCCATGGTCCGTGCCCGAACCATTGGTGAGCATGCTGCGGCCGAAGTCCGAGGCGGTGAACAGCGTCACCTGATCTTCCACGCCCAGGATCTGCATCTGTCGCACGAAATGTTCCAGGGCCTGGTCGACCTGCACGAGCAGCCGGTTCTGGGTGGTCTTCTGGCCGCCATGGGTGTCGAAGCCGCCCAGGCTGACGAAGAACACCTGGCGCCGCACGCCCAGGCTCTGCCGGCTGGCGATGATGCGCGACACCATCCGCAGCTGCTCGATGAGCGGATTGGCGCCGCCGCCACCACGGATGCCGGGCACGGCCAGCAGGCGCGAGTCCCGCTCGTCGATCAGACCGCTGCGCATGCGCTGCTGGTAGTCCAGCGTGCGGCGGTACAGTTCGTTGTAGGTCTGGGCCAGCAGGTTGTCGTTGCTGCGGGAGATCGACAGGATCTCGCGCAGCGGACGGCCACCATTGTGCACGTCGCCCAGATGCCGCTCGGTCTGCACGAAGCCGATCTGGCCGGTGAGCGGCACGCTGTACGGTGAGACGCGGTTGCCCGTCAGCCAGGCGGCTGCACTGTTGCCGGTGGAGATGGCGCTGAAGAACGGCGCACCGGGGTTGTAGGCATCCGCCAGCATGCCGGCCAGGTTGCCTCCCCAGCCGCTGCGGCTGCCTTCGGGCGAGAAGGTCTGCCAGGTGGACTGCTGGTCGTTGTGCGAATACAGCCGATCCGGGAAGCGCCGCGACAGGCGGCGGTATTCGTCCGGGGTGATGGGCTCGATGAGCGGCCCCACGTTGGCCACCATGGCCAGCTTCTTCTGGTTGAACAGCTCGCGCGTCTGGATCAGGGCCGGGTGGAGCCCCAGCGTCAGCCCCCGGTTGCCGAAGGCAGCCAGGTTGTCGGGGCTGACGGGCAGCAGGCCTCCCGCCGATCCCGGTTCGGGCAGGCCGATGCTGCCACCGCGCAGCGTGCGGTAGCGATCCCAGGAGCCACCGTTGGTGGCCACCACGGTGTTGGCCTGATCGTTGCCGCCGTACATGAACAGGCAGATGAGGGCCTTGTAGTCGTCGCTGGACGCACTCTGTGCGGCGGCGGCTCCCATGTGTGCCAGGTTCAGCGCAAAGCCGCCGGATGCGGTCAGCGCCAGGCCCAGGCCTGATTTCAGCAGCTGGCGACGACCCTGGTTGGTACCGCCATGGTCATGATCGTGGGAGTGGTCGTGGCTCATTTCAGCACCAGGTAGTCAGTGGACAGCAGGGCAAGGTAGAGGGCCAGCGAGACGCGCTCGCGGTACACGCGACGCATGTCGTCGTTGTTGCGCTTGGGGACGGCTTCCGAGACGGCGCGGTGGATGATGGTTCGGGTGTCGGACTGCATCTGGCCGTTGAGGAACAGCACGTTGATCTCGTCCAGTAGCTGATCGACATCCTTTGCCTTGGCGATCAGCGGTTCGAGGTTGAACTTGATCTCGCGTGCCTGGCCGCCGCTGTGACGTTCACCATCCGGGTGGGGGATCATGTCGCCCAGACCCACGATGTAGATCGAGGTGCCACCCACGAAGCGGTCCAGGTAGTCGGCATAGCCGGCCACGCTGCTTTCCTGCGTGATCTGCATCTCGGGGGCC
Source organism: Lautropia mirabilis (assembly GCF_900637555.1). Taxonomy (NCBI): domain Bacteria; kingdom Pseudomonadati; phylum Pseudomonadota; class Betaproteobacteria; order Burkholderiales; family Burkholderiaceae; genus Lautropia; species Lautropia mirabilis. Next base: position 2,937,559 of record NZ_LR134378.1, on the reverse strand, counting down.
ACCAGGCCGGCGCGGGCGACGGGCGTGCCCGCCGGCGAATAGCCCGGACGGTAGAAGTTGAACACCGAGGGCGCGCGCATGGCGGTCTGGTTCAGGTTGCCCGGCACGTCGGTACGGCCGATTCCCCAGTAACCGGTGCGCGAGCTGGCCTCAAGGGCGCGCATCAGGTGGGTGAAGCGCAGCACCGGCTCGCGGATGCGGCCGAAGGAGGGCTGCTTGCGGGCGTTGTCGCCCCGGGCTTCCTCATCCAGCAGCACGGCGCGGATCACGGCCTTCATGTCGCCGCGCACGCCCTGGCCGTTGTCGTTGAAGGCGCTGGCCACACGCCGCACGTAGGCGGGCGAGGGGTTGCTGGTGACCAGACGCTGGATCAGCTGCCGACCGATGAAGGGGCCGACGTTCGGATGGTTGAAGAGGGTGTCCAGCGCCACCTTCAGGTCGGCGGTGGTGCGGGACTGGCCTTCAGGGATGGTGGTGCCCAGGAAGCGCTTTTCCAGCGTGGAGTGGTACTGGTCATAGGCCACCATCGGTCGCGTCTCACGCTCGTTGGTGTTCTCTGCGCAGTAGCCCGCACGGAAGAAGCACTCGTGGGTCAGCCGTCCGCCATTCCAGCTCCAGCCGGTGAAGACGCGCGCCAGGCCGATCACGTCGTTGTTGCTGTAGGTGGGAATGGGCCGGCCCTGGGCATCCTTCTTCGGCGTACCGTCCAGGTTCAGCTGCTCCAGCCCGATGGTGAAGAGCTGCATCACTTCGCGGGCGTAGTTCTCGTCGGGCGCCTGCGTGAGCTTGCCGGTCGAGTCGAAGCGCTCCTTGTGGTTGCCGATGTGCGTCAGGTAGACGCCCATCATCGGGTGCAGCGTCACGTCCTCCAGCAGCTGGCGGAAGTTGCCGAAGGCGTTGCGGGCCAGCATGTCGTAGTAGCTGGCGATCCCTTTCGGGAAGTGGCTGACATCGCCGTTGGTCGACACCACGAAGATCTGTGACAGCGCAAAGGCCACGCGCTGGCGCAGCTGGTCCTGCTGGACGGTGGAATACCACCAGGCGTTGTGGGCGTCGGTCAGCGTGATGGCCTTGCCGCTTCTTTGCTGCCAGTACCTCATGGTGTTCAGCAGCGAGGTGGCCGGACGCGAGAACTGGGCCTCGATCCATTCGTTGGCGGTCCTGCCGGTCAGGGCCTTGATGTCCTTCGGGCTGGAACCGTAGCTGGCCTGAGCCAGGAAGCGGCTGGCCTCGGCCGGCGAGGTGAGCGTCCAGCGCGGATGGTTCGATGCCGCCGCCGTGGCCGCCGGCCGCGAGGACGCCCCGGTGTTCTGTGCCCCCGGACGACGCTGGCCCGCCTGCGTGGGACCGGCTTTCATGCGGTCATGGGTCTGCAGCTCGGCGGTGTCTGCACTGTCCAGGCCGAGGCGCTCGCCATCGCCGGATTCGCCTCCGCTGCCTCCGCAGGCCGCCAGCACCAGGGTCAGGCCGGTTGCCAGCAGGGTGTGCCGCCAGGAAGGCAGGGACCACAGGGCTGTCCGTGCGGCAGGCGTCGTGGTGTCGGTCAGGGGACGGATCGGGTGGGAGGAGGGCGTGCCGACTGGCAGCAGGCCGCGGTCGATGGATCGCAGAGGTTCTGTGGGCATCGGGCGTGTGTGTTGCGAATTAGGTACAGTGTTCAGGCTACCGATAGTGTAACTTTTTTGTCACTTTATGTGACAAATGGTCGTATCCGGCCGTTGGCTGGACAGAGGCGGAGGGCGCGAAGCGATTTGCCATAGCCTGTCGGGGTGGGCGTGCGCGGATATCGGGGGGCTGGCGAGAGGTACGGCGGTAAACTGAAGCAGGATGTGACATTCGGCACGCTGACAGGCGGCAGGATGTCAACTGGTCGGTTCCGACTGGCCGCCCGGCGAATGGCGGCGGACGGGCAGTGGCGGTAAGCTGATCCTTCCTTTCAACTGACTCCCGTGGGGGGATCGTCGGATCATGAATGCACGTTCAGTTTCCCTGTTGGCCCTGTCGGTGTTGCTGGGGGCGTGTGCCGCCCAGCAGCAGGCTGTCGATTCCCAGGCGGGCAAGCCTGTCCGTGTCTGCACCCAGGACGAGGGCTGCAGCGATCAGGCGCGCAGCGAGGCCGGCCGCAAGCCGGTGGCCGAGCCGGTGACGGAAGAAGAGGCCCGCATTGCCGTTCTGGAGAAGCAGGCCAAGGCCGACCCGCGCGCGGCCTTCGACCTGGCGCTGCGCTTCTTCCGGGGCGACGGTGTGCGCCGTGATTCCTACAAGGCGCTGACCTGGATGCGTGATTCTGCCGAACGGGGCAACACGAAGGCGCAGGTGGCGCTGGGCCGCCTGTACCTGAGCGGCTTCGAGGAAATGGGCTCTGATCCGGCCGAAGCCGAATCGTGGCTGCTGGCCGCTGCCGGCAAGGGCGATCCCGAAGCGAAGAAATTGCTGGAAGAGGCCCAGAAGGCCAAGAAGGATGAGGTGGAATACCGGCGCTGGGTGAATACCCACCGGGCGCTGTGGATGGGTTACTGGTGGAATGCCTACCACTACTACACGTACTGGCAGGCAGGGTACTGGTACTACTACTGATCTCGACCGTGTCGTGAACGACGCTCTGTTTGACTCCTGACGAAAGGATTTTCCCGATGGTTGCGAAGAAACTTCTGCAAGGCGCGCTGGCGCTGACTTCGGTGGCCGTGCTGGCCGGCTGTGCCCAGATGGGCGGTGGCCACATCACCAAGGGCAACAGCCCCAGCGATGCACGCGGCGGCGCAGCCGGCAGCTCCAGCGTCAATGCCAACTCGTCGTTGGAGCGTTGCGATGCGCCGCTGGGCACCATCGCCATGGACGACGGCCGTGACAAGGACTGGTACGACGCCTTCGGCTCTGCCACCAAGGTCACGACCATCGAGCCGCTGCTGCGGCTGGCCGTGCAGCAGTCCAACTGCTTCGTGATCACTTCCATCGGCAACAGCCGCACCGAGGCGCGCCTGGCGGCGATCACCGACAAGCAGCGCAACTCGGGTGAATTCCGTGCCGGTTCCAAGCAGCACAAGGGCCAGCGCGTGGCGGCCGATTACCTGATGGAGCCGGCCATCATCATCGACAACGATTCCACGGGCAAGGTGGCCGGGGGCCTGGCAGGCTTCCTGGGTTCTGGCCTGGGCGCCCTGGCCGGCTCGCTGGAGTCGAAGGTCTCGGTGGTTACGCTGTCGTTGTACGACATCCGTTCGGGCGTGCAGATCAGTGCTTCGGAAGGCAATGCCTCGGCCACCAACTACGGTGCCGCCCTGGGCATGCTGGGTGGTGGCGCAGCCGGCGGCCTGGCGGGCTTCTCGCGCACACCGGAAGGCAAGGCCACGGTGGCTGCCTTCATGGACGCCTACAACAACATGGTCATCTCGCTGCGCAACTACAAGGCGCAGCAGGTCAAGGGCGGCCTCGGCCGCGGTGGCGTGCTGAAGGTGGGTGACTGAGCTTCGGACGCCGAACCGGGCATCGATCCGTTGGATTGGCAGACTGTCTGCCGCCACGGATTGAGCCTCCCGTTCACGATGAAGGCCCCGTCATGACGGGGCCTTTCTGTTTGCGGCATTGAAAAAGGCCGTGTACCGAACCGCCCGAAGGCGGCCAGGTACACGGCCTTTGTGTTGCCAGTGGCAGGAAGCGGGCCCGGGGACGCCGGGGCAGCAGAGAGGTTTCTGCTGCCTGGGTGCCTGACGGGCCCGTTTCCGGGCCGGGCGGGACTTACATGTCCATGCCCATGCCGCCCATGCCACCCATACCGCCCATGCCACCCATCGGGGAGGCCGGCTTGTCTTCCGGAGCCTCGGAGATCAGGGCGTCGGTGGTCAGCAGCAGGCCAGCGATGGAGGCGGCGTTCTGCAGCGCGGTGCGGGTCACCTTGGTGGGGTCGACCACGCCCATTTCCACCAGGTCGCCGTACTCGCCGTTGGCGGCGTTGTAGCCGAAGTTGCCCTTGCCCTCGGCCACTTTGGCCACGATGACGCTGGCTTCTTCACCGGCGTTGGTGACGATCTGGCGCAGCGGCTCTTCGACGGCGCGCAGAACGATCTTGATGCCGGCTTCCTGGTCGGGGTTGCTGCCCTCGATCTTGGCGGCAGCCTTGGCACGCAGCAGGGCAACGCCACCGCCGGGCACCACGCCTTCCTCGACGGCAGCACGGGTGGCGTGCAGCGCGTCTTCCACGCGGGCTTTCTTCTCTTTCATTTCCACTTCGGTGGCAGCACCGACGCGGATCACGGCCACACCACCGGCCAGCTTGGCGACACGCTCCTGCAGCTTCTCGCGGTCATAGTCGCTGGTGGCTTCCTCGATCTGGGCACGGATGGCCTTGACGCGGTTCTCGATGGCCTTGGCATCGCCGGAGCCGTCGATGATGGTGGTGTTTTCCTTGGCCACTTCGACGCGGGCAGCGCTGCCCAGCTCTTCGATGGTGGCTTTTTCCAGCGACATGCCGGTCTCTTCCGAGATGACGACGCCGCCGGTCAGGATGGCCATGTCTTCCAGCATGGCCTTGCGACGGTCACCGAAGCCCGGAGCCTTGACGGCGACGGTCTTCAGGATGCCGCGGATGTTGTTGACGACCAGGGTGGCCAGGGCCTCGCCCTCGATGTCTTCAGCCACGATCAGCAGCGGACGGCTGGCCTTGGCAACCTGCTCCAGCACCGGCAGCAGATCACGGATGTTGCTGATCTTCTTGTCGCACAGCAGGATGAACGGGCTTTCCAGCACGGCAACCTGGCGATCCGGGTTGTTGATGAAGTAGGGCGACAGGTAGCCACGGTCGAACTGCATGCCCTCGACCACGTCCAGCTCGTTGCTCAGCGACTTGCCGTCCTCGACGGTGATGACGCCTTCCTTGCCAACCTTCTCCATGGCGTCGGCGATGATCTGGCCGATCTCTTCGTCGCTGTTGGCCGAGATGGTGCCGACCTGAGCGATTTCCTTGCTGGTGGTGGTGGGCTTGGACTGCTTCTTCAGCTGCTCAATCAGGGCGGCGACGGCCTTGTCGATGCCACGCTTCAGGTCCATCGGGTTCATGCCGGCGGCCACGTACTTCATGCCTTCGCGGACGATGGCCTGGGCCAGCACGGTGGCGGTGGTGGTGCCGTCACCGGCGTTGTCGCTGGTGCGCGAAGCCACTTCCTTGACCAGCTGGGCGCCCATGTTGGCCTGCTTGTCCTTCAGCTCGACTTCCTTGGCCACCGAGACACCGTCCTTGGTGACGGTGGGGGCGCCGAAGGAACGCTCCAGCACCACGTTGCGGCCCTTGGGACCGAGGGTGACCTTGACGGCGTTGGCCAGGATGTTGACGCCTTCAACCAGCTTGGCACGGGCTTCGTCGCCGAAATTGACTTGTTTTGCTGCCATGTGTGGAAACTCCTGAGTTCTTTGAATTCTGTCGGACGGGGGTCAGTCTTACTGGACCACGGCCATGATGTCTTCTTCGCGCATCACCAGCAGCTCCTCGCCGTCGACCTTGACGGTCTGGCCGGAGTACTTGCCGAAGAGCACCTTGTCGCCGACCTTGACGGCCAGCGGACGGACCTTGCCGTCATCACCGATCTTGCCGTCGCCGACGGCCAGCACTTCACCCTGGTCGGGCTTCTCGGCGGCGTTTTCCGGCAGCACGATGCCGGAAGCGGTCTTGCGCTCGTTGTCGAGGCGCTTGATGATGACGCGGTCGTGCAGGGGGCGCAGTTTCATTCAGTTAACTCCTGAACAAGGATGAAAAGGGATGGATGGTTTGTCCCGAAGGGGGGCGGTCCTGGCCATGGGCGGCTGCCGGGTGGATCGGGCCGCTTTCCCGGGCCAGGAGGCACCGGTCGGGACGGGATGTCATCGAAGCTGGGGACGGCCAGCCAGAAGACAAGAGCCGAAAGCAAAATTTTTTTGCCGATCCTGGCACTCGTGGCAGGAGAGTGCTAACGCGCAATGATAGACAAGGCGACACGGCCGATGCAAGCCGATGGACGGCGGAAAGCGCCATGGGCGGGGTCGTGTCATCCGGATGGGGCGAACACCCGGTCGGAATGTTGCGTCGCTGGCCGGCGGCGGCCGTTTCGTCGGGGCGGGCCGCTCGTTCGTCCCGCCATGGCGCATCGCGCGGCCTGCACGGCGCACCATGCCCACTTTGCACATTCCTGTGGCAGGGGCGGGACGGTGATGGGTGAGGGGCGGAGGCCGGGCAGTGGTGGCAAGGACCATCGAGGACAGGGCGGGGGGCCGCGCCTGAAGGGTGGCGTGCTGGCGGCCGGGCTGCTGCTGGCGACCGGGGCACTGGCTGCAACGACGACTTCATCAACTGCGGGGGCTTCTCGCGCGTCGGGCGGCATCGCCCTGTCGGCCTCGAAGCCCTCGGAGCGTGCAGATGCAGGGGCCCAGGCCATCGCCGGAAAGGCAGTGGCCGGACAGGGGCCGCAACGGCTCACAGGCGGAGCCATTCCGCTGACGGCCCTGAAAGGGGTGGCGGCACCCCGTGAAGGCCTTCAGGTCGCTGCGGCCACACGTTCCGCGACAGGGGCTGCTTCGGCCGGAAGCATGACCGATGCGATGCAGGTCGCGTTGCTGGACTGGCCCCGTACCGATACCGGTGGGCGTGCTTCCATTTCGGGCGAGGCGATGACGGCACTGGCCGTGCAGCAGCTGCTTCGTGCGGGCATTGCCGAGGCGGACTTCGGCATGGCCATTGTGCCGCTGAAGGGGGCCGGGGCATCTCCGGTTCCGCCAGCAGGGGCTTCATGGACCCCGGCAGCACCCATCGAGCATCGGACGACCGAGGGAGGCGCGGGATGGCAGCACGCGGGTGTCGGCGTTCGGGATGGCCGTGTATTGACCGAGGGGCGCTCATGGCCGAACCGCCCGGAAGCCGATGGAGCGTTGGCAGAACAGGCATCGGATGAGCCGATGCTGCGCGTGATGCATCAGGCCGAGCGGCCGTTCAACCCAGCTTCCACGATGAAGCTGGTGACGACCCATGCGGCGCTGTCGATGCTGGGACCGAACTATCGCTGGACGACGCGCTTCCTCACTACAGGCCCGATTCGGGACGGGGTGCTGCAGGGCGACCTGATCCTGCAGGGCGGCGGCGACCCGCATCTGGTGATCGAGGATCTGCATGCGCTGATGGCGGACCTGCGGGCGCAGGGGCTGACGACGATTCGCGGCGACCTGGTGGTGGATGATGCACGCTTTGCGGTGGGGCCGGCCGATGGGGAAGCTTTTGACGGCGATGCCTCGCAGGCCTACAACGTGCGGCCGTGGGCGGCCCTGACCAATTTCAAGGCCAGCAAGCTGGTCATCGACCCGAAGAAGCGCCAGCTGGCGCTGGAGCCGCCGCTGGCCGACGTGCAGCTGCGCTATGACGTGAAGGTGCTCAAGGGACGCTGTCGGACCGGGGGCACACGGCTGGGCGTGCAGGACGGTGCGACGGCTGCCGGGCGCCCGGTGGTGTCGGTGAACGGCACTCAGGTGCGCGCCTGTGGGTCGCAGCAGTTCTATGCGGCGATGCTGGATCACCAGCAGTTCCTGCACGGCATCTTCAAGGCGGCCTGGAAGGACATGGGCGGCCAGTTCACGGGGCGCACGCGCATCCAGCCGGGGGCGGCGGCGCGTGGTCGCCCACTCTATGCCTGGCAGTCCACGCTGGACCTGGGTGAGGTGGTGCATCACATCAACAAGTTCAGCAACAACGTGATGACGCGGATGTTGCTGCTGGAAATGGCAGCGGCCAGCGGGCAGGGCGCGCTGCCCCCGGATCGTGCCGGCCAGTGGCTGCACCAGTGGTATCGCGGCCAGGGGCTGGCGCTGCCGTCGCTGGTGATGGAAAACGGCTCCGGGCTGTCACGGCAGGCGCGCATCTCGGCCGGTGACATGGTGGCATTGCTGGCCCGTGCGGCTGGCAGTCCCACGGCGCCCTGGTTCGAGGCTTCGCTGCCGGTGGTGGGCATTGATGGCACGATGAAGACGCGGCTGCGGATGGATCCGGTGGCGGGTCAGGCGCAGATCAAGACCGGCACGCTGCAGAACGTGCGGGCCATCGCCGGCTACGTGACGGCGGCCTCAGGCAGGCGCTACGCGCTGTCGCTGATGATCAACGGCAAGTACCCGGCCGAGCGTGCGCTGCATGCGCAGGACGAGCTGCTGCGGTGGGTGTATCGGCACGGGTGAATCCCGTCCGTCTGTCGCATCTTTCCGGATGCTCATGCAGCGGCATCCGGTGACAAGCAGCGGCATCCGGCATTTCATGACGTGCGACGCCCCATGGTCATGAAAGGGCAATTTCTCCGGCAGGACAGCTTCGAACGCTACCATGCAGCGGTATTCGATGGCTTTTCTCTGGAGGGATGCATGAAGAAAGAAGAAAGGGTCCAGCGCATGAAGCGTCGCCTGATCGGTCTGGAAGGACCGCTGGACGAGGCGCAGTGGCATGAGGTGGATCGCGTCCTGTCCGGCACAGCTGCGTACACTTTCTCCATGACTTCTCTGCTGTCGCTGCTCAGCCTGATCTGGGACGCCTATTCGCATCAGCGCGTGACGGTCTCGTTCGGAACGATGGCGCTGTTTGCCCTGCTGATGGGTCAGAGCGTGTTTGTGTTGTGGGGCATCCGCGGAAACAAGGCATTGCGCCAGCCGCCCTTGTCGGCGGACGAGCATTCCGAACGTCTGCGCACCTTGAAGAAGCAGTCGATTCTGAGTGGTGCAGGCTGGGGTGTGGGGATGCTCGTGCTGATGCATGGGGTCCTTCCCTGGGCCGCGGGCATGCCGGTCAAGATGAATGCCGTCTTCATCGTGATCTGGCTGCTGGGAGGCGCTTTCTTTGGTGGCATGATGTATCTGGTTGGCCGGCGCAAGCTGGGGAAAGTGTAGGCAGGGTGAAGGATTTGTCCGCCTGATCCTTCCATGTCTGACAGGAGAACACCATGAAAACCTTGATCATCAATGCCCATCCCGACCCGCACGCTGCCGAAGCTGCGACCAACCGCATGGTGCAGCATCTCGTGGCCAGGCTGCCTGCGGGAAGCACGGAAATCGTCAATCTGGCGGAAGCCGATATTCAGCCGCTGGACAAGGACATGCTGGATGCGATCGTCCATACCGTGTTTCAACGGCAGCAGCCCGATTCCGGGCAGCGTGCGCTGCTGGCGCGTTCCGGTGAGGTGATTGCGCAAGTGAAATCCGCGCCGCGCCTGGTCATTGCCTATCCGCTGTACAACCTGGGCATTCCCGCCCGTCTGAAGGATTGGCTGGACAACATCGTCATGGCGGGGCAGACCTTTCAATATGACGAAAGCGGTACCCCGAAGGGGCTGATGGGGGCCCACAAGGTGCTGCTCCTGCAAGCCAGCGGCAGCGTGTACAGCACCGGTCCGATGGCGCAGATGGAGTTCAGCGTTTCCTACCTGCAGACCCTGCTTGGTGGTCTCCTGGGATTTGCCAGTGTGGACGCCGTCCGTGCCGAAGGCACGGCGCTGCCTGCGGGGCCGGAGGCTGCCGTGCAGCGTGCGCTGGCCGGGATCGATGCCCGGCTTGAGGGGTTCCTGGCGGATTAGAGGGCGCCCGATGGGGTGTGCTGGAGGCTCTGGACGTGCGGAGGGCGTCAGGTTGTCGATGCGCTTCGCATGATTCAGATATCCGCCCCATACGCCCGCACGGCCGCGACCAGTTCCTGGATGTAGGTGTCGTGGATGTGGTGGGCGGTCAGGGCCTGGTCCAGTTCCAGCAGGTAGTCGATATTGTGACCCAGATGGCCGCTGGCGGTGGCGATGAGTGGGGCGACGGTGCTGACCGAGGTGTCGTGCTCGTAGGCGGGCGTGCAGGGTTCCATCACGAAGACGATGGTCTGCACGAGGCGGCCGTCGGCCAGGCGGACTTCCTGCCACAGTGGCTCGTAGGTGCCGCCGATCATCTCGCGCATCCAGACCAGCATCAGTTCGTCACGCAGTTCTTCTTCGCGGATGCGGAAGGCGATGCCGGTGGTGGGGTGGGCCGTGCTGGGGGCGCGGGCCAGCGCCAGCATGCGGCCCGGGTGTTCGGGGGTGCCGCGCCCGGCCAGCAGGCGCATGCAGAAGCTGCGGCGCCAGCCGCGCAGCGTGGCCAGCTGCTGCTCGGCCACATGGATGAGCGGGTTCCAGATGAGCGAGCCGTAGGCGAAGACCCAGACGGGCGCGTCGGGGTCGGGGCGCTCAGCCAGCGTCTTCTCCAGTGAATCGCTGATCTGCTCCCGACTCCACCATTTCTGGCGAGGGGTGTCGACAAAGGAGCGCAGATAGTCGCCGCTCTGCAGGAATTCACGGGTAAGGACGGTGGGGCGGGGCTTGCGCATGGGCCGGAGGCGCTGACAGGTAAACCCGCTAGGATAACACCGCCCGGAGGCGGTGCCTTCAATGCCGACCCTTTCAGTATCCCAGGGTCTGTCCGTCCGGATTGCGCGGATCGGAGTAGCCCCACAGCTCGCCATCCTGCGCCTGGATGGTCTGCGTGCGGCCCATGGCGGCCTTCTCGACGACCTTCTGGCCGCGCTGGCGCAGCAGTTCGGTGGTGTCGACGGGGAAGCCGCGTTCCACCCGCAGCTCGTCCGGTGTCCACTGGTGGTGGAAGCGGGGAGCGGATGCTGCCTCGGCGGGGTTCATGCCGTGGTCGATGGCGTTGCTGACGGTCTGCAGCACGGTGGTGATGATGCGGGCGCCACCGGGGCTGCCGGTCACCAGCCAGGGCTTGCCGTCCTTCAGCACGAAGGTGGGCGTCATGGACGACAGCGGACGCTTGCGCGGGCCGACGGCGTTGGCCTCGCCACCCACCAGGCCGTAGGCGTTGGGCACGCCGGGCTTGACGGAGAAGTCATCCATTTCGTTGTTGAGCAGGATGCCGGTGCCCGGGGCGACGATGCCGGTGCCGAAGTTGGTGTTGAGCGTGTAGGTGACGGCCACGGCGTTGCCCTTGGCGTCCATCACCGAGTAGTGGGTGGTCTGGTCGCTTTCATAGGGCTGGGGCCGGCCGGGCTTGATGTCCTTGGCAGGCTTGGCATGGGCCGGGTCGATCTGGCTGCGCAGCAGGGCAGCGTACTTGCGCGAGACGAGGCCGGTCTGCGGGATCTTCACGTAGTCCGGATCGCCCAGATACTCGGCACGGTCGGCATAGGCCAGCTTCATGGCTTCGGCCATGTGGTGGACGGTCTGGGCGCTGTTCTGGCCCCAGTTGCCGATCGGCCAGCCTTCCATGATGTTGAGGATCTGCAGCAGGTGGATGCCGCCCGAGGACGGGGGCGGCATGGTGACGATCTCATACTGGCGGTAGCTGCCGCGCACGGGCTTGCGCTCCACCGGCTTGTAGCCCTGCAGGTCGGCGGCCGTGATCAACCCCCGGTGTGCCTGGCTGTCAGCCACGATCTTTTTCCCGATGGGGCCGCGATAGAAGGCATCGGCCCCCTGCAGGGCGATGAGCTTCAGCGAGCTGGCCAGATCCTTCTGCACCAGGCGGTCGCCGGCCTTGAGCGGTGCACCGTTCCTCCAGAAGATGGCGCGGGTGGCGGGCCACCGGCCCATCGTGTCGGCCTCGGTCTTCAGCGCGCGGGCCAGCGTCGGGCTGACCGGATAGCCTTTCTCGGCCAGCTCGATGGCGGGGGCCATGACCTTGGCCAGCGAGAGCCTGCCCCATTTCTTCTGGGCATGGGTCAGGCCGGCCACGGTGCCGGGCACGCCCACGGCGGCATGGGTGTAGAGCGACTTGCCGTCGATGACATTGCCCTTGGCGTCCTGGAAGGTGGTGCGGGTGGCCGAGGCGGGCGCGGTCTCGCGGAAGTCGAGCGCCACGTACTGGCCGGAACGGGCGTCATGCACCATCATGAAACCGCCTCCGCCGAGGTTGCCGGCATTGGGCAGCACCACGGCCAGCGCGAAGCCCACCGCCACGGCGGCGTCAATGGCATTGCCCCCGGCCTTCAGGATGTCGACCCCCACCTGGCTGGCCAGCGCCTGTTCACTGGCCACCATGCCATGACGGGCCACTACCGGGTGAAAGACATCCTTCTGCGAGTCGTAGCGCGCGGCGGCCGCCTGGGTGAGCTGCGAACTTCTGACGGCGAGGTCGGGCGAGGTCAGCCGGTCGGTCTGCGCCTTGCTGAGCGGCCCGGGGATGGTGCACGCGGCCAGCGACAGGGCAATGAACAGACCCAGGGCGGCACGAGGGATGGCGGTGCGTGATGCGCCGGCCGGCGCGACCGACGGATCAAGGGGGGCGGCCCGACGGGCATCACCCGTGGGGAACGACGAATGGGGGGCGCGCAGGCGCATGGCGACTCTCCTGGAACTGAAAGGCGCTGGCACGGCGCACGGCTGCCCGCCTGGTATCGCCGGCAGGGCGGGAAGCCGCGGTACCGGGCGGCAACGGGACTGTCTCTATCTAGTATTGGGTGGGAATTTGTATCAGTTTATCCGGTTCGGTTTCAGAGCGTGAAACTTCTCCGGGCTGACGATGGGGAATCCCCGCCAACTCTCGCCTCCCACCAGGGAATCCCCACCGCCTTTCACCCGATCCCCAGCTCCCGCCAGATGGCATCCACCCGTTTCTTGACGCTGGACGGCATGGTGATGGGGGTGCCCCATTCGCGGGTGGTCTCGCCGGGCCACTTGTTGGTGGCGTCGATGCCCATCTTCGAGCCCAGGCCGCTGACGGGTGAGGCGAAGTCCAGGTAGTCGATGGGCGTGTTCTCGACGAGGGTCAGGTCGCGGGCCGGGTCGACGCGGGTGGTCATGGCCCAGATGACTTCCTGCCAGTTGCGGATGTCCACGTCGTCGTCCACCACGATGATGAACTTGGTGTACATGAACTGGCGCAGGAAGCTCCAGATGCCGAACATGACGCGCTTGGCGTGGCCGGCGTAGGCCTTCTTCATGGACACGACCGCCAGCCGGTACGAGCAGCCCTCGGGCGGCAGGTAGAAGTCGACGATTTCGGGGAACTGCCGGGTGAGCAGCGGCACGAACACTTCGTTGAGGGCTACGCCCAGCACGGCCGGCTCGTCGGGCGGCTTGCCGGTGTAGGTGGAGTGGTAGATGGCGTTCCGGCGGTGGGTGATGCGGTCGACGGTGAAGACGGGGAACCAGTCCTTCTCGTTGTAGTAGCCGGTGTGGTCGCCGTAGGGGCCTTCCAGGGCCATTTCATAGCCGGTGAGCGCGGCGGGCGGCAGCGGCCCCTGCCAGCCCAGGCGGCGGGCGTGGGCCAGGGTCTTCTCGCCGTCGGGGTCGGGGTAGAGGTGGCCTTCCAGCACGATCTCGGCGGTGGCGGGCACGTTCAGTTCGGTGTCGGGCACGCGGACCAGCTCGGTGCGGGCACCCCGCAGCAGGCCGGCGAACTGGTATTCGGACAGTGAGTCGGGCACGGGGGTGACGGCGCCCAGGATGGTGGCCGGGTCGGCGCCCAGGACGGTGGCCACGGGGAAGGGGGTGCCGGGGAACTGCCGGCGGTGCTCCTGGAAGTCCAGCGCGCCACCGCGATGGGCCAGCCAGCGCATGATGGTCTTGTTGCGGCCGATGACCTGCTGGCGGTAGATGCCCAGGTTCTGGCGCGGCTTGCCGGGGCCGCGCGTCACCACCAGACCCCAGGTGATCAGCGGGGCGGCGTCGCCCGGCCAGCAGTGCTGGATGGGCAGGGCGTCCAGGTCCACGCTGTCGGCGGGAATCTCGACCTCGCGGCAGGGGCCGCTGGCGCTCACCTTGGGCGCCATGTTCATGACCTGGCGCAGGACGGGGAACTTCTCCCAGGCGTCCTTCAGGCCGCGCGGCGGCTCGGGCTCCTTCAGGTAGGCCAGAAGGCGGCCCACTTCACGCAGGGCGGCCACGGAATCCTCGCCCATGCCCAGGGCCACCCGCTCCGGGGTGCCGAAGAGGTTGGTGAGTACCGGGAAGTGCCAGCGCCGGCCTTCGGCCTCGGGGTTGCGGAACAGCAGCGCCGGGCCGCCCTGGCGCAGCACCCGATCGGATATCTCGGTCATTTCCAGGACGGGCGAGACCGACACGTCGATGCGGCGCAGCTGGTCGCGGCCTTCCAGGTACTGCAGGAACTCCCGCAGGTCGGCATAGCGTAGGGGCATGGTTCGATCCTTTGTCGTTGCCTGCATTGTGTCACGCTGTGTCGATGGGTGGCAGCGGAAGGCCCCGACGCCGATGGCAAGGGGGGTGAGGCGCCAGGAATGGGGAGTGTCGACAGACTTTGCGCAAGGTCAAATTGCACGTCTGATGCGTGTTGGCAGCGAAAAGGCTGTTAAAATGCGCAGTAATTGTTGCCAAAATGTTGTTTTTTACAAGTCAGGGTTTGCCGCCGGGCGGTGTTTCCCTGCCTTTCGCGGGTATTTTCTTGGGTCCTTGCCCCGCGCTGCCCCTTGCCGGCAGGGCGTCCCGTCGGGGGCGTTCTGCCTGAACGGCAGCGCTGGGCTGCAGCCCCTGCTGTCCGCGCACCCATCCTGTTGTCCATGCAGTGCCCACTGAACCAGGAGCCTTCACCATGTCAGCCTCGCCTGCCGTTCCCCTTGCCGCCTCCGCACGGACGAACCCGTCTTCGTCCGCACGTCACGGGTCGGGTCGTTCCGTGGCCGGGCGTCTGTGGATGGCCATGCTGGCAGGTTCGGCCCTGATGTTCGGCGCGGTTCCCTCGCTGGCCGAGGCCGATGAGCCGGCCCCGGTGGTCGAGCGCACGCGTCCGGCCGAGCGCAGCGAGTCCAGTGGCGGCAGCCGCGAGGTGGTGTCGGCAGCGGCCGAGGCACGGGTACCGGTCGAGATCCGCGAAGCCCAGCCGTCGAGTGCGACGGGTGAGGGCGGGGCCGTCAAGGTGTCGGCGTCGGAAGACTCTGGCCGCATTCATCGCACGGCCCAGGGCACGCGCAGCGCCGTGAAGGCGGCGCAGAAACCCGCCAGTCGTGCGTCAGCAGGGCGGGCTTCCTCACCCCGGACCGCCGTGGGCGCGCAGCGCAGCAAGCGGCCGGTGCGTCCGGCCACCCGCAGCGGCCTGCGCAAGATCGCGGATGTCTCGCGCGAGAGCCCGTCGGTTCGCCTCACGCGCGCCGAGCGCGGCGTGGTGCAGCACATTGCCCGCAAGTACCGCGTGAACGCAAGTTCCGTCGAGCAGTACATGGGCTATGCCCGCCAGTCAGGCAAGACCTACAACGTCGATCCCTATCTCATCATGGCCGTCATGGCCACCGAGTCCAGCTTCAACCCCCGGGCGCAAAGCCGCGTGGGTGCCCAAGGGCTCATGCAGGTGCACACCAAGATGCACAGGAAGCGCTTCAAGCCCTACGGCAGCACGGACACGGTCTGGGAGCCCAAGGTCAACATCCAGGTGGGCAGCAGCATCCTGTCCGACTACCTGAAGCGCTACGGCGGCAGTGAGCGCCGGGCCCTGAAGGCCTACGTGGGGGCCGCCCGCATGTCGCACGACGGCGGCTATGGCAACAAGGTGCTGCGTCGCCGCGACGAGTTTGTCTCGGTGTCGGTGGCGGCGAGCAACAACGCCACCTCGCAGGCCATGGCATCGCAGGCCGATGGCGGCCGCAAGTCCGTCGACCTCTGATGCCGCAGAGCGCCTGGCCCGGCTGGTGCAGCGTCTGCGCCGGCTGGTTCGGGGCGAGCTGATTCTGGCGGGCGGCCATGCCCGCCTGCAGCCGCAGGATGAAACCGACGTGGCCACGGCGCTGGAGCTGGCGCGAGAGCTGGCCGTGCCGGTCAGGTTCGGGGGCGTCACCGGGGGCGTTCCTGTGGGGCTCGCGGGGCATGCGGATTCGTCGCGTGGCGGTCTGCCCGGCCTGCAGATTGATGCCTCCTCCCATCTCACCCGCGCTGCCCGCTTCGATGGTGCGCGCGGGATGATCGAGGTCCAGCCCGGTGTGCGACTGGCCGATCTGAACCGCCTGCTGCAGCCGCACGGCTGGTGGCTGCCCATCGAGACGCATCCGGAATCCGGGGCGACCCTGGGGGGACTGGTGGGGCTGGATGCCGCCGCTGCGGCACTGGCCTGGGGCACGCTGGCCGACCGCCTGCTGGGCATGGATGCCATTCTGGATGATGGAACCCGACAGCTGTTTGGCCCGTTCGGTGCGCGCTCTTCCGTCAGCCTGAACAGTGGTCGGGCAGGGCAGCTGGTGTCGTCCCTGTTCGGCATTGCGGCTGGCGTTCAGGCCGACATTGCCCGTCACTGGCCACCGGGCCAGCGTGTGCCGGATGGCTATCTGCTGGATGCCTTCCACCCCCGTCCCCAGCGTCCCTACACGCCTGATGGCTCCGTGAATCTGGCGCATCTTCTGGTCGGATCGGCTGGCACGCTGGCCTGGTCGGCGCGGCTGCATCTGCGCCTGTTGCGCCGGCCGGCGGTCTCGCGCTGGGCGCTGTTCCTGCAACCGTCGGCGGCGGCTGCGCTCACCCATGCGCCGGCCGTGCTGGCCTTGCAGCCCTCGGCCGCGTTGTTGCTGGACGCGGCGGATCTGCGTCGCCTCGCCGGCTCGCACCATCCGGATGATCAGGCCCTGTGCCGCTTGGCCGGTATCGGTCCAGGCATGTCGGGGTGTCTGGATGGTGCACAGCCGGGGAAGGCCGGGCTGGCCGCCTGGCTGGTGCGCTTCTCGGGCGAGGCGGATGCCGATGTCCAGGCCGCCCACCGGCGTCTGACGGCGCTGCTCGACCCCCGACGGCAGGAAGGTGCCGCAGGCCTGGCACTGCAGGCCGGGGGCGGGCTGCAATCGCATGGCCGCGCGGCAGCGGGGGATGTGCAGCCCGTCTGGCAGGCGCTGCTGGGTGAACGGGTTTCCCCGACGATTCCCCCTTCGGCCTGCATCATCCCGCTGCCGCCGCAGGACCCGGCCACCCTGGCCGGGCTGGTCGCAGCTCTGGATGAGCGTCTGGTCTCGCAGGGTGTACAGCCGTCATGGCGTGGGCAGGTAGCTGCTGGCGAGTTGCAGCTGGTGGTGCCGGAAGGAGCGGGACCGATGGCCCGTCAGACTCTGGCGGGTACCTTGCCGCCGCGCTGGACACCGGCGCTTCGGCAGGCCTTTGCCGACGTGCGCAGGCAGTTCGATCCGACGGGGATCCTGCTGGGCGGGCGCTGACAGCCTGTCATGGATGGCACGTCGTTCGCAAGGGAAATGAATCCACGCTGATGGCGTAGCGCTCATAATGATCTTTCGATCGCGCAGGTGCTGCCGGGAACCTGCATCTTTCCGGATCATCGAGGCGCCAGGGTGGGGCAGGCCGGCGGGCCGCACGCCACCCGGTCCCCAGGGAGAGCACCATGAGCAAGACCACCATCATCTACGCCCACCCGTACGAGAAAAGCTTCAACCATGCCATTCTGGAGCGGGTGCAGGCGCTGCTGGATGCCAAGGGGCAGGCATACCAGCTGATCGACCTGTATGCCGATGGCTTCAATCCTGTCTTCACGAAGGAGGAGCTGGCCCTGTTCGCCGAGGGCAAGGCGCTGGATCCGCTGGTGCTGCAATACCAGGAGGCGCTCAAGGAGAGCAACCGCCTGATCTTCATCTTTCCCATCTGGTGGGCCAACATGCCGGCCATCGTCAAGGGATTCATCGATAAGGTGTTTCTGCGGACCTTTGCCTACATGGAGAACCGGGCTGGTCTGCTGGAGGGGCGGCTTGACATTGACGAGGCGCTGGTCATCAGCACCTCGGCGGCGCCTACCCTCTACCTGAAGTCTGTCTGTGGCAATTTCATCACCAAGGCCATGCTGGGCCACACGATGAAGGGCGTGGGCGCCCGTCGTCGGCGCTGGGTGAACTGCGGCAAGGCCAACCTGATCACGGACGAGAAGCGCAGGGCGTTCCTGGAGGATCTTGGGCGCTACATCTGAGGCGTCCGAGAACACGGGCGGCAGGAACCATCGGTGGCTGACCACTTCAGTGGGCAGGCTCGTCGCTTCGGCTTCATCGTCCCGGTTCTACCACCTGATCTTGCGGTCCTGCTGTTCTGGCTTCATGCCCCAGGGTGCCGGGGGAATCGGGAAAGAAAGTGCTGAATCGCGGCCGTTCCGTTTTCATGCTCCGGGGTTCCGGACCTGCCCGGGCGCATCCGCCCGCAACTGCCAGAAGATCCCTGCTGACCCGATCGTCAGCACGCCGACCGCCACGAAGGCGGCGCGGAAGGCCGGCAGTTCACTGGCGCCGGTGCCTGTGTCCAGCCAGCCGCTGAAGGCGTGCAGCAGTGCCGAGGCGCAGGTGATGCCCAGGCTCAGGCCCAGCATCTGCACCATCGAGAACAGGCTGTTGCCGCTGGCGGCGTGGGCGGCGTCCAGATCCTTCAGCGTCACGGTGTTCATGGCCGAGAACTGGGTGGAGCTGACGGCGCCGAAGAAAGCCAGCTGGGTGGTGCGCAGCCACAGCGGCTGGTCGGGCGTCATCAGGGCGAAGGCGGCGATCAGCACGCCCAGCAGCACGGTGTTGACCAGCAGCACCCGCCGGTAGCCGTAGCGGCTCACGATGTCGGAGACGGCGCGCTTGGCGCCGATGCTGGCCAGCGTCACTGGCAGCAGCATCATGCCGGCCTCGGCTGGCGAGAATCCCATGGCCAGCTGCAGCAGCAGCGGCAGCAGGTAGGGCATGGCGCCCGAGCCGATGCGTGCGAACAGGTTGCCCAGGATGCCCACGCGGTAGCTGGGCACGGTAAAGAGCGCCGGCGGAAACAGCGGGGCGGGGTGGCGCATGGCGTGCAGCCAGTAGGCCGTCAGCGCTGCCAGTCCGGCCACCATCAGCAGCACCACCAGCGTGCTGGCCCAGCCCAGACCGCCCAGTCCGTCCAGCGCCAGCGAGATGGCGATCATGGCCAGCACCAGCATGGCATAGCCGGCCAGGTCGAAGCGGCCGGCGTCGGCGCGCTTGAGGTTGGGCATGTAGCGCATCGTGGCCAGCGCGCCCACCAGGCCCACGGGCAGGTTGATGAGGAAGATCCAGTGCCATGAGGCGGTCTCCACCAGCCAGCCGCCCAGCGTCGGTCCGATCAGCGGGCCGATGAGTCCCGGGATGGCCACGAAGCTCATGGCCGACAGCAGTTCCTCGCGCGGGAAGTGCTGCAGGATCACCAGCCGGCCCACCGGCAGCAGCACGGCGGCCCCCAGGCCCTGCAGCACCCGGGCGGCAATCAGCTGCGACAGGTCATTGGAGAGTGCGCAGGCCGCCGAACCGGCCGAGAACAGCACGATGGCGCTCAGGAACACCCGCTGTGACCCGAAGCGGTCGGCCAGCCAGCCGCTGGCCGGGATCAGCGCCGCCATGGTCAGCATGTAGGCCACCACCACGGCCTGCAGGCGCAGCGGGCTCTCGCCCAGGCTGGTCGCCATGGCCGGCAGCGCCGTGTTGACGATGGTGCCGTCCAGCGTCTGCATGAAGAACCCCACCGCTACCAGCCACAGCAGGATGCGGGGAGAGGGGTGAGCGGCAGCGTCTGGCATGGGGTGACGTTCCTGGTGGTCGATGGGGCCCCGGTGATCCGTGCCCATTTTCAATGGGTGAACCGGAAAGAATACCGGCTATCGGAGGAGGCCGTCGCCCATTCCACGATGACAGGACGATGGCGCCGTGCCAGCGTCATGTGTTTCGGGGCTTCCCGCCGACCGAGGCCTGTCGTAGGATGACAGGATGAAAGCCTTTGTCACGTTCATTCGCACTCTGTTCAATTCGCAGGCCACATTGGCGGGTGGGCGCGCGTCGCAACCGCGCTTCTCGTCGCTGGTGCGGTGGCAGGGGCTGGCGCGGGCATTGTTGACGCTGCTGGCCGCCCTGCTGCTGGGCACGGGGCTGTCGGTCCTGCAGGCCTGCAACAGCCAACCGCAGCCTGCCGCGCAGCCGGAGGTGCGGACGTCCGTGCAGGCGCCTGGGCAGACAACGGGGCAGGCCGCGGACCGGGCAGCCCGCCAGGCATCAGAACGGGCGCAGGACCGGGCATCGGAGCGTGCTTCCGACAGAGCTTCCGGTGGAGTAGCTGACTGGACCCGCGACCGGGCACCCGAGCGGTCAAATGACCGTAACCCGGACAGGGCATCTGGCAAGGCATCCGACCGTGCTTCCGATCGGTCCTCCGACAGGGCATCCCGGCAGGGGGGCGACGGCCTCGGTACCGTGGCGGTGGGTGATCTTCCTGCCGAGGCGCGCCAAACGCTGGCGCTGATCCGTGAAGGTGGCCCGTACCCCTACGAGAAGGACGGCACCGTCTTTGGCAACTACGAGCGCAAGCTGCCGCGCCAGCGTCGGGGCTACTACACCGAATACACCGTCAAGACCCCGCGGGTCCGCTCACGCGGGGCGCGCCGCATCATTGCCGGCGGCCGGGATGGCCGACCCACCGAGTTCTATTACACGGACGACCACTACCAGACCTTCCGCAGGATCGAGTTCCCATGAGTGCACTGTCCAACATCCCCCGGCACGCGGTTCTGCCGCTGGGTGCCTATGACAAGAATGGTCTGGTGCGTGCCGCGCTGCAGACCGACCAGACCCTGCTGCAGTGCGACTGCGCGGCAGCTCATGACAAGGCGTCCGTGCTGGCCGCTCTGGGGGAGGGACTGAAACTGCCGGCCCATTACGGCCGCAATCTGGATGCACTCTACGATTGCCTGACTGACCTGAAGCCTTCGGACGAGGCTGACCGTCCCGGCTTCGTGCTGCTCATCGAGAACCTGCCCGATGCGACGCAGCTGTCGGCGGACGACCGCAGCACGCTGCTGGACGTGTTTCGGGACGCAGCCGACTTCTTCTACGACCACGAGACGGCGTTCCGGGTCTTCTACTCGGTGCGCAAGACGTAGTCAGCGACGACGGCTCAGCCCAGGTCTTGCCGTGGTCTGGCCGGGCTCAGGCGGGAGAGGTTCTGAGCGGGAGAGACCCCAAGCGTGGGAGATCCCAAGTGGGACCTGACCCAGGCTGAACCCAACCCAGGCTGGACACAACCCAGGTCAGGCCTAGCCCAGATCACCCAGCGCGGCCTGCAGCACCGTCAGCCCCACCAGCCCGGCGGTTTCGGTGCGCAGCACCCGCGGGCCCAGCAGTGCCGGCTGCCAACCCTGGGCCAGCGCCTGCTCCACTTCCGTCTCGGCCAGCCCTGATTCCGGTCCGCACAGCAGCCAGGCCGTGGGGGTGGCGGCTTCGCTGGCCGCTGCATCGATTGGCTGATCCTGATCCCACGCAAGCGGTGTGCCAGTCTGGGCCGCCAGTGCGCTGGCCTGCGCCATCAGCGATGACTCGGCCAGCGGGCTCAGCACCCAGCGTCGCTCGTGGGCCTGGGGGGCGGGCAGGCTGGCCAGCCAGGTGCCCACGGGCTGGATGGGCGCGATTTCGGGCAGGCGGCTGCGCCCGCACTGCATGGCCGCTGCCACCACCAGCCGCTGCCAGTGCTGCACGCGCTTCTCGGCGCGTGCGCCGTCCAGCTTCACCACGCTGCGGGCCGACAGCAGCGGCACGATGTGGCTCACGCCCAGCTCCACGGCCTTCTCGATGGTCCAGTCCATCTTCTCGGCCGTGCTGAGGCACTGCGCCAGACCCAGTCGCAGACGGGGTGGGGGCTCGGCGGGCAGGGCGGCCTGCAGCGTCACGGTCGCCGGCTTCGTGGAGGCGACCTGCGCATGCCAGCACCGCCCCTGTCCGTCGAAGACCTCGATCTCGTCACCGATGCCGCGGCGCAACACCCGCAGCAGGTGGTGCGCGGCCGGCTCGTCCAGCGGCAGGGGATCGGACGGGACAGGGGGCGCGGGCTGGTCGGCCAGGGCAGGCAGGTGGATTCGGGGTGTCATCAGATCAGGGAAGCAACCGTCGGGGAAGGCTGCGGCAGGCGACCGAATGATTCGTTGCCTGAATGTCACCAAGAAGGCTGGCGAATCTCCCCGGCGCGCAACAGGGCCTTCCCCTGCAGACAATGCAAATAGCTGTTACATTGGCGTCCAGTATACTGTGCAGAGGTTCCTGGCGGCCCTGCCGGCATGCCCGGTCCGAAGGCGCCCAGCGTCGGGAGGAGAGACCCGGACATGGCATGGCAAGCAGGCCAGGGCGCCAACGGCAGATTCCGGGCGGGCCGCCTGATTGAAAGTCCGTTTTTCATCGCATTTTCAGCTCAATTCGTCCCTTTCTGCCATGACCGACCACTCGTTTCCCACCGAAGCTCCTGCTACTGCCGAGCTGGATTTTTCCCCCGATGAAGCCGGGGGCGAGACGCTTCCCGCCACTGAACATGTGGGATGGTCCGATGGCGTCACCGAGGTGGACGACGTGACCCTGCCCGATGCCCAGAAACCTGCCGAGGCCTTCGTGGCCACTGGCTGGCCTGCCTTCCCGTCGCCTGACACCGCCCGTCGCATGGCCAACGCCATCCGCGTGCTGTCCATGGACGCCATCGAGAAGGCCCGTTCCGGCCACCCCGGCATGCCCATGGGCATGGCCGATATCGCGGTGGCCCTGTGGGGCGCACACTTCAAGCACGATCCCGCCCAGCCGGGCTGGTTCGACCGTGACCGTTTCGTGCTCTCCAACGGGCACGGCTCGATGCTGCTGTACTCGCTGCTGCATCTGACCGGCTACGATCTTTCCATCGACGACATCAAGGACTTCCGCCAGCTGCACTCCAAGACCCCGGGCCACCCCGAGGTGGGTGTCACGCCGGGCGTGGAGACCACCACCGGTCCGCTGGGGCAGGGGCTGGCCAACGCCGTGGGCATGGCCCTGGCCGAGAAGCTGCTGGCTGCCGAGTTCAACCGCCCCGGCCACGACATCGTCGACCACTTCACCTGGGTGTTTGCCGGCGACGGCTGCCTGATGGAAGGCGTCTCGCACGAGGCCTGCGCCCTGGCCGCCATCTGGCGCCTGTCCAAGCTCGTCATGCTCTATGACGACAACGGCATCTCCATCGACGGCGACGTCAAGGGCTGGTACCGCGAGAACGTGGCCGAGCGCTTTGCCGCCTATGGCTGGAACGTCATCGACGCGGTCGATGGCCACGACGCCTGGGCCGTGGCCCAGGCCATCGCGCAGGCGCGCGACTGGGGCGAGACCGGCCGGCCGGTCGTCGACGGCGAAGGCGTGGGCGAGCTGCGCTTTGCGCCCACCATCATCATCTGCAAGACCGTCATCGGCAAGGGTTCGCCCAACCGGGCCGGCACGGCCAAGGCCCACGGCGAATCGCTGGGCGCCGAGGAAATCGCCGCCACCCGCAAGGCCCTGGGCTGGTCCGAACCGCCCTTCGAGATTCCGGCCGACCTGTACGCGGCCTGGGACGCCACCCAGGTCGGCGCCGAGCGCCATGCCCGCTGGCAGGACGCCTTCGACGCCTATGCCGCCCAGTTCCCCGAAGAGGCTGCCGAGCTGGAGCGCCGCATGCGCGGCGTGCTGCCGGCCGACTGGGAAGACATCATGGACAACCTGGTGATGGACACGGTGATGGAAGCCGAGAACATCGCCACCCGTGCCGCCTCGCAGCGGGCGCTCAACTACCTGGGGCCCGCCCTGCCGGAACTGCTGGGTGGCTCGGCCGACCTCACCGGTAGCAACCTCACCGCCTGGAAGGGCGTTGAGATGCTGCGCCCGTCGGCTGACAATGACGCCGATCTCAACGGTGGACGCCACATCAACTACGGCGTGCGCGAGTTCGGCATGGCTGCCGTCATGAACGGCCTGGCCCTGCACGGCGGCTTCATCCCCTACGGCGGCACCTTCCTGGTGTTCTCCGACTACGCCCGCAATGCCCTGCGCGTGGCTGCGCTCAGCAAGCAGCGGGTCATCCACGTCTTCACGCACGATTCCATCGGCCTGGGTGAGGATGGTCCCACCCACCAGCCTGTCGAGACCGCGGCCTGCCTGCGCCTCATCCCCAACATGTCGGTCTGGCGCCCGGCGGACACGGTCGAGACCGCCATCGCCTGGCAGGCCGCCATCGAGAACGAGGAAGGCCCCACCTGCCTGCTGCTGTCGCGGCAGGGGCTGCCCTTCATCGAGCGCGAAGTGGTCGACGTCGACGAGATCCGTCGCGGTGCCTACCTGGTGCATGCCCCGCGTGCCGCCAAGGCCGTGCTCATCGCCACCGGCTCCGAGGTGTCGCTGGCACTGGCCGCCGCACGCCAGCTGGCCGATGAAGGCATTCGTGTCCGGGTGGTTTCCATGCCATCCACCACCACGTTCGACAAGCAGGACGTGGCTTACAAACGCCGTCTGTTGCCAGACGACCTTCCACGGATTGCCGTGGAAGCCGGTGTCACCGATTTCTGGTGGAAATACCGCCCTGCGGCGGTGGTCGGGATCGATCGCTTCGGCGAATCCGCTCCCGCATCGGTACTCAACCAGCATTTCGGCATGACTGCCGACAACGTTGCCGCCACCGTGCGGCAGGTGCTGGGGCTCTGATCCTTCAATACAAGAGGAAGAAAGAAATGACGATTCGCGTTGCAATCAATGGTTATGGCCGGATTGGCCGCAATGTGCTGCGTGCCCACTATGAAAGCGGCAAGAAGCACGACATCGAGATCGTCGCCATCAATGATCTCGGCAAGCCCGAAACCAATGCGCACCTGACCCAGTACGACACCGCCCACGGCAAGTTCAACGGTGACGTCAAGGTCGAAGGCGACTATCTGGTCGTCAACGGCGACAAGATCAAGGTGCTGGCCGAGCGTGATCCCAGCAAGCTGCCCTGGAAGGATCTGAACGTCGACGTGGTGCTGGAGTGCACGGGCCTGTTCACTTCCAAGGAAAAAGCCAGCGCGCACCTGGCTGGCGGCGCCAAGAAAGTCATCATCTCCGCACCCGGCGGCAAGGACGTGGACGCCACCATCGTCTACGGCGTGAACCAGGGCGTGCTGAAGGCTTCGGACACGGTCATTTCCAACGCCTCTTGCACCACCAACTGCCTGGCCCCGCTGGTCAAGCCGCTGCAGGACAAGATTGGCGTCGTCAATGGCCTGATGACCACCATCCACGCCTTCACCAACGACCAGGTGCTGACCGACGTGTATCACTCCGATCTGCGCCGTGCCCGTTCGGCCACCCAGTCGATGATCCCGACCAAGACCGGTGCTGCCGCGGCCGTCGGCCTGGTGCTGCCCGAGCTGAATGGCAAGCTGGACGGCTTCGCCGTGCGCGTGCCGACCATCAACGTCTCGCTGGTCGACCTGTCGTTCATCGCCGCCCGTGACACCACGGTCGAGGAAGTCAACAAGATCCTGAAGGAAGCTTCCGAAAGCAAGGAACTGAAAGGCATCCTGAACTACAACGACAAGCCGCTGGTCTCGGTCGACTTCAACCATTGCCCGGCGTCCTCCACCTTCGACTCCACGCTGACCAAGGTCAGCGGCCGTCTGGTGAAGGTCACCAGCTGGTACGACAACGAGTGGGGCTTCTCCAACCGGATGCTCGACACCACCGTGGCGCTGATGAACGCCAAGTGATCGGTGCATCACGGCACCCCGCCCGAAAGGGCAGGGTGCCTGGCTGCCGTCGCGTGCCGACCGACGGCGTCGGTGTCCTTGCCGCGTGCAGGACACCCCGGCGCCGCCCGGGCGGTGCGCCTCGGCAGCCTTGTGGCCCAGCCGGACTTCGGATCCTTCCGTGTCCACGGAAAGCTGTTGGCCGGCCGCCACCCAGACATCTGTGCAGAGGCCCTGATGGCCCTGCCGACCGAATTCCCGGGTCAGTGAATGCCGCATCCTCCCATTGACTGGCCTGTCATGGAGAACACGATGAAATTCAAGCGACTGGCAGACCTCGACCTGAAAGGCAAGAAAGTCTTCATCCGCAGCGACTTCAACGTCCCGCTGGATGAGAACCGCAACATCACCGACGACACCCGCATCCGGGCTTCGGTGCCTGCCATCAAGGCCGCGCTGGACAAGGGCGCCGCCGTCATGGTCACCTCCCACCTGGGCCGTCCGAAAGAGGGCGAATTCAAGCCCGAGGACTCGCTGGCTCCCGTGGCCAAGCGCCTGGAGGAACTGCTGGGCCGCCCCGTGCGCCTGCAGGCCAATTACCTGGATGGCGGCTTCCCGCTGGCCCCGGGCGATGTGGTGGTGCTGGAAAACACCCGCTGCAACAAGGGTGAGAAGAAAGACGACGAAGCTCTGGCCAAGAAGTACGCCGCCCTGTGCGACGTCTACGTGAACGACGCCTTCGGCACCGCTCACCGCGCCGAGGCCTCCACCCACGGCATCGCCCGCTTCGCCAAGGAAGCCGCTGCCGGCCCGCTGCTGGCGGCCGAGCTGGACGCCCTGGGCAAGGCCCTGCACAACCCGGCTCACCCGATGGTTGCCATCGTGGCTGGCTCCAAGGTCTCCACCAAGCTCACCATCCTCGATTCCCTGGCCGACAAGGTCGACCAGCTGATCGTGGGCGGTGGCATTGCCAACACCTTCATGCTGGCTGCCGGCCTGCCCATCGGCAAGTCCCTGGCCGAGCCCGACCTGGTGGGCGACGCCAAGAAGATCATCGAGAAGATGAAGGCCCGCGGCGCCGAAGTGCCCATCCCCGAAGACGTGGTGGTGGCCAAGACCTTCGCTGCTGACGCCCCGGCCACCGTCAAGGCCGCCAAGGACGTGGCCGAAGACGACATGATTCTGGACATTGGCCCCAAGACGGCTGCCAAGCTGGCCGAGCAGCTGAAGTCTGCTGGCACCATCGTCTGGAACGGCCCCGTCGGCGTGTTCGAGTTCGACGCCTTTGCCAAGGGCACCGAGACCCTGGCCCGCGCCATCGCAGCCTCCAAGGGCTTCTCGATCGCGGGCGGTGGTGACACCCTGGCCGCCATTGCCAAGTTCGGCATCACCGACCAGATCAGCTACATCTCCACCGGTGGTGGCGCCTTCCTGGAGTTCCTGGAAGGCCGCACCCTGCCGGCCGTGGCTGCCCTGGAAGCAGCTGCCAGCTGATGACCTGACCGGATCCGGCCTTTGTCCGGATCCGGGTCGTCACCACGGACAGGCCCTGCACCGCGCATGCGGATGCAGGGCCTTTCTGTTTTGTGCGTGAGGGAAGGGCTTTACCGGGAGGCTTCTGAAGCGCTCATGCACTTGTCGGCTGCTTTCGTCCGCCGATCTTGCGTGCGGAAAAATGCCATATGTCGTCAAAACGCGGCATGTTAGTTTGCTCGCCATTGCAACTTCCACCCTTTTTTCTGGGGAGCCATCATGGGCAAGCAACACGCATTCGGCAGCAAACTGTCTCTGAGCCTGGCCGTGGCCGTCTCGGCTGTTCTTACCGCTTGTGGCGGCGGTGGCAGCAGCACGCCGACGACGCCGGTGGCACCGAACACGCCGGCAGCAACCACGCCTGCTGCCACGACCACCACGCCGGCTGCGACCACGCCTGCAGCCAACAACACCCAGACGACGTCTTCGTCCAACCAGGCGATGTATGAGCAGCTGCGCACGCAGTGCCAGGTCGTGTCGTACACGAGTGAAGCGGGCTTCTATGCGTGTGCTGCCGGCACCTACGTCGGCAAGAATCTGAGGGACGGCCAGACGGTCTGCACGGTCCGGCTGACGCGAGATGGCGAAGTGACGTACACCATGGGTAATGATGTGTATGCCTTCAAGCTGGCACAGCACTTCCTGTACTCGAAGACCAATCCGCTGGCAGGGGGAGAGTATCAGCATATCTGGGGTATGGCCATCAGCGCTGATAGTGCGGCGGATGCCAACGGGAAGGTTCACGGCTTCGAGCTGCGTCTGGATCCACAAGCCGAAGTTGGTAAGAAACCTGATCATCTCGACATCAAGCACAGCTTCGGCTCGGCATATTCTCCAGATCTTCAATCGACCTGCCGCGTTCCGCTCTGAGACGTGGGGCCGGATCATAGGTCGACATGATTCGGTTGTGAACTGAATGGATGGCCGCTGCCCGCTCTTCAGGCAGTGGCCATTTTCGAGTCTGATCGACATTCCCGCTTGTTTCCGTTTTCTGGAATGACCATGAACACTCAACTTGTATCCGGCAGCAAGCTTGCCCTGGCTCTGGCCATCTCGGCCGTTCTTGGTGCCTGTGGCGGCGGCGGTGGTGACAGAAGCACGCCGGCCACGCCGGTTGCGACGAATGGCGCTGGCTCGACCACGACCAGCACGGCTGGCGGCACGACGACCGCGACCAACAGCACGCCGGCTGCAACCACGCCCACCACGACCGCGCCATCGGCACCGGCCACCACGCCGGCCGCAACGACGCCCGCCACGAACTCGCCCGTTGCGACTGCGCCGGCTGTGACGACTCCGGCCAACAATGCCCAGACGCCATCCCTGGTCAACCGGGCCATGTATGAGCAGATGTATCGGGAGTGCAAGACGCCCTTCCGCTCATTTGATCCTGCAACGGGCGCTGCATGTGCGGCCGGTGTCTACGTGGGCAAGGATCTGTCGGACGGTACCAAGGACTGTACGGTGAAGCTGGCGAAGGACGGGGAAGTGACCTTCACCGTGGGTGACAAGGTGCATGTCTTCAGGATGACGGAGACGGAGTATTTCGAGTACCGCTTCGTCAACTCATCTGCGGAAAGAGCTCCGTACTTGTTGGACGTTCATATCTCTGGTTACAGCGCCGAGGATGCAACCGAGAAGAGCCACGGCTTCATGCTGAATGTAAACCCCAAGGGTGATGGTTCGACACTGCCGGATAGCATTGAGATCGGATATAAGTATGGAGGCAAGATCTCGTCAGATGAGCTGGCGAGCTGCAAGATGCCGCTTTGACCCTGCCTAAGCCGGGTCATGAACGAGCATGATCTGGCCCGGCGTTGAATGAATGGCCGCTGCCCGTATCTCGGGTGGCGGCCGTTCGATATCCCCACCTGTTTCCGTTTTCCGAAATGACCATGAACACTCAACTTGTATCCGGCAGCAAGCTTGCCCTGGCTCTGGCCATCTCGGCCGTTCTTGGCGCCTGTGGCGGTGGTGGCGGTGGCGACAGCAGCACGCCGGCCACGCCGGTTGCGACGAATGGCAATGGCTCGACCACGACCAGCACGGCTGGCGGCACGACGACCGCGACCAACAGCACGCCGGCTGCAAGCACGCCCGCCGCGACCGCGCCATCGGCACCGGCCACCACGCCGACTGCAACGACGCCCGCCACGAACTCGCCCGTTGCGACTGCGCCGGCTGTGACGACTCCGGCCAACAATGCCCAGACGCCATCCCTGGTCAACCGGGCCATGTATGAGCAGATGTATCGAGGGTGCCAGACGCCCTTCCGCTCATTTGATCCTGCAACGGGCGCTGCATGTGCTGCCGGTGTCTACGTGGGCAAGGATCTGTCGGACGGTACCACGGACTGTACGGTGAAGCTGGCGAAGGATGGGGAAGTGACCTTCACCGTGGGCGACAAGGTGCATGTCTACAAGATGACGCAGCTTTTCCGGTCCGTCTTCCTCAAGCTTGACGTGGAAGGTGCGCCGTACTTGTTCAGCGTCCATATCTCTGGCTACAGCGCTGATGATGCAGCCAAGAAGGTGCACGGCTTCGGGATGAACGTGAATGCCAAGGATGACGGGGCGACCCCGCCGGCTGATTTCGAGATCATGTACACCTATGGTGACGTGCTCACGGCTGATGAGAAAACGATCTGCAAGTTTCCGCTCTGACCTTGCCCAGGCCAGGTCATGAACGAACATGATCCGGACCCGAGTTGAACGAATGGCCGCTGCCCGAGTCTCGGGTGGCGGCTATTGTCTTTCAAGGGCGTGTCGTCCGGGAGGTCCGGTATCTGCAGGTTTCAGCCATACGGCTGCTCGATGACATCGAGCCCTTGTCTCCGGCCTGGCGGGATGTATATACTATGTTTATACATCTGCTTGGGGGCTGTTCCATGAGCACGACCTTGAATATCCGGCACTGGGGAAATAGCCTGGGTGTGCGTCTGCCTGCCAGCATAGCGCGGGCGGCAGGGCTGTCGGTCGATCAGCAGGTCGAGGTGGCTGTCGAGGGCGACAGGATCGTGTTGACGCCTGTTCGGAACCGGACGTTGACACTGGAAGAGCGCCTGGCGCGCTTCGACCCTGACCGGCATGCTGGGGAGGCCATGTCTGTCTCGGAGCCTCTGGGAAACGAGCGTTTCTGACATGGCGACGAAGCGTGACGCTGCCTGGGTTCCGGATCGGCAGGACATCATCTGGATCGACTGCAACCCGCAGAAGGGGCGGGAGATGCGGGACGTTCATCCCTTCCTGGTTCTGTCCCCACGCACGTTCAACGATCGCACCTCTCTGGTCATTGGCCTACCCATGACGACGGCACCGTATAACGCGGATAACCCGTTTGCCGTCATTGCAGGCGTGGCATCCGGGCGAAAGTCTGGCCAGACCAGTTATGTCCTCTGTCATCAGCCCAAGTCGTTTGACTGGCGCCAGCGCGAGGCGTCACCCCATTCCTTGCGGAAGCTGGATGATGCGCCGTTTGCGGAAGTGCTGATGGTATTGAACCAGTTGCTGCAGTTGGGGTAGCAGGGGGCGTGGCCTCCAAGAATCAGCTTTCGGCGTTCCTGGATCCGGACCCGAGTTGAACGAACGGCCGCTGCCCGTGTGTCGGGTGGCGGCCGTTGTCTTTCAGGGGCGTGGCCTCCTGCTCTTCCGACTCAGGCCTTCGCAGGCAATGATGGGGCGCCATCGGCCAGCTCGTCCCAGTAGCTCTCGTCGAGGTCCTTGATGGCAAATTCGTCCCGGATCTCCACGCCCAGTCCATGCTGGTACATGTATTCGGCAAGCTGCATGCCGTCGATGAGCACGATGGTGACGTTGGCCAGCGATCTTGCGTAGTCGATGGCGTCCTTGGTGAACTTCGAGGTGGTGATGAAGACACCCTTCGTGGAGCGGTTCCCCTGCAGTGCGCCTGCGAAGGCCTGGACTTCAGGACGTCCGATGGACTGATCACGCTGGTAGCGCTTGGCCTGAATGCTGATCTTGCCTAGGCCAAGGACATCCTCCCGGATCTCGCCGTCGATACCACCGTCCCGGCTGAGCTGGGTGGTGCGTCCGGCATCCCTGAGCTGTCGGCCATAGCCCATCTTCTGCAGGAGCTGGACGACGACCCTTTCGAAGCTCTCGGGGGTCTTTGAAAGGATCATGTCGATGATCTCTTCGTACTTGGTGCGTTTGTAGATCAGATATAGATCATTGATCTGATCGTTCAGTGTCTGTCCTTCTCGCTTGTGGGGATCTATGGGTGTTTTACCCTCTGATTTGGCAGGGATGGACGCATGAGTTTGATCGTTGTGCTTTCTTTCATGCGCTCTCTTCTTCTCTTGAGACTTTACGTAGTCCTTGATTTCTTCGTTTGAGCGCTCGGAGAATGCAATGCCGTTCTTGCTTATGGCGTACTGACCTCGGCCAGGGTGTTCGAGAAGTCCCGCCATTTTTAGATAGCTCAATGTCCAGGATATATGGCTTGGAAATATGATGGTGTTCTTTCCCTCATAAGTTTCCAGGACTTCGTCATCGGTGAGCTGGAAGTGCTCGGCCAGTGGTTGGATCAAGGATGCCTTGGTGCGCGGTACGCCGTCACGCATCAGGGAAAGCAGAGGCGCAAACATATCGTCGTATTTCGGAATGGCCATGTCCTTCATTCACGTCGTTATAGGTATGGCCATGCTGCGCCATGGAGGATCGCCTTGCAATATTCTGGCGGCTTCTGTTGTAAAGAGGCTATTGCAGATAGAGAGAGGATTCGTTGTTTGTGCCGCGAGGAAAGTAAGTTGCGTCAACGTACTTCATGCTTTTGGCGCGGGATAGGGAGGGATGCCATGGTAAAGAACCTGTGATATACGGCTTTCCTCCCCGAAGTACTACAGTCCGCAAAGGTCCGCACGATGCTGCCAATGCGGACCTTCGGGCTGTACGCCATTACATGCGATAGCTGAGCTTCAGCATCACGTTGCGCGGTGCGCCGGGCAGGTTCATGTTGCCGTTGGCGCCGTGCGAGGAGACGATGTAGCGGGCGTCGGTGATGTTGTAGACGTTGAGCTGCACGCCCCACGGGCCCTGGCGCCACCAGGCGGCGGCGTCGGCCGTCACGTAGCCGGGCAGGCGCACGGTGTTGCCGGCGTTGGCGTAGCGGCTGGCCACCAGGTTGGCACCGGCGCCCACGCCGAAGCCGCCGTTCAGGTCCTTGGTGATCCAGAAGTTGGCGGCGTGGCGCGGGGTGAGGGTGCTGCGCTTGCCCTGCACGGGCTGGCCGTCATTGCGCGAGGGCGAGCGGGTGACCTTGGCGTCGAGGAAGGCGTAGCCCATGATGGCGCGCAAGCCGGGGGCCAGTTCGCCGCTCAGGCTCCACTCGAAGCCGTCGGTGCGACGGGTGCCGATGGTAGCCAGCTGGTTGGTGGCGGGATCGGTGTCGCGGACGTTGGTGCGGTTCAGGCGGAACAGCGAGAAGGTGGTGCTGAGGCGGCCGTCGAGCAGGTCGTACTTGGCACCGATCTCGGTGTTGGTGGTCTGTTCGGGGTCCAGGTTGGCGTTGCCGCTGCTCAGGGCAAAGGCTTCACCGGAGGGCTGGAAGGAACGGCTCCACGACAGGTAGTACGACTGGGTGGCGTCAGGCTGGTAGACGGCGCCCAGGCGGGGGCTGATGTCGTTGTCGGTGCGCTGCAGCTTGCGGCCGGTGTTGCGCTCGCCGGTTTCCTGCTTGAAGTGGTCATAGCGCAGGCCGGCCAGCACTTTCCACTGTTGGTCGATGGAGATCATGTCCTGCACGTACAGGCCCATGGTCTCGAAGCGGCCGAGGTTGTCGTTGGTGGGGTTGCCGCTGGCCAGGCGTGCCAGGGTGGGCAGCACGGGATTGAAGAGGTCCACGGTGCCAACGTTGCGCTGCGCGTAGGAGACCAGATCCTTGTTCTGCTGGCCCAGTTCCAGACCATAGAGCAGTTCGTGCTTCAGGCCGCCCAGGTAAGCCTGCTGGGTGAGTTCGGTCTGGTTGCTCCAGCCGTGTTCACGCCGGAAGATGTTGCCGTGTGCGAGGCTGACGGTGCGGGCCGCGGCGTTGACCGAGGCGGTGGTGGTGTTGTTGCGGTCCAGTTCGTAGTGGTAGTAGCGGGTGGCGTTGCGCAGCGACAGGGTGTCGTTGATGCGATGGGTGACGACGCCGGTATAGGCATGGACCGTGGTGTGGGTGTAGTCGGCATCGCGGGCGTTGGCGGCGCCGTAGTAGGTGCCCGGATCCACGTTCACGGGACGGCCCTGGTAGGCGGGGATGCCGAAGTCGGTCACGCGACGGTCATTCAGGTATTCGGCCTGCAGGAGCACCTGGGTGTCAGGAGAGAACTTGAGCTGGGCGGAAGGCGCGATGGCCTTGCGGTCGAGGAACTGCTGCTGACGGTAGTTGTCGGCCTTCTCGATGGCGCCGGTGAGGCGCCAGGACAGGCTCTGGTCGCCATTGGCGCGGCCCAGATCAGCTTCCAGCCGGCGGTCCTTCCATGAGCCCAGGCTGAGGTTGGCGGCGGTGATGTCCTTGCCGGGTTTCTTGCTGATGCGGTTGATGAGGCCGCCGGCGGAGCCACGGCCGTACAGGACGGCGGCAGGGCCCTTGATGACATCGACGCGCTCGATGTTGGAGAGGTCGCGGAAGTACAGGGCGTCGTCGCGGAAGCCATCGACGTACTGGTCGGCAATGGCCGAGAAGCCGCGGATGGAGACCTGGTCACGCTGGCCGTCACCGTGGGAGAAGGACACGCCGGGCACATTCTTCAGGGCGTCCTGCATGGAGTTGACGTGCTGGTCTTCCAGGACACGGGCCGGAACGACGTTGATGGTCTGCGGCACGTCGCGCAGCGGGGCGTTGGTCTTGGTGCCGCTGGTGGCGTCGGGCGTGGTGTAGCCGTCATCCTGGGCACCGACGACGTTCACGGCGGGCAGGGTGGCGCGGTCGGCTTCCTGGGCGTGGGCAGGGGCGACCAGCGGGGTCGACAGAAGAAGCGCGAAGGGAAGTGCCTTGGCGTTGTGCATGATGGGGGAAGATAGGGTTGGGATGGGGGTCTGAGGTGTGCAGCGCAGACCAGATGACGCTGCGCGTGGCAATTATAGTAATGAAAGTAATGATCAGTACGATATTTGGGTGTATTGGTTGAGCAAGGTGCTATTGCACAGCTATTGCGCAGCCGTTGTCCGGCCATTGCCCGGCGGGCGCATGGCCTGTGGGCATGGTCGAGTGCGGGATGGAGCGCGTGGGATGGTGCGCGTGGGATGGTGCGCGTGGGATGGTGCGCGTGGGATTGGGGCGCCTGAGATGGGACGCCAGGCAGGATGTCAGGCCTCCATGGGAAAGGAGGCCCTGGAAGAGGGCGGCAGAGTGTCAGTCCCCCTTGGGTCAAGGGGGACTGGAGACGGGCGGCCTTGCTGCCGCCCGGGATGCGGACGGTTGGTTACTTGACCAGGGTGAGTCCCGGCCGCTCGTCGTGCAGCGGGATGACGCGTCGGGCGGGGGTGCCGGCGTCATCGTCGTTGGCGCCGGCGCGGCCGGCATCGGCAGCTGCAGCCAGCCGTGCCTCGACGGCCACCGGGGTGGCGCCAGTCTCTTCCAGCAGGCGCTGCTGTTCACGCTGGCGGCGGCGCAGCTGGGCGTGACGGTCGAAGACCATGGCGATGCTGCGCAGGAAGTAGCGGCCGACGGGCGTGACCTGGATGCCGCTTTCGTCACGCAGGACGAGGCCGGCCTCGATGAAGCGCTGCAGCCCCTCGAGTTCGTGGCGGAAGTATTCCTGCGGGTCGATGAGGAAGCGGTCGCCGATGGACTGGAAGTCGAGCTGGCCCTGGCACATGAGTTCCATGATGACGGCACGCTGCAGGGTGTCGTCGCCACGAAGTTCGATGCCGCGGGCGGTGGGCAGCCGCCCGGCTTCGATGGCCTGGCGCCAGGGCTTGAGCTCTCGGTGGTTCTGTGAGTAGCTGGGGCCGATGGCGCTGATGGCCGAGACGCCCAGGCCGATGAGGTCGTCACCGGGCATGGCGGTGTAGCCCATGAAGTTGCGGCGCAGGGTGCCGCGCTCCAGGGCGACGGCCAGGTCGTCGTCGGGCAGGGCGAAGTGGTCCATGCCGATGTAGCGGTAACCGGCCTGGTTGAGCTTCTGGATGGCCAGCTGCACCATGGCCATGCGCATGGCCTGGTCGGGCAGGTCTTCGCGATGGATGAGGCGCTGGGCCTTGAAGCGCTCAGGCAGATGGGCGTAGCCATAGATGGCCATGCGGCCCGGGCGCAGGGCAGCGATGCGGTCCAGGGTATGAGCCAGCGTCTCCAGCGTCTGCTTGGGCAGGCCGTAGACGAGGTCGATGTTGATGGACTTGAAGTCGAGCGTGCGGGCGTGTTCCATCAGGCCCACCAGCATCTCTTCAGGCTGGATGCGGTGGATGGCGACCTGGACCTTGGGATCGAGATCCTGCACGCCCAGGCTGATGCGGTCGAACCCCATGCGCCGGATGTTGGTGAGCCGGGTGTTGTCCACCGTGCGGGGGTCGATCTCGATGGAGCATTCGGCCTGGGACTGCAGGCCGATCTCGGCGTCGAGCGTGTTCAGCAGTTCAGCCAGCTCTTCGTCGCTGAAGAAGGTGGGGGTGCCACCGCCCAGGTGAAGTTGCGAGATCCTGACATCCCGATGCAGGTGCGCCGCATAAAGGCGGATTTCCTGTTTCAGGGTTTGCAGATAGGCCACGGCTCTGGCATGGTCTCGGGTACCGATGCGGTTGCACGCGCAATAATGGCAGATGGACTCGCAGAAGGGGATGTGGACGTAGACGGTAACGGGCTGCCCCGGCTGGCGCAGGGTGCGGTTGTCCAGCCACCAGGCCTGTTTCTCGGCGTCGAAGGCCTCGGCGAAATGATCCGCCGTGGGGTAGGAGGTGTACCTGGGCCCCGGTTGGTCGAAAACGCGAATCAGTTCGAGTGTCGGCATGCTGTCCATACAAAAAGCATGAATGAACGTGACTTGGTGGTTTTGATCCTGGTCAACGGACACTTATAATCCCTGAGGCGCGGCTCTTGGGGTGGTGTCGTCGCCTTTCATGTGTTGTCATCCGACGATAGCCGCGCGGCCTGGCCCGATGGGTGGGCTGGACGCGTCGGGAGAGTATTTTTTTCGGTTATCTGTCTGTTTTTTCCTTCCTGCACGCTGCGCGCAGCGTGTACGCTCGTTGCCTGACCAGAGGTCCTTCCCTTGAAGAACGTTCCTACGGCTGAATCCACGGTGCCTGCCCAGGCTGCATCCGGGCATGCTTCCTGCATGTCGTGCAGCATGCATGACCTGTGCCTGGTGGAAGGGTTGAGCGCTGCCGACATGGAGCAGCTTGCGGGCATGGTCAAGACGCGGCGCCGGGTGCGGCGCGGTTCCTATCTGTACAAGGCGGGCGATCCCTTCGACGCCATCTATCCCATCCGTGCCGGTTTCTTCAAGTCGCGGGTGCTGTCGCCCGACGGGCGCGAGCAGATCATCGGCTTCCCCATGCCGGGCGACGTGCTGGGCTTTGACGCCATCAGCCGGGGCTCGTTCCACAGCGACGCGGTGGCGCTGGAAGACGCGGATGTCTGCGTGGTGCCGTTCTCGGAGCTGGAATCCATCGGCCGGCGCTTCCCGCCGCTGCAGCAGCGGCTTCATCGCATCATCTCGCGCGAGATCGTGCGGGATCAGGGGTTGATGATGCTGCTGGGCACCATGCGGGCCGAGGAGCGCATCGGCGCCTTCCTGCTGGAGCTGTCACGGCGCTTCATGCGGCGCGGCTTTTCTTCCAGCCAGTTCATCCTGCGGATGACCCGCGAGGAAATCGGCAACTATCTGGGGCTGAAGCTGGAAACGGTCAGTCGCACGCTGTCGCGCCTGCAGGAGCAGGGCGTCATCTCGGTGGAGCAGCGCAAGATGCAGATCATCTCGCATGATCGGCTGCGCGTGCTTTCCGGCGTGCCCGAGTCCGGTCTGGCGACCGACATGTCGCCCGAGAACGCCCGGCGCGTGGCGCTGATGCGCATCCACCAGCCGTGGTCGGAGTCGCAGAGCTCGCAGTAAGCGTCAGCAGTACGGATGGGCGTGCCCGGCCAGGGCAGCGGCCAGACCGGCGGCTGACAGCATGATCAGCAAGATGCCATTGAGCCGATAGGCCACCTGTGGGGCTCGGTTGCCCAGCAGGTTGCGCGCACCTGCCTCCACCAGGAAAAGGCCCAGGTTGGTGCCCAGCGCAAAGGCAGCCATCACGGCGGCCGCGCCCAGCGGGGTGGCGGCCAGAATGGCGGTTCCCAGCGCGGTGTACAGCAGCCCACAGGGCAGCAGCGCCCACAGCATGCCGCGCAGCCACTCAGTGCGACGCCCCGGGGCCAGCGGCGTGCGTGATGCCAGGCGGCTACCCAGCGCACTCAGCCACAGGGGCTCGCGCCCCAGCACCAGCAGGCTCAGGCCCAGCAGGACGAGCAGGGCGTTCAGGCCGGCCCAGACTGATTCGAAGATGGGCTGCCAGTAGGCGGCGGCCAGGACCTGCTGGCCGATGGCGCCGGCGGCCAGGCCGAGCAGGCTGTAGCCCAGCACGCGACCTGCCTGAAAGCGCCACCAGCGGGCGTCGGGCAGCTTGAGGGCAAGGCGTCGCGCCAGCGAAGCGCTGCTGGGGGCTGCGGTGCTGCCGTTGTCCGGCGTGATGGCGGAGGCCGCCGTGGCCTTGAGTGCGTTCGGGGCGCTGGCGGCCGCACTCGGGTGGGGGGCGTCTTCCGACGTCCGGGACGTGGCAGCGCCTCCCTTCACGGTGATGACCGGGATGCCACGCAGGGTCATGCGCTGCAGGCCGGCACACATGCTGACACAGTGCAGGCTGCCTCCTGCGCCCATCAGCAGGGCGGCCGAGACCAGGGGCCAGGCGCTGTTCATTGCTTCGGCCGGAAATCTGCGGGCAGGGTCCGCGGCGCCTGCAGGACCGGAGCGGTGGACTTGTTGGCGTCGAAGGGCTGGGCACGCAGGCTTTCAAGGGTCTGAAGACCGGCAATGGGCAGGCGCCAGTCCTCACCTTCCAGGGCAATATGCCAGCGGGTGCCGGGGGCCCAGGTGATGGGTTGCCGGGCATGCCAGTGGCCATCGCCGGCAGGCAGCATGTGGATGGCGAGGTCGTTGTTCGGATCGGAGGGGTGCAGCAGACGCAGGCGCGTGGGCTTGATGTCGGCTCCGTTGGGGACCAGGGTCAGCTCAACCAGCAGCATGTTGCCCGGGGTGGTGTGCATGGCCAGTGTGCCGGCCACGCCCAGCTCACGGGCGCGATCCTCGCGGCGGGTGTCGGGTGTCACGCTGAGTCCCTGCTTCACGTAGTCGCTGCCCACCGGGGTATCGGCGCCGTGAATGGCAATCCAGAGGGTGAAGAGGCCGGCCACCACGGTGGCAGCGGGGATGCCGACCACCAGCCACATCAGCGGCTGCGAGAAGGCCTTGACGGGCCGGGCAGGCTGCGAGGGCAGGGTGGTGGGCTGTTCGGTTCTGCTCATGATGATCGAGGTGGGGCAGGGGGCGATACGTACCCGGGGTACAGGAATCGGGGATCTGCCGCGGCCGTGACTTGGGATGGGTGGCGCTGCGCCTGGGGCCGCTGCTCGTGAAGGGCGGCCGATAGGGAAGTGGCCGCCCTGATGGGATATTAATTCCGGCAGGATTCACGGTGCAGGGTGCAACCGTGAATCCATGTGAAGCCGGAGATCAGCGGGGCACCATGAAGATGCTGTCTTCGTGGCGTGCCGAAGCGCTGGGGCCATCCGTCTGATCCGGCGGGTTCACCGGGGTGACCTCGATCTTGATGGGATGCGAGCCGGGGCGCTGGTCGGTGTCGGCCGGCAGCTGCAGGGCGATGGGCACCAGGCGGTTGGAGGCCGCAGGCACCTCGATGCGGTTCTGGCCGGCGATGCGCAGGCCGGGCAGGCCGCTTGCGCTCAGCTCCAGCACCAGGGGGCGCTCGCTGGCGTTCATCAGCTGCAGGGTATAGGTGTTCTCGATATCACCGTTGTCGGCAAAGCGCGCCAGCGAGGCACGGTCGCGGATCACGTCGACACGCAGCGGGTTGCGGGTGGCCAGCGAGCCGACCAGGAAGCCGGCCAGTGCCAGCAGCAGGGCCGCGTAGGCAAGCACGCGCGGGCGCAGCACCCGCTTGGCAGTGGCCTTGGTGTCGAGGTGGTTGGCGAGCGCGTTCTCGGTGGTGTAGCGGATGAGGCCACGCGGATAGGACATCTTGTCCATGACGTCGTTGCACACGTCCACACAGGCGGCGCAGCTGATGCACTGGTACTGCAGGCCGTCGCGAATGTCGATGCCGGTGGGGCAGACCTCGACGCACAGGCCGCAGTCGATGCAGCTGCCCAGCCCCAGGGCGCTGGGGTCGGCCTTCTTGGAGCGCGAGCCGCGCGGGTCACCCCGTTCCTTGTCGTAGGTGATGATCATCGTGTCCTTGTCGAACATCGCGCCCTGGAAACGGGCGTAAGGACACATGTAGGTACAGACCTGCTCGCGCAGGAAGCCGGCGTTGCCCCACAGGGCAAAGGCGTAGAAGAGGAACCAGAACCACTGCCACGGACCCAGTTCCATGCCGATGATCTGGGCAGGCAGATCGCGGATGGGGGCGAAGTAGCCGATGAGGGTGAAGCCGGTGAAGAGCGACAGCAGCACCCACAGCAGGTGCTTGGTGCCGCGCACGCGGAACTTGTACCAGGACATCGGGGCGGCATCAAGCTTGCGACGCTTGGCGCGGTCGCCTTCCAGCTTGGCCTCGATCCACATGAAGATCTCGGTGTAGACCGTCTGCGGACAGGAGTAGCCGCACCAGACCCGCCCGGCCACGGCCGTGACGAAGAAGAGGGTGAGGGCACAGAAGACCAGCAGGCCCGCCAGATAGACGAAGTCCTGCGGCCAGAGCACGGCCCCGAAGAGGTGGAACTTGCGGGCGTCCAGGTCGAAGAGGACGGCCTGACGGCCGTTCCACTGCAACCAGGGCAGCCCGTAGAAGACCAGCTGGGTGATGATCACGGCGGCAATCCGGAGATTGTCGTAGCGACCACGCACCGAGCGGGGCTGGATCTTGACCCGCGCCGAGTAGCTGGAGAACAGTCCTCCTTCCTTGCTAGCCTCGTTGGCGGCAGCCTGTGCAGCCGCTGTCTTGGCTTTGCCTGTGCCGGTCGTCGAGCGGCTGCGATGGACTTGGATGACGCGGGTTTCGGGTTCCACGGGATCAGTTCTTCTTCGGGTTGGACAACGACATCACGTAAGCAGCCAGCACATCGATCTGTTCCTTGGTGAACAGGTCCTTGTGAGCCGGCATCTGGCTGTCAAAGCCATTGTTGATGGCGTGCATGACACCCTTCAGACCGCCGCCGTGCAGCCAGATGCGGTCGGTGAGGTTGGGGGCACCCACGTCCTGATTGCCCTTGCCGTCGGGACCATGGCAGGCAGCGCAGACCTGGAAGCCTTTCTTGCCTTTCTGGGCCTTGACGGGGTCGGTGGCCGAGCCGGACAGCGACAGCACGTACTGCGCGGTGTTCTCGATGTCAGCCGGGCTGTCGAAGGCAGCTGCCTGCGGCGGCATGATGCCGTGACGGCCTTCCGTGATGGTCTCGACGATCGTCTCGGCATCACCACCGTGCAGCCAGTCACCATCGGTCAGGTTGGGGAAGTGGCGGCTGCCCCGGGCATCGGCACCGTGGCACTGGGCACAGTTGTTCAGGAAGAGCCGCTGGCCGATGGCAAGTGCCTCGGGGTTCGTCTTCAGCTGGTCGGGCGACTGGCCGGCGAACTTGGCGTAGATGGGGCCGAGCGTGGCTTCCACCTGGGCGCGCTCTTCGTGGTACTGGCCGATCGAGGTCCAGCCACCAGCACCCTTGAAGTCACCCATGCCTGGGTAGTAGATCAGGTAGCCGATGGAGAAGAAGGTGCAGATCAGGTAGAGGCCCATCCACCAGCGGGGCAGGGGGTTGTTGGCCTCACGGATATCGCCGTCCCAGACGTGGCCGGTGGTGTTGTCCGGCGTGGGGGCGGGTTTCCGGCTGTTTGCGATCAGAACGAACAGACAGAACAGCAGGCTGAGAATGGTCAGTACGATGACGTAGTATGACCAGAAGTCGGATACGAAATCAGCCATTTTTTCTCTCGTTGGGTTCGTTCAGGGGAAGCATGGCCGCTTCATCGAAGCGGGCCTTGTTTTTCTTGGACCAGGCGTAGACGATGACGCCCAGGAAGAAGATGAGGAACACCAGGGTGAGGACACCCCGGATCACGTTGAAATCCAAGACCGTTCCTCCATTACTGGTTCTGCGGACGGACGCGGCCCAGACCCTGCAGGAAGGCAATCAGGGCGTCCTGTTCGGTCTTGCCCTCGAGCTCCTCGACAGCACCGTTGATGGACTCGTCGCTGAAGGGCACGCCGACGCTGCGCAGTGCCTTCATGTGACGGACGATGCTGCTCTGGTCGACCGGGGTCTCTTCCAGCCAGGGGTAGGCGGGCATGTTGGACTCGGGCACCACGTCACGCGGGTTGTGCAGGTGGGCACGGTGCCAGTCGTCGCTGTAGCGGCCGCCAACACGGGCCAGGTCCGGACCGGTGCGCTTGCTGCCCCACTGGAAGGGGTGATCCCAGACGGACTCGCCAGCCACCGAGTAGGGGCCGTAGCGCAGCGTTTCGGCGCGGAACGGACGGACCATCTGCGAGTGGCAGTTGTAGCAGCCTTCGCGGACGAAGATGTCGCGGCCGGCCACCTGCAGCGCGCTGGGCGGGGTCATGCCCGGCAGCGGCTCGGTGGTGGAACGCTGGAAGAAGAGCGGCACGATCTGAACCAGGCCACCGACCGACACCACCAGCACGATCAGGACGATCATCAGCCAGGGGTTGGTTTCAATTTGTTCGTGTGAGAGTTTCATCGAAGCTTCCTCGAAGAGGCTTTATGCGCGCAGCTGCCCTGTGTGCCGGTCCGGAGACCGGCACACGGAAGGTTCTGCGGGGCAGGGCGCCTGCCGGTTCAGTGGCTCTGGCTGGCGGTGTTCAGTTGGGGAGCAGCGGGGGTGACCGGGGTGCTGGTCTCGACCGTGGCGGGCAGCGCGGAGGCCTTGGTGTCGCCACGCACGGTACGCCAGACGTTGTAGGCCATGACGATCATGCCGCTGAGGTAGAGCACGCCACCGATCAGACGAACCACGTAGTACGGGAAGCTGGCCTTGACCGACTCGGCGAAGGTGTAGGTCAGCGTGCCGTCCGGCTCCAGGGCGCGCCACATCAGACCCTGGGTGACGCCGGCCACCCACAGGGCGATGGCATACAGGGCGATGCCGATGGTGGCCAGCCAGAAGTGCAGCTCGATCAGGTTGGTGCTGTACATCCGATCACGGCCCCAGAGGCGCGGGATCAGGTAGTAGAGGCTGCCCATGGTGATGAGACCGACCCAGCCCAGCGCGCCGGAGTGAACGTGACCGATGGTCCAGTCCGTGTAGTGCGACAGCGCGTTGACGGTCTTGATGGCCATCATCGGGCCTTCGAAGGTGGACATGCCGTAGAAGGACAGGGCCACGATCAGGAAGCGCAGGATGGGATCTTCACGCAGACGGTGCCAGGCGCCCGACAGGGTCATGATGCCGTTGATCATGCCGCCCCAGGACGGTGCGAACAGGATGAGTGAGAAGACCATGCCCAGCGACTGGGTCCAGTCGGGCAGGGCGGTGTAGTGCAGGTGGTGCGGACCGGCCCACATGTACGTGAAGATCAGCGCCCAGAAGTGGACGATGGACAGACGGTACGAGTAGATGGGGCGACCGATCTGCTTGGGCACGAAGTAGTACATCATGCCCAGGAAGCCGGCGGTGAGGAAGAAGCCCACCGCATTGTGGCCATACCACCATTGCACCATGGCGTCCTGCACGCCGCCATAGACCGGGTAGGACTTCATGAAGCCGGCCGGAATGGAGATGTTGTTGACGATGTGCAGCAGCGCCACGGCCAGGATGAAGCCGCCGTAGAACCAGTTGGCCACGTAGATGTGCTTGACCTTGCGCTTGACGATGGTGCCGAAGAAGACGATGGCGAAGGCCACCCAGACGGCAGCGATCAGCAGGTCAATGGGCCATTCCAGCTCGGCGTACTCCTTGGACTGGGTGTAGCCCAGGGGCAGGGAGATGATGGCGCCGATGATGACGGCCTGCCAGCCCCAGAAGGAGAACGCGGCCAGCTTGGGCGCGAACAGCGGCACCTGTGAGGTGCGCTGCACCGTGTGGTAGGCGGTGGCCATGAGGCCGCAGCCCCCGAAGGCGAAGATGACCGCGTTGGTATGCAGCGGGCGCAGACGGCCGAAGCTCAGCCAGGGAATGCCCATGTTGAGCGCCGGGAAGGCAAGCTCGGCGGCGATGTAGACGCCCAGCGTCATGCCCACCACGCCCCAGACGATGGTCATGATGGAAAACTGGCGGACGACGCGGTCGTTCCACGCGATGGGGGGTGATGTAGTCATGTCGTAGTAAGCCGGCGAAGACGCGCCAGAGGCGCGATGAGTGTTGCGGACGGCGATGAAAAAAGGAGGCCTGGACAGACTGCTTGCCCTCGATAGGTGAGAGCGGCGCCTGTCCAGGCCACCCTATGGGCCTGTCGGTGATATTCGGAGAAATGCGGGCAGCGGCTGGAGCGTTTCCACGCTGGAGCGGATGTCTCCTAGCGAAAGAATGCGCGAGCCTGCACGAACTGCTCAGAAAATCCCTTGCTGGCTATGATGTTTTATATCTGAAAGATCGCCTTGATATAAGTCAAGTGAGGTCCGCCCGAGGGCGCAGCGCGCGCGTGAAGCCGCTGGACGGCTGGAAGTCGTCGCTGGGCACGATGTGAAAAGACGTGAAAGACGTATTGTCCGTGCGACAGTGTAGGGCAGGGCGACCGGGTGAAGGGCTGCTCGGAGGGGAGGCCGAAGGGGGCGGGCGGAAAGGTCGGGTGGAAAACCTGTCCTGAAC
Organism: Lautropia mirabilis; assembly: GCF_900637555.1. NCBI lineage: Bacteria > Pseudomonadati > Pseudomonadota > Betaproteobacteria > Burkholderiales > Burkholderiaceae > Lautropia > Lautropia mirabilis. The sequence continues at coordinate 2,893,641 of NZ_LR134378.1, read as the reverse complement.
GTGAGTGTCACTGCCCGGCGGCAGGCGGTGCGGCTGGCTGAGGAGCGGCCTTCGGCATGGCCGTGGTGGGGGCGGGCGCTTCGGCCGATGGCGCCGCGGACGGCCGGTCGTCGTCCAGCAGGATCCGTTCGGCCTCGGTGTCCAGGTCCTCGAACTGGCCGGCGTGCACGGCCCAGGCCAGGGCAGCCAGGATGGCGAACACCAGGACGACGGACAGGGGAATGAGGGTGTAGAGAATGTCCATGATGAGGATCAGCGGGCGGCGCGCAGTGCGTTGAGCACCACCACCAGTGAGCTGCCGGCCATGCCCAGGCCGGCCAGCCAGGGCGGTACCAGGCCGATGGCGGCCAGCGGGATGGCCAGGACATTGTAGAGGCAGGAGAAGATCAGGTTCTGGTGGACGATGCGAAGGGCGCGACGGGCGGCATCGCGGGCCGCCAGCAGGCCATCCAGGCGTTCGGACAGCAGCAGGATGTCGGCATGGTGCTGGGCCAGCGGGGCGGCACTGGCCAGCGAGACCGAGACATCGGCGCGGCTGAGCACCGGGGCGTCGTTGACGCCGTCGCCCACCATGGTGACGCGCCGACCCTGCTGCTGGAATTCGCGCATGAGGTCGAGCTTGTCCTCGGGGCGGGCGCCGGCGCGCTGCGCCTCGGGAGGCAGGTCCAGTTGCCGTGCGATGTGGGTCACGCGATCGGCATGGTCCCCCGAGACGATGCGGCACTGCACGCCGTCGGCACGCAGCCGGGCCAGTGTCTCGGCTGCGCCGGGGCGCAGGGTCTCGGTCAGGCGGAAGCGGGCGTGCAGGGCAGCGGCAGGCGTCGCGACGGTGTCTGTGGTGCGGGTGTCCGCCAGGGTGAGAGTGGGTGCGGCCGCGTGTTGTCCGGCATGTGCATCCGGTTCTGGCGAGGGAACGCGCGTGGGTTCGTCAGGTTGGTGCTCTTGTGACGATGACTGGAGTTGCAGGATGATGAATGCCTGATCGGGGACGATGCGGGCGCTCCAGGGGGCGTTGCCGATGTCGAGTCGGGCCTGCAGGCCGCCGGCGGGCAGGTTGGTGACTTCACGGACCTGGGCCCGTGCGGCCAGCGGGTGTGGAGCGGCTGCGGGGGTGTCGGCGGTGCCAGGGGCAGTCACTGACGAGGCGGCCGCGTGCGCCGCTTCGGCAAAGGCGCGGGCCACCGGGTGCAGCGAGCTGCGCTCGATGGCGGCGGCCAGGGCCAGGGCGTCAGCCCCGGAAAGGCCGGGGCTGGTGTCGACCAGCTCGATGCCCGGGGTGCTGGTGGTGAGGGTGCCGGTCTTGTCGAACAGCACCACGTCGCTGCGGGCCAGGGCTTCCAGCGTGTCACTGCGGTCGATGATGATGCCGCGGCGCGCCAGGCCGCCCAGCGTGGCCAGCAGGGCGGAGGGGGCAGCCAGCGCCAGTGCGCATGGGCAGGTGACGATGAGGATGGCGGCGGCGATCCAGGGGGCGCGTTCCGGGTTGATGAACCACCAGACGATGCCGGCGATCAGGGCCACCAGCAGCACGCAGACGAGGAAGGGGCCCGCATAGCGGTCGGCGGTGCGCAGCACGGTGGGGCGGCTGGTGGCGGCGCGCTCGATCAGGCGGTTCAGCTCGGCCAGCCGGGAATCGGCGGCACGGTGGGTGACTTCCACGATCAGCGGGTTGCGCAGATTGAGGCTGCCCGAGACGACGGGCATGCCGGGACCGCGCGGCTGGGGCTCGGATTCGCCGGTGAGCAGCGATTCGTCCACGTCGCTGTGGCCTTCCAGAATGCGGCCGTCGACGGCGAAGGTGGTGCCGGCCGGGACCGAGATGCGGTCGCCGGGCTGCAGGCGGCGACGCGAGACGCGCTCGATGCTGCCGTCGGCGCGCAGGCGGTCGGCGGCTTCGGGAAGTCGTGCCAGGCTGTTGCCCAGGCCGGCTGCGGCGCGTTCGCGGGCGCGGGATTCCAGCCAGCGGGCCACCAGCAGCAGGCCGATGATCATCGTCACCGAATCGAAATAGACCTCGTGTCCCTGGTAGAAGGCCACCACGCTGGTGATGACGGTGATGGCGATGCCCAGTGCCACCGGGGTGTCCATGCCGATGCGGCCCTGCCGGGTGTCACGCCAGGCCGCCGTGAAGAAGGGGCCGGCTGCAAAGATCAGTGCCGGGATGGTGAGCATGGCCTCGGCCCAGATCATCAGCTTCTGCAGGTCGGGCGGGATGGCATCGCCGCCGATATAGCGGGGGACGGCGAACATCATGACCTGCATCATGCAGAAGATGCCCACCAGCATGCGCCAGAGCGCCCGGCGGCGGGGGCGCGGATCGGCACGCTCGACCATGTCCAGCGGCAGGGGGCGCGGCTCGTAGCCGATGTCGGCCATGCGGGCGAGCAGGGCGCTGAGGGCATGCCGGGCGGGATCCCATTCCAGCCGGGCGCGGCGCGAGACCACGTTGACCTCGATGCGGGCGTGCTCGTCGTCGATGGCAGCGGCGATGGTCTGGGTGCAGGCGGCGCAGTGCACCGCGTCCACGGCCAGGATGGCTTCCTGGCGCGTTGGGTCGCCGGTCAGAGGCCGGGCGTACTCCATCAGCTCTTCGGGGTCGTCCAGAATGGCGAAGCGGCCGGTATCCATCACCATGGCGAATGTTTTGTGTTTGGTCGGTTATGGGGTGTGGGGGATATCCGACAAAGGTGGCGGCCCGCTGGAAAGAGATGGGGGCGATGCCGGACGAATCAACAGGACGATAGTGTGAAATTCTGCAGCATAATGGTTTCTGGTTCAGAATTGAGGGGCGCAAGGTTGTCCAGGAGCCCGGCGGACGTTGCTGCGTGCAGCGACATGCCGGCTCCGGCCGTGGCATCGGGCCATCGGTTATCTGGACGTTACGCCGTCATATTAGGGAGGAAGCTGCGCCATGATCACCATTCCCCGTGCCACCAAGATCGTTGCCACGCTTGGCCCGGCATCCAACTCGCCCGAGATGCTGGCCCGACTGTTCAAGGCAGGGGTCAACGTCGTTCGGGTCAACTTCTCGCACGGCTCGGCCGAGCAGCATACCGAAACGGTCCGGCTGGTCCGCGAGGTGGCGGTGGGTCTGGGCACCGACGTCGGCGTGCTGGCTGACCTGCAGGGCCCGAAGATCCGCATCGGCAAGTTTGCCGAGGGCAAGATCAACCTGAATCCGGGCGATCCGTTCGCCTTCGACATCCATTGCGAGTCCGGCGACCAGGGTGTGGTCGGTCTGGACTACAAGGATCTGGTCAACGACGTGCATCCGGGTGACACCCTGCTGCTCAACGATGGCCGGATGACCATGCGGGTGCTGCGCGTCTCCGACAGCCGCATCGAGTGCGAAGTGATCCTGGGTGGCGTGCTGTCCGATCGCAAGGGCATCAACCGCCAGGGCGGTGGCCTGTCGGCACCCGCGCTGACGGCCAAGGACATGGACGACATCAAGACGGCCGTGGGCTTCCAGGCCGACTTCATGGCGGTGTCCTTCCCGCGCAATGCAGCCGATATGTACATGGCACGCGAGCTCAACCGGGCAGCGGGCGGCAAGTCGCTGATGATCGCCAAGATCGAGCGCTACGAGGCCATCGGCAACCTGGAAGAGATCCTGAAGTCGTCTGACGGCATCATGGTGGCCCGGGGCGACCTGGCCGTGGAGGTGGGTGATGCGGCGGTGCCTGCGCTGCAGAAACGCATGATCCGCATGGCCAAGAGCCTGAACAAGGTCGCCATCACCGCCACGCAGATGATGGAGTCGATGATCGAGGCGCCGGTGCCGACCCGTGCCGAGATCTCGGACGTGGCCAACGCCGTGCTGGACGGTACCGACGCCGTGATGCTGTCGGCCGAGACCGCCACCGGCAAGTACCCGGTCGAGACCGTCACGGCCATGGCAGCCGCCTGCGCCGAGGCCGACCGCGCCGATCGCTCGCACACCCTGGATGCGGCCTTCCTGGATCGCACCTTCACCCGCATCGACCAGTCCATCGCCATGGCGGCGCTCTTTGCGGCGCACCACATGCGCGCCAGCGCCATCGTGTCGCTGACGCAGTCGGGTTCGACCGCGCTGTGGGTCACCCGCATCGACTCGGGCATCCCGGTCTATGCGCTGACGCCGGAAGAGAGCTCGCGTCGCCGCATGACGCTGTTCCGCGAGTGCCACCCGGTGGCCATGCAGTACCGCTCGTATGACATGCCGGCTGTTCTGGCCGACGTGGAGCGGCTGATGCTGGAAAACGGCCTGGTCAAGCACGGTGACCTCGTGGTCATCACTGTGGGCGAACCGGTCGGCAAGTCCGGCGGCACCAACAACCTGAAGATCGTCCGCATCGGCAGCCACAGCTGATCATCTGATCGGGTCGGGGAAGGTCCTGCCCGACTTCCCCGTTGTGGTCATCCCGGTAGCCGCACGGATTGCCTGTTAAAATTCTTTGCAGGCTGTCCGTGCAGCCATCCAAGTTCCTTCAAGAGGAGAAAGCTCCGTCATGTCTATCACCACCGAACAACGCGACCGCGTCGCCAAGGGCAAGGGCTTCATCGCTGCTCTGGACCAGAGCGGCGGCAGCACGCCCAAGGCCCTGAAGCTGTACGGCGTGGACGAAAGCGAATACAGCAACGACAAGGAGATGTTCGAGCTCGTGCACAAGATGCGTGAGCGCATCGTCTCCAGCCCCGCCTTCAATGGCGATCGTGTGCTGGGCGCCATCCTGTTCGAGGTCACGCTCGACGGCAAGTTCCAGGGCAAGGATGCTGCCCAGTACCTGTGGGAAGAGAAGAAAGTCGTTCCCTTCCTGAAGATCGACAAGGGCCTGGAAGCCAAGGCCAACGGCGTGCAGATGATGAAGCCGATTCCCGGCCTGAAGGAGCTGCTGGCCCGTGCCAAGGCCAAGGGCGTGTTCGGCACGAAAGAGCGCTCGGTCGTCTTCGAGAACAACGAGAAAGGCATCAGCGACGTGCTCGACCAGCAGTTCGCGCTGGGTGAGGAAGTGCTGGCGGCCGGTCTGGTGCCCATCATCGAGCCGGAAGTCGACATCAACTCCCCGGGACGTGCCGCCATCGAGGAAACGCTGAAGAAAGGCATCCTGGCTCGTCTGGAGAAAGTGTCCGCCCCGGTCATCCTGAAGCTCACCATCCCCGAGAAGGATGGCGCCTACGATGAGCTGGTCGCTCACCCGAAAGTCCTGAAGGTCGTGGCCCTGTCGGGCGGCTTCGAGCGTGAAGAGGCCAACCGCCGTCTGGCCCGCAACAAGGGCATCATCGCCAGCTTCAGCCGTGCGCTGTCCGAGGGCCTGAGCGCCAAGCAGTCCGACGCCGAGTTCAACAAGGCGCTGGACCAGTCGATCCAGTCGATCTACGAGGCCTCGATCACCTGATTGTTGTGTCAGCTTCGATCGATTGATCGATCGGCAGTCCCTGTCTGACCGGCCCTTCGGGGCTGGTCTGTCGGGCCGGTACCTTCCGTCATGTCCCTGTGCATGGGCGGATAAGGCCGGCCATTTTTGCGTCTGCCGATCGGGAAGCGGGCAAGTAGCGGAGGCAGGATACAGCGATCCGCGTGCGGGATGCACGCGTGCGCCCACGACAAGGCCGGTGTGGCTGTCGAGAGAAGATGCGGAGGTTGGGGAGCAGGGGCAGCCCAGGGGGCACGGAGCAGAAGGCCCAAGGGGGCTCTCGGGGCTTGGGAAATCACGAGCCTTGGCGGGCAGTCTGGAAGGCGCCTGAGGACTTGCGGGGGCCAAAGACCCCCGCGGAGCAGTGGCTTGTTGCGTGGCAGCGCCTGCGAAGCAGGGGCCCTTGCAGGCCCCCACTGCGGCGCCATCAGGCCATGACGTAGCTCAGGATGAGGAACAGCACCGCCGAGAGCACGCCCGAGACGGGCACGGTGACCACCCAGGCGGCGGCCATGGTGATGAAGTGCGAGCGGCGCACCAGGCGGCGGCGCTTGCGCTCTTCGGGGGCCAGCACCTTGCCCTGCACGGCACCCAGTGCCCGTGAACGGCGTGCGGCGTGCCATTCGCGGTAGAAGCCCACCCCGAAGATGGCGCCCACGGCGATGTGGGTGGAGCTGACCGGCAGACCCAGCCAGGAGGCGAGGATGACGGTGAGCGCGGCCGACAGTGCCACGCAGTAGGCGCGCATGGGGTTGAGCTTGGTGATCTCGCTGCCCACCAGACGGATGAGCTTGGGACCGAACAGCATCAGGCCGAAGCTGATGCCCAGCGCACCGATGGCCATGACCCAGAACGGGATGGACACCGAGTCATCGAAGCGGCCTGCCTGGACGGTGTGGACGATGGCGGCCAGCGGGCCGACGGCATTGGCCACGTCGTTGGCGCCATGGGCGAACGAGAGCAGCGCTGCCGAGCACACCAGTGGCACGGCAAACAGCTTGCGCACCGACTTCTTGCGGTTCTCGAGGCCCTGGGACTGGCGCAGGACCATGGGCACCGACAGCTTCCAGGAGGCCAGTCCGACGACGATGCCGATGAGCACCGAGACGCCCAGACTGATCTGGATGAGGGCCGAGAAGCCCTTCAGGGCCAGATAGGTGGCAAAGGTGCCGGCCATGAAGCCCACCAGGATGGGCAGCCAGAAGCGGGAGGCCGCGATCTTGTCGTCGCGGTACAGGATGCGGGCCTTGATGAAGGCGAGCATGATGGCGGCGATGATGCCACCCAGCACCGGGGAGATGACCCAGCTGGCAGCGATGCTGCCCATGCTGGACCAGTGGATGGAGTCGGCGCCGGCGGCCATGATGCCGGCCCCCACCACGCCGCCGACCACGGCATGGGTGGTGGAGACGGGAGCGCCGATGTAGGTGGCCAGGTTCAGCCAGAGCGCAGCAGCCAGCAGGGCCGCCATCATCAGCAGGATGAAGGTGTCGGCGTTCTGGACGACTGCAGGCGAGACGATGCCGGAGGCGATGGTGTTGACCACTTCGCCGCCCGCCAGCATGGCGCCGGCGGTTTCGAAGATGGCCGCGATGAGCAGTGCGCTGCCCAGGGTGAGTGCATTGGAGCCCACCGCCGGGCCCATGTTGTTGGCCACGTCGTTGGCGCCGATATTGAGCGCCATGTAGGCCCCCACCACGGTGGCCACCACCACCATGAAGGTGCCGGGCTGGATGCCGGTGAGCCCCAGCGCGGCCGCGCCCACCAACACCACGAAGGCCAGCGCGATGCCCGGCGCCACCAGCGGCCGGGCCACGAAGGCGGTGGCCTGCTCCAGCAGCCCGATGCGCTTCAGGTCATTGTCGAGCGCTTTCCAGCGCCGGGGGCGCTTGGGGGGCGGGGGAGACGCGGTGGGCGTGACACCGGATGGCGGCATGGGCACGTCGGCATGGGCCGACGCGGCGACCGTGACGCGAGGTTTGCCTGCAACCGGTGAGGGGGCAGGGGTTGGAGTGGCCGGGGCCGCGCCTGCCTTGCCGCCAGCCGTTGCAGGAGCAGAGGAAACACCGCCGGTGGATGCCGGGCCGCTGGAAGGCCCTTGGGCCGTAGGCTCGTTGGACGAGGACATGCAGGAGGGTTCTCGTTGTGACTTGTATAACTATAGAACAACGGGCGAACGACGTGGGGCGATGGGGCACTTTCTTGATCGGCCCGGCCGGGTCGGCGCGGTGGCCAGCCTTGCGCGACCCGGATTCTGCCTGAATTCGGCAACTTTGGGCGCAGGATGGTGCGGCGGGACGCAGAATGACTGTATGGGAGCGTCAGAGGGGGCGACAGCCCGGGGGGAAGTGGCGTGGAAGCCATCGGTTGGCCTGTCGTTCAGCCCGTGTGTCAGGAGGCGGGCGCATGCAGTAGCATCTTCGGACCATTCCCGATCCATCCGGAGAGGCTTTCATGCGCTGGCTCTGGTTCGCGGCCGGCTGGCTGATGGTGGCGCTGGGCTTCATCGGCGCCATGCTGCCGGTCATGCCTACCACCATCTTCCTCATCATGGCTGTGGGGTGCTTTGCACGCAGCTCGCCGCGCTTCGAGCGCTGGCTGCTGGAGCATCCACGGTTCGGCCGGCCGCTGCGCCAGTGGCGCGAAGAGGGGGCCATCAGCCGCAAGGGGCGGCGCATGGCCTTTGCCGGCATGGCGGCAGGCTACGTCATCTTCTGGATCGGGGCGCGGCCGTCCTGGCTGCTGGCGCTGGGCGTGGCCCTTTTCTTTGTGCTGGGTGCGGCCTACGTGGGCACGCGGCCGCTGCCGAGGCAGGAGCGGGAGCCCGGCGACGCGGGCCCACGGATCGGGCGGTAGGCGATTTCCTTATTTCTCTTCATATTTCGTGATGGAAATCTTGCCGCTGTCGTATTCCGCAAGGAAGACGTCGCTGGCATCCTCGATTCCCAGCTTCTTGAGTTCGGCCTTCAGCCACTCTTCGTCCTTGTCGATCATTTCAAGCGTGCTTTTCTGAACGCTGCCGTCGGTGATCAGCGGATATTTCGGGTTCTCTTCTCCGAAGGACGTGATGATGAGCTGTCCATCCTGTTCGAGGATGGCCTGCTTGATGTCCTTGACGGAATAGATGCCCTGCATGCGCAGCTTGAAGGACAGGTCGTTTGCGGAAAGGCCTGCCTTGCGCGCCACTTTCACATCGATCTTGCCGCGCGAGATGAGCGTGACGGGCTTCCCGTCCACGAGCTGCTTGACCAGGTTGTTGTGCTTCTTGAGCCAGCGAAGCGACAGGACTGCTGCAAACCAGATGGTCAGAATGGCGATGAAGACGGGGATGGAAATGTCGCTGTTGTAGATGACTCCGCCGACGATTCCGCCAAGGACATAGTTCTGCACCTGGTCGCTGGCCGAGGCGGGCGCGAGATTGCCCTTGCCGGTCAGATTGATGACCAGTACAAGGGCCAGAAGGCCCAGGATAAGCTTGACGGCCACGATTGCATAAAACATCAGCATGTTCCTTCAGAAAGCGGACTGAGCTGGGGATCCTCTGAGCAAGTCCACGCGGCCGTCGCATCCCCGTAACGGGCGCATGACTGCGTTGCCATTTGCTGTCAATAGCGCCGCTATTGACAGCAAATGTCGCCTTGTCCTGCATCCCGTTCCGTGGCGCGCCGGTTCGCGGAACTTGTTCAGAGGATCCCTGGTTTCAGTCGGGAAAAGTTCGGCTTGAGCCGAGATTCAAGGTAGTCGGAAGTACCGGCGAGGCCTGTGATGATAGGACGGCCATGGAGAATATTGTGAGGAGATTGGTGAAATCGCAGAGATCAGGTGCTGCTTCGGCCGATGCGCTGTTCATCGGGGAAGGAAAGCCTCTAGGGGAGGACGGAGATCTTTCGGGCATCTTCAAGGCGCGCGTTCGCGCCATCGATGTGGGCGTGCAGGGCGTGGCCGGGGATGAGCAGGTGGACAGGCGCTATCACGGGGGGCCGGATCGGGCCTTGCATCAGTATCCGGCCGAACATTACGCTCGGCTGGCCGATGCCTTTCCTGCCTTGCGGGAGGACTTCGTGCCGGGCTGTCTGGGCGAGAACGTGTCCTCGTCCGGCTTGTGCGAGCAGGATGTCTTCGTGGGGGATGTGGTGCGGCTGGGGACCTGTCTTTTGCAGATCACGCAGCCGCGCACGGTCTGCTGGCGGATCGATCACCGTTTCGAGGTGAGCGGGCTGGCCAAGTTCATCCACGAGCACGGGCTGACCGGATGGCTCTATCGTGTCCTGGAGCCGGGGTGCGTGCGGGAAGGGGATGAGGTCGTGCTGGTCGAGCGGCCGAATGCCGCCATGTCATTGGCGGATCTGCTGGCGTTGCAGCGGGAGCATTGCCCCGATCCGGCGCGACTGCAGGCCGCTTCCGAGCTGCCCGGGCTGGCGCAGGTGATCAGGCAGCGCTTCGCGTCGCGGGCGGCCTGGTTGCGGGACAATCGCTGAAAGCGATCGTCTCTGGCCCCGGATCGGGCAGACTGCACAAGGCCCGGCTACCGGACGATGAGGGCCTCCAGCAAGCGCTGGAAGAGTCGGTCAGGAGGGGGCTGACGAGGGTGTCGGGACGGCATCCGTCAGGCGGAAATGCGCCCCCGGAGATGCTTCCTCAGCACGACCCCTTGGGACACCCCTCAGGACGCAGCCAGCTGCATGGCCAGGCAGCTTTCGGCGGCTGGTGACAGCACCAGCTCCACGGCCAGGTTCGAGCGGGTCATGCCCACGAAGAGGGCGCGGCGCTCGCGTTCGGTCAGCGTCTCGAAGTCCAGCTCGGTGATCACCACGCCGGCGGCGCTGCGGCCCTTGAAGCGGTGGATGGTCTCGACCAGCACGTCGCCGTGGGTCCAGATCGGGTCGCCGTCGGGGGTGTAGTCGCCACTGAAGCGGCGCGTCTCGAAGGGGCCCAGCCAGCGGGTGTTCAGGATGGTGGACGCAAAGCGGTCGCGGCCGCTCAGCACCACGATGTCCTTCATGGCGATGCCGCGATGCAGCAGGTTGCGCACGGCCTCGGCGGTCTCGCGCACCAGGCCCTTCTCGTTCTCGTAGACGCGGAATGACGGCAGCTCGCCGGCGTAGGGGCTGCGCGGGGTGATGGCCTGGTCGGAGAGGTGCAGGGCGTTGATCACCTCGCAGACCATGCGCGGGCTGCGGAAGTTGTCGTTGCAGGTCAGCGTCACGGCATCGGCCAGGTCGAAGCGGGCGCGGTCATACAGGCGCTGCGCGTCGTCTTCCAGCAGGTAGAGCCGTCCGGAGGCCTTCAGCTGCGGCAGCAGGCTCTCGACCCAGGCGGGCTGGAAGTCCTGACCCTCGTCGATGACGATCAGGTCGTAGGTGGGCTTCCATTCCTCGGCCGATTCGCAGTAGACGCGCGCCAGCAGGTCGAAGTTGTCGGGGGCGGCGAAGTCGGGCTCGCCGTAGTTGCGCCGGTAGTAGGTCACGCACAGCTCGGAATAGCTGGTCACGTCCGCCACGGGCGGGGCCAGCCGGCTGATGTGGTCGGCCAGCGAGCGGTTGAAGCACACGTACAGCGCGCGGCCGCCCTGGGTGACGGAATCGTTGAGCAGGCGCAGCGCCAGCTGGGTCTTGCCCGAGCCGGCCGTGGCCTGGATGCGGATCAGGCCATTGGGGGCCTGGATGCGCGGCACCCAGGTGGCCAGCCCCTCGGCCAGGCGCTGGGTGGTGCGTTGCAGCTGCTGGTCCAGGGCGGACAGATCCACCGAGACCTGGAATTCATTGGACAGGAAGCGGCGCAGCGCCTCGATGTCGCTTTGCGAGTCGCCATGGCGCATCAGTTCCTGCACGCGGGTGCCCAGGAAGGGGAAGTCGGCGGCGTCGATGATCCGGTCGCGCGACAGGGCCACGATGTCGCCGGTTTCCAGCCGGTAGTCGGGCAGCACCAGGCAGTGGCTCACGAAGGCATGCAGGCCGGCTTCCTTGAGGCGGTGCAGGAGCGCGGCGCGCTGCACGGCCAGCTGGCGGCGCACGTCGTGCTCGCGGCTGCTGTAGAGCTTGAAGAGTTCGCCGTCGCGCAGCTGCACGCCGCCGGACTTGATCTCCATCAGCAGCAGGTGGCCGGTGGGGCCCAGCACCACGATATCGATCTCGCCGTGGCGGTCCTGGCCGTTCTCCACCGAATGCCAAGCCACGCTGTGAAAGATGTCGTAGCCTGCCGGCAGCGATTCCTGCAGGCGTTCGAGCACGTCCAGTTCCCGGTAGAGACCCGTGTCCTGGCGGATGGCGTTGAGGCTGGGCGAGAGTGTGGCCATGAGCGGATGCGACCCTGGTGGCAGATGCCCCGGATTGTGCGCATCGCCCGCGCGACCCTTGAGGGTATGGCCCCGAATGGCCGGTGTCAGCTGCCGGGTGGGGAAGGGTGTGGGGCCCAAGCCACGGGTGGCCGGCTGGCGAACAGCGGGCCTTGGATGCCAGGGGGCCTTGGATGCAGGGGGGGGCTGATGCCAGCCAGAGGGGCCATGCGGCCATCGGCTTCGTGGGGGGCGCTCGTGCGCCCCTTCAGCGTGCCTCAGTCAAGCAGCTTCCAGCTCACGCCCGTGATGAAGCGCCGATCCATCTTGTAGATGTTGGTGCCGGGGTCGCTGTTGTAGCGCAGCTCGGCCGCGGCGGTCAGCGCCAGCTGGCGGGTGATGGACACGCTCAGGTCGGCCTGCAGCTCGGCGCGCCGGTCGCGATTGCGGTTGAGCGCGGGGTAGAACACCAGGCGCTGATGGGCGGTGGTGGTGTCGGTGAGTTGGTGGTGGGACTCGGTACCCAGTGTGAGTTCGGCGCGGCCGTAGCGGGTGCGCAGCTGGTCGGCCACGATGGTGGGCACCGTGTAGCGGTCTTCCGAGTAGCCCAGACCGGCAAACACGCTCCAGTCGTCGTTGGGGGTGGTGGTGACCTGGTAGCCCCGACCGAAGGCAGCGGCCAGCCGGTGCGACAGGTTGGCGATGCGGTCGCGGTACCAGCTGGTGTTGGCAAAGATGTAGTGGCGCTCGTCCAGGTTGCGCTTGCCGTTGAATTCCAGCGTGTTGTTGTGGGCGCTGGTCTTGTGGTTGCTGGTGTTGTAGAGCGCCTGGGCGCGCAGCGCCACGGTGTGGTGGCGGGTCTGGCGGGCCAGGTCGTAGTGCAGGTTGAAGCTGTTGATGTTGCTGTTGCCCGAGGCGAACGAGGCGCCAGCCCCCAGGATCTGGCGCCAGTGGCCATCAGGCTGGGTCTTGATCTGCGCCTGGGCCAGGCCAGGCAGAAGCAGCAGGGCCGCGAGGCCGAAGGTGATGGGACGGGTGTTCATGCTCATGGGAAGAAAGATATTCCGTGCTGGATCAGGGATCATTCGGTCAATGGGCTACTGTACCGGATCGCAGACTGTTATTCTTCGGAGTTGTCGGTTCCGAGGCCCAGGAAGGCTGCGGGCAGGCGTGGGTCCGTTGTTCCCGTCCTGTCCCTTGCACCGTGGCACCGGCCGGCACCCCATCCGCCCGAAGGAGTTTCGTTTCATGAGTTCTGCGCCGTCCCTGCGCCTGCATTCGCTGCCGCTTCTGGGCAGTGGCAAGGTGCGCGACAACTATGCGGTGGGCGAGGATCGCCTGCTGATGGTGACTTCCGACCGGCTCTCGGCTTTCGATGTGATCATGGCCGAGCCGATCCCCGACAAGGGCCGTGTGCTGAACACGCTGGCGCTGTTCTGGTTCGACAAGCTCAAGCATGTGGTGCCCAATCACCTCACGGGTGAGGCGCCTGAATCGGTGGTGCAGCCCGACGAGATTCCGCTGGTGCAGGGCCGCTCGATGCTGGTCAAGCGCCTGAAGCCCATCCTGGTGGAGGCCGTGGTGCGCGGCTACCTGGTCGGCTCGGGCTACAAGGAATATCTGGCCGAGGGCAGTGTCTCGGGCATTGCGCTGCCGCCGGGCATTGCCCAGGCCGAGCGGCTTGACGCCCCGATCTTCACGCCAGCGGCCAAGGCCGAGCTGGGGCAGCACGACGAGAACATCTCGTTCGACGAGATGGTGGCCCGCATCGGCGCCGACCTGGCCGAGCAGATCCGCGCCACCAGCCTGACGCTGTACCGTGAGGCCAGCGAGTATGCGGCCACGCGCGGCATCATCATCGCCGACACCAAGTTCGAGTTCGGTCTGGACGAAGAGGGCAAGCTGGTGCTGATGGACGAGATCCTCACGCCGGATTCCTCCCGCTTCTGGCCGGTGGATCAGTACCGCCCCGGCATCTCGCCGCCCAGCTTCGACAAGCAGTTCGTGCGCGACTATCTGGACACCATCAAGACCTGGAACCGCCAGGCGCCGCCGCCGCCGCTGCCGCTGGCCGTCATCGAGGCCACCAGCAACCGCTACCGCGAGGCCTATGAGCGGCTGACCGGCCAGTCGCTGTAAGCCGGGGAGACCATGAATCCGAACACTCAGACGCAGGTCACGCAGACCCTCACCGGCATGCCGCCCGTGGTGGGCGTGGTGATGGGCAGCAGTTCCGACTGGGACGTGATGCAGCACGCCGTGCATGTGCTCAAGCAGTTTGGCGTGCCGCACGAGGCCCGGGTGGTGTCGGCGCACCGCATGCCCGACGACATGTTCGCCTACGCCGAGGAAGCCGCCGGGCGCGGCCTGCAGGCCATCATCGCCGGGGCAGGGGGCGCGGCCCATCTGCCGGGCATGCTGGCGGCCAAGACCACGGTGCCGGTACTGGGTGTGCCGGTGCCCAGCCGTCACCTGCACGGGCAGGATTCGCTGCTGTCCATCGTGCAGATGCCGCGGGGCATTCCGGTGGCCACCTTTGCCATCGGCGAATCGGGGGCGGTGAATGCCGCCCTGTTTGCCGTGGCGCAGCTGGCCCTGTCGGATCCGGACCTTGCCACGGCGCTGAACGCCTATCGTCGCAGCCAGACCAAGGCCGCCCGCCAGATGGAGCTGCCGCGATGACCGATACCCCATCCCGTCGCCACGGCCGGCCTGCGAAGCTGGCATTCAATGAGCCGGCTCCTGCGCCGGCACCGCTGGACTGGAAGCCGTTGCCCCCGGGCAGCTGGCTGGGGGTGCTGGGCGGCGGCCAGCTGGGGCGGATGTTCTGCCAGGCCGCCCAGCGGCTGGGCTATCGCGTCTGCGTGCTGGACCCGGATGCCGATGGCATCGCCGCCCGGGTGGCCGATCATCACATTCGCGCCGACTATCTGGACGACGCTGCGCTGGTGGAGCTGGGCACGCTCTGCGACGCCGTCACCACCGAATTCGAGAACGTCCCGGCGGCTGCGCTGGAGCGGCTGGGCATGCTCACCCGGGTCGCGCCCACGGGCGCCTCGGTGGCCGTGGCCCAGGACCGGGTGGCCGAGAAGGCCTTCTTCACGGGGGCTGGCGTGCCGGTGGCCCCGTACCGGGTCATCGAGACCCTTGAAGACGTTGATGGCGTGCCCGACACGCTGTTCCCGGCCATCCTGAAGGTGGCGCGGCTGGGGTATGACGGCAAGGGCCAGGCCCGCGTGGCCACTCGTCAGGCCGCGCGTGACGCCTTTGAGCGCTTCACGGCCGCTGCTTCCGGCCGGGCGCCGGTCTGTGTGCTGGAGCAGCAGGTGCCGCTGGCGGCCGAGGTCTCGGTGCTGCTGGCACGCGGTGCCGACGGCCAGGTGGCCGTCTACCCGCTGGCTGCCAACGAGCACCGGCAGGGCATCCTGGCGGTCAGCACCGTGCCGGCTTCCGTCTCGCCGGCGCTGGCCGAGCAGGCCCGTGCCGCCGCCGTCAGCTTGGCCGAGCGGCTGGAATACCGCGGCATCCTGTGCATCGAGTTCTTCGTGCTGGAAGACGGCCGGCTGCTGGCCAACGAGATGGCGCCGCGCCCGCACAACTCGGGCCACTGGACGCTGGATGCGGCCGACTGCAGCCAGTTCGAGCAGCAGGCGCGTGTGATGGCAGGGCTGCCGCTGGGCAGTACCGCGCAGGTCCGGCCGGTCATCATGCTCAACATCCTGGGCAATGCGTGGTACCCGGTGGCACCGCCGCCGGCAGAGCCCACCGAGCCGGACTGGTCCGCCGTGCTGGCCCATCCGGGCGCCCACCTGCACCTGTACGGCAAGGATGAGGCCCGCATGGGGCGCAAGATGGGGCACGTCAACATCGTGGCCGACACCCTGGACGCCGCGCGTGAGCAGGCGGCCGCCATCGGTCATCAGGTGGCGCAGCCGCTGGTGGAAGGTTGAGCGGCGTGGCGGATGGCACGATGACCGACGCTCCGTTGGCCGAAGCGGCGGCTGTATTGCAGGCCGGTGGTGTCATCGGCCTGCCCACCGAGACCGTCTATGGGCTGGCGGCCAACGCCGCCGATGAACAGGCGGTGACCAGCATCTATCGTATCAAGGGGCGTCCGGCCGATCATCCGCTGATCGTGCATGTGGCGGACGCCCTGGCGGCGCAACAGTGGGCCGAGTGGACGCCAGCGGCACAGCGCCTGGCCGATGCCTTCTGGCCCGGGCCGCTCACGCTGGTGCTCAGGCGCCGGGCTGGTGCGCCGCCCTTTGCCAGCGCGGGGCAGGACACCATCGCGCTGCGCGTCTCGTCTCATCCGGTCTTTCAGCGCCTGATGCAGGCCCTGGCCCCGGTGGGCATCACCGGTCTGGCTGCACCTTCGGCCAACCGCTTCGGCCGCATCAGCCCCAGCCGTGCCGCTCATGTGCGCAGCGGGCTGGGCAGTGCCGTACCGCTGGTGCTGGATGGCGGCCCATCCGAAGTGGGCGTGGAATCCACCATCGTCGACCTGTCACGCGGTGCGCCCGTGCTGCTGCGCCCCGGTGGCATCAGCCTGCAGGCGCTGGCTGACTGCCTGGGGCAGCCGGTGCGCGCTGCGGATTCGCAGGCCACCCGGGAAGCGGATGCGCCGCGGGTGCCGGGGGCTCTGCCGTCCCACTATGCCCCGTCGGTGCCGCTGCGGCTGCTGTCGGCGGGAGCACTGGCTGCACTGCTCCAGCAGCGGGCAACAGCCCTTTCGGCCGCCCAGACGCCGGTCATCGACGGCCTGCCCATGGGGCGCATCGCGGTCTGGCGCCCGGAACCGCCCCCGGAGCAGCCGGGGCTCTTCTGGCGTTGCCAGCCCACCGAGGTGGCCCTGGCGGCCCGCCACCTGTATGACACCCTGCATCAGCTGGATGCGCTGGGCGTGGATGCCATTCTGGTGGAGCAGCCGCCTGCCGAGCCGGCCTGGCGCGCCGTGCAGGACCGTCTGCAGCGGGCCGCGGCAGCGGGCTGAGCCAGACTTTTCCTCGCTCTCGGCATACCATTTCCCTTTCTGCCGTTCGTTCCGGAGACCGCCCGATGGACAAGGAAGCGCCGCGTTCCGAAGACAGTACCGAAGTGGTGCTGTCCAGCATCCCGCGTGACTACAACGCTGCCCACGACCTGCTGCAGCGCAACCTGCAGGCGGGCCGCGCCGACCAGGTGGCCTTCGTCGATGAGCGGGTGGCCATGACCTATGGCGAGCTGGCCCGGCGGGTGGACCACTTCGCGCGTGGGCTGCACTCCATCGGGGTGGGGCGCGAAGACCGCATCATGCTGTGCCTGACCGACACGATCGACTGGCCGACCATCTTCCTGGGGGCCATCAAGGCGGGGGTCGTGCCGGTCTGCGTCAACACGGGGCTGTCCAAGCATGACTACGACTACATGCTGCGCGATTCGCGGGCCAAGGCGCTCTTCGTCTCGCGCTCGGTCTACCCGGCGCTGGATGGTCTGCACAACTCCATTCCCACGCTGTCGCGCCTGCTGGTCTCGGAAGCGCCGCTGGCCGATGGCGGCGACATCGGCGCCATCCTGGAGGCCGGTGCCGAGGACGATCACCTCGAGACCATCGACACCATCAGCGATGAGCCCTGCTTCTGGCTCTATTCCTCCGGCATCGACGGGCATCCCCGCGCCACCATCCACTGCCATTCCAGCCTGGTGCAGATGGGCGAGCTGTTCGGGCAGGGCGTGCTGGAGCTGACACCCCGGGACCGCTGCCTGTCGGTGGCGCCGCTCTACAGCGCCTACGGTCTGTGCAATTCCCTCATCTTTCCCATGGTGGCGGGGGCGATGGCCGTGCTCAAGTCCGGTCGCCGCACCGTGAGCGACCTCATCCATTATCTGACGGGGGCGGCACCCGCCAAGGTGGTGGGGGCTCGCCCGACCGTGCTGTTCGGGGTTCCGGCAGCGTTTTCGGCCCTGCTGGCTGATCCCGAGTGCCCCGATGACCATGAAGTGTCGCTGCGCCTGTGCGTTTCGGCCGGTGACTCGCTCTCGGCCAGCCTGCAGCGCCGCTTCGAGGAAAAGCTGGGTACGCCCGTGCTCAATGGCTTCAGCGCCACCGAGATGCTGCATATCTACCTGTCCAACACGCCGGCCGAAACGGCCGAAGGCACCGTGGGCAAGCCGGTGCCCGGCTTCCGCATCCGGCTGGTGGACGAGCTGAACGTCGATGTGCCCGACGGCAATGTCGGCACGCTGCTGGTCAATGGTCCCACCGCTGCCCTGGGCTACTGGAACCAGCGCCAGCAGAGCCGCGACGTGTTCCTGGGGCCCTGGGTGAAGACGGGTGACCGCTTCTGGCGCGATACGGAAGGTTTCTACCACTATGCCGGTCGTTCCGATGACCTGATCAAGATCTCCGGCCAGTTCGTCTCGCCGGCCGAGATTGCCAGCGCCCTGCAGGCCCACGAAGCCGTGGCCGAGGTGAGCGTGATCGGCGCGCCCGAGGAGGAAGGCCTGATCCGGCCCAAGGCCCTGGTGGTGCTCAAGCCCAACGAGACACCTGACCAGGCCATGGAGCAGCGCCTGATGGCCTATCTGGCCGACAACCTGGCCCAGTACAAGCTGCCCAAGTGGCTGGAGTTCGTGGACGTGCTGCCGGGTAATGAGCCCATCGCATCGCCAGAAGTCAGCGAAACCGATGGCAGCGCCATTGCCGAGACCGAAGGGCTCACGCAGGTACCGGCCAGCCGGGAAAGTCTGGTGGAAAGTGTGCTGCACCAAGCCGATGCGGCGCACCAGGCGCTGATGCAGGGGGATGACGAGGGGCGCTGAGCATTCGCGACGCGCAGGAACGAACAAGCCCCCGAAGGGGCTTGTTCAGCTCTGGAAGGGATGGCCTGCGGGACGCGGGCCTGCCCACCAGGTCCGGGCCAGCCCCTGCGGGGCCGGCTCGGGTCTTCTTCAGGCCATCACTTGGCCAGCGAGGCCTTCAGTTCCTGACGTCGTGCGTGCAGGATGGGCTCGGTGTAGCCGGCCGGCTGTTCGCAACCCTTGAGCACCAGGTCGGTGGCGGCCTGGTAGGCGATGCCGTTGCAGGCCGGGGCCATGTTGCGGTAGGCCGGGTCGCCGGCGTTCTGCTTGTCCACCACGGCGGCCATGCGCTTGAAGGTCTCTTCGACCTGCTGGCGGGTGACGACGCCATGGCGCAGCCAGTTGGCCATGTGCTGCGAGGAGATGCGGCAGGTGGCGCGGTCTTCCATCAGGGCCACGTCATTGATGTCGGGCACCTTGGAGCAGCCCACACCCTGATCCACCCAGCGGACCGCATACCCGAGGATGCCCTGGGCGTTGTTGTCCAGCTCGGCCTGCTTGTCGGCCTCGGACCAGTCAGCCTTGGCGGCGACGGGGATGGTGAGGATGTCTTCCAGTTTGGCGCGCTTGCCGCCCTTGGCGATCTCGGCCTGGCGGGCCAGCACGTCGACCTGGTGGTAGTGCGTGGCGTGCAGGGTGGCGGCGGTGGGGCTGGGCACCCAGGCGCAGTTGGCACCGGCCTTGGGATGGCCGATCTTCTGCTCCAGCATGGCCTTCATCAGATCAGGCATGGCCCACATGCCCTTGCCGATCTGGGCGATGCCGGACAGGCCGCAGGCCAGGCCCACGTCGACGTTGTTGTCTTCGTAGGCGAGGATCCACGGCTGGGTCTTCATGTCGCCCTTGCGCACCATCGGGCCGGCTTCCATCGAGGTGTGGATCTCGTCGCCGGTCCGGTCGAGGAAGCCCGTGTTGATGAAGGCGATGCGCGAACGGGCAGCGCGGATGGCTTCCTTCAGGTTGACGGTGGTGCGGCGCTCTTCGTCCATGATGCCGAGCTTGACGGTGTTGGCCGGCAGGCCCAGCACCTTCTCGACATGGTTGAAGATCTCGTTGGCGAAGGCCACTTCCTCGGGCCCGTGCATCTTGGGCTTGACGATGTAGATGGAGCCTTTGGCGGAGTTGCGGGCGCCACCGGTCTTCTTCAGGTCGTGCATGGCGATGAGCACCGTGCACATGGCGTCGATCATGCCTTCGGGCGCTTCCCGGCCTTCCTTGTCCAGGATGGCGGGGCTGGTCATGAGGTGGCCGACGTTGCGCACGAGCATGAGCGAGCGGCCCTGCAGCGACAACTCACCCTTGCCGTCGGGCGTGGTGTAGACGCGATCGGGGTTCAGGCGGCGGGTGAAGGTCTTGCCGCCCTTGCTGACTTCCTCGGTGAGGTCGCCCTTCATCAGGCCCAGCCAGTTGCGGTAGACATCGGCCTTGTCCTCACCGTCGACGGCCGCGATGGAGTCCTCGCAGTCCATGATGGTGGAGACGGCTGCTTCCATCACCACGTCGGCCACGCCGGCCGGGTCGGCCTTGCCGATGGGGTTGTTGCGGTCGATGCGCAGGTCGATGTGCAGCTGGTTCTGGCGCAGCAGCACGGAAGAGGGCGCACTGGCATCACCCTGGTAGCCCACGAAGAGGGACGGATCCTTCAGGCCCGTGGCGCCGTGGGCCGTCTGGGCCACCAGCTTGCCGTCGGCCACCTGGTAGGCGGTCACGTCCTTGTGGCTGCCCTGAGCCAGCGGAGCCACTTCGTCCAGGAAGCGCTTGGCCCAGGCGATGACCTGATCGCCGCGAGCCGGGTCGTAGCCGCCGCCCTTGGGCAGGCTGCCGATGGCGTCGGTGCCGTACAGGGCGTCATACAGGCTGCCCCAGCGGGCGTTGGCGGCGTTGAGCGCGTAGCGGGCGTTCATGACGGGCACGACCAGCTGCGGGCCGGGCACCTTGGCGATGGCGTCATCGACGTTGGGGGTGTCGATGGCAAAGTCGGGACCTTCGGGTACCAGATAGCCGATCTCGGTCAGGAAGGCCTTGTAGGCGGCCATGTCCTGGATGGGACCGGGATGGGCGCGGTACCAGTCGTCGAGCTTCTTCTGGATGTCGTCACGCTTGGCCAGCAGGGCGCGGTTCTTGGGGCCCAGGTCGTGGATGAGGCTGGACAGGCCTTGCCAGAAGGCGTCGGCGCTGACGCCGGTGCCGGGCAGAGCCTCCTCGATCAGGTCATGAAGGGGGGCGGACACCTGCAGGCCGAATCTTTCGACACGATGGGTCATGAGAGTCTCCGTGGAATTGACGAATCTTCCGGGAACGGGATCGTTCAGGTCTTATGGGGGGATAATACTTTGCTGGCAGTATACCCGTCCGTCCTGCCCGTCATGGCGGGGCCGGACGTTGTTACGGCAGGCTGGGGCATCGGTTGCGCTGCCCCCTGATCAGGCGGCGGGAAGATGGCGAAACCGTGTCGCAGCCCGGCATCACCCTGGCGCAGGGGCAGTGTTCGTTTTTGGGTATTTTGCCGTGCTTTCACGTCGGGTTGCGATGCGTTCGACTATAATTGAACGATGTTGCCATCAGTGCCAACGGTGTTTCGGGGCTGCTTCTCCGGGCGCCGCACACACGGTGGCACGCCGACAGTTCGCCCCGGGCCGGACGGGTGGACAGTCTGTCCGGCAGGGCATGCGCGGCAGGCGTGGCCCTGGAGGACGCCGTCGGTTGCCGGTCTTCTCTTCATATTGTGAAACGCGTTGAAGTCTTATGAAAAGCGGTCTTCCTGATGCAGGCCTCTCGGGCCTGGTCCATTCCGATGTCCTTGAAGAAGCTCTTGCCGAGGCTTCTGCCGATACGGCCGCCGATGCAGCGGACACCCCCGCTGCCGATGTCTCTCCGGCTGCGGCAGCCGATGCAGCCGTCGGTGAGCCTGCCCCTGTGCCGGCAAAGGCGGATGCCCAGGCTGGCGACACGTCCTTGCTGCCCTCGGAAGATCTGGCACGCATCCGCCGGCTGGAGGCACTCTATGAAGAATGGGCCGAGGTCCTGCCGCGCCTGCAGGCGGCCCAGCGGGAATGGCGGACGGCCCATGCCCGGCTGCAGGAGCTGCACCACTACTATTTCAATGGTGAATGGCGCCGCGACTATGAAGCCGATGAGGCCGGCCGGCTGCCCGAAGACATGCCGCGCGGCATCCTGTGCGAAGACACGCTGTACAACGCCTTCATTGCCGAGCGCGAGCTGGCGCTGGAATGGGTGCAGCTGGGCGCTCAGGCCCTGAAAGACGGCTGAAAGCTTTAAAGATCGCATCGCCGGCCACTTTTCGGGCCCTTTCCCGGTACAGGGCCCGGAGCGGCGCTTGCGCATTCGGATGGGGGCTGCAAGACTTCCATCATCGTGTGAATTCCTTCCTTTACTGTGGCGGCCCCGTGTGGGTCGCTGCCTGTTCTGTTCAACCCGGTGTCCATGAATTTCCCTGCCTTCCGACTGTCGCTGCTGACCCTTGCCCTGACGTGCGCCTGGGGCGCACAGGCTGCCACTGCACGTACCGATATCGCCCGGCCGACCGATTTCGCGGCACAGAGCGTGAGTCAGGGGCCGATCGTCTGTCAGAGCAGCAAGGTCAAGACCTGCGGCCGGCGGGTGGCGGGCAAGCTGGGCATGCCGGCGGGCAGCGCGCCGAAGTCGGCCTATCGCTTCGTCGAGGAGGAGTTCCTGTTTGACAGCGGCGTGGCCATCTTCCTGGAGACGGCGGTGCCGGAGAACCGCAACGCCCATGCCGGCTGGCGTCGCCGCCTGGCCTTCAGGAAGACGGCCGAGGGCTTCCAGCTGGTGCAGGTGGGCATTCAGTATCGTTGCCAGGGCGGCAGCTGGCAGAAGGAGGCCTGCGGCTCGGCCAGCCAGCTGGTCCGGCGCAAGACTGACGGCAAGGGGGTGCCCCAGGCTCAGGCCCAGGCCGGTGGCGCAGCAGGCCGGGCTTCGTCCGGCGCGGCCAGTGCGGCAACGCAGGCCGGCGCGGCAGGTGCCGCAGCAGTCACGGCCGCGCAGGCGGCTTCCGGGGCAGGGCAGGATGCACCGAACCGCATCGTGAGCGCCCGTGCCTCTGCCGGGCAGCCGGCCCAGGGGCAGGACACTGCCCGGACTACCGACGGTCAGGATCCGGCCGTGCGGGTGCTGCGCTCCGACCGCTCGGATGCCGGGGTGCGCTCGGCCACGCCTGTCGAGACCATCAGTCCCAACGAACAGGAGGCCGTGCCCGCGCTGGATGCCCGCTGGCGCCCGCGTCAGGATGCCATCGAGCAGGATGAGGCCGTGACGGCCGCCTATGACCAGAAGCAGCGGGTTGCCGAGGCAGAAAGCCAGCGCCATGCCGCGGAGCAGGCCGAGGCCGCCCGCAAGGCCGGGACCTCGGATCGCGCGGCCGATCTGGATGCGCTGCGCCGTGATGAAGCCATCGCCAACCGAGGCCTGTCCGAGGAAGATGCCCTGGTGGCCGCCCGTGAGCGCCAGAAAGGCGCGGCAGGTCAGGGCGCGTCGCAGACGGGTTCGAACCGGTCTGGCGCGTCGGTCTCCGGATCTGTCCAGGGCGACGCAGCAGGCCATGCAGATCGCAAGGGAGCCCAGTCGGCCCATGCGGCGGCCGACATCGTGGCGGCCAATCCGTCGATCTCGGCCGATCAGCTGAAACAGATGCACGCGGCCGAAGCATCGCTGGCACGGGCCACGGCCGGTTCTGCGCCGGGCGTGGTGGACGCCGGCGCTGCATCGTCCGATCAGGAAGGCGCGGACCAGGCGCAGACCGGGCCGGCCATGATCGACCACCGGACGGATGCCCGGGGCGCCGGGGCCGCCGACCAGGAGCCTGCAGGCGACGGAGCCGGACAGCGGACGGGCAAGGAGGGGCAGCCGGCCGCTCAGGCCGGTTCAGCCCAGGGAAGTGGCAAGGCCTCCAGCGACCCGGATGCCAGGCGCGGCTGGCAGACGGCCGTGATCGAGGCGGCGGGCAGCAACCACGGCACGCGGGTGCCGGCCACGCTGCCGGCCACCGTGCGCACGGCCGATGGCTTTGCGCCGATGGCGCTGTCCACCGAGAACGCTGCACAGCTGGGCAAGCCCTGCGAGCAGCCCATCGAGATGTGCGGCAAGCAGGTTTTCGAGACGCTCTTCCCGGTGCAGGCCAGCACGCTGGCTGCGCTGCCGGTCAACCAGAGCCGGCGCGAGAGCTTCATCTACGCGGACGGCCCGGTCACGAGCGCGGTCTATCTGGTGACGATGGCCAACCTGCCCGACGACAGCATCGCGTCGCAGCGCATCCGCATCGAGTTCGTGCGGCGTGGTGCGGGCTGGGTGGCCGCATCGGCTGGCCGCCAGTTCAAGTGCCGCGAAGGTGAGCTGGTGCGGCAGCAGTGGACGGATCGGTCCTGCCGGTAGTAGTAGATACGCAAAGATTATCTCGACAATCCGTTCATGGAAAACTCGCGTTTCTTGAATTTGCACTTAAAGCTGGGGTTTTAGGGTTGTCGAGATTTATACTTTCGCTAGACGTCGAAGGAGTCCGCGGTATTCTTGAATGAATCGATCCATAGGGCGTTCTTTTGCGTAGAATATTTTTGAATCAATACCGTTTTCTTCTGTGAGCTTGCATCGCTCCCTGAGGTCACGCAATAGACCTTTCCCCACACTTTTCCCGTCACCAGGGTAGGAGATTCTCACGACTCTCTCTCGATCGATATTTTTTCTTAGACCCAAAAAGCTTGATTTTTCGACGTACCGGACAACATCAACAGAGTTATTTTTGTGATTCTCTAGTTTAAACCCGTGTGCTTCGAGGATTGATTTTAATTCCCTGAAAGTTATCACTCTTTCCCCGTGTTCCACTCTTCTAAGTCTTTTTCTGATCCAGTGGGCCATCTCTTCAACTTCTTGGTCCGCCTGGTGGCCCTTTGTTGCTTTTTTCAAGAACCCGTGACTTGCGATTTTGATCATGAATTTATAAAGATCATCGCGTGTTAAGTTTTGGTCGAATGTGTGTTCGTTTTTGTCGAGGTGGCATAACATCGACACTAGTGCGGTGCGCTTGTTTCCGTTGTGAAATGGATGGTTCAAACACACTCCATAAGTTAAGGATGCTGCGTTAAGAGAAATGGTGTCATATTTCAGTTTTCCGTTGTATCCAGTGTATTGTCTGGAAACGGCAGATGATAGCAAATCTAGAGACCTGACTCCCGGCGGGCTTATTGGGTCATTCGATTTGTTGAAGTCTTGGGTGAGGGCTTCGTGTATAGCCAAAACTTCGTCTAGTGAAAGAGTTTCCATTTTTAAGTTTGGCTTGGTTTTAGGGTTCCGTTTGCATTTTTCTGATCAGCTATCTCTGTTATTGGTTGCGTCTTAGTTCTTTGGTTTGAATGTGATCATTACTAATAGTAGCACTATTTGTTTCTAGTTGTGACATTTTTGAGAAATTTTGTTCTGGAAAAGTTTCTTTTTTGCTACTATGCTGTTGGTTTTTATTCTCGCATTTGCTGAAGTCGTTGCCGCAGATGCCGCACGATTTCTCGATACCCAGGTTGGCAATGCCGCCGCAGGAACCGGCGATGGGCTTGCGGCCGGCCATCACGCCCACGGCCATGCCGGCCACGACCAGCAGCATCACGACAAAAACCAGAAGCCAGACAATCATCGGAATCTCCATTGGCCCGTCCATGGGCCTCGATCAGTATTGAACCATGACGGCACCTTGTGCCTGTGGTGCCGCCTCAGCAGCGCACGGATGTGGCGTCAGGGTGCAGTGGGTGCCGGAAAGCGGGCATCGAAGGCCGGCGTGGTGCGCGTCTGAAAGCCCTGGGGCGTGCGGCTGACCAGCAGTGCCGCCAGCTTGTGGCGCACGGCATAGTCGTAGCCGCGTTCGGGCCCCAGCACCATCAGCAGGGTGGACAGGCCGTCGGCCCGCATGGCTTCGGGGGTGACGACAGTGGCGGCTGCCAGCGTGTGCTCGATGGGGGAAAGCGTGCGCGGATCGATCAGGTGCGAGTAGCGCCGGCCGTTTTCCTCGCGGTAGTTGCGATAGTCGCCCGAGGTGGAGATGGCCTCATCCTTCAGCCGGATCAGGCGCTGCGCCTTGCGGTCATGGTCGAGCGGGGCCTCGATGGCGATCAGCCAGGGATGGCCGCCCGGTTTCTCGCCGGCGGCACGGATCTCGCCCGTGACCTCGATCAGATAGTCGTGGATGCCCTGGTTTGCAAAGCGCTCGGCCAGCCGGTCGATGATGTAGCCGGCGGCGATGCTGTTGAATTCGACGGTGATGGGAGCGTCCTTGCACAGCCGGTCACCGATGATCTTGAGGTGCCCCATGCCGGTGTGGGCGCGCAGGCTGGCCAGCGTGTCGGCGTCCAGGGAAGGGCGTGCAGGGGGCGGCGAAGGCTGCTTCGGCGCGCCGGATTGCGCCATCAGCTGGTCCACCGTCAGGGACTTGTCGCTGCCGGCAGCAGGAGCGTCGCTGGTTCCAGTCGCCTTTTGTTGGGCCTTTTCGCGTGCTGCCTTGGGCCCGAACTTCCAGGCGTCCAGCACGGGCAGCAGGGTCACGTCGTAAGCCCCCTCGCTGTCGGCAGCCAGCTGCTTGGCGCTGCGGGCCAGTTCCAGCGCCATGGGGGGCATCGGCTGGCAGGTGCCCGCCGGGGCGGCATTGAAGCGCGCCAAGTCGGAATCGTTGCGATAGGTGGAGACCGCGGCATCAAGCTGGTCGAGCTGACGCCGGATCTCGGCCTGGACGGCTTCGGGTTCGGGCGTGCCGCTGGCACGCACATAGCTGATGTGATAGCTGCTGCCCATCGTGGGGCCGGACAGCTGGACGACATCAGGCTGGCAGGCCGCCAGCAGGGGCAGGGCGGCTGCCAGAGCCAGCAGCCGGGATTTGGGGGCGGCGGGGGCGGCGGAGAGGCCACTGACCACAGAGCGAACCAGACGGCGCACACCGTCCCCTTTGCCTGCCTTGCCGGGCACGGCTCAGCCCCCGAAATCGTCCAGGAAGATGCTGTCGCGCTCGACGCCCAGGTCGGTCAGCATCTTGATGACGGCGGCGTTCATCACCGGGGGACCGCACATGTAGAACTCGCAGTCTTCCGGCGCCGGATGGTCCTTCAGATAGTTCTCGTACAGGACGTTGTGGATGAAGCCGGTCGGCCCCGTCCAGTTGTCCTCGGGCAGCGGATCGGAGAGCGCCAGCGTCCAGGTGAAGTTGGGGTTCTCCTTGGCCAGCTGGTCGAACTCATCCACATAGAAGGCCTCGCGCAGCGAGCGCGCACCGTACCAGAAGCTGATCTTGCGCTGGGACTTCAGGCGCTTGAGCTGGTCGAAGATGTGCGAGCGCATGGGCGCCATGCCGGCACCGCCGCCGATGAACACCATCTCGTTGTCGGTCTCCTTGGCGAAGAACTCGCCGAACGGACCATACACCGTGACCTTGTCGCCCGGCTTCAGGTTGAACACCCACGAGGACATCTTGCCCGGCGGAATGTTGTCGCCGCCCTTGGGCGGGGGCGAGGCCACCCGGATGTTGAACTTGACGATGCCTTTCTCGCCCGGATAGTTGGCCATGGAATAGGCCCGGACGACCGGCTCGTTCACCCGGGAGACGAAGCGCCACAGATTGAACTTGTCCCAGTCGGCACGGAACTCGTCCTGGATGTGGAAGTCCTTGTAGGCCACTTCGTGCGGCGGGCATTCCAGCTGCACGTAGCCGCCGGCGCGGAAGTCCACGCTCTCGCCCTCGGGCAGGCGCAGCGTCAGCTCCTTGATGAAGGTGGCGACGTTGAAGTTGGACTCGACCGTGCATTCCCACTTGCGCACGCCGAACACTTCTTCGGGCACGCGGATCTTCATGTCCTGCTTGACCGGGGTCTGGCAGGAAAGGCGCCAGCCTTCGGACGCGTCACGCCGCGTGAAGTGGGCTTCTTCGGTGGGCAGCATCTCGCCGCCGCCGGATTCGACGATGCACTTGCACTGGGCGCACGAGCCGCCGCCGCCGCAGGCCGAGGACAGGAAGATGTCCTGACCGGCCAGGGTCTGAAGCAGCTTGCCGCCGGCAGGCACCGTGATCTTGCGCTCGCCGTTGATCTCGATGGTGACGTCGCCGCTGGAGACCAGCCACGAGCGCGCCACCAGGATCAGCACCACCAGCGACAGCACGATCACCGTGAACATGCCGACCCCGAGCAGGATTTCCGAATTCATGAAAGGCTTCCTCCTGCAGGCTTGGTGAGGGTTGCGTCAGGCATCACAGCTGGACCCCCGAGAACGACATGAAGGCCAGCGCCATCAGGCCGATGGTGATGAAGGTGATGCCCAGGCCCTGCAGGCCGTCGGGCACGTCGCTGTACTTGAGCTTCTCGCGGATGCCGGCCAGCAGCACGATGGCCAGACCCCACGACAGGCCCGAGCCCACACCGTAGACGGCGCTCTCGGCGAAGGTGTAGTCACGCTCGACCATGAACAGCGTGCCGCCCATGATGGCGCAGTTGACGGTGATCAGCGGCAGGAACACGCCCAGTGCGTTGTAGAGGCTGGGCACGTACTTGTCCAGCAGCATCTCCAGGATCTGCACGATGGCGGCGATCACGCCGATGTACGACAGCAGCCCCAGGAAGCTCAGATCCACGTCGGGCAGCCCGGCCCAGGCCAGTGCACCGGGCTTGAGCAGCCAGGTGAACAGCAGGTTGTTGGCCGGCACCGTGATGGCCTGCACCACCACCACCGCCACGCCGAGGCCGATGGCCGTCTGCACCTTCTTCGAGATGGCGATGAAGGTGCACATCCCCAGGAAGAAGGCCAGCGCCATGTTCTCGATGAACACGGAGCGGAAGAAAAGACTCAGATAGTGCGCGGTCATCTGCGTTGTCCCTCGTAGTCAGTCATCCCGGACGTCCGGGTCAGCTGGATGTCCATGCTCAGTACTCCTCCTCGCGCGTGTGCGGGGCCAGCCGGAAGGCCGGCGTCTCGCACTGCTCCTTCTTCCAGGTACGCAGGGCCCAGATGATCATGCCGATCAGGAAGAAGGCCGACGGCGGCAGCAGCAGCAGGCCGTTGGGCACATACCAGCCGCCGTCGTTGACCACCGGCAGGATGGTGATGCCGAACAGCTTGCCGGCGCCCAGCAGCTCGCGGATGGTGCCCAAAAGCATCAGCATGGTGCTGTAGCCCAGGCCGTTGCCGATGCCGTCCATGAAGGAGAGCACGGGCGGGTTGGCCATGGCAAAGGCCTCGGCACGACCCATCACGATGCAGTTGGTGATGATCAGGCCGACGAACACCGACAGCTGCTTGGACAGCGAGAAGGCGTAGGCCTTGAGCAGCTGGTCGACGATGATGACCAGCGACGCGATGATGACCATCTGCACGATCATCCGGATCGAGCCCGGAATCTGCGTGCGCACCATCGAGATGAACATGCTGGAGAAGGCGGTGACGAGCGTCAGCGCGATCGACATCACCAGCGCGGTCTTCAGGTTGGAGGTGACGGCCAGTGCCGAACAGATGCCGAGGATCTGCAGCCCGATCGGGTTGTTCTTGATGATCGGGTCGAGGAGAACCTCGCGGATGGTGGGTTTGTCAGCCATGCTCAGCGTCCTCCCGTCGATGCCTGCGATGAACCCTGTGCGCTGTCACGCAGGTTCGCGATGAACGGCCCGAAGCCCTTGGGGCCCAGCCAGAAGTGCAGCAGGTTGTCCACGCCCTTGCTGGTGAGCGTGGCACCGGCCAGTCCGTCGACCTGATGGGCGGCCT
Organism: Lautropia mirabilis; assembly: GCF_900637555.1. NCBI lineage: Bacteria > Pseudomonadati > Pseudomonadota > Betaproteobacteria > Burkholderiales > Burkholderiaceae > Lautropia > Lautropia mirabilis. The sequence continues at coordinate 2,864,376 of NZ_LR134378.1, read as the reverse complement.
GCGGGCTGGACGGATCGACCGAGCCCTTGATGATCCTGATGTCAGCCTTGCTGCCGTCGTCGCTGAAGACCTTCTTGCCCGGCCACAGCGCCTTCCAGCGGGGGTTGTCCACCTCGCCGCCCAGACCCGGGGTCTCGGCGTGCTGGTAGAAGCCCAGGCCCACGACCGTGTTCAGATCGTTCTTCAGGGCGATGAAGCCGTGCAGCGTGGACCAGAGTCCGTAGCCGCGGATCGGCAGGATCAGGGTTTGCAGCTGTTTCTGCGGGCCCTCGACCTGGTAGACCACGGTACGGTGCTCGCGCCGACGGATCGAGGCGATGTCGTCCTCGCCGGACAGGGCCGACGACTGCGCCGGGTCCTTGGCCGCCTGCAGCGGGTCGAAGGTCTCGGGCTTGCCGTCCTCGACGAAGCGGCCGCTGTCCAGGTCCACCAGACGCGGCTGGATCCGCTCGCGGAAGACGCGCTGAACTTCCTGCGCGCTGGCTTCCGGCTGGATCAGGCCGGCGATGACGAGGATGTTGCGCTGCTTGTCGAGCAGGCTGTTGGTGAGCTGCACGGGCTTGAGCATCACGGCCGCGCTGGCCACGATCACCGAGCACACCAGGCACATGACGAAGGCCACCAGCAGTGTCCGGCCGATGGATTCTTGCTGTTTAGACACGGCGCTTGGCCCTCCGCTTGATGTTGGCCTGGATCACGAAGTAGTCGATCAGGGGCGCACACAGGTTGCCGAACAGGATGGCCAGCATCATGCCCTCGGGATAGGCGGGGTTGATCACGCGGATCATCACCACCATCACCCCGATCACGATGCCGAAGGCCCACTTGCCGGCGTTGGTCATGGAAGCCGACACGGGGTCGGTGGCCATGAACATCATGCCGAAGGCGAAACCGCCCAGCACCAGGTGCCAGTACCAGGGCATGGCCAGCATCGGGTTGGTCGAGCCGGCAGCAAACAGGTTGAAGAGGGTGGAGAGCGCCACCATGCCGATCATCACGCCGGCGACGATGCGCCAGGCGGCGATCCGGGCCAGCAGCAGGACGCTGCCGCCCAGCAGGATGGCCAGCGTGCTGGTCTCGCCGATCGAGCCCGGCATGAAGCCGAGGAAGGCGTCGGTCCAGCTCAGGCCGTTCTGCGCCAGGGCGCCGACCCCGCTGCTTGCGGCCTGGCTCAGTGCCGTCGCGCCGGCATAGCCGTCCACGACGTTCCAGACGGATTCACCGGACAGGGAGGCCGGATAGGCGAAGAAGAGGAAGGCACGGCCCGCCAGTGCCGGGTTGATGAAGTTCTTGCCGGTACCGCCGAACACCTCCTTGCCCAGCACGACGCCGAAGCTGATGCCCAGCGCCACCTGCCACAGCGGGATGGTGGGGGGCAGCGTCAGCGAGAACAGCACCGAGGTGACGAAGAAGCCCTCGTTGATCTCGTGGCGGCGGATGGTGGCAAAGAGACCCTCCCAGAAGCCGCCAACCGCGAAGGTCACGGCATAGATGGGCAGGAAGTACACCGCCCCCTGGACGAAGTTGTCGTAGAAGCTGTTCGGGTCGAAGCCCGCCAGCATGCGCACGATCTCGATGTGCCAGCCGGTCTGCGCGGCCAGCAGCTCGGGCTGCTGGGCAAAGACCAGGTTGGCCTGATGGCCCACGTTCCACATGCCGAAGAACATGGCCGGGAAGGTGCACAGCCACACCAGGATCATGATCCGCTTCAGGTCGAGGCTGTCGCGGACGTGCGCCGTGGTGCGGGTGAGCAGCCGCGGCCGGTACAGGAAGGTGTCGGCGGCCTCGTACAGCGGATACAGCTTCTCGAATCGGCTGCCCTTGTGCACCAGCGGCTCGATCCGGTCAAGCAATGCTCTCAGTCCCATGGGTCAGCCCTCCTTCTCGATGCGGGTGAGGTTGTCCCGCAGAATCGGGCCATACTCGTACTTGCCGGCACAGGCATAGGTGCAGAGCGCGAGGTCTTCCTCGTCCAGCTCCAGGCACCCCAGCTTCTGGGCCATCTCGGTGTCGCCCACGATGAGCGAGCGCAGCAGCTGCGTGGGCAGGATGTCCAGCGGCATCACCGCCTCGTAGGTGCCGGTGGGCACCATGGCCCGGGGGCTGCCGTTGGTGGTGGTGGTCATGGCCAGCGGCTTGCGGCCGAACAGCTTCCAGACGAAGGCGCCGCTGACCGAATGCTTGTCGAAGCCCGGCCGCAGGAAGTGGAACATCTGCCGGTCGGTACCTTCACGCAGGCAGCTCACCTGCAGGTCGTAGCGACCCAGGAAGGCACAGGCGCCGCGCGCCGTGCGGCCGCCCAGCAGCGAGCCGGAAACCACGCGGTTCTCGCCCGGCTCCAGCTCGTTGGCCACCAGCTCGTCCAGGCTGGCGCCCAGTCGGGTACGCAGCAGCCGCGGCTTCTTCACCACCGGGCCGCCCAGGGCGATCACCCGTGTGGTGTCCAGCTCACCCGTGGTGAACAGGTGACCGATGGCGATCACGTCCTGATAGTTGATGGTCCAGACCGTGCGCGTGGCATCGACCGGATACAGGAAATGGATGTGCGTGCCGGCCAGACCTGCCGGGTGAGGTCCCTCGAAGGTCTCGGTCGTCACGCCCTTCACGTCCTCGCCGGGCAGGGCAGAGCCGGGCGCCCGGCACAGGAACACCGGCGCCAGCCGCGTGAGCACCGCCAGGCCATGGCGGAAGTCATCGGCCCGTTCGGCGATGATCGTGACGGGATTGGCCGCCAGCGGATGGGTGTCGATGGCGGTGACGAAGATGTGTGCCGGCGTGGCATCCACGGCCGGGATCTTGCTGAACGGCCGCGTGCGCAGCGCCGTCCAGAGCCCTGAGCGCTGCAGGTTCTCACGCACGGCCTCGCCGGACAGCGAGCCCAGCTTGTCGGGGCTACAGTGGGCAAAGCGCAGGGCGGCGTCCGGCGCCGATTCGTCGCCCACCTCGATCACGACCGACTGCAGCACCCGCCGCTCGCCGCGGTTGATGGCGCTGATCGTGCCGCTGGCCGGTGCCGTGACCTGCACGCCAGGGTTCTTCTTGTCGGAGAAGAGCGGCTGGCCCTTCTGTACCCGGTCCCCCACCTGCACCGCCATTGTCGGCTTCAGGCCGTGATAGTCGAAACCGATCACCGCCACGTGGTGCACCGCGCGGGCAGTCTCGATCCGCTGCTCGGGTGCACCTGTGATGGGGATGTCCAGGCCACGCTTGATTCTGACCATCTCGTTCCTATGGTTGCTGTGTTAAGTATTCAGTCGTCAGCCCGGATTCTACGAACAAACCGACCGTCTGTCGGTCCCGAACGGTACAAGAACCCCGACTCTGTCAAACATTCTAAAAAAACCTGGACGATCGTGCGTGCGCAACCGTCCGGACCACTCGATGGAGGCCCAGTGTGAAGCATCGCACGGCGTGAATCGGGGCCATCCCCTAGGATGCGGGTTTCCGATACGGGCTGCTTGCCGGCCCCTTCAACCCACAGGAAACCGCCGTGATCCGCTCCTTCCCGTCCGTTGCCGTGCCCGACCACCTGCGCCGCAAGGCGCTGGCCATTGCTTCCGTGACTGCGTTGCTGACCCTGGCCGCCTGCGGCGGAGGCGGCGGCGATGCGGGGGCTTCCGCCTCGTCCGGCGGCGCGATTGATGCCGGCCGCGGTCTGGCCAGTTCGCAGGCGCATGCCTCGCTGGATGTCGACGGCCCCCAGGATGGCCGGCCGGCCGTGCCCAACGAGGGCATCGACTTCAGTGCCGAGCAGAACGTCGGCACCCTCCCGGTGGCCGATGAAGCGGCCGACGTGAACGATTCTGTCGTGGCCCGCAAGGCCCTGCCCGTGGCCGCCAAGGCCGCCACCGAAGGTGCCTGGGGAGGCCAGATGAAGTGGGCCTTCATCCCCATCCACGCCGTGGTGCTGCCCGATGGCCGCGTGATGACCTATGGCTCGACCGACCGGGGCGAGCAGGGTGCCAAGTTCTACTACGACGTCTGGGATCCGACGCTGGGTGGTGACGAGGCCTCCCACCTCACGCTGCCCAACACCACCCAGACCGACATCTTCTGCTCGGCTCAGGTAGTGCTGCCGCTGACCGGCGACGTGTTCATCGCCGGTGGCGACATCTACAGCGATGCCCGCGGCCGCAGCATCAATCAGCCCATCAACGACACGACCATCTTCCGCCCGGGCAGCAACACCATCGAGGCCGCTGCCAAGATGCAGCGCAAGCGCTGGTACGCCACCGCCACCACGCTGCCCAACGGCGAAGTCTTCGTGCAGGGCGGCAAGGGTGGCAACGACCACCCCGAGATCCGTCGCAATGACGGCAGCAACTTCCTGCTGTCCGGCATCACCACCTCCGACCTGCGCGAGGACTATCCGCGCAACTGGGTGGCCCCCGACGGCAACATCTTCGGCTTCTCCAAGTCCCAGATGTACCGGATGAAGCTGGACGGCAACGGCACCCGTACCGACCTGGGCACGCTGAACTACAAGTCCGACTGGGAAGGTTCGGCCGTCATGTTCGAGCCGGGCCGCATCCTGCTGACCGAGGCACTGGGCAACCGTGCCGCCATCATCGACATCCGCGGCGACAAGCCCGTGGTGACCGATGCCGGCACGATGAGCAACACCCGTATGTGGCACAACAGTACCGTGCTGGCCGATGGTACGGTCGCCATCAGCGGGGGCGCCGAGTACTTCGACTTCCACAAGGCCACGGCGCGCAACCCCATCTACCACCTGGAATTCTGGAACCCGAAGACCGGTGTGTGGACGCGCGGCCCATCGCAGAAGCGCATGCGCCTCTACCACTCCACCGCCACGCTGCTGCCTGACGGTTCGCTGTTCACCGGCGGTGGCGGCGCCTATGGCCCGGAGAGCAACCTCAACGCCGAGGTCTACTACCCGGCCTATCTGTACAACGCTGACGGCACGCCGGCCCAGCGTCCCACGCTGGACAAGGCCCCGATGGTCGTGCAGCCCGGCGGCAGCATGGTGCTGGAATCCGCCCAGGCCGAGACCATCCGTCGCGTGACGATGGTGGCCACCGGCTCGGTCACGCACTCGTTCAACATGAACCAGCGCTTCATCGAGCTGTCGTTCCGCCGCGAAGGCAACCGCCTGGTGGCCAAGCTGCCGTCCAACGTGAACGACACGCCTCCCGGCTACTACATGGTGTTCATCCTGAACGAGGCCGGCACGCCCTCCATCTCGAAGATGGTGCGCGTGAACGTGGCTGGCCAGGCCACGGTCGACCCGGACGTGGTGCCCATCTACCGCTATGCGGCCAATGACGGTACCAGCCTGCGCTACCGCTACAGCCCGGACCCGGCCCTGGGTGGCGAGTGGGTTCGCCAGGGCGAGGCCTTCCTGGCCTACGCCAGCCAGAAGAACAACACGGTGCCCGTGTATCGCTATTCGGCCACCACGGGCGGCAAGGTGCGCTACAAGTACACCACCGACGGTTCGCTGCGCTCGGCAGGCTGGCTGCGTGAAGGCATCGCCTTCTACGCCTACAACCAGCCAGGCGAAGGCCGCACGGGCGTGGACGAGTACAAGCAGGTGCGTGGTGGCTGGTACCTGAACTACGCCACGGCCGGCAACAGCGCAGGCAGTGGCTGGGAGTTCGCCGGTCACATCTTCCACGTGCCCGCGAGCCGCGCTCAGAAGGAGCCGGAAGCACCGCGTGACACCGAGGCGCCTTCCGTGCCGGGCGGCGTGCATGCCCAGGCCCAGGGCAACGATGCCGTGCAGCTTTCCTGGGGCAAGTCCAGCGATGCGGGTGGCTCGGGTCTGGCCGGCTACCGTGTCCGCCGCGACGGCATGGACATCACGCCCAACCTGCTGCAGACCGAGAGCCTCATCGACCGCGACCTGAAACCCGGCGACTACAGCTACACGGTGGAAGCGGTGGATGGCGCCGGCAACACCTCGGCCGTCTCGGCTCGCGTGCAGGTGACGCTGCGTGATGCCCAGGCCGAACGGGATGCCGCGCTGGCAGCCGCCAACCTGGTGCGTGTGTATCGCTACGTGGCCCCCGGCGGTGATGGCGACCTGCGCTATGTGTACAGTGCCGATGCGTCGGTGAGCGGTGAATGGACCCGTCAGGAGCTGGCCTTCTACGCCTACGCCAAGCCGCAGCGCAACACCGTGCCCGTGTATCGCTACCTGGCCCGCGGCGCGGACGGCACTGCCCGCTACCTGTTCAGCATCAACCCCTGGCTGGGCAACGGCTGGACGCGCGAGCACGTCGTCTTCCATGTGCTGCGCTACCCGCAGCGCGGCGCCCAGGCGGTCAACGAGTTCTACCGCATGCGTGACGGCTGGTATCTGGGCTACAGCACCCAGTCCAGCTTCGGGGAATCCGGTAGCTGGCGTCGTTACGGTCGCGTGTTCTACGTGCCGACCTTCAACGAAAAGAACTGAGGGATGGGCAGGTGGATGCAAGTACGCCCCGATGAAGCGGGGCGTACCGTGGGGCGGGAAATCCCGCCTGCATGAATCCTGATCGATGCCGGACCTGTCGCAAGACGGGCCCGGCATTGTTCGTTCAGACCATGTAGTCTTGCACCTCGTCGGCGATGTCTTCCATCTCCTCTTCCTCGATCTTCTGCGGTCCTTTCGGATCGAGCGGGGTGAACCAGCCCAGGGCGGCATAGATCAGCCCGATGAGTGGCGAGAGCCAGCAGAACAGGGCAAACGGGGCGTAGAGGAAGGCGCTGATGCCCAGCGTGCTGGTGACGAAGGCGCCCCCGTTGTTCCAGGGGATGAGCGGCGAGACCAGCGTGCCCCAGTCCTCGATGGTGCGCGACAGGATGGAGCGGTCATAGCCCATCTCGGCGTACTTGGACTTCATGAGGCGGCCGGGCAGCACCAGCGAGGTGTAGACCTCACCGGCCACCATGCCCACGGTCAGCACCGAGCCGGCCGAGGTGAGCACCAGCGAGAAGCGCGAGGAGATGACCTTGTTGATCTTGAGCAGGATGGCGTGGAAGGTGCCATAGGCTTCCAGCACGCCCACGAAGGCCAGCGACAGGAACATCATGGTGATGACCCAGCCCATGTTGAGGATGCCGCCCTTGGTGAGCAGCTTGTCGACGTATTCCTGACCGGTGGTGGCGGTGTAGCCGTTCATCAGGATGCCGGAGATCTTGTCGAGGCTCACGCCCTGGTAGAACACCGCGATGAGCGCACCGATGAAGACGCCGGTGCACAGCGTGCCCATCACCGAGTACTTGCGAAAGCCCATGGTGATGACCACGACCGGCGGGATGAGGGTGACCCAGCCCAGCTGGAAGTTGCTCTGGACCGTGTTCTGGATGGCCTCGCGCATTTCCAGGCTGCCCATGCCGCCATCGGTGCCATAGTCCATGCCCACCCAGGTGTAGATGATGAGCGTGAGCGCGTAGGCGGGGATGGTGTTGGTGAGCATCGACCGGATGTGGCTCCAGAGGTCGGTGCCGGCCACGGCGGGGGTGAGGTTGGTGGTGTCCGAGAGCGGCGACATCTTGTCACCGAAGAAGGCGCCCGAGACCACGGCGCCGGCTGCCCAGTATTCAGGCACGCCCAGCGCCTGGGCAATGCCCATGATGGCCAGGCCGACGGTACCCACGGTACCCCACGAGGTGCCGGTGGCCAGCGACACGACCGTGGCCAGGATGCAGGTGGCGGGCAGGAAGATGCGCGGGCTGAGCATGCCCAGACCGAAGTCCAGGATGGTGGGCACCGTGCCGGCAGCGATCCAGCTGGCGATGACCATGCCCACGCACATGATGATGACCATGGTGGGTAGCGCCACCTTCATGACCCGGTACATGTTGTGCTCCATGTCGATCCACTTCCTGCCCTTGAGCGACATGAAGAGCCCGGTGATGCAGATGCCGATGATCAGCGGGACGTGCGGCGTGTAGTCCTTGAAGATGAAGAACTGCACCATCAGGATGGCAGTGGTCAGCAGAAGTGGTGCGACCTCGAACCAGAACGGATAGTCGCTCCGGTTCCTGAAGCTTTGCAGCATGGCGGGGGTCTCCTTGTACGAAGGCCCGGGAGAACCGGGACCTCGCTGTCATGTGAATGTTTATGTGACGCCATTGTCCGTGGGCTGGCATGAATTGTGCAAGTGACACCCGGCGGTCTTAGGGGAAGCCCTGAGTGGAGGCCATCCGGTCTTACCCGTCGCGGCACCCATGCCCGATCGGGCAGACAGAGATGCGCCAGACGCGCAGTTCCTGCGCCCGATCCCTAAACCATGGACGGAACGGAAGTCTTCGGGTTTTGCTTCCATTCTTCGGGCGTTGCTTCCGTTGCCGATATGGATTTGCCGGGCCGCTTTCAGGGGCGGGCTCATAATGCGCAAAGCGCCTGCCATGGCTGCGGACGATGTGCCGTCGGCCGGGCAGTGTCCTGCCGTCCCTTTCGAGCCAGCCCCCCGTCATGCCAGAAGCCGCGCCATCTTCCGTTTCCGAACGTACCCCGTCGCCAGCACCCGATTCGGGTGGTCCTCCGGCAGGGCAATCGGGCCGCGCCTTCACGCTGCGCCCGATCCTGTTTGCCTACATGTGCGGCACCATGGCGATGATGGCCTTTGTCTCCATCGTCGGCTCGCTGTCGCGTCAACTGGGGCTGGCACCGTGGCAGGCCGGGATGGCGGTGACGGTGAGTGGGGTGCTGTGGATGCTGATGGCCCCGATCTGGGGCCGGGCCAGTGACCGCCTGGGCCGCCGGGCCGTGATGCTCACCGGCTTTGCCGGCTTCTTCGTGAGCTACTGCGCCATGAGTGGCTGGCTGGTGGCGGCCATGCGCGTGCCGATGAGTGTCGGGCTGGTCTTTGCCGGGCTGGTGCTGACGCGCGGCGCCATCGGCGGCTTCTATGCGGCGGCGCCCACGGCCAGCCAGGCGCTGATCGCCGACAACCTGCCGCCCGAGCGGCGTGTGGCCGCGATGGCATCGCTGGGCGCGGCCAATGGAGCGGGTCTGGTGCTGGGGCCTGCACTGGCGGCGCAGCTCACGCACTTCGGGCTGGAGGCTCCGCTCTATCTGACGGCGCTGCTGCCGGCACTGGGACTGGCGGTGTTGTGGAAGTTCCTGCCGGCCACGCCGCCGGTCGGCGCACGTCCGGGACAGTCGCCGCGCCTGTTGGATCCGAGGTTGCGCCGCCCGATGGTGGCGGCCTTCACGGCGCTGTTCACGGTGGCCGTGGGTCAGATCGTCGTGGGCTTCTTTGCCATCGACCGATTGGGCATGACGCCCGGGGAAGGGGCGCAGGCGGCCGGCATGGCACTGACCACTGTGGGCGTGGCGCTGATCATCACGCAGATGGTCGTGCGGCGGGTCATGTTGCCACCGGGCCGGATGATCTGCATCGGCATGACCACGGCCGGCATCGGCTTCGGATCGGTGCTGCTGGCCACCGGCGTGCCGACGCTGATGCTGTCCTACTTCGTTGCAGCGGCGGGCATGGGCTTCGTGTTCCCGGCCTTCACGGCCATGGCGGCCAATGCGGTGCAGCCGCACGAGCAGGGTGCGGCGGCCGGTTCGGTAGGGGCGGCCCAAGGGCTGGGCAATGTGCTGGGGCCGCTGGCCGGTGCGCTGCTCTATGAGATTTCGCCCACCGTGCCGTACGCCCTGGCGGCCGTGCTGCTGCTGGGGGTGGCCGTCTGGGTGGGGCGCACGGGGAAACCGGACAGGGAAGGACAAGGCTGAGCCCGTCCTGTGCACCCGTCCGGGCCTTTTCCGGAAGGCCTGACCCATGATGTTTCCGCTCCTGGCCGTGGGCGGCACGGATATTTCATCAGGCCGACGCCATCCGGGCGGCCAGCTCATTGTCCAGCGCCGCGGCGCGGGCAAAGGCCGGGCGCGATATCTGACGCTTGGCGTAGGGGCCCAGGACCGGATCGTCGATGGACAGCACCGGACGGTTGCGCGGATTGTCGGTATCGGTGCCCCGCGGCTGCATGAACTGCATCAGCAGGCCCGCGTAGTAGAGGTCCAGCACCGTGGTGTGGTCACCCACCAGATACTCGCGCGTCTTCAGGTGTTCCCGCAGGGTGTTGAAGGCCGTGTCGAAGTCGCCATAGCCGACGGAAAAGCGGCGTTCCGGATCATTGTCCGGGTGCTGGAAGCGGCGGTCCATGGCGGCGTATTCCAGATGCAGCGCAAAGCACATCCAGCGGTAGAACTCGCCCCGTTCCACATGGCCTGCGGGAGGGATCAGGTTCTTTTCCGGGAACTGCTCGGCCAGCCAGGTGCAGATGCCCAGTGCCTCGGTCAGCACGGTGTCGTCCACCTTCAGCGCGGGCACCTTGCCCATCGGGTTCACGGCGAGGTAAGCGGCCGACTTCATCGGCTCGCCATAGGGTACCGGCACCACCTCATAGGTGGCTTCGCATTCTTCCAGCATCCAGCGCACCATGCGGCCGCGGGAACGGGGGTTGGTGTAGAGGGTGAAGTGGCTCATCGTGGGCTCCTGGGGTGGGGAAGGCCAAGCGCTTCCCTGACGTGAAGCCACTATACGCCGGGCTGCTGTCAGTTTTCGTCAGGAGGCGGCAGGTGACCGGACGGTCAGACGGACTCACGATTTTTTCAGGTGCTGGTGAAGCATCTGCGGGTGGCGTGAGCGCGTCGTTCGGCTGCGGGATCCGGTCCGGGGAATGCCCTTGCACGATCACGGGTCGTACCGGCTCAGATCGACGCCGGTGTGGCGCTGCCATTCGGCCAGCATGCGCAGGCGGGGTAGCGGGCAGGGGCCGACGGGCTGCGCCCGCTGCATGCGGTCGGTGCGAAAGTGGCGGAAGTCCTGGCGCAGCTCGCACCAGGCGGCCAGGACCGGGGTCTCGTCGAAGTAGCCCAGTGCCAGGGGCCAGACGATGCGCTGGCTGGTGTGGCCCTCGCCGTCGGTGTAGTCCAGACGCAGGCGCTGGTTCTCGCGCAGGGCGGCGCGCACGGTGGGCAGCACGCTGTTCTCGTCACTTTCGGTGTTCTGCCGGCGGCCGGCGGGGTAGAGCGCGTGCTCGTCGAAGATGGGAGCCAGCCGGGGTGGCAGGATGGCGCCGATCTTGGAGAGCGCCGAGCGGGCATCGTCGGCCAGGGCCGGGTCGGCATGGCGGCCCACCCAGCGCAGCCCCAGCACCAGGGCCTCGATCTCGCTTTCTCGGAACATGAGGGGCGGCAGGGTGGGACCGCCCTTTTTCAGCACATAGCCCACGCCGGCCTCGCCCTCGATGTCGGCGCCCTGGTGGCGCAGGGTCTCGATATCGCGGTAGAGGGTGCGGACGCTGATGTCCAGCTGCTCGGCCAGTGTGTGGGCCTGCAGCGGCTGCCGGCTACGGCGCAGCCGCTGCATCAGCTCCAGCAGGCGTTCGGCGCGGGTCATGGGGCAACCGGCTCAGTCGTCGCCATGCGGCCATTCCTCTTCTTCGCCCCGCAGGGCGGCCTGGACGGCCTCGCGGGTGCTTTCGCGCTGCGCCACGACCAGCTCGGCCATCTGCTTGTTATTGAAGGGGCCGAGCGTGGGGTCGTAGACGCGGGCCTGCTCGATCATGCCGTGGCGATCGTGGCGGTAGAAGATCTTGCCGACCTTCTCGGCGTCGTCGCGGCTCATGCCCAGCCTTTCCAGGGCACGCTTGCCGGCACGGATGGCGGCGTCGAAGGTCTCGCGCACGATCTCGTTGGCACCGGCTTGGTACAGGTCGAAGGTGTGCAGTCGATCGTAGGCACGGGCCACGATGTCGATGTTGGGGTTCACCTCGCGGGCGAAGTGGGCGATGGACAGTGCCTGTTCCCGGTTGTCGATGGCGATCACCAGCAGGCGGGCGTTCTCGATGCCGGCCGTCAGCAGCAGTTCAGGGCGGGAAGCGTCGCCGAAGTGGGTCTTGATGCCGTAGCGGTTGAGCCCGGCCACGGTGGTCGGATCCAGGTCGATGACGGTGGTGCTGTGGCTGCTCATCTGCAGCATGCTGTTGACGATCTGGCCGAAGCGTCCCATGCCCACCACCAGGATCGGATGCTGTTCGTCGAAGGTGTCGGCCTCGCGGGCCTCGCCGGCCGGGGCGGGGTTACCGAAGCGCTGGTAGAGTACCAGCACGAGCGGGGTGATGGCCATCGACAGCACCACGATGGCCGTCATGTTGGCGTTGACCCGCGCATCGATCACGCCGGCACTGGCTGCTGCCGAGTACAGCACGAAGGCGAACTCACCTCCCTGGGCCATCAGCAGTGCGCGGTCCATGGCATCCGTGTGGTTGCTGCCGGCAAAGCGGGCCACCCCATAGACGCAGAGGGCCTTGGTCACCATCAGCGCGATGACGCCCGAGACGATGATGCCCCAGTTCTCGGCCACCACCTTCAGGTCCAGCGCCATGCCGACGCCCAGGAAGAAGAGACCCAGCAGCAGCCCGCGGAACGGCTCGATGTCGGCTTCCAGCTGGTGCCGGAAGCTCGATTCGGACAGCAGCACGCCGGCCACGAAGGCGCCCATGGCTATCGAGAGGCCCCCCATTTCCATCAGCAGGCCGGCACCCAGCACCACCAGCAGCGCGGCAGCGGTCATGACCTCCCGGGCACGGCTGGCGGCCAGCACGCGGAACAGGGGGTTGAGCACCCAGAGGCCCGCGGCCACCAGGGCGGCCAGACTGAGCAGGGCAGTGCCGATGGTCTGCCACAGCGGTGTGGCATGCGCGGCACTCTCGGGTGTGGCAGGCGCGAGGAACGCGACGATGGCCAGCAGCGGGACGATCAGCAGGTCCTCGAACAGCAGGATGGAAACGATGCGCTGGCCACGCGGCGAGGCCAGTTCCTGCCGCTCGCCCAGCACCTGCATGACGATGGCGGTGGAGGTGAGCACGAAGCCGGTGGCACTGACAAAGGACACCGCCCACGAAAAGCCGAAGAGCACGCCGACGAAGGTCAGCAGGATCGAGCAGAGAATCACCTGCAGGCTGCCCAGGCCGAAGATCTGCCGACGCAGGCCCCACAGGTGCGAGGGCTTCATCTCCAGTCCGATGACGAACAGGAACATCACCACCCCGAATTCGGCAATGTGGATGATGGCGTGCGAATCGGTGACCAGGGCCAGGCCGTAGGGGCCGATGGCCAGGCCGGCGGCCAGATAGCCGAGTACCGAGCCCAGGCCCAGTCGCTTGAAGAGGGGCACGGCCACGACGGCGGCGCCCAGCAGGGAGACGACCTGGATGAGGTCGAACGAGGAACTTTCTGCTGCCATGAAACGGGAGTCGAGGAGAGGGGGGGAGAGGGGATGCGGTGGTCCCGGGGGACTTGCGCAGGGAAGAGTAGGGGCGATGATAACGCCATCGGTGGGGGGTGAAGCGGGCCCGCCGATTTCAGTGGGCCGGGGAAGCCCTGTCCAGTGGGGGGCCTGAGGTTCGGGAGTCCCTTGGGGACGGGGTATCCTGATTGGTCAACGAGGAGGAATCATCATGACGCAACGGAATCCCTGGCGAGTCTTCATCATCCACGGTTTCGACGCTTCGCCCGAGGAGCACTGGTTCCCCTGGCTGGAAGCGCAGTTGCGGGAACGGGGGATTCAGGTCACCCGCCTGCGGATGCCGGACAGCAGCTACCCGGACTTCGACCGCTGGCAGGCCACGATGCGCGAGGCCATCGGGCAGCCGGGTGAACACACCGTTCTGGTGGCACACAGCCTGGGCACCATCAGCGCACTGCATTTCGCCAGTCAGTCCGGCGCGAAGAGGCTGGGCGGCATCGTGCTGGTGTCGGGCTTTGCGGGGCGGATCCCGGGATTGTCCACGCTGGATGGCTTTGACGTGGATGCCTACGCCGATCGGGCGAAGATCGATACGGCCACGATTCACGCCATGTCGCCGGTCCTGCATCACGTCGTCAGCACCAACGACTATGCAGTGCCGCCGGCCGTGAGCGAGCAGCTGGCACAGCGCCTGGGCGGCACGGTGCACCGGGTGCCGGACGCCGGCCACTTCCTGGACCGCGAGGGTTTCACCGAGCTGCCGGTGGTGCTGCAGGCGGTGGAGGATGTCGTTCAGGGCGCCGGGGTGGCGGCGAGGTAGGGGGCAAAGGACGGGCCGTGCGTTGCGAGACTCAGCGGACAGTGTGGGCGATGCCAAATCGTTCTGCGAGGCTGTTCAGCCTTCTGTCGAGCGTCCAGAGCAGAGCGTTCTCCGTCATCAGGGTCGAGGCCAGCAGCATCAGATCGACGAGGCCGCAGCCCAGACCGTAGAGACGATGGCGCTCGATGAAGGCCATCAGTTCGTTCAGACTGCATATCTGGGTGCTGCGCAGCTCGGCCAGCCAGGCGAGGACCCGGGTGCGATCAGGCGGGGTGCCGCATGCGATTTCACCAATGACGAAGGGATGTACCAGCACACGGTCCTGATGAAGCAGCGTTGTCAGTGCTTCATTGCCATGCCTGAAATGATCAACCCAGACGCTGCTGTCTACAAGGATGGCGCGTGTCGTCATGGCAGCGACGGAAAACCATCTTCGTTTCGAGAAGTGGCAGGCTGGGCCTGGATGGATGCAGGATCGTCGGAATGGGAGCGCCGCGGCGGAAGCTGCATGTCAGGCATGCTGCCTCCCAAGGCGGCCAGACGCTTGGCTGACTGGATACGGACGAAGGTCTTGACGGCCTCCCGGAAGAGGTCGGCCTTGTCCATGTCGGGGTCGGCAACAGCGAGCGCTTGTTCGTAAAGTGCGTCATCCAGTGTGACCGTAGTGCGCATCGGAAGGCTCCATTCGATTTGATGTCATTTTGCATCAGGATTGATGATTCCTGCAATGCTCTATCAGGCTTCTCACCGAGCTGCCGGTGGTGCTGCAGGCGGTGGAGGATGTCGTTCAGGGCGCCGGGGTGGCGAGGAGGTAGGGGGGCAGGAGGACTCTCTGTCCCTTGATATTGTGGGATATCGGCCAGTTGTGTACACTGAGATACACATTTCGACATGACGGAATCAGGCCATGCAGATCGTCAAGGCAGGGATCAGAGAGTTTCGTGCGGGGCTGGCTGAGTACATTCAGGATGGCTCACCTGTGGCCGTGACCCGGCATGGCCAGACGGTGGGCGTGTTCATCCCGACGCAGACCGGGGAGACAGTCGATATGGCTGCTCTTGAGCAGGCCAGCAGTGCACTCGATGCGCTGTTGAGCATGCACCGGATCGACCCGGAAGAGCTGGTGGATGAGTTCAAGTCAGCGCGCAGGGAGGCTCGCACAGGCGCACGGAAGGGTGTGATGGAGGGGCCCAGGTGATTCGGTACGGCAAGCTTTTTTCGGAACCGGAGTGCCTACCTGGACGACTGATCGTGTCGAGCTTTATCTGAAAAATAAGGGATAATCCTCCACAGTCCCGGCCGGTTCCGCGGCCATCATCATCACTGAAGGAATCGTCATGACAGCGCAAGTCGTCCGGCCAGTGGCCATCTGTGTGTTCCGGCATGAGGGCAAGATCCTGGTGGCGCGGGGGCACGATCCGCACCGCAACGGGGCCTACCTGCGGCCGCTGGGGGGGGGCATCGAGTTCGGCGAGTCCGGCGCGCAGACGCTGGCCCGGGAGCTGAAGGAGGAGCTGGGCGCGGAGATCGCCGAGGTCCGCCTCATCGGCACGCTGGAGAACCGTTTCAAGATCGGCAATGAGCCGCGCCACGAGATCGTGCTGGTCTTTGATGCCCGCTTCGAGGACCCGTCCTTCTATACCCGGGAGGTGATCCGGGGCAAGGAAAGCGATGGCACGGACTTCTCGGCCATCTGGCACCGGCCCGAGGAGACCCGGGCCGACTGCCCGCTGTATCCGGAAGGGCTGAAGGAACTGCTGGCATCCATCCCGGCGCCGGCGGTGATGAAGGCGCCCGCCAAGCCGGCCCGCCGGAAGAAGTCGCTGGTCGATCTGCTGCACGCACACCGGGCCGACATCGAGCAGATCATTGTCCAGTTCGAGGAGGCCATGCCGCCGGCGCCGAAACGGCGCTGAGGCAGGGCGGCGAAGACATGACACTGAAGCCGTGACCGGCCCGGAAAACGGGCTGGTACTCAGGGGCTGGTACTCAGCCAGCATGAAAAAACCGGGCCTTGCGCCCGGTTTTTTGTTGGGACCGTGCCCGCCGCGGTCTGGCGGGCCGTCCGGCCTGGGCCCATCGGGTTTCCGGCCACGCCCCCGCAGGGGCGTGGCCTTCCGCCTTCAGGGCGATGACGGCGATCAGGCCATCGTCATCAGGCTGGCGTTGCCGCCGGCTGCGGCGGTGTTGATGCTGATGGACCGTTCGGCCAGCAGGATCTCGTTGCCGTAGTGCTGGCCGCTCTTGAGCTGCGCGGGCGTCAGGCCTTGCAGGTTGACGATCGGGCCGCTGCGCTTGACCAAGCGCTGGTTCAGGGCCTTGAGCTGCTCGGCCTCACCCTCGAAGAGCGCGCCCTCGAAGGCAGCGCTGTCGATCTCGGCATCGGTGATCTGCTTGACCTTGGCGCGCACCGAGGCGGGCAGGCCGTTCAGCACGTCGGCCGCGGCGCCCGAGGCCACGAACAGCGCCTGGTTGCCGGTGGCCAGGCAGGTGGCCAGCTGGGCCACGGCACCGGCCGGGCTGCTGGCCACGCACAGCACGCGACCACGACCTTCCTGGCGATAGGTGTTGCTCTCGCCGGTGGGGCCGGGCATGGTCTGCTCTTCGGTGCCGATCTGGGCGTCTTCCAGGGCCTTGAGGTACTGGCGGGCCAGGGCGGTGTCGGCCTCGACCAGACCGGCCTTGGGCAGCCACTCGGTCAGTGCTGCCAGGGCGGCGGCGCTGTCGGCCGTGCGCGGAATCACGGTCGGCGGGCGCTTCGACAGCAGGCGCTTCAGGTACAGCGGACCGCCGGCCTTGGGACCGGTGCCCGACAGGCCTTCGCCGCCGAAGGGCTGCACGCCCACCACGGCACCGACGGTGTTGCGGTTGACGTACAGGTTGCCGGCGTGGATCTGCGGCAGCACGCGGTCGATGGTCTCGTCGATGCGGGTGTGCACACCGAAGGTGAGGCCGTAGCCGGTGCCGTTGATGTCGCGGATCAGCGATTCGAGGTCGTCACGCTTGTAGCGCAGCACGTGCAGCACGGGACCGAAGACCTCGCGGCCCAGGTCCTTGATGCTCCTGATCTCGATGAGCGTGGGCGGCACGTAGGTGCCGGCGGCCATGGCCTGATGGTCGGCGCGTGCGCTGGCGGGCTGGCTGACGCGGTGGCCCTTGGCGCGCATCGTGTCGATGTGCTTGACGATGTTGTCGCGTGCCTCGGTGTCGATCACGGGGCCCACATCGGTGGCCAGCACGCCGGGGTTGCCCTGACGCAGCTCGCGGGTGGCGCCTTCCAGCATGGTCAGCACGCGGTCGGCGCTGTCTTCCTGCACGCACAGCACGCGCAGGGCCGAGCAGCGCTGGCCGGCCGAATCGAAGGCCGAGACCAGCACGTCCTGCACCACCTGCTCGGTCAGTGCGGAAGAGTCGACGATCATCGCGTTCTGGCCGCCGGTCTCGGCGATCAGCGGGATGGTGTGACCTTCGCTGTCCAGGCGCTGGGCCAGGGTGGCGGCAATGAGGCGAGCCACTTCGGTGGAGCCGGTGAACATGACGGCGGCAATGCGCGCGTCGGCCACCAGCGGGGCGCCCACCTTCACGCCGTCGCCCGGCAGCAGCTGCAGCACGTCGGCCGGGACGCCGGCCTCGTGCAGGATGCGCACGGCTTCGGCGGCAATCAGCGGCGTCTGCTCGGCCGGCTTGGCGATGACCGGGTTGCCGGCAGCCAGTGCGGCCGAAACCTGACCGGTGAAGATGGCCAGCGGGAAGTTCCAGGGGCTGATGCACAGCACCGGACCCAGCGGCCGGTGGGTGTCGTTCTGGAACTCGGCCGTCACCTGGTTGGCGTAGTAGCGCAGGAAGTCCACGGCCTCACGGATCTCGGCGATGGCGTTGGGCAGCGACTTGCCGGCCTCGCGGATCACCAGACCCATCAGGATCGCCATGCGGTCTTCCATCAGCTGGGCGGCGCGCTGCAGGCAGGCGGCGCGGTCAGCCGGGGACACGTCCTTCCAGGTCTTCGCGGCGGCTTCGGCCGTCTTCAGCGCAGCCTCGATGTCGGCCGGCGTGGCTTCCACCACGTGGCCCACCACGTCCTGGTGATCGGCCGGGTTCAGCACGGGCTTGGCATCCTCGGGCAGCTTGGCGCCCTTGCCGGTGGCGGGTGCCGGGCGGTTGCCGGGCTGGGCCAGCCAGGCCTGCTTCGTGCTGGCCAGCAGGCCTGCCGACAGGGTGGCCAGCTGCTGCTCGTTGGCCAGGTCGATGCCCGAGGAGTTGGTGCGCTTGCCGAAGACTTCGGTGGCGTACAGGTCGACCGGCAGCGGGATGCGGTCGTGCGGGGCGCCCACCGGCGAGATGGAGGCCGCTTCCTCGATCGGGTTGGTGATCAGCTGGTCGATCGGCAGCGACGGATCGCTGACGCGGTTGACGAAGGAGGTGTTGGCGCCGTTTTCCAGCAGGCGCCGCACCAGGTAGGCCAGGAGCGTCTCGTAGGTGCCCACCGGGGCGTAGACGCGGCACGGCCGGCCCAGACCGCCTTCGGAAACGGGCTTGGTGACCTGCTCGTAGAGCGGCTCGCCCATGCCGTGCAGGCACTGGAATTCGTACTGGCCCGGGTAGTAGTTCTGGCCGGCCAGCTCGTAGATGGTGGCCAGCGTCTGGGCGTTGTGGGTGGCGAACATCGGATAGATGGCGTCGGGCACTTCCAGCAGCTTGCGGGCGCAGACCTGATAGGACAGGTCGGTGTGCACCTTGCGGGTGTAGACCGGGTAGCCGTCCATGCCGTCGAGCTGGGCACGCTTGATCTCGCTGTCCCAGTAGGCGCCCTTGACCAGGCGGACCATGATCCGGTGGTGGCTGCGGCGGGCCAGGTCGATGATGTAGTCGAGCACGAACGGGCAGCGCTTCTGGTAGGCCTGCACCACGAAGCCGATGCCGTTCCAGCCGGCCAGCGCCGGGTCAAAGCACAGCGACTCCAGCAGGTCCAGCGAGATCTCCAGCCGGTCGGTCTCTTCGGCGTCGATGTTGAGCGGGATGTCGTACTGGCGGCAGAGCAGGGCCAGCTGGCGCACGCGCGGCAGCAGCTCGGCCTGAACGCGATCGACCTGGGCACGGCTGTAGCGCGGGTGCAGGGCCGAGAGCTTGATGGAGATGCCGGGGCCCTCGTAGATGCCGCGGCCGCCCGAGGCCTTGCCGATGGCGTGGATGGCCATCTCGTAGGAGGCCATGTAGGCCTGGGCGTCGGCTTCGGTGGTGGCCGCCTCGCCCAGCATGTCGTAGGAGTAGCGGAACCCCTTGGCTTCGTACTTGCGGGCGTTGGCCAGGGCTTCCTCGATGGTCTCGCCGGTGACGAACTGCTCGCCCATCATCCGCATGCCCAGGTCCACGCTCTTGCGCACCAGCGGCTCTCCGCCCTGCTTGAGGACGCGGGTGAGCGCCGAGGCCAGCTTGTTCTCGCTGTTGGTGCCCACCAGCCGGCCGGTGATGACCAGGCCCCAGGTGGCGGCATTGACGAAGATGGACGGGGACTGGCCCACGTGGGCCTTCCAGTCGCCGTGGCCGATCTTGTCACGGATGAGCGCATCGCGCGTCTGGCTGTCGGGAATGCGCAGCAGCGCCTCGGCCAGGCACATCAGCGCCACGCCTTCCTGGCTGGAGAGCGCGAACTCCTGGATCAGCGCCTCGACGCCGCCGGCGCGCGGCCGGGCACGCAGGCCCTCGCTCAGACGACGGGCCAGCTTGTGGACGCGCGCCTGGAAGCCAGGGTCGGTCAGCGGGGAGTCCTTGGCCTGTGCCAGCAGCCAGGTGACACATTCGGGCTCGGGGCGGCGCCAGGCGGCCGTGATGGCGGCACGGCGCGGAGTCTGCGGAGACACCTGCTGGGCAAAGGCCACGAAGGGGGCCGAGGGCTCGCCCTTGACGCCCTCGGGCAGCTCCGGCGCATCGGCGCGGGGCGAGGGCAGCTGGTCGGGCGGCTCCTGTCCACGTTCGATGGCTTCCAGATAGCTGACCAGCGCCTGTCGGGTCAGCCATTGAAGACTGCGGTTGTTGCGGTCGGCAATGTTCTTCAGGCGATTGTGCAGTGCTTCATCGACCTTGATGTCGAGGGGGGGCGTGCTCACGTTTCTTGTCTCCGATGTGCCGGCATCCAGGTTGGGCGCCCACCGGCGGGTGTCGGCAGGCTTGCCGACACCCGGGGGGCTGCCCGGTCCCCTCCGGACCCGGTACAGCCAGTGCTTGGGGTCCGGACTGCGAACCCCGCCAGTAAAAATGGCAGCGTATCATTTTTTTTTAGAAATATCCTGGTGTCTCATATTCCGTAGAATCGGGGTCCCTCCGCGCGCCATGGTCAGCCATTCGTCGCGCCCGTTTTACGACCGCCCGATCCTTATTCAAGACCCTCTCGAGCATGAAGATCACCACGATCGTGTCGCTGGCCGTCGGGCTGGCAGGCTGGCAGGCCACCGTGCAGGCACGCGATGTCGTGTCGCAGGCCCGGAAGGGGGCTTCGCCGTCCGTGGCCCAGGCCTCGCCCGACACGAACATGGTGCTGATCCCGGCCAGCCAGGCCCGGGACATCCAGCGCGCCACGCGCGAGGTCTCGGACTGCGTGCGCATCGAGGACGACATGAGCCGGCTGGGGTGCTACGACGAAGTGATGGCCCGGCGACTGCCGCAGCCGGACCGGGAGCTTCCGAAGCTGAAGGCCTGGGGGCTGAGGATGCCGGCTGCCGCCGGGCAGGGCGGCCAGCAGGCAACCGACCGGGCCGCACAGCCCGTCGGCTCGGGACAGGGCGAGCGTCAGTCCGCGACAGCCAGCGGCCAGCCGGCCGGGAAGGGCATGGGCGCATCCGGCGTGCCAGGGGGCGTGCAGCTCATCCGTCTGCCCAACCTGGGGGCCAGCGATGACACCCGTGCCGACGAGAACAACGACAGTCCTCGCGGCAAGCTGCTGCTGGACGGCTCGCATGTCTCGCGGGCCGTGCAGGACGTGCGGCGCTCGCTGGGTACTGACCTGACCGACCATTGGGAACTCGACGACGACGCCAACCGCGGGCGCTTCCTGCTGCGTCCCTACAAGCCGATGTACATCTCGTTCGTGGACTGGACGACCAGCCTGAACGGGGCGCCGGGCACGCCCAACCCGCTCAACACGACCGATGCCGGCAATGCCTCGCTGGCCAACCAGGGGCGCCGCGCCGAGACCACGTTCCAGATCAGCTTCAAGTCGAAGGTGGCCGAGAACCTGTTCGGCGACAACGGTGACCTGTGGGTGGGCTACACGCAGCGCTCGATGTGGCAGATCTATACCCAGAAGCTGTCGCGCCCGTTCCGTGAGACCAACTACGAGCCCGAGGTGATGGCGGTCTTCCGCACCAACTACCGGCTGGGCGGCTGGCATGGCCGACTGGCCTCGGTCTCGCTCAACCACCATTCCAACGGCCGCTCGCTGCCCCTGTCGCGCAGCTGGAACCGCATCATCTTCCAGGCGGGCCTGGAGCGCGAGCGCTGGACCCTGCTGCTGCGGCCGTGGTGGCGCATTCCCGAAAATGCCAAGGACGACGACAACCCCGACATCAGCAATTTCTACGGACGGGGCGAAGCCGTGGCCATCTACCGTCATGGCGGCTACGAATGGGCGCTCACCGTGCGCCATTCGCTGCGGCTCAACCCTTCGCGCGGCTCGGTGGGCCTGGAACATGCCTTCCCGATCAGCAGCTACCTGAAGGCGCACGTCAACCTTTTCCATGGCTATGGCGCCAGCCTGATCGATTACAACCATCGCCAGACGCGGATCGGCATCGGGGTCTCGCTGACGCAGTGGCTCTAAGGGATCCTCTGAACAAGTCCTCGCGGCCGTCGCATTCCCGGAACGGGCGCATGACTACGTTGCCATTTATCGTCAATAGCCTTTCTATTGACGATAGCTATCGCATTGTCCTGCGTCCCGTTCTGTGTGTGACGCGCCTGCGCCTGGAACTTGTTCAGAGGAGATGCATGGGCGCGGGAACGACGTTTCCGACATGACATTTCCCTGCCAATGGCAGGGGCTATTCCGACATCGGCTGCCGACACGGGCCGCAGCAGGTACCATCGGGTCGAGAACCTTTTCCTCATTCCTTCTTTCTGGAGCGTAGCGGATACATGGTGGAATCGACGAAGAAGCAGGGAACGGCACGCCAGCTGGCCCGCTGGGTGGCCGCCGCCGCCGTGGTCGGCTTCCTGGCCGGTGGCATGGCCGGTTGCGGCTACAACGACATCCAGCGTGGCGACGAGGCCACCAAGAGCGCTTGGGCCGAGGTGCTGAGCCAGTACCAGCGTCGGGCCGACCTCATTCCCAACCTGGTCAACACGGTCAAGGGCTACGCCGCCCAGGAAAAAGAGGTGCTGCTGGGCGTGACCGAGGCGCGCTCGCGCGTGGGCCAGGTGCAGCAGCAGGCCAACCCGACCGATCCCGGTTCGCTCAAGCAGTTCGAGAGCGCCCAGGCCCAGATGAGCAGTGCGCTGTCGCGGCTGCTGGTGGTGGCCGAGCGCTATCCGGAGCTGAAGTCCGATCAGAACTTCCGTGAGCTGCAGGCCGAACTGGCTGGCACCGAGAACCGCATCACGGTGGCCCGCAAGCGCTACATCGACTCCATCAACGCCTACAACGTGCTGGTGCGTGAGTTTCCGGTCAACCTGACGGCCAAGGTGCTGGGCTATGCACCCAAGCCGCAGTTCTCGGTCGAGAACGAAGCCGCCATCAGCAAGCCGCCCACCGTCGATTTCGGCGGTGGCCAGTCAGCACCGGCCGCCCAGCCGGCGCCTGCGGCCCAGTAAGACCCGGGCTGTTGCCGGTCGGCGCCCGCCTGGCGGTGCGGCGCTGCCGGTCCCTTCCGCCGGGCGAACGCCTTCAATCCCATGAAGATGCCGAACCGTTCCGAATGCTCCGTCACCGTGCCTGACCGACCGGTGCGTGCTGGCGTGGGCGGGCGCGGCCTGCGCGCCTTCCTGCTGGCCGTGGTGCTGGTGCTCGGGATGCTGTCGATGGTGCTTCCTGCCGGGGCACAGCAGCTGCAGGCCGTGCCGAAGCTGTCCGGCCCGGTGGTCGATACCGTGGGGCTGCTGAGCCCCGACACGCGCGAAGCCCTGACCCAGCAGCTGCTGGCCCTACAGGAACGCAAGGGTAGCCAGCTGGCCGTGCTGGTGGTGGCGACCACGCAGCCCGAGCCCATCGAGGCCTATTCGATACGGGTGGCCGAGGCCTGGAAGCTGGGGCGCGGCAAGGCGGGACCTTCCGGTCAGGACGTCGATGACGGCGTGCTGCTTCTGGTGGCGCGCGATGACCGCCGCGCCCGCATCGAGGTCGGTTACGGCCTGGAAGGCGCCATTTCCGATGGCATCGCCAAGCGGATCATCGACCAGCAGCTGCTGCCGCATTTCCGGCAGCAGGACTGGGACGGGGGCGTGCAGGCAGCGGTCGACGCACTGCAGGCGCGCATCGACGGCGAGGCGCTGCCTGAACCTTCCAGGGCGGTCGATCCCTTCGACACCTGGGCCGAGGACGTGCTGCC
This sequence comes from Lautropia mirabilis, assembly GCF_900637555.1. Lineage (NCBI taxonomy): Bacteria > Pseudomonadati > Pseudomonadota > Betaproteobacteria > Burkholderiales > Burkholderiaceae > Lautropia > Lautropia mirabilis. The sequence continues at coordinate 2,840,806 of NZ_LR134378.1, read as the reverse complement.
GCTGATGTTCTTCCTGGGCATCGGCGGGGTCATCGCCTCAGGCATCATCGGGCGGTGGCTGGCCTCCATCGGTGCTGGCGGCGTCATGGGCTTCTCGGCCTTCGGCATCCTGGGTTCACCGATCGTGGCGGCCATCTGCGGCGCCGTGGTGCTGGGCTTCGTGCTGCTGGTCACGCTGGGCACGTCGCCCGGCCTGCAGCAGGTGGGTCGTCACACGTATCGCAACAACCGTCGCGGTGGCGGCTGGGGTGGCGGCCTGGGCGGTGGCGGTGGTTTCGGCGGCGGATTCGGTGGGGGTGGCGGATTCGGCGGAGGCGGCGGCTTCAGTGGCGGCGGCGGTGGTTTCGGTGGAGGAGGGGCATCCGGTGGCTGGTGATTCTGTCGACGGGTACACGCCGGGCAAGCCGGCATCCATGAAGGCCGGGCGGCGCAGTCTGGCCTGCTTCTGGCGTCACAGCGGCCTGGCCCCTGATCCGGTCGGCCGTGCCTTCGACGATGCGGCCTTCGATCGCATCGAGGCCGCCATCGTGGCCGGTGAAAGCCGTCATCGGGGCGAGGTCCGCTTTGCGCTGGAGTCCCGACTGGCCTGGCATGCGCTGCGCCGCGGGCTGACGGCCCGCGAGCGGGCGCTGCAGGTGTTCGGTGAACAGCGCATCTGGGATACCGAAGAGAACACGGGCATCCTCATCTACCTGTTGACGGCCGACCGTGCTGTCGAGATCATCGCGGATCGGCTGGTGCATCAGCGTCTGCCGGCCGGTATCTGGCATGAGACCTGCCAGCAGATTGTCAGCACCATCAGCCACGGCAACCCGGTCGATGGCGTGGTGTCCGCCATTGAACGACTGGGCCAGGCACTGGCCGAGGCGCTGCCGGCCGTGCCGGGCCGCGCCAATCCCAACGAACTGGACGACCGTCCGATCCGCCTCTGAGGCGGTGGTGGCGTCCTCTCCCGGAGCGTCATGATTTCCGATCGTCGCCGACAGCTTTCTTCATTCCTGCTGGGGAGTGCGCTGGCCCTGCCGCTGGGCCGGATGGTCCGGGCTGCCGAGGCAGCTTCGGGGACGGCCGGTGCCGCAACATCCGGTGCGAAGCCGGCGACCGACAACGGTGCGCCCGTGCTCACCCGGCTGTCGGTGCCCGGTCTGCCAGCTGCGGCCTTCACGCTGGATTTCGATGTCTACTACGGTGACTACTCCGGCAGCGGGGTGGAGGTGGCCAGCGCCACCTATCGCTTCCAGAAGCAGGGCAATCGCTATCGGCTCGATACCGAAGCCCGCGCCAGCGGGGTGCTGGCCGTGTTCTATTCCGGCACGCTCGTGCAGGTCAGTGAAGGGGTGATGAGCGCGCAAGGTTTCGTGCCCGCGCGCTATTCCGAGAAACGGGGCCGTCGGCCCGAGCGTCGCTACCGCTTCGACAGCCCGTCACGGCATGTCCGCCAGGAAGGCGACCCGGCCATTGATTTCGCCTATCCGGATGGCACGCAGGACCGCCTCACCATCTTCTTCCAGCTGGGCCTGCTGGCCCGAGCCGATGCCCAGCGCTTCAAGCCCGGTCAGAAGTTCGTGCTGCCGCTGGCCGGCTCACGCCGCATCGATGAACCCTTCTTCCGGGTGGTGAGCCAGGAACGGATGCGCACCAACGCCGGCGAATTCGACGCGCTGCACATCTCCGTCGAGAAGCCCGGCGACCAGGACGCGCCGCGCTTCGACATCTGGCTGGCCCCGGAGCTGAAGATGCTGCCGGTGCGCATCCGCGTGTTCGACCATGGTGGCGGCGGCAAGATCGTCGATCAGGTGCTCAGGCGCCGCCCGCAGGAGATCCGCTGAATCAGGGATCCCCAAGGGGCTGAGCGTTCTCGGCCGAGCGTCGTCAGGCGCCCGTATTGGTGATCGGCACCAGCAGCCAGATGGAGCCCACCAGCAGGGCAAAGCCGATCAGTTCAAGGCGGGCACGGATTCGGGGGGAGAGCTGCATCATGCTTCTGTTTCCTCCGGGATGGGTGTCGCGTCTTCCTGGACGCTCTGGGCCAGACCGCGCGCAAAGGCGCTGGCGCTGGGCTTGTCCACGTACACGCAGCGCTTGCCGGTGCGCTTGCAGTGATCCTTCACCAGCCAGTAGGCACTGTGGCTGATGCAGCCCGCCTGGCAGATCACCAGGTCGGCGGCGGCCAGGCTGGCATCCAGCCGGTGCACGCTGTCTTCACGGCCACCGTCGTGGTGGATGAAGCGACCGCCTTTCTTCTCGACGATGCGGCGGTAGATGGAGATCGCCGCATGGCGCCCGCCCACGCACAGCACCGCGCGTGAATCCAGCTGCTCGGCCGTCACCTCGCCCCGGGCCACAGCGGCCTGACGCGGGCAGCCGGTGGAAGCCGGTGCTGCCGGGGCGCCGTCTGCGGACCCGGATTCGGTCGCCTCGTCCAGTACCGGGGCTGGCTGTTCGGGGGCGGCCAGGTTGCGGCGCATGTCGACGATGCGCTGCATCAGTTCCTGGTTGCGCTCGCTCAGCCAGCGCACCTGTTCGGACAGTTCGATGCGGCTGTCCAGGTCCTCGGCGTTGCGGCGCAGGGTTTCCAGCTCTTCCTGCAGCTGGCGGATGGTGTTTTCCTTGCCGGCGTTGTCGGCGCGCAGCCGCTGCAGCTCGCCATTGAGCGCCTCGGTCTCGGCCGCTTTCTCCACCTGCAGCTGCTGATAGCGCTGGCGGGCCTTCTCGATGTCCTGCTGGCAGCGTGCGTGTTCCTCGGCCAGCGACTGGTAGCGCTCGTCCTTGTCGCGCGAGGCGGCGCTGGCGTGGTGCTGCAGCATGTGCACCTCGCGGTAGATCCGCTCCAGCGTGGCGGCATCGCAGCGCGGGTGCGTCATGCAGGCCCAGAGGCCGGCCGTGGCTTCGTTTCTGGCCACAAACTGCTTCCACTGCGCATGCAGCGCCTCGGCCGTCTTGACCGAGGCCAGCTTGCGGATGGTCATGGCATAGCGCTGGTCCAGCTCCTTCTGCAGCAGCTCCGACAGCTCGCCGCGTCGGCGGCACTCGTTGACCGCGTTGACGTGCAGCTCGTAATCGTCCTCGGGCAGAGGGGCGTCCATCGTGCGGGCAGCCAGCTTGCGCAGCGTGTTCATTGACAGGCACAAGCCGACGATCGGACAGTGACAGTGTGCGGCCAGATCCCACAGCTTGCGACGACGTGATCCGTTGTCGGCCGGCAGCTTGGCGGGCTGGCGCATTGTCGGCTCGAAGTTGCTGATGTCCAGCGCGCCTTCGGTCGGATTCTTCAGGATGGCCAGGGTCGGCCGATCGCCCAGATAAAGTTCACGGTCCTGCATGGTGTGGTTCTTCTGGAAGGAAACGGGGGACCAGGGGGGCCGGTGACGGGGAAGGGCGCGGTGAGCGGAAGTGCCCGATGAGACGTCCCCTGAGACGGGGATGGGCCCGTCCTGCATGGCCGGCCCCATGCTTCGTGGTCAAGTCGTCATAGTCTACTGCTACTCATTATCATTAGCAAACTTAATCCCTTCACGGCGCCCAGGGACGCCAGGACGGTGAAAGGTGTGTGGGAGGGCTGGCGGGAAGGGGTACGGGATGGCTCGGCTGTTGGCGTGGGCGGCGTGCCGGCAGCTGGGAGAGGGCGTGCGAAAGCTGCCCACGGGCGAGGCGAGTGCGGGGAGGTGGATGGGCGAAGGGGCCAAAAGGAAAGAGCCGCCTCGCACGTGGCGATGGCGGCCCTTGTTGTGACGTTCACGGTCAGGGGATGCCCCCGTCGTTTCAGCCCTTTTTCTTGCCGAACGAGTCCTTCAGCGTCGTCACCCGGTTGAACACGGGCTTGTCGGCCGTGTGGTCGAAGCGGTCGGCCACGTAGTAGCCCTGGCGCTCGAACTGGAACTGCTGCTCAGGCTTCGCTTCGCGGATCAGCGGTTCGGCATAGCCGGTGCGCACCGTCTTGGACTCGGGGTTGATGTTCTCCAGCGGATCACGTCCACCCGCATCCGGCTGGGCGTCCAGGAAGAGCGGCGCGAAGATGCGCAGCTCGACCGGCACGGCATCGCTGGCCGACACCCAGTGGATGTTGCCCTTGACCTTCACGCTGTCGGCGCCAGGCGTGCCCGAGCGGGTATCGGGCAGATACTCGCAGCGCACCTGCAGGATCTCGCCGTTGGCGTCGCGGTCCACGCCGGTGCAGCGCACCACGAAGCCATGGCGCAGACGCACCATCTGGCCCGGGGTCATCCGGAAGAAGCCCTTGGGCGGGTTCTCGGCGAAGTCCTCGCGCTCGATCCACAGCTCGCGGCTCAGCTCGAAGCGGCGCACGCCCCGTTCGGGGTGATGCGGATGGCGGGGTGCCTCGCAGATGATCCGCTCGGCCGGGTCCATGTTCTCGATCACCAGGCGGATGGGATCCGTGATGACGTGCAGGCGGTCGACCTCGGGGTCGAGCACCTCGCGCACCGTCTGCTCCAGCACCGCCATCTCGATCAGCTGGCTGGCCTTGGAGATGCCGGCGCGTTCGCAGAACAGCCGGATGGCAGCCGGCGGAAAACCGCGTCGGCGCAGACCAGCGATCGTCGTCATCCGCGGATCGTCCCAGCCCGACACGATGCCCTCGTCCACCAGCGCCTTCAGCTTGCGCTTGCTGGTGATGGTGTAGGTCAGGTTCATCCGGGCGAACTCGATCTGCCGCGGCAGCGGCTCGTCCAGCATCCCCGTCTCCGCCACGCGGGCCAGCAGCCAGTCGTACAGCGGCCGGTGGTCCTCGAACTCCAGCGTGCACAGCGAATGCGTGATCCGCTCCAGCGCATCTTCCAGCGGATGTGCGTAGTCGTACATCGGGTAGATGGGCCAGGCGTCGCCGGTGCGGTGGTGGTGCGCCTTGCGGACCCGATACAGGATCGGGTCGCGCATGTTGATGTTGGGCGAGGCCATGTCGATCCGCGCCCGCAGCACCATCGAGCCATCGGGGTGCTGTCCCGCACGCATTTCCCGGAACAGGCGCAGGTTCTCTTCCACGGAGCGGTCACGGAACGGCGAGTTGCGGCCCGGCTCGGTCAGCGTGCCCCGGTTCTCGCGGATCTCGTCACCGGTCTGGCTGTCCACGTAGGCGTGGCCGGCCTCGATCAGCTTCAGCGCGATCTGGTAGAAGGTCTCGAAGTAGTCGCTGGCGTAGTAGAGGTTGCTCTCGCCATCGGGAAAGGTCCAGTCGAAGCCCAGCCAGCGCACCGAATCGATGATCGCGTCGACGTACTCCTGGTTTTCCTTCTCGGGATTGGTGTCGTCGAAGCGCAGGTGGCAGCGTCCGCCGTAGTCGGCCGCCAGCTCGAAGTTCAGGCAGATCGACTTGGCGTGCCCGATGTGCAGGAAGCCGTTGGGCTCGGGCGGAAAGCGCGTGCGGATGCGCGCCGGATCCGCCTGGCCTGCACGCTGGACGTCAGCCGTGCCGGGCTTGCCCGCCCAGGTGCGGCCCGCCAGCTTCTGGCTGGCCAGGTCGGCATCGATGGCCTGGCGGATGAAGTTGCTGACCGTGGCGGTGTTGGCCTCGGCCGGGCGGCCGCTGGCTGCGCCGGTGTCGGCAGGGCGGCCGGCGGCCGCCCCGGAAGCATCGGATGTCTTCATTGAGTGCGTGCGCCGATCTTTCTCAGACACCCAGCAGTTCGACATCGAACAGCAGCGTGGCGTTGGGCGGAATCACGCCGCCCGCGCCGCGGGCACCGTAGCCCATGGCCGCCGGGATCAGCAGCCGGCGCTTGCCGCCGACCTTCATGCCAGCCACGCCCTCGTCCCAGCCACGGATCACTTCGCCTGCGCCCAGCGCAAAGACGAACGGCTGGTTGCGGTCACGGCTGGAGTCGAACTTGCGGCCGGCGCGACCGCCTTCGGCGGAGGCGGAATCTGCTTCCCACAGCCAGCCGGTGTAGTGCACCTTCACGCGCTTGCCGGGGACGGCCTCGTCGCCCGTGCCGACTTCGATGTCCTGGATGCCCAGGCCGTTTGCCTTGATGTCGAAACTCATTGTTCTGGCCCCTGTTCTGACTGATAAAGGGAGGGCCAGCACGGCCTTCCCGAAGGCCCAGAAGATAGCACGCCGGGCGCCGCCCCGGAGGTGTTCCGTGGGCGGCGCCCGGCGTGGTGTGCGTGCTGCTCGACTCTGGCAGGCGCGGAGACTCAGCGCGGATCGACCGTGGCCCAGCCGTGTTCAGTCCGCGGGCTCACGTAGGTGTCGTAATAATCACCCAGTGCGCTCAGTTCGGTCAGTGCGTCGAAGCTGAAGCCCTGACGGTTGCCGCGGGTGTCGATCAGCAGCTCTGAGAGCTGGCGGCGGAAGGTGGCGGGGCTGTCCCAGCTGGCCAGCAGCCGGTCCAGCATCCAGGGGTGTTCCTTGGCGCAGTGCAGCGGACGGGTCTCGGCGGGCATGCGCAGCAGAATGCGCTGGGCCTGCAGGCTGAGCTGGGCCAGCACGTCGGCCGGTACGTTCAGGGGGGCAGGGGTCAGCGGCTTGGCCTCGGGCACCACGGCCTGGAAGGCGACGGCGCGAGGGACGATGCGGGGAGCCGATTTGCTCGATTGACGAAACCAGTTGAACATAGCCGTTTGACCAGGTTGATGCCAGTCGTCGGGCGCCATCGGGCGCTTGTTCCGGGACCGGCTGTTGCGGGAGCCGCTCTTCATGCCGAATCGACCGTCAGTCTAGAAAAAGTCCAAGTGCTTCGGGAGGAATTTATTCATGTTTCAGGCGTATGACGTGGCACCGGGTGGGCAGGTGCGGGGCGACATCCGGGTGCCGGGTGACAAGTCCATCTCGCACCGCGCCATCATGCTGGGCGCGCTGGCCGAAGGCGTGACGGAAGTCCATGGCTTCCTGGAAGGGGCCGATGCCCTGGCCACGGCCCAGATCTTCCGGGCGATGGGCGTGCGCATCGACGGACCGGAGCAGGGGCAGGTGAAGGTGCATGGCGTGGGGCTGCATGGCCTGCAGGCGCCGGCCGGCGACCTGGACTGTGGCAACTCGGGCACCTCGATGCGGCTCTTGTGCGGCATTCTGGCCGGTCAGCGCTTCGCCACCCGGATGGTGGGCGATGCCAGCCTGTCGCGCCGCCCCATGCGGCGGGTGATCGATCCGCTCTCGCGGATGGGCGCACGCATCGACAGCCAGGACGGCAAGCCGCCGCTGCAGGTGCAGCCGGTGGACGGGCTCACGGCCGTGGATCTGAAGCTGGCGGTGGCCAGCGCCCAGGTGAAGTCGGCGCTGCTGCTGGCCGGGCTGTATGCCGACGGCGAGACGCGCGTCACGGAACCGGCGCCCACGCGTGACCATACCGAACGGATGCTGACGGCCTTCGGCGTCAAGGTGGGGCGTGAGGGCGCCACGGCGTCGGTGCAGGGCGGGCAGGTGCTGCGCGCGGCGCGGGTGGACGTGCCGGCCGACATTTCGTCGGCGGCCTTCTTCCTGGTGGCGGCGGCCATCTGCCCCGGATCGGATCTCGTCCTGCGTCATGTGGGCATGAACCCCACGCGCACCGGCGTGCTGCACGTGCTGCGGGCCATGGGCGCCGACATCACCGAATCCAACCCGCAGCTGGTGGGGGGCGAGCCGGTGGCCGACCTGCACGTGCGCGGCGGGCGTCTCAAGGGCATCACCATCGATCCGGCCTGGGTGCCGCTGGCCATCGACGAGTTCCCGGCGCTCTTCATCGCCGCGGCCTGCGCCGAGGGCGTGACCGAGCTGCGCGGGGCCGAAGAGCTGCGCGTGAAGGAGTCCGACCGCATCCAGGTGATGGCCGACGGTCTGGCCGCCGTGGGCCTGCCCGTCACGGTGCTGCCCGACGGCATGCGCATCGAGGGCAGGGGCGGCGAGGCGCATCCCTTTGCCGGTGGCACGGTCGAGGCCCATGGCGACCATCGCATCGCCATGTCCTTCACGGTGGCGGCGCTGCGCAGCCGCGGGCCCATCCACGTCCGCGACACGGCCAACGTCGGCACCTCTTTCCCGGGCTTCGTGGCGCTGGCCCGCTCGGTGGGGCTGGACGTGAGCGTGGCGGAAGGGGACTGAGCGGACGGCCCGGCACCGGGGAGGCCGGGGTGGGCGCCGGGCCCCTGGATCGCATCGCAGGCTCCAGCGTGTCCCGGGCGCCTGCTTGGCCCGAACCGGCCTGGCTCGTGGCGGCTGGGCACGTCACGGCACGGCGCGTGGATGCGCCCGGCAGGTGTATCCGGAGGCGGACGGTGAGACAATGAGATCTTCCCACCAAGAGGATCCACAAGGAGATCGTCATCATGTCTTCGTCGCATGCCCATTCCCATGGCCACAAGGACGCCGCGCACCATGGCATTCCCGTCATCACCATTGACGGCCCCACCGCCTCGGGTAAGGGCACGGTGGCTGCACGGGTGGCCCAGCGGTTGGGCTTTCATTATCTGGACAGCGGCGTGCTGTACCGGCTGGTGGCGATGAAGCTGGTGCAGGAGGGCGAGGATGGCGCCAACGAGGACGCCGCGGTGCGGGCGGCCCAGACGCTGGAGCCCGAGTTCCTGTCCGATGGCCGCATCATGCTGTCGGGCGAGGACGTGTCGGCCGCCATCCGCGCCGACGGCATCGGCCTGCAGGCATCGCGGCTGGCCGTGCATCCGGCCGTGCGCGAGGCCCTCAACGTGCTGCAGCACCGTGCCCGCAAGGAACCGGGCCTGGTGGCCGACGGGCGCGACATGGGCACCGTGGTCTTTCCGGATGCCCCGCTCAAGGTCTTTCTCACGGCCAGCGTGCAGGCACGCGCCGAGCGCCGCCACAAACAGCTGTTGGAGAAGGGATTCTCTGCTACACTTGAAAAGATTTTGCATGATCTGAAGGAGCGTGACCACCGCGACGCAGGCCGCACCGTGGCGCCGCTCAAGCCCGCCGAAGACGCCTTCTGGCTCGATTCGGGCAACCTCACCGTCGACGAGACCGTCGACCGCGTGCTGGCTGCCTGGCAGGAGCGCCAGAAGGCCTAGCCCGGCGGGTCTTCATTTCTGCGTCTTCGTCTTGTCGGCCGTCGTGTCCATGACGGCGGCCGCTGTCCCCGGGCTGGCGTTGCGCTCCGTCGTCCCGGGATTTTCCCCAACACCGCTGGTTTGCCGCTGTCCACATGGATGCAGCGCGGCTGGCGAGAATCTTTTGGATATCAATGAGCACTGAAGTTACCCAGAATCCGGCATCGGAAGACAGCTTTGCCGCCCTCTTCGAGGAATCCCTCAAGCGCCAGGAGATGCGGCAGGGTGAGGTGATCACCGCCGAAGTCATCCGGGTCGACCACAACTACGTGGTCGTCAACGCCGGCCTGAAATCCGAGAGCTACGTGCCGGTCGAGGAGTTCTACAACGACCGCGGCGAGCTGGAAGTTCAGGAAGGTGATTTTGTATCGGTTGCCATCGACTCGCTCGAGGACGGCTTTGGCGAAACCCGCCTGTCGCGTGATCGCGCCAAGCGTCTGGCTGCCTGGGTGCAGCTGGAACTCGCCCTGGAGTCCGGCGATCTGGTCACCGGTACGGTCACCGGCAAGGTCAAGGGCGGCCTGACCGTCATGACCAACGGTATCCGTGCTTTCCTGCCGGGTTCGCTCATCGACACCCGTCCGGTCAAGGACACCACCCCCTACGAGGGCAAGACCCTCGAGTTCAAGGTCATCAAGCTCGACCGTCGTCGCAACAACGTCGTGCTGTCGCGTCGTGCCGTCATCGAGCTGTCGCAGGGCGAGGAACGCGCCAAGCTGCTCGAGACGCTGACCGAAGGCGCCGTGGTCCAGGGCGTGGTCAAGAACATCACCGACTACGGTGCGTTCGTTGACCTGGGCGGCATCGATGGTCTGCTGCACATCACCGACATGGCATGGCGCCGTGTCCGTCACCCGACGGAAGTGCTGCAGGTCGGTCAGGAAATCACCGCCAAGGTGCTCAAGTTCGACCAGGAGAAGAACCGCGTCTCGCTGGGCATCAAGCAGCTGGGTGAAGATCCGTGGGTCGGCATCAGCCGTCGCTACCCGCAGAACACCCGCATGTTCGGCAAGGTCACCAACATCACCGACTACGGCGCGTTCGTCGAGATCGAGCCGGGCATCGAGGGTCTGGTGCACGTCTCCGAAATGGACTGGACCAACAAGAACGTCAACCCCAGCAAGGTGGTCAGCCTGGGCGACGAGGTCGAGGTCATGGTTCTGGAGATCGACGAGGATCGTCGCCGCATCTCGCTGGGCATGAAGCAGACGCACGCCAACCCGTGGCAGGAGTTTTCCGAGAACCACCGCCGCAACGACCGCGTGAAGGGCTCCATCAAGTCCATCACCGACTTCGGCGTGTTCATCGGCCTGCCGGGCGGCATCGACGGTCTGGTGCACCTGTCCGACCTGTCCTGGAACAAGTCCGGCGAAGAAGCCGTCCGCGACTTCAAGAAGGGCGACGAGGTCGAGGCCGTGGTGCTGGGCATCGATGTCGAGCGCGAGCGCATCTCGCTGGGCATCAAGCAGCTGGAAGGCGACCCGTTCACCAACTTCGCCTCCACGCATGACAAGGGCTCGGTCGTCACCGGTACCGTCACCAGCGTGGATGCCCGCGGCGCCACCATCCAGATTGAGCCGGAAGTCGAAGGTTACCTGCGTGCCTCCGAAATCTCGCGCGATCGCGTGGAAGACGCCCGCACCCACCTGAGCGAAGGCGCCACGGTCGAGTCGATGATCATCAACATCGACCGCAAGAACCGTTCGATCGCCCTGTCGATCAAGGCGCGCGAGAACGCCGATACGGCCGACGCCATGCAGCGCATGGCCGAAAGCTCGGCGGTCAGCGGCACCACCAACCTGGGTGCCCTGCTGCGCGCCAAGCTGGACAACCAGGACCGCTCCTGATCGTCCCGCACTGCCGCCCGCATCCGTCGGGCGGCAGGGAAGCCGCCAAGGATCGGCCCGCATGGCCAGCGTCCTCGCGGTTTCCCCCCTCGGCCGGTTCTGCTGGCGGGTGACCCTCCGCCTTCCAGCAGAACCGGCCGATCTGCGCCCAGGCTCCTGAGCGCTCGCCCTGTGCGCCCGTGTGGCGTTGGGGCAGGGGTTTACCCCGTCATCCGGACAGGTGGGCCGTTGTCCACTATCATAGGCAGGTGGCATCCCCGTTCCCGGGCGAAGCTTTCACACCTCCTTCCGTTCCGGTTTCTTCCGGCAGGTTCCTTTCGGACTTTCCCGACGGCAAAAGATGGCAGTGACCGATACCCTCGACGCGGATGACCAGTCAGCTCCCGGCACGATGACCAAGTCGGAGCTGATCGCCAAGCTGGCGGAGCGCTTTCCGCAGCTGGTGGCCAAGGATGCCGAGTACGCCGTGCGCACCATCCTGGATGCCATGGCACGTTCCCTGGCCGACCGGCATCGCATCGAGATCCGCGGCTTCGGCACCTTCGCTCTGTCGCACCGCCATTCCCGGATGGGGCGCAACCCCAAGTCCGGAGAACCCGTGCCGGTGCCCGAGAAACTGGTTCCCCATTTCAAACCCGGCAAGCAGTTGCGGGAAAGCGTCGACCGGGCGCTGCATGCGACCGCTTCCTGACACTTCGGTCCTTTGCCCATGCACCTCATCGCCTGGCTGATCAAAATCGTCATCTTCATCGCCCTGCTGGGGTTTGCGCTGGGCAACACCGAGGTCGTGCACCTTGGCGTGTTCGGCAAGCAGGAAGTCGGCTTCGATGCCCCGCTGGTGATCTTCCTGCTGGGCTTCTTCGCGCTGGGCATGATCGTGGGCCTGCTCACGCTGCTGCCGCGCGTCATGCGCCAGCGTCGCCAGGTCAAGCGCCTGCGCCGTGACGTGGAGCGCCTGCAGGAAAAACTCGGCCACGTCTCTGACGACGCCACGCTCATCGGTTCTTCCAGCCGCCTGCCGGCCCCCTGATCCATGGAGTTCGAATACTGGTGGCTGCTGGCCATTCCGCTGGCGTTCGGTCTGGGCTGGGTGGCCTCGCGCCGTGAAGGGCGCCTGGATGAGCGCCCCGCAACCATGGGCAACGCCTACTTCCGGGGCGTCAACCTGCTGCTGAACGAACAGTCCGACAAGGCCATCGACGCCTTCGTCGACGTGGTGCGCATCGAGCCCGAGGCCAGCGAACTGCACTTCGCCCTGGGTTCGCTGTTCCGCCGCCGTGGCGAGACCGACCGTGCCATCCGCGTGCACCAGAACCTGGTGGATCGTCCCGACCTGGACGACCGCACCCGTGCCCACGCCCTCTATGAGCTGGGCCTCGACTTCCTGAAGGCCGGTCTTGTTGACCGCGCCGAAGACAGCTTCAACCGGCTGCAGGGTACCGAATACGCTGAAGCCGCCTCGCGGCAGCGGCTGGAAATCGCCCAGCGCAGCCACGACTGGGAGCGCGTCGTCGACCTGGCGCGCGCCACGCCGGCCGAGCCCGGCTTCGATCCGAAACTCATCATCGCCCAGGCTTCCTGCGAGCTGGCCATGGCGGCACTGCGTGCCCGCCAGTTCGACAAGGCGCACCAGTTCGTCGAGCAGGCCCAGCAGGCGCTGCCCGATCATCCGCGTCCGCTCGTCGTCGAAGGTGAGATCGCGCTGGCTGAAGGTCAGCCGGCCGCAGCCATCGAAGCGTGGACCAGGCTGGCCGACAAGCACCCCGAGCAGGTCGAGCGCGTGGTCGACCATTGGCTCAAGGCCGCCGATGCCGTGGGCGGCGACGAAGGCGTTCGCCTGGCCATTGCGCGGCTGCAGCAGCTGGATGTTGCCCAGGCACCGGAAATGCTGCGCGCCATGTCCGAGGCCATCAGCCGCCTGGATGGCAAGGCCGCTGCCGCCCAGTGGGTGCGCCAGCTGGTCAACAAGCATCCCACCCTCAGTGGCCTGCAGGTGCTGCTGTCGCTCTCACGTCGCGGCGACAAGAACGGCCCCGCCACGGTGGAAGACCTGGACGAGGACGCGCTGGCGGCCACGCTGCGCAAGCTCACCCAGCGCATGAGCCACTATGGCTGCCGTGTCTGCGGTTTCCGCGGCCAGCAGTACTACTGGCAGTGCCCGGGCTGCGGCCGCTGGGACAGCTACGGTCCGCGGCCAGGCGAGGAAAGCGTCTCCTGACCCTTCCTGCTGTTCCACACCCCTTCGCACCTTTTCGCACCTTTTCGCACCTCCTGTTGGCCGAGCATGACTCGGCCGCATGGCTGATGCGCCGGCCCCCGCCCGCGCGCTAGGCTCTCTCCCTTTGGCGTGCCTTATCCGCTCGGACGGCACGGCAGACGGGGAGTTCGCCATGCAGACCATCTTCCGGGCAGGGGCTCCCCTGTCGCTACCCACGAGCCGTCTTGCCTGGCTCGTTGCCGTCCTCCGGACGTTTCTGTTGCCGTTTCTGCTGTTTCCGTGGCTGCTGGCAGGCGGTGCTTCTGCATGGGCGGCGGACCTGTCCACGGATGGAGCGCCAGCCCCCGTGGTGGTGGCCGCTAACGTTCCGGATGCCGTCCAAACGGGCATTCCTGGCCACGTGGAGGTTCTCGCTCAAGGCAACACTTCCGACTTGGAGGGTCTCCCCGACACATCCCCCGCTGTCGACACGGCCATCGACGCCAACCGTGCCACGGCCGAGCAGCTGCAGGCCCTGCGCGGCATCGGGCCAGCCATGGCGACGCGCATCATCGCCGAGCGCGAACGTCAGCCCTTTGCCAGTCTTGACGACCTGGCTCGCCGGGTACGCGGCGTGGGCGCGCGTCGCCTTCGGCAGTGGCAGGAAGCGGGTCTTCTCGTGTCGCCCCGGCAGCCTGGAGGCGTGCAGGATCGGGCCGTGCACGAGCGTCGGGGTCATGCCCGGAGCGTCGGTGTACGGGTGGCTGATACTCAAGGAACCGAGGTCAGTGGCGCCAATGCCCAAAGTACCCATGTCATGGGTGCCAATGCCCTTGGTGCCAGGGGCCAGGGCACCCAGGCTCCGGGTGCCCCTGTTCCGATGGGCACCACAACTGCTCGTCCCGGCCGCATATCGATCCCTCCGCCGCGCCATGCGGGGGCTACAGATCACCCCATCGAGGTCATCCGGGGCAACCCGCGTCTGCCCTCCAGAGCCACTACGGCGCGCCCGGGGCGCGCGACCAGGGGGCGGTCCGGGGCAGGGCGTTCCGCAGCGGGGCGATCCTCGGCAGAGAGGTATGCGGCCGGGCGCGAAGCAGCAGAGCGATCCTCAGTAGCGCAACGCCCAGGGGATGCCACTCAGGCCCTATCCCGCAGTGCCTCGGCCACGGGGGCGCACACGGCTTCCCGCGCCCGAGGCCCTCGTGCGGATGATCCCTCCTGCCGCACGCAGCGCCGGATCCATCAGCGCAGCCGCAGCGGGAAGGGTGCCCAGGTCCGGCGCAGCAAGGCTCCGTCGCTATTCGAGGACCGTCCGCTCTTCGATTGCCACTCGATATTCGATGAGCGTTCCAGGCTGCTGCCACGGGGGTGATTCGGTGTCTCATTATTAATGGCCCCCTTTGGCGGGCCATAATGTCGTCATGACCCGTGGTTCCCGAGGGGGCCGGCGTTTTCCCTAGGGATCCTCTGAACAAGTCCCTGCGGCCGTCGCATCCCCGTAACGGGCGCATGACTGCGTTGTCATTTGCTGTCAATAGCACTGCTATTGACAGCAAATATCGCCTTGTCCTGCATCCCGTTCCGTGGCGCGCCGGTTCGCGCGACTTATCCAGAGGATCCCTGGAATCCGGCGTTTTCCCTAATGCCGTCCCGGGCATTTTTTCCGACAGCGCCGCTATACTCTGATCACGCTTTCCCTTTGAACCCCCGCTGTCGTTCATCGACACAGGACCTTTCCATTACCCCCCATGAGCACAAGAACCGAATCGAACATTTCCGAATCCGGCCTCGACGAAGGGCTGGTCCTGGTCCTGAACTGTGGCTCGTCCAGCATCAAGTTCGCCCTGTACGATGCCGCTGAACATCCGCTGCCCAAGCGCCCGATGTGGAGCGGCAAGGCGGTGGACATTGGCGGCCCCAATGTCACCTACGAGGACTCCGATACCCCCTGTGGCCCGCTGCGTACCGAAGATGACGGCCGCCGCCCCTATGTCGCCGCGATCGACTACATCCGTGCGCGGGTCCGCAAGCGCGTGGGCCAGCGCCGGCTCATCGGTGTGGCACACCGCGTCGTGCATGGCGGCCCCAAGTATTCGCATCCGGTGCGCATGGATGCCGAGGTGCTGGCAGACCTGAAGAGCTACATCCCGCTGGCCCCGCTGCATCAGCCCTACGCGCTGGAAGCCATTGCTGCACTGATGGATGGCGTGCCCGACCTGCCGCAGGTGGCCTGTTTCGACACCTCCTTCCACTACACCATGCCCAAGGTGGAGAAGCAGCTGGGGCTGCCGCATGAGGTCTGGGACAAGGGCCTGCGCCGCTATGGTTTCCATGGCCTGTCGTACGAGTACATGGCGCTGTCACTGCCCGAGCTCTATGGCGACATCTCCAAGGGCAAGGTCATCGTGGCCCACCTGGGCAGCGGCGCGAGCCTCTGCGCCATGGAGGACCTGAAGAGCCAGTCCACCACCATGGGCTTCTCGGTGCTCGACGGCCTGATGATGGGCACCCGTCCCGGCACCCTCGATCCCGGCGCCATCCTCTTCCTGATGGAATCGGAAAAGCTCAGCCTGAAGGACATGACCCGCATGCTGTATCACAAGTCGGGCCTGCTGGGCGTCTCCGGCCTGTCGCCCGAGCCCCGGGTGCTGCTGGCCCGCGAGAACGAGGAAGGCGAGGTCGGCGAGCGCATCCGTGACGCCATGCGCCTCTACGTGCGTCGGGTCATCCGCCAGATCGGTTCGCTCATTGCCATGATGAATGGTATCGACATGCTGGTATTCACCGCAGGTGTAGGTGAGAACAGTGCCGAGATCCGCCGTCGCATCCTGGAAGGGATGACCTACTTCGGCATCAAGGTGGATCAGGAAGCCAACAAGGCCAATGCTCCGGTCATCTCCACGCCTGACAGTGCCGTCAAGGTCGTGATCCAGCCCACCAACGAGGAATGGATCGCCGCGCGTCACGCCGTGCAACTCCTGCTGGGCAAGGAACAGTAGTGATCGACACCCCCGCATCGGGCGGGCATCCCTGGTTGCACCGGCTGGGCCTGTACGTCCGGCTGGTGCGCCTGCACAAGCCCATCGGTATCCTGCTGCTGGTCTGGCCCACGCTGTGGGCGCTGTTCGTGGCCAGCCATGGCTGGCCGCCAGCTTATCCCCTGTTCGCTTTCTGTCTGGGCACCGTGCTGATGCGTTCGGCCGGCTGCGCCATCAACGACTTCGCCGACCGCGACTTCGACGGCGAGGTGGCTCGCACCGTCGACCGGCCGCTGGCCCGCAAGGCCATTGCGCCGTGGGAGGCCGTGGCCGTCTTCGTGGTGCTCAGCCTGCTGGCTCTGCCCCTGGTCTTTCCCTTCGGGCCGCTGGTCTGGGGGTTGGCCGTAGTGGCAGCCGTGCTGGCCGGCAGCTACCCGTTCTTCAAGCGCTTCTTCGCCATCCCGCAGGCCTATCTGGGCATTGCCTTCGGATTCGGCATCCCGATGGGCTTTGCCGCACTGACCGATACCGTCCCGCTGTCGGCCTGGATCATGCTGCTGGCCAACATCTTCTGGACAGTGGCCTATGACACCGAATACGCGATGGTCGACCGCGACGACGACCTGAAGATCGGCATCCGCACCTCGGCCATCACCTTTGGCCGCCACGACGTGCTGGCGGTCATGAGCTGCTACGCCATCAGCCTGCTGCTGCTGGTCTGGGCCTTTGCCCGCGAGGGGCTGTCATCCTGGTACTGGGTCGGCATCGTGCTGGCGGCCGGCGTGGCCATCTACCACTACTTCCTCATCCGTCACCGCACCCGCGAAGGGTGCTTTGCCGCTTTCAACCACAACAACTGGTTTGGCGCCGCTGTCTTCCTGGGCGTGCTGCTGGGGGTCTTCTTCAAGTAGCCACACGCCGGCCGTCCGCCAGTTTGCCGCTCTGTCTGTCCCCCGTCGGAGCCAATGGCGGGAGGATAAGGCCATCGGCGTTGGCGTCGACGGGCGGACCAAGCAGCATCGGCTGGCAGACCAACCTCCTCACCACAGCCGCCGGAGGGTGCGCCACAGCAGCGATAGTCCCCAGCTCCACAGCTCGTCCATGAAGGGCGGGCTTCCGGGCAAGCTGCTCTCACGCCAGCGCTCCATCTGTTCTCGCTGGCGGTGCTTTTCCTGCAGATAGCCGGCCTGGTGCCGGGCCAGCGTCAGACTGGCGCGGGCCTCGGCAGGCAGGGCTTTCTCGCCCTGCGTGCCAACCTGGGCGGCCTGGGCCTGCTGCTCGCTGCGTTCCTGGTAGCGCTGCATGGCCTGCGTCACCGCGTCCGGATCCAGCAGCGAGAAGGCCGAGCGGCAGTAGGGGCACGCGTGGTGCTGACGCAGATCCACCGGGGCGCCGCAGCTGCTGCAATGGATGACCCGCAGCGTGCGGGCCAGTGCCTGAACCTCGGCCGGCGCCAGCGGGCGCACGAAGCCTTTTTCCACCATGAAGGCCGGGAAGGTGCTGAAATGCCCGTGCTGGCGGGGGCAGCGATGAACCGTATAGGCGCCGCTGATGGTGCGGTCGGTGCCGCGCACCAGCGCCTGCCGGCAGCGCGGGCAGGCCATGCGTTCCTTCAACGGAAGCTGCGGATCATCACGGTGGGCGTGCAGGGTGCGAAAGAGCGTCAGCACGCCGTCGGGTGACAGCAGCAGGTTCTCGCGCCGGTCGAACCAGATGCCATGACAGGCAAAGCACAGGTCCAGCACGATCTCGGTGTCATGCTGGCCGCCCAGCCGCAGCGTCCGCATCGGGGCGCGGCAGGAGGGGCAGGAAAGGGCTGACGGGGTCTCGGGCTGGGCTGCTTGCATGGCGGATGGGGATGCGCGGCGCCGGAAAGAGCCGGCCGGTCGTCAGGCGCACCCGTCTTTCGGGAGTTCCGGTCCCGCATGGTGTACCCGGCCCCCTATCCGCGGTGCAGCCGTCCGATGCATGGACGGCCGGCACCGTTGGGCTGCACCCGGCTCAGAACTGATAGTTCGCCGTCATCAGCACCGTGCACCGCCCCTCAACCGTTCTCCGCCGGCGGCCGCATCACCTGCCGGATGTTCAGTCCCATGGCCATCAGCAGCCCGAAGTAGAGCAGGGCGCCGCCGGCCACCATGCCCAGCACCATGGCAATGCGCAGCCAGGGCGTGGCCTGCAGCGCAGCCCAGTCGAAGGACTCGGCACCCCAGCCCAGCAGGGCCGACATCACGGCCAGCGCCAGCGCCACTTTCAGCATGAAGGGCCGCCAGCCCGGACGGGGCGTGTAGCTGCCGCGCTTCTTCAGGCCGCGCAGCAGCCAGCCGGCGTTCAGCCAGGCGCCCAGCGAGATGGACAGCGCCAGCCCGGCATGGGCCAGCCACGGCACCAGTGCCAGGTTCATCAGCTGCGTGCAGATCAGCACCGTCACGGCGATCTTCACCGGCGTGCGCACGTCCTGCTTGGCAAAGAAGCCCGGCGCCAGGATGCGCACGGCCGTCAGCGCAAACAGCCCGGCCCCGTAGGCACGCACGGTGTGCGAGGTCATCAGCAGGTCATGCTCGCTGAAGGCGCCATAGTGAAAGAGCAGCGCCGTCAGCGGCTTGGCCATCAGCGCCAGACCCACCATGGCCGGCGTGGCCAGCAGTAGTGCCAGCCGCAGCCCCCAGTCCAGCAGGTCGCTGTAGCGCTGCGTGTTGCCCGACGCATTGGCCTGCGAGAGGCTGGGCAGCAGCAGCGTGCCCATGGCGATGCCCAGCAGCGAGGTGGGGAACTCCATCAGCCGGTCGCCGTAGCTGACCCACGACACGCTGCCCGGCGCCAGCCACGAGGCAATCTGCGTGTTGATGATGAGGCTGAACTGCGCCACCGACACGGCCAGCAGTGTGGGGGCCATGTTCTTCATCACCCGTTGCACGGCCGGATCTTTCAGCGCGTGCCAGAACGACAGCCGGATGCGCGGCAGCATGCCGATGCGAACCAGCGACGGCACCTGCCACAGCAGCTGCAGCACGCCGCCGATCATCACGCCGGCCGCCAGGGCCAGCACCGGCGGATCGAAGTACGGGCTGAGAAAGAGCGCCGCCAGAATGATGGAGATGTTCAGCAGCACGGGGGCGAACGCCGGCACCGCAAAGCGCTTCCACAGGTTCAGCACCGCAGCGGCCAGCGCCACCAGCGAGATCAGCAGGATGTACGGGAACATCCAGCGCGTCATCAGCACGGCGATGGAGAAGGTCTGCGGATCCTGCCGCAGGCCGCTGGCCACCATCCACACCAGCCACGGTGCAGCCAGCACGCCCACGGCCACCACGGCCGTCAGCACCCAGAACAGCATCGTCGCCACCGCATCCAGCACCCGGCGTGTTTCCTCGGGCGAATGCTGCTGGCTCTGCGCCAGCACCGGCACGAAGGCCTGCGTGAAAGCCCCTTCGGCAAACAGCCGCCGCAGCATGTTGGGCAGGCGGAAGGCCACGAAGAAGGCGTCCGTCAGCGCCCCCGCGCCGTAGACCGAGGCCACCAGCGTCTCCCGGACCAGACCAAGAATGCGGGAAACGAGGGTCAGGCCACTGATGGTGGCGGCAGCGCGGAGGAGGTTCACGATGGAAAGCGGGGTGAAGGTAATGGGAAGGGATGCCTGGGGCGCTCATGGAGGCCCGGACGCATCATGTCCTGTCGCAGACTTGAAGGCACCGAAGATCGGACGCTATAATGATAAGCTTAGTTTTCGGGCAGTGTTGCCCGATCGTGAACATACGCAACCGGGCGGCCCGCAGTCGTTCCCGTTGTCTACCAGAGCCCTCGGGCTCCTAGAGGAAACCGCTCCATGGCAAACATCGCGTCGGCGCGCAAACGTGCTCGCCAGGCAGTCCAACTGAACGCCCACAACAGCAGCCTGCGTTCGCGCCTGCGTACCGCCATCAAGAAGGTGCGCAAGGCCGTTGCCGCTGGCGACAAGGAAGCCGCCGCGGCCCAGTTCCGGGCTTCGATGAGCGTCATCGACTCCATCGCCGACAAGAAGATCATCCACAAGAACGCCGCTGCCCGCCACAAGAGCCGGCTGTCGGCTGCCATCAAGGCCATGGCCTGATGGTGCCTTGTCGGCCGGCTTCGCCCGGCCGATGATCCGCACACCCGGTTGAGTGCAGCGGGGTCTGTTCCCTCTGCACCCGTACTTGGAAAGCCGATTCCCGTAGCGCGCGGGTGTCGGCTTTTTGTCTTTTCGCTCTGTCGAGTTTCTCAGGCGTGCTGCAGTAACCCCAGCGCCTGCAGCCCGTTGCGCAGCGAATCCGTCCCGGTGAAGTGGATGCCCCGAAAGCCCAGTGCCCGGGCAGCCTCCACGTTGCGCAACGAGTCATCGATGAACACCGTGCGCTCCGGCATCAGCCCATGGCGTTGCACCAGCAGCCCGAAGATCTCGGCCTCCGGCTTGATCACCTTCTCCTCGCCGGACACGATGATGTCCTCGAACCACTGCAGGAAGGCAAAGCGTTCGCGCGCCACCGGGAAGGTCTCGGCCGACCAGTTGGTCAGTGCCAGCAGCCGCACTGGCTCGCTGCGCAGCTGCTCCAGCAGCGCCACCGATTCGGGCAGCTCGCCATTCAGTGTCTCGGGCCAGCGCAGGTGGTAGGCGGCAATCTCGTCGGCATACTGCGGAAACTGCGCCTGCAGCAGCTTCACCGCCTCGGCCCAGGGGCGGCCCCTGTCCTGCTCCTGGTTCCATTCCGCCGTACAGACCCGGGCCAGGAAGTCTTCCACCTCGGCCTCGGTGCTGAAGATCTTGCGGTACAGGTAGCGCGGGTTCCAGTCCACCAGCACTCCGCCCAGGTCGAAGACCACCGCGTCGACCGTGGGCGCAGTGTCGGTCGCCGTCGTGCTGCCGGATGGAACCGTCGTGTATTCAGACATCGTGAGCCCTCCTGTGCGTGGATCGTCTCCTATTCTTTCACAGGCTCTTCAAGGGTGTCTGAAACCCCCAGGAATTCCCGAATCACCGGCAGCACCCAGTCCACCCGCTCTTCGTGGGCCGAATGTTCCGTGAACGGCAGGTGCAGCAGCTTCGCGTGCGGCACCCGGTCCAGCAGGGCCTGGGTGTGGGGGCGACTGACGAAGGGATCCTCCTCGCCGTGGATGATCAGCGTCCGGGCCTGGATGTTACGGATGCGTTCGCCCGGATAGGCATCCTCGCCGTCGCTCAGCCACATGGCCAGCACGGCCCGGGCAAAGGTATCGAAGTCCGGTTCGGGGTTCAGTGCCTCGTAGGTGCCCACGCCATAGGTCTGGCGGGTTCCCGGGAAGAGCTTCCGCCAGAAGTCGGGTGTGGCCTGCGCCAGCTCGTCGCGGGCCGGATCGTCGGGCGGCAGTTCCCACTGGGCCCCGATGGGGATGATGTGCGTGACCGGATTGGCCGGATCGGACGCCAGCCGCAGCGCCACGATGCCGCCATCGCTGTGGCCGATGACGCCATAGCGCGTCAGTCCCAGATGCCGCACGACGGCCTTCACGTCCTCTTCCAGGCGGCGGTAGGACAGCGGCCGCGGGCCCAGCGTGGAGCGGCCGTGCCCACGGCTGTCGATGCCGATGAGGCGGTGCGTGGCGGCCAGCCCCGGCGTGAGCAGGTTCCAGGTCTCGATCTGGTCGAAGCCGCCCGGCAGGAACAGCAGCGCCGGCCCGTCCGGGTTGCCCTGTTCCTCCACATAGATGCGTGCGCCGTCGATGTCCAGTTGCTGGCCATCCCGATGATTGAAGGTGTGCATGTCCGGGCTCCGGAGGGAATGAGCGATCAGACCATGATAGCCACGCCCGCTGCCAGTTTCCGTCAGCAGGCCGACGCCGAGCGCATCCCTAAGGTAGCTCCTGGGCTGGAAGCCTGTCTGGAAGGCTGAGCGAGGCCTGCGCCCGACGCTCCCGCTGCGTGCCGATGCCCAGCGCCACGATGAACTGCAGGGCCAGCAGCAGCACGATGGTGGGGGCCGGCGCACTGTCCAGGAAGAAGGCCAGGTAGACGCCCACCAGCGAGGTCACGACCGTCAGCAGCACCGCCACTACCAGCATGCGGCCAAAGGTGCGGGTGAGCAGCCGGGCGATGGCCCCCGGAGCAATCAGCAGCGAGATGGTCAGCACGATGCCCACCGACTTCAGCGCTCCCACCACGGCCAGCGACACCGCCGCCAGCAGCGCATAGTGCAGCAGGCGTACCGGTAGCCCCGCCGTGCGCGCCTGGACCGGGTCGAAGCTCTGCAGCATCAGGTCGCGCCATTTCAGGCTGATCCAGCCGGCCACCACCAGGGCAATGCTGCCGCTTTCCAGCAGATCCTGCGGGCTGGTGCCCAGCACGTCGCCAAACAGGATGTGCTCCAGATGCACTTCGCTGCGCGCCCAGACATACAGCAGCAACCCCAGGGCGAACATGCTGGAGAACACCACGCCCATCACCGTGTCCTGCTTGATGCGGCTGTGCTCGTTCACGTAGCCCGTGAGCAGCGCGCAGCCCATGCCGGCCACGAAGGCCCCCACCGCCAGCGGGATGCCGATCATGTAGGCGATCACCACGCCCGGGAAGACGGCATGCGAAATGGCGTCACCCATCAGCGCCCAGCCCTTCAGCACCAGAAAGCACGACAGCAGCGCACAGGGCACGGCTACCACCGCTGCCATCAGCAGTGCGTCCCGCATGAAGTCGAATTGCAGGGGAAGCAGCAGGGTGTCGAGGTCCATGGTGGAAAAGGGAATCGGAAAGGGGCAGGAAGTGGCGGGTGGATGAGGAAAACGGGAAGGGCGACAGCGGGCCGCTGGATGCGGCCCCGGTGTCAGCCGCTCACGGCCTGACGCCGCCGACGCCGGGCGGCCAGCAGGCCATGGGTGGGGGCGAACAGGAAGGCCAGCGCGAAGAGGGCTGCCTGCACCAGCACCACCACGGCCCCGGTGGCGCCATCAAGGAAGTAGCTGGCATAGACGCCGATGAAGCTGCTGACGGCGCCAATGACGGTGGCCATGATGATGACGTGGCCGAAGCGGTCCGACAGCAGGTAGGCGGTGGCCCCAGGCGTGACGATCAGCGCAATGACCAGGAAGGCCCCCACCGTCTGCATGGCGGCCACGGTACAGGCGGCCAGCAGCGCGAAGAAGATCAGCTTCATCGGCCCCGGATGCAGGCCCACACTGCGTGCATGGGCCTCGTCGAAGAAGATGACCAGCAGATCCTTCCACTTCAGCAGCAGCACCGCCAGCGTGACGGCGCCGATGATGACCAGCTGCAGCATGTCGCCTGGCGTGACGGCCAGGATGTTGCCCAGCACGATGGTCTGGATGTTGACGCTCGTGGGCGAGACCGACACCATGAAGAGCCCCAGCCCGAAGAAGGTGCTGAAGATCAGACCGATGATCACATCGGGCTTCAGACGGGTGTGGCGGTTGAGAAAGCCGATGGCGCCGGCGGCCATCAGCCCGGCAAAGAACGCGCCGGCCGAGAAGGGCAGTCCCAGCATGTAGGCACCGGCCACCCCGGGCACGATCGAATGCGATAGCGCGTCACCGATCAGCGACCATCCCTTCAGCATCAGGAAGCACGACAGGAAGGCGCAGACGGCGCCCACCAGCGTCGCCACCCACATGGCGTTGGTCATGTAGGCATAGCCGAAGGGTTCCAGCAGCAGCGCCCAGCTCATGCGGGATCTCTCCTGCCGGACGACGGTACGGCCGTGATGCTGTCCGGGTTGCCGCGCACGGCGGAACGCCCGCCCACCAGCACCAGTGGGCGCTCGTCATCGGTCATGATGCCCACGGGCAGGGGGCCGCCCGCGTCATCGTGCGAATGCGGCAGGTCGAAGTGGCGCAGCACGCCGCCAAAGGCCAGCTCCAGATTGGGGCGGGTAAAGACCTGCTCGGTGGGGCCGTAGGTGAGCACCGTGTTCTTCACCAGCACCGTGCGGTCGCAGAACTCGGGCACGCTGCCCAGGTTGTGGGTGGAGACGAGAATCACGCAGCCTTCGTCGCGCAGCGCCTTCAGCAGCTCGATGATGGCGTCCTCGGTCTTCACGTCCACCCCGGTGAAGGGTTCGTCCAGCAGGATCACCTTCGCCTGCTGGGCCAGCGCACGGGCCAGGAACACGCGCTTCTTCTGGCCGCCCGACAGCTCACCGATCTGGCGATGGCGCAGCTCGTCCATCTGCACGCGCTGCAGCGCCTGGTCGACCGCCTCGCGGTCGGCCGGGCGCGGGCGGCGGAAGAAGCCCATGTGGCCATAGCGGCCCATCATCACCACGTCCTGCACCAGCACCGGGAAGTCCCAGTCCACCTCCTCGTTCTGCGGTACGTAGGCCACCAGGTTCCGGCCGATGGCGGCCGAAACCGACTGGCCCAGCACCTGGATGGTGCCGGCCGCCGGTTTCAGGAAACCCATGATGGCCTTGAAGAGCGTGGACTTGCCGCTGCCGTTGACGCCTACCAGGGCAGTGATGCTGCCCAGGGGCGTGCAGAAGCCGGCGTCCCTCAGCGCCGTATGGCCGTTGTTGTAGGTGATGGTGACCCCGCGCACGTCCAGTCCGGCACGGCACGCGGGGTCGTCATCGGCCGTTGCTGGCCGCAGGCGGGAGGGATCGGAAGCGTCCTTGTTCAATGAGACAGGCCTTTGGCAAGGGTTTCGGAAGTGACGCGCAGCAGGTCCAGATAGGTGGGCACCGGACCGTCCGGTTCGCTCAGCGAATCCACGTAGAGGACACCCCCGTAGTGTGCCCCGGTTTCGCGGGCCACCTGCTGGGCGGGCGCGGCCGACACGGTGCTTTCGCTGAAGACGGCCGGAATGTGATGCTTGCGCACCTCATCGATGACATGGCGCACCTGCTGCGGCGTGCCCTGCTGGTCGGCGTTGATCGGCCACAGATACAGCTCGCGCAGCCCGAAGTCGCGCGCCAGGTAGCTGAAGGCGCCCTCGCTGCTCACCAGCCAGCGCTTCTGCGCCGGCAGGGCCTCGACCTGCTGGCGGATGGGGTCGATGGTGGCCCGGATCTGCTGCTTGTAGCGTTCGGCGTTGGTGCGGTACGTGTCCGCATGGGCCGGGTCATGCTGGATGAGGGCGTCGCGGATGTTGTCCACGTAGATGATGCCGTTTTCCGGCGACATCCAGGCATGCGGGTTGGGCTTGCCGGAATAGGGGCCCTCGGTGATCGACATGGGCTTGATGCCCTCGGTCACGACCACACCCGGCACCTTCTTCAGCCGATGGAAGAAGCGCTCGAACCAGCGCTCCAGGTTCAGCCCGTTCCACAGCACCAGCTGCGCACCCTGGGCCCGCACCAGGTCTCCCGGCGTGGGCTGGTAGTCGTGGATCTCGGCGCCAGGCTTGGTGATCGACTGCACGTCGGCGGCATCACCGGCCACGTTGCGCGCCATGTCGGCGATGATGGTGAAGGTGGTGACGACCTTGAATTTCGGGGCCGACGAGGCGGCATCGGCGGCGTGTGCCGGCTGGCTGCCCAGCATCAGGCCCGCAGTGGCCATGCTGGCCAGGGCCAGCGACAGGGCGCCCAGCAGGGTGCGGCGCGACGTTCCGCGCGATGCGGAGCGGGTGCATGCAATGGCAGGGGAAGTGGCGCGGTGGTTCGCACCTGCGAATGTGTCTCTGTTCATATTGTGCAATCAAGGTATTGATCTTGATATTCTACATCTATCAAAAGAGATGCGCCACCCGATCCGCGAAGGGCGGGATGGCGCCCCGTAAAACGAGAGTGAGAATATATATCACTATTATTTGTCGAGTAAAGCCGTCGGGATAGATCCTGTCAGGCAGCTGGAAGAAGGCAGGTGCCCATCCGGAAAGCAGGGCAGGCCGGGAAGGGCGAGGGCAGACAGAAGCAGGAGGGGATCAGAAGGGGCTGGAGGTGGGGGGCCCGCCGGGCATCCACGGTGCTACGCCAGCGACGGCCGCGGAGGAAGGAAGATCAGCTGGCGGCGGGGGACAGTGTCCGGCCACACGTCGGGCCACGGGCCTGCGTGGTCCTGCCGAAGACTCAGTGAATCAGGCCCAGCAGCACGGCCTGCACCACGGCCGCGGTCTTGTTGGGCACGTTCAGCTTCTGGACGGTGTTCTTGATGTGGAAGTCCACCGTGTTCTTCGAGAGCGTGAGGATGTCCGCAATGTCCTGGGAGGACTTGCCGTCGGCCGTCCACTTCAGCACCTCGATCTCGCGGCTGGTCAGATGACGCACGCGGGCGGCATTCTGGCTGCGGATGATCCGCGACAGCAGCGTGTGCGTCATCTGGGCCAGCCACTGCATGCGGTCGTACTTCTCGTTCAGCTCGTGGGCAGACAGGGCAGGGAGCGTGCGTGACAGCGACGTCATGCCCATCCCGCCGGGACCGTCCTGCACGGACTGGCTCCAGCCATGGCACAGGCCATGCTCGTGCGAATCTCGCCACAGTGCGGGCACTTCGGAAAACAGCTCGTCGGTCCACATGATCGGCCGCTGCGAGCGTGCGCCGCACTGAAGACGCGGATCCTGCTCCAGATAACCCGCTTCCAGATACCGGGCCCGCCAGGCCTTCGGGTAATTGTCGATCAGCGTGATGCGCGGCTTGCTGGCCGGCAATGATGCCTGGTAACAATAGGCCACGTGATCGAACGCCAGTGCATGCGCAGCTTTCTCGATCGTGCTGAATACCGTGCGCATGTCTGTCGATTCGTCGGCGTGATGACGAATCAGCTCCTCCTGCCACTTGTCCATGTCTGTGTGTCTGTCGTTCTGTGCCCACCGAAAGCCCGGACCTTCCCGTCCGGAGAGCGCTCCGTGGCCAGCTTCCACAGCCCCTGCGGGGCGGGAGACACGAAACACCGGAGCTTTATGCTGTTAAAAATGGGAGGAAAAGAAAACTACCAAAATTCGGCCTGACCATTGGCATGATTCATGGGTGCGTGTTCCGCACGGAACCATGCGTGCATGGGCATGCGTCGTGCAGGGCAGGACTGGGGCCCAGTGGGGCACGACACGCCGTCGGCCGCGCTACTGGAAAAGCCCCAGCAGCACGGCACGAACCACCGCGGCGGTCTTGTTGGGAACATCCAGCTTGTTGATGGAATTCCGGATATGGAAATCCACCGTGTTCTTGGACAGCAGCAGTATCTCGGCAATGTCCTGCGCCGATTTGCCGTCGGCCGTCCAGCGCAGCACCTCCAGCTCGCGTTCCGTCAGCGACGGTGCATTGCTGGCGATCCGGGCGCGAATGAGCTTTGAAAATGCCTTGTGGGCTAGCAGCGCCAGCCACTGCATGTGCTGCAGGCGGGTCTGAAGGTCCTGTTCGGTAATGGGCGTGCTGCGACACAGCGACAGCATGCCGATGCCGCCGGGTTCATGCAGCGTCGATTGCGACCAGCCATGCTGGATGCCGCGTGCCTGCAGGTCGGCCCACAGTTCCGGCACCTCGGAAAATAGCGTCTCGTTCCAGATGAACGGCTCGGAAGATTGCCGCGCCCGGATGATGCGCGGATCCACGGCCGGATAACCCGCATCCATATAATGCGTCTGCCAGTCGCCCGGGTAATCGTTCAGCCAAGTGAACTTGGGGCGGCTGAGGGGCAGGGGGGCCTGAAAACCATACGAGACATGCTGAAAGCCCAGGGCACGGCTGGCGCGCTGAATGCACTCGAACACCTCACGCTCGCTGGCGCTGTCGCCCGAAACGGCGCCGATCAGGTCATCCTGCCAGCGGTCCATGGCGGGGTCCGGCCGCCAGTGGTTTCTGGGATCGGTCGGAGAAGCCGGGGATACTGTCGAGGGCTGACCGGGCCATGGATGTCCGGGACCCTTCTTCGAGGACGCATCTTCGTGCACGATCAGAATCTCATGGGTTTTCAATCATTCCAGTATATCGATCGCGTGCCGCGACTGTCGGATGATTTTCCATGAGTCCTGAACTTGGTGTAACAAAGCGTTTTTGAAGTGTATTTTTGCGGGTCGGGTGATCCTGCTTCCGTCCGCACCGTGCTTGCCGGATCCTGTGCCGGAACGTTTTCCGGCCTGGAGTCAGACGCAGGAACGCCATCGATCCCCGTCCTTCACCGCAAAGCCTTTTACGTCCTGACCGCCGGCCTGCGAGGAACTGTGTCACTCGGGATGGCCGTCTGTCGCCCCCCGCTGCAAGTTCGCCAGCCCGATGTCGGGGCAGGGCGCCTTTCCCCCTAGTATGGCCGCTGGAAAGCCACGGGTTTGCCGTGGACACAATGCAGGCCAGGGATCGGCCGGCAGGGGCGCACCATGCGGGTCGCGCACCCTGCGGGGGCTGCCGCGCCATCCTGGCCCTTCGGGATTCTGGGCATGGACATCACAGAGCTGTTGGCGTTTTCGGTCAAGAACAAGGCGTCGGACCTGCACCTGTCGGCGGGGCTGCCGCCGATGATCCGGGTGCATGGCGACGTGCGGCGGATCAACCTGCCGGCGATGGATCATGAAGAGGTGCACAACCTCATCTACGACATCATGAACGACTCGCAGCGCAAGGAATACGAAGAGCGCCTGGAGTGCGACTTCTCGTTCTCGATTCCCGGCCTGGCACGTTTCCGTGTGAACGCCTTCGTGCAGGAGCGGGGCGCCGGCGCGGTGATGCGTACGATTCCGTCCAAGATCCTCACGCTGGAGCAGCTCAACTGCCCCAAATCCTTCACCGACATCGCCATGCAGCCGCGCGGCATCGTGCTGGTGACCGGTCCGACCGGCTCCGGTAAGTCGACCACGCTGGCGGCGATGATCAACCACATCAACGAGAACGTCTACGGTCACATCCTCACCGTCGAGGACCCGATCGAATTCGTGCACGAGTCCAAGCGCTGCCTGATCAACCAGCGCGAAGTGGGGCCGCACACCCAGTCGTTCAACAACGCGCTCAAGAGCGCGCTGCGTGAAGACCCGGACATCATCCTGGTGGGTGAGCTTCGTGACCTGGAAACCATCCGCCTGGCGCTGACGGCGGCCGAGACCGGCCACCTGGTGTTCGGCACGCTGCACACCTCGTCCGCAGCCAAGACCATCGACCGTATCGTGGACGTGTTCCCGGCAGCCGAGAAGGACATGGTGCGCGCCATGCTGTCCGAATCGCTGAAGGCCGTCATCTCGCAGACGCTGCTGAAGACCAAGGACGGCAACGGCCGTGTGGCGGCGCACGAGATCATGATCGGCACGCCCGCCATCCGGAACCTGATCCGCGAGGCGAAGGTGTCGCAGATGAACGCTGCCATCCAGACCGGCGGTTCGCAGGGCATGCAGACGCTGGATCAGTGTCTGACCGACCTGGTCCGCAAGAACGTCATCTCGATGGCCGAGGCACGCGCCGCGGCTGCCGTGAAAGAGAACTTCCCGCTGTAAGCCTGATGCCGGCATGACGATCCGTTTGCGCATGCCGGCCGTTTCCGAGACATTGACATGAGCTCTGCCGCCCAACCCGCCGCCGCACGTCCCGCCGCTGGTGCCCAGAAGACTGCCCTGATGGAACGTGAGCAGGCGTCGGCCTTCCTGTACGACCTGCTGCGGCTGATGATCGCCAAGGACGGTTCGGACCTGTTCCTGACCGTGGACTTCCCGCCGGCCTTCAAGATCAGCGGCAAGATGGTGCCGGTCTCGGACAAGCCGCTGACCACCCAGCACACCATCGAGCTGGCGCGGGCGCTGATGAACGACCGCCAGGCGGCCGAGTTCGAGGCCAACAAGGAACTGAACTTCGCCATCAGCCCGGGCGGCATCGGCCGCTTCCGGGTCAATGCCTTCACGCAGATGGGGCGCACGGGCCTGGTGCTGCGGGTGATCAAGAGCGAGATTCCCGATCTGGCCACCCTGAACCTGCCGCCGGTGATGAGCGAGCTGTCGATGACGCAGCGCGGCCTGATCCTGATGGTGGGCGCCACCGGCTCGGGCAAGTCCACCACGCTGGCCGCGATGATCGGCCACCGCAACGAGCACAGCCACGGCCACATCATCACCATCGAGGACCCGGTGGAATTCGTGCACGTGCACAAGAACTGCATCGTCACACACCGCGAGGTGGGTGTCGACACGCTGGACTGGCACGTCGCACTGAAGAACACGCTGCGTCAGGCGCCCGACGTGATCATGCTGGGCGAGATCCGTGACCGCGAGACGATGGAACATGCGGTGGCCTTTGCCGAGACCGGCCACCTGTGCATGGGCACGCTGCACGCCAACAGCGCCAACCAGGCACTGGACCGCATCATCAACTTCTTCCCCGACGAGCGCCGCCAGCAGCTGCTGATGGATCTGTCGCTGAACCTGAAGGCGGTGATCTCGCAGCGCCTGGTGCCGGCCGAAGGGCGCAAGGGGCGCGTGGCTGCGGTGGAGATCATGATCAACTCGCCGCTGATCTCGGACCTGATCTTCAAGGGCAGCGTCAGCGAGATCAAGGAGATCATGAAGAAGTCGCGCGAGCTGGGCATGCAGACCTTCGACCAGCACCTCTTCGACCTGTTCGAGGCCGGGCAGATCAGCTACGAGAACGCACTGCGCAACGCCGACTCGGTCAACGACCTGCGCCTGAACATCAAGCTCAACAGCAAGCGCCGGAGCGAGGATCCCACCGCGGCCAGCAGCAAGCTGGGCATCGTCTGAGCCCGGGCGGCGCCGCGGCATTGGCAGCGAAACCACGGCGCCGCACGTTCTTCGGGCATGCCCTCGGCAGGGCGGGGGGAACCGTGTAAAGTGGTGTGAAACCCATCAGGAGGCACTCATGGCTTTCACGCGCCTGTCGATCTCCCTGCTGCTGTCCGGCCTGATCCTGTCTGCGGGCATGCCCGCACAGGCCGCGCCCGAGACCGTCATGGTCTCGGAAGTCACCGCCATGGCCCTGGAGGGCAAATGGCCGGCCGACTGGTCCTACCAGGGCGAGAATGGCCCGGCCCACTGGGGCGAGCTGCATCCGTCCTACAGCAAGTGCGCCCGGGGGTGGGTCCAGTCACCGGTGGATCTGGGCAAGGCCACCACGCGCTCGCGCCGCAGCACCGTGCGCGTGGCCTTTCACCCCATCCGCTACGAGATCTTCAACGACGGGCGGGGCATCCGCGCCGTGCCGCTCGAGACCCAGCATCCGATCCGGATCGACCGGCATGACTACACGCTGAAGCACATCGTCTTCCGTGCCCCCAGCGAGCATACCTTCAAGGGGCGGCACTACCCGCTGGAAGCGCAGCTGGTGTACGAAGCCGACGACGGCGCCCTGGCCGTGCTGGCCACGGTGTTCACGCCAGGGCATTCAAATCCGTCGCTGGCGGCGCTCACGCGCCAGCCCCTGGCCGAAGGGCAACGGCGCGTGCTGGACAAGCCCCTGGGCACTCGGGTGCTGCTGCCGCGCCGGCTGCCGCACCTGCGGCTGAATGGCTCGCTCACCACGCCCCCCTGCACCGAGGGGGTCAACTGGGTCGTCTTCACCCAGCCCGTGCAGGCCACCCGGGCGCAGATCGACGCGATGACCCGCCTGATCGGCCAGCCCAACAACCGCCCGGTGCAGCCTGCCCATCGGCGCCTGATGGTCGAAGAGATGCGCTGAGTCGGCGGCTGCCGCCCTGCGCTGTCTGTGCTGCTTCCGTCTTCCCTTGAGCCACGCGCCGGCAACGGCCGTGGTCGCTGGTGCCCTGGTTTCCGGGCAGGGCACATGGTTCGCACCGGGGCGGAACCTCGTCTGTCAGGGCTGTAACTGCCCGGGTCGCGAACAACGCGACGAAACATTCGTAAACATTAGTTGTATCGTGTAAAGTGCTGATTGCCCGAACGGAATCTGCCCGGAACCGAATGGCATGAATCCGGCGGCAAATGATTCACATCCCCAATTTGAGGAAGGCAATCATGCACGTCAAGCAACTGTTGGTACCCCTGCTGCTGTCGGGACTGTTCCTGTCTTCTGCCGCCATGGCAGAGACGGCTCAGCCCGCGGCGGATGCGGCTGGAGCATCACCGGGACAGGTTCCGGCCGCATCGTCCGATTCGAAACCGGCTGACAAGCCGGCGCACTGGTCCTACGGGGGCAGCGAAGGCCCGGCCTACTGGGGCGAGCTGAGCGCCGACTATTCCCAATGTTCGATCGGGCGCAACCAGTCGCCCGTGGACCTGAATCAGGATGACGCCATCCGGTCGAACAAGGACGCGGTGCAGGTCGACTATCAGCCCATGGGCTATGAGCTGGTCAACAACGGCCACACCCTCCAGGCAACGCCAGCGGGCAGCCAGCCGCCCCTGCAGATCGGCAGCCGCACGTTCACGCTGAAGCAGTTCCATTTCCACGATCCCAGCGAGCACACCTTCAAGGGACGGCATTTCCCGCTGGAGCTGCACCTGGTGCATGGCGCTGAAGATGGAGCGCTGGCCGTGCTGGCCGTGGTCTTCCAGGAAGGGGAAGAGAACCCGGCACTGGCGCCGCTGGTCGCCGAGTCGCTGTCCAAGGGCCAGACCCGCAAGCTGGCCGAGCCGCTGGACATCCGTCCCTTGCTGCCGAAGAAGCTGTCGTACTTCCGGCTCAACGGATCGCTCACCACGCCCCCATGCAGCGAAGGCGTGACCTGGGTGGTGTTCTCCAGTCCGGTCAAGGCCAGCAAGGCCCAGATCGAGGCCCTGGGACAGATCATGGGCGGCCCGAACAACCGGCCGGTGCAGCCGCTCAACGCCCGGATTCTGGTTGATGACGACCGCTGAAGCCGGGGGCTTCATGGGCCGGCCTTCGTGCCGGCCTTTTTTGAGGCCGTTCTGGGGTTTGGACGGCCTCGAAAGTCGGGTTTAGATAAAATGCTTCTGTTTTTCATCCGGGAGCAAACAGTCATGAATTCACGCGTTCTTCGGCCACGGGTCGTGGCGATTTCGGTAGCCTCCGTGCTGGCGCTGGCCGGTTGCGCCAGCAGCAGCGGCTATCAGATGGACGACCAGGCCGCACGTACCGGTGCCGGCCAGACCCAGGCCATGGCGTCGGGGGCTTCGGCTGGCGGCCAGACGGCGGCTGAATCGGCGCAGGGTGCTGTCGAGGACGGCTCAGCCCAGGCAGGCGTGGCGGTGGCCAGCGCCGGGGCACTGACCGGTGTTGCGGGTGCTTCGGCGAGCGCAGGGCGCTTTCCGACGCTGAATGGACAGAAGCCTCTGGTGCTGGGGCACCGCGGTGCGGCGGGCTACCTGCCGGACCACACGCTGGCGGGCTATCAGCGGGCCATCGACAGCGGGGCCGACTTCATCGAGCCGGACCTGGTCTCCACCAAGGATGGCGTGCTGGTGGTACGGCATGAGCCCAACATCACGGCCACCACCAACGTGAAGGACCATCCCGAGTTTGCCAAGCGCAAGCGCAAGCGCACGGTCGATGGTGTCGAGGAAGAGGGCTGGTTCGTCAGCGACTTCACGCTGGCCGAGCTGCGCACGCTGCGTGCCGTGCAGCCCCTGGAAGAACGGGATCAGAGCCACAACGGCAAGTACAAGGTGCCCACCTTCGAGGAAGTGCTGAAGCTGGCCCGCGACCAGAGCCGTCGCACCGGGCGTACCATCAGCATCTATCCCGAGATCAAGCACAGCACCTACCATCGCTCGCTGGGCCTGCCCATCGAGGACAAGCTGCTGGCTGCGCTGGCCCGCTACGGTTACACCAAAAAGGATTCCCCGGTCATCATCCAGTCCTTCGAGGTGGGCAACCTGAAGGCGCTGCGTCCGCGCACCCAGGTGCGGCTCGTGCAGCTCATCGACGGCTCCGGCCAGAACCCGGATGGTTCGGTGGACCAGTCGCTGCCGCTGGGCCAGCCCTACGACTTCACCCTGGCCAAGGACAGCCGGACCTATCAGGACCTGCTCACGCCGAAGGGCCTGGCCGAGATCCGCACCTATGCCGACGGCATCGGTCCGTGGAAGGCCTACATCATTCCGTCGCGGCTCACGATCGGGCCTGATGGCAAGCCGGTGGACCTGAACCGTGACGGGCTGATCGACGAACGCGACCGTGTGGCGCTGCCGGCCACCCGGGTGGTGAAGGATGCCCACGCGGCCGGTCTCTTCGTGCATCCGTACACCTTCCGCAGCGAGCCGCGCCGGCTGCTGTCCGATTATCAGGGTGATCCGAAGGCCGAATATCGGCGCTTCTATCAGCTGGGGGTCGATGGCCTGTTCAGCGACTTCCCGGACGTGGCGCGTCAGGCGCGTGATGAGTGATCCTTTCCCGGGGGCATCCGGCCTGGCATGGATGTGATCCCGGCAGGAAGGGGCGGCGCTCGGGGGGGAGGCCGCCAGATGGCATGACGGCTCCTTGGTGGGCCGTTTCCGACGAACGGGCCCTGATGGGTCCGTTTGCATTTTCCGGGGTGATGGGTGTCGTTTTTCGGGGTGATGAGTGCTCAATATCCCACGTCATGAAACCAATAAATAATTTATGCAATTGCATAAGTGCTATGCTGTTCATATAACAAGAATTCAAAGATCGGTTCAAAGAAAACACGGAAACAGGAGTTCGATATGTTGGCCCCCAAAAATGCACACCCCGAAGCCTGGGCCGATTTCAAGGCCGGTCCTTGGGAAGAGACGATCGACGTTCGTGATTTCATCCAGCGCAACTACACCCCCTATACCGGGGATGGCAGTTTCCTGGCGCCTGCGACCGAGGCCACCACACAGCTATGGGCTGAGGTGATGGAGGGCATCAAGGTCGAGAACAAGACCCACGCCCCCTACAAGATCGACGCCCAGACGGTCTCCGGCATCACCAGCCACGCGCCCGGCTACATCGACAAGTCGCTGGAAAAGGTGGTGGGGCTGCAGACCGACGAACCGCTCAAGCGCGCCATCATGCCCTTTGGCGGCCTGAAGATGGTGCAGGACTCCTGCCGCATCTATGAGACCCCGCTGTCCGAGACGGTGGTCGAGACCTTCACCAAGTACCGCAAGACCCACAACCAGGGCGTCTTCGACGTGTACACGCCCGACATCCGTCGCTGCCGCAAGTCCGGCGTGCTGACCGGTCTGCCCGACGCCTATGGCCGGGGCCGCATCATTGGCGACTATCGTCGCGTGGCACTCTACGGCATCGACCGCCTGATGGAAGACAAGGTCGAGCAGTTCAACTCGCTGCAGGCCGATCTGGAAGCTGGCCGCAACCTGGAAGAGACCATCCGCCGCCGCGAGGAAATCAACGAGCAGCACAAGGCGCTGGGCCAGATGAAGGAAATGGCCGCCAGCTACGGCTTCGACATCTCCGGCCCGGCCCGCAATGCCCGCGAGGCCGTGCAGTGGACCTATTTCGCCTACCTGGCTGCCGTGAAGTCGCAGAACGGCGCGGCCATGTCGTTCGGCCGGGTGGCCACCTTCCTGGACATCTACATCGAGCGTGACCTGCACAACGGCACGCTGACCGAAGTGGAAGCGCAGGAACTCATCGACCACCTGGTCATGAAACTGCGGATGGTGCGCTTCCTGCGCACGCCGGAATACGACCAGCTCTTCTCGGGCGACCCGATCTGGGCCACCGAATCGATCGGCGGCATGGGTCTGGACGGCCGCACGCTGGTCACGAAGAACTGCTTCCGCTTCCTGCACACGCTCTACAACATGGGTCCGTCGCCGGAGCCCAACATCACGGTGCTGTGGTCCGAGCAGCTGCCCGAGGCGTTCAAGCACTTCTGCGCCAAGGTCTCCATCGACACCTCGTCCATCCAGTACGAGAACGACGACCTGATGCGCCCGGACTTCAACAGCGACGACTATGCCATCGCCTGCTGCGTCAGCCCGATGGTCATCGGCAAGCAGATGCAGTTCTTCGGTGCCCGCGCCAACCTGGCCAAGACGCTGCTGTACGCCATCAACGGCGGCGTGGACGAGACCAGCGGCATGCAGGTCGGCCCCAAGGTCGAGCCGATCGCCGACGAGGTGCTGGACTACGACACCGTCATGGCACGGATGGACAGCTTCATGGACTGGCTGGCCACCCAGTACGTCACGGCGCTCAACATCATCCACTACATGCACGACAAGTACTCGTACGAGGCTGCGCTGATGGCGCTGCATGATCGTGACGTGAAGCGGACGATGGCCTGCGGCGTGGCGGGCCTGTCGGTGGCGGCGGATTCGCTGTCGGCCATCAAGTACGCCAAGGTCCGTCCCATCCGCAACGAGCAGGGCATTGCCGTCGACTTCCAGATTGAGGGCGAATACCCGCAGTTCGGCAACAACGACGACCGTGTCGACGACATCGCCTGTGACCTGGTGCGCCGCTTCATGACCAAGGTGGCCTCGCATCCGATGTACCGCGACGCCATGCCCACCCAGTCGGTGCTCACCATCACCTCCAACGTGGTCTACGGCAAGAAGACCGGCAACACGCCGGATGGTCGCCGCGCCGGTGCACCGTTCGGTCCGGGTGCCAACCCGATGCACGGCCGTGATGTCTGCGGCGCGGTGGCCTCGCTGTGCTCGGTGGCCAAGCTGCCCTTTGCCTTCGCCAAGGACGGCATCTCCTACACCTTCTCCATCGTGCCCGGCGCGCTGGGCAAGGATGAGGGCTCGCGTGAGCGCAACCTGTCGGGCATGATGGATGGCTACTTCCATCACGAGGACGGCGTGGAGGGCGGTCAGCACCTGAACGTCAACGTGCTCAACCGCGAGACGCTGCTGGACGCCATGGAGCATCCCGAGAAATATCCGCAGCTCACCATCCGCGTCTCGGGCTATGCGGTGCGCTTCAACTCGCTGACCCGCGAGCAGCAGCAGGACGTGGTCACGCGCACCTTCACGGCCTCGATGTGAGGACCGCGTGACGATACCGGCCGACGTGCCTTCGGGCACGGCCGCCCCCTCCGGGCGGGCGGCGCCCCCGCCTGTGGTGCCCCTGGTGCCGCAGGCGGATCTCGAAGCGGCTGCCCACGCGCCGAAGCATCCGCATCTTCACCGGGGCTACCACGGAACCGGACTCGTCCATTCCATCGAGTCCTGCGGTACCGTCGATGGCCCCGGGCTTCGCTATGTCCTGTTCCTGCAGGGCTGCCTGATGCGCTGCCTGTACTGTCACAACCGCGACACCTGGGACCTGCAGAGCGACAAGGCCCGCGAGATGACGGTGCCCGAGGTGATGAAGCAGGTGATGTCTTACCGTCATTACCTGAAGGCCACGGGAGGCGGCGTGACGGCCACCGGGGGTGAGCCGCTGCTGCAGTACGAGTTCGTGCGGGACTGGTTCGTGGCCTGTCACCAGAACGGCATCCATACCTGTCTGGACACCAACGGCTACGCGCTGCACTACGACGAAGTGCTGGAGACGCTGCTGGACCACACCGACCTGGTGATGCTCGATCTCAAGCAGATCGATCCGGACATCCACCGCGTGCTGGTGGGCATTCCCAACACGCGCACGCTGGCCTTTGCCCAGCACCTGGCCAGGCGCAAGCAGAAGACACGCGTGCGCTATGTGGTCGTGCCGGGCTATACCGACGACGATCGTTCAGCCCATCTGCTGGGCCGCTTCATCGCCCCCATGGACAACGTGGATACGGTGGAGATCCTGCCCTACCACGAGCTGGGCGCCCACAAGTGGGCCCTGTGCGGCGACGACTACAAGCTCAAGGGCGTGCATCCCCCGCCCAAGGAAACCGTGCAGCGCGTCCGCAGCATCCTGGAAGGCTACGGCAAGGCCGTGATTGTCTAGGGATCCTCCGAACAAGTCCCCGCGGCCGTCGCATCCCCGTAACGGGCGCATGACTGCGTTGCCATTTGCTGTCAATAGCGCCGCTATTGACAGCAAATGTCGCCTTGTCCTGCATCCCGTTCCGTGGCGCGCCGGTTCGCGGGACTTATTCAGAGGACCTCAAGGGATCCCTGGGTAGCCCTGTTAGCCCCGCTGGCGCATTGCAAACTCGAACAGCCGGCATTCGATGGCGCCGTTGAAGAGCGGCGTCTTGCGATCCTCGCGCAGGCCCAGCTGGCCGGGCAGGCCCCGGTCGCTGGTCAGCAGAAAGACCTTCCAGCCCCCGAAGCGCTCGCGCAGCGTGGCGCCGATGGCGCGCCAGTGCTCCACCGGAATGCTCACCCGCTCGTTGTAGGGCGGGTTGGCCAGCAGCACGCCCGGCGTGTCGCCGCCTGGCTGGGCATCCACGGCATCGAGTGTCTGCATGGCCACCAGGTCATCGGGCAGGCCGAGCGTCTGCAGGTTCTCGGCCGTCAGGCGCATGGCGTGCGGATCCAGGTCGCTGGCGCGGATCAGGCCGCGCGGTGCCTTCCCGATCCCCTGGCGGGCACGCTCGCGCAGTGCCGTCACCAGCCCGTCGTACAGCGCGGCATCGTGGAGGCGCAGCTGCTCGATGCCGAAGCGGCGATTGAGCCCCGGTGCGTGATCGCAGAGGATCTGCGCAGCCTCGATGACCAGCGTGCCAGAGCCGCAGAAGGGGTCCAGCAGCGGCTGGCGGGCGTCCCAGCCCGACAGTGCCAGCAGGCCGGCGGCCAGGTTCTCCTTCAGGGGCGCCGCCACTCGGTTCTCGGCACTGTGGCGCCAGCCGCGCTTGAAGAGCGGCTCGCCTGACAGGTCCAGGTACAGCTGCAGGCGGTCTGCCGTCAGGAAGGCACTGATGCGCACGTCCGGATGATGGGTGTCCACCGAGGGACGCTCACCGCCATGGTCGCGGAAGCGGTCGACAATGGCGTCCTTGATGCGCAGCGTGGCGAAGTTCAGGCTTCGGAGCGGCGAGCGCTGCGCCACCACGTCCACGCGGATCGTCTGCCGGGCATCGAACCAGTCTTCCCAGGCCAGGGCGTTGCACAGCCGGTAGAGCGTGTGCTCGTTGCGGCAGGCTGCGTCCAGCAGGCGCAGCAGCACGCGGCTGGGCAGCCGTGCTTCCAGGTTGATGCGGTAGGCCAGCTTCAGGTCGCCCCGGCAGCCGACCCCGCCCGGCCGGGTGTCGATGTCGTGGGCACCCAGGGCGCGCAGCTCGTCGGCCAGCGCCGCTTCCAGCCCGCGCGGGCACGGACAGAAATAATGGAACGTGCCGGCCGAAGGAGAGGTGGGGGCCTCGTCGCGCGGGGGGGCGTCTCGTCGTGGGGCGTCTCGTCGGTCAGCCCTGTTGCGGGCGGGTTCGGCCGCATGGCGGCTGGCAGGGCGAAGGGCGATCATGAAAGGAGGGGGCTGGGAGGAGTCCGGGCTGGCAGCGCAGAGGAGGGCAGCAGAGGATCAGAACGGCTTGATGATCACCATCGCCACCACGATCAGCAGCAGGATGACCGGGCCTTCGTTGAAGACGCGGAACCAGCGTTCGGAGTGCGAACGCTGTTCGGCCGCGAACTTTTTCAGCAGGCGGCCGCAGCCGTGGTGGTAGCCGATCAGCAGCAGCACGCAGGCAAGCTTGACGTGCATCCAGCCCGCCCCCATGCCGATGCCGAAGCCCACGTACAGCACCAGGCCGGTGAGCACGGCCAGCGTGGCCAGCGGCAGCATGAAGCGGTAGAGTCGTTGCGACATGCCCACCAGCCGCTGGTATTCGGCGGTCGACCCTTTCGGATCGACCTGCGCCAGGTTGACGTAGATGCGTGGCAGGTAGAAGAGCCCGGCAAACCAGCTCGTCACCATCACGATGTGCAGGACCTTGGTCCAGAGATAGAGGTTCGTGCCCATGTTCAGGTCCGGATCTCGCCGTGGCCGAACACGACGTATTTCTGGGAGGTGAGACCCTCCAGACCCACGGGACCCCGGGCGTGCAGCTTGTCGGTGGAGATGCCGATCTCGGCACCCAGCCCGTACTCGAAGCCGTCGGCAAAGCGGGTGGAGGCATTGATCATCACCGAGGCGGAATCCACTTCCCGCAGGAAGCGCATGCCGTGTGCATGGTTCTGCGTGATGATCGAATCGGTGTGGTGCGAACCGTATTCGTTGATGTGTGCAATGGCCTCATCCAGGCTCTTCACCACGCGGATGGCGAGGATCGGCGCCAGGTACTCGGTGCGCCAGTCGTCCTCGGTGGCGGGCACCGAATCGATCTGCGCTTCCTGCAGCAGCCGGGCGCCGTGTTCGTCGACGCGCAGCTCCACCTGCTTCATCCGGTAGATGCTGCCCAGGCGCGGCAGCACCTCGGGCGCGATCGCCTCATGCACCAGCAGCGTCTCCAGCGTGTTGCAGGGAGCGTAGCGCTGCGTCTTGGCGTTGTCGGCCACGCGCACCGCCATGTCCACGTCGGCCGAATCATCAATGTAGACGTGACAGATGCCGTCCAGATGCTTGATGACGGGAACGCGCGCCTCGGCGCTGATGTGCTCGATCAGCGAGCGTCCGCCGCGCGGGATGATCACGTCGACGGATTCGCGGTCGCGGATCAGGTAGTCGACGGCTGCGCGGTCGGTCATGCTCACCAGCTGCACGGCCGAGGGTGGCAGCCCCGTGCGGGCCAGGCTCTCGCTCATCAGTGCGGCCAGCGTGCGGTTGGAGTGGATGGCTTCCGAGCCACCGCGCAGGATGGCGGCGTTGCCCGCCTTCAGGCACAGGGCTGCGGCATCGACGGTGACGTTGGGGCGCGACTCGTAGATGATGCCGATCACGCCCAGCGGCACGCGCATCCGGCCCACCTGGATACCGCTGGGACGCTGGCGCAGCTCGCTGATCTCGCCCACCGGGTCGGGCAGGGCGATGATC
Organism: Lautropia mirabilis; assembly: GCF_900637555.1. Classification (NCBI taxonomy): domain Bacteria; kingdom Pseudomonadati; phylum Pseudomonadota; class Betaproteobacteria; order Burkholderiales; family Burkholderiaceae; genus Lautropia; species Lautropia mirabilis. Next base: position 2,800,154 of record NZ_LR134378.1, on the reverse strand, counting down.
TGTGCCAGCCCCTCCACCATGGCGTCGATGCGTTCGGGGGTGAGCGTCAGCCGGTCGATGAAGGCACTGTCAAGGCCGGCGCTGTGCGCGCTGGCCAGATCCTGGCCGTTGGCTGTCAGCACCAGGCTGCGGTTGCGATCGATCTCATGGGCCAGCTGCTGCAGCGCGCGGTTCTTGATGGCCGTGCTGGCCCGGGCCATGTCGTGGCTGGCGTGCCGGGCGGCACGCCCCAGGTTGGCCATGTAGGTGGCCATGTCGGGTGTGTTCATGGATCGGAAAGCTCCAGAAGCCAGAGGGAAGGTCCATGCGCCGCAGCAGCCACATGCGACCCGTGGGGCAGCTGTGCCGGGCGCCGCTGACCGAAAGGTCGTGGCCGGGACGTGACCGCCGGCATCCAGGACGTTTCAGTCATCGGCCAGCGCGGCGGACAGTTCGACCGGGCCGGGCAGGTGCCCCCCGGCCAGCGCGACCAGCAGGGTCTCGGCGTGGAACCAGGGATCGGCGGCCGGACCGGTTCCGCCCACACCCTTGGTCATTCTATCGAGCCGGGCCACTTGCTGCAGCAGGTGTCCGAGTGTCTGGATATCCAGGCGACGAAGGGCCTGGCGCATGATGGCCTCGCGCTTGCCGAACACGCCGGCGGCACGCATGGCCTGGGCGGGAGCGACGCGCTCGATCTGCAGGGCCTGCTGGATGCGCAGCAGCTTGCGGATCGCGTCGGCCAGTGCCCAGCAGAGCAGGGGCATGGCGGCATCCTCGGCGGCCAGCGAGCGGGCCATGCGCACGGCACGGGCCGGGTCGCCGGCCAGCGCCGCATCCACCAGGCCGAACAGTTCAAAGCGGGCGCTGTCCAGCACGATCTCGGCCACGGCTTCGGCCGGTAGCTCGCCCGGAGGCAGCAGCAGGCCCAGCCGCTGGATGGCCTGGTGGGCGGCCAGCAGGTTGCCTTCGGTGCGTTCGGTGATCAGCGCCAGCACGGCAGGTGTTGCCTGCTGCTTCTGTGCGGCCAGCCGCTCGGTCACCCACTTGCCCAGGGCGCCCGCGTCGATGCGCGGCGTCTCCACCCACAGCATCTGTTTGGCCAGAGCCTCGAACCAGGCCGTGCTGGTGGTGGCGCGCTCCAGATGGGCGCTGGAGACCAGCACGCGGGTGCCGTCGTCCAGCCGCGGCAGCAGTTCGCGCAGCGCATCGCCCAGTTCACGGGTGGGCTTGGTGTTCAGGCGCAGGTCGATCAGCCGCTGGCTGGCAAAGAGCGACGTGGACTGGGTAGCTTCGACAAGACGGCTGCGATCGAAGCGCGCGTCGATGTCCAGCACCTCGCGCTCCTCGAAGCCCAGCTTGCGGGCCCTGGCACGTACCAGGTCGGCCGCCTCGATGACCAGCAGCAGTTCGTCGCCGCTGACCCAGGTGAGCGGTGGCAGCCCCTGGCCGATGGCCTGACGCAGCTGCGCCGGCGTGCTGATGCGCTGGCCCATGGGACGGGCGCTTACTCTGCCGGCCGGATGGCCGCCAGCCGCCACAGCAGCTGATGGGCCATGTCGTTGCTCATGTCCCGAAAGAGCATGGCTTCCTCGTCGGCCCGGGCCGTGAGCTGGTTGTCCGCGTTGGAGATCTCGCGGCGCAGCGTGATCTCGCTCTCGGGAATCAGGTCGTTGCCCTTGGCATCCTCGACACGGAAGCGCAGCCGCAATCGCAGCTCGTACTCGCGGGCGCGCCCCTCGGACGAGTAGGCGACGACCTCGCGCTCGGGCACTTCCTGCAGGATCATCAACCGGACCTCGGCCTTCTTCGGGTCGGTCACCAGCTCGGTGCCCTCGCTGTGCGACAGCTCGCGGCGCAGCGCCAGGCCGATGCTGCCGTTGGGCGCCAGGTTGGTGTAGAGCGTGCTGAACGGCAGCTGCGTGGCGCGGCGCATGTGAAAGCCGCAGGCCGCCAGCGGCCCGGCCAGGCCGACCAGCAGCGCGCTGCGGGAAAGTCCCCGCAGCCATCCGCGCCGGGTGGTGCCGGCCAGGGGGCGAGTGTCGGGAAGGCGGGACATGCGGCTTTCTCCTTGAGGCCTTTACAGCACCACGTTCACCAGACGGCCCGGCACCACGATGATGCGCTTGGGCGTCTTGCCTTCGCCGATGCGGGCCACCTCGGGCGAGGCGGCTGCCACCTGCTCGATGGCGGCCTTGTCGGCATCGGCCGGCACGCGGATGGAACCGCGCAGCTTGCCGTTGACCTGCAGCATCAGCTCCAGCTCGCTCTTGACCAGTGCCGCCTCGTCCACCACCGGCAGCGGGGCGTCGATGATCTCGCGACCCTCGAAGCCGCGTCCCAGCTCCAGCGCCTGCCACAGGGCATGGCCGATGTGCGGCACGATCGGGTAGAGGCTGCGCACCAGGATCGACATCCCCTCGCGCAGCGCGGCGGCATCGGCGGCGGCCGTGGGGGCCTGCTTCTGTGCAGCGGCTTCCAGGGCGTTCAGCAGCTTCATGGCACCCGAGACGATGGTGTTGTACTGCTGGCGCTCGTAGTCGTACTGGATCTGCTTCAGCACCGTGTGCACCTCGTAGCGCAGGTCACGCCACGCCTCGGACAGGCCGGCTGCATCCACGGTGTCGGCAGCGCCACGCACCACGTCGCGCTGGGCATGGCCGAAGGCCCAGAAGCGGCGCAGGAAGCGGCTGGCGCCTTCCACCCCACTGTCGGACCATTCCAGCGTCTGCTCGGGCGGGCTGGCGAACATCACGAACAGGCGCGCCGTGTCGGCCCCGAAGCGCTCGATCAGCGAGGTGGGATCCACCCCGTTGTTCTTGCTCTTGGACATCGTGCCGATGCCGGCGTAGTCGATCTCGGAGCCGTCGCTCTTGAGGCGTGCGCCCACGACCCGACCCTGCGCGTCGGTGACGTTCTCCACATCCTTCGGCCAGAAGTACTCGATGCCGCCCTTGGCCGTGCGCCGCTGGTAGATGTGGTTGAGCACCATGCCCTGCGTGAGCAGCCGCTTGAAGGGCTCGTCGAACTTCACCAGCCCCATGTCGCGCATGACCTTGGTCCAGAAGCGCGCATACAGCAGGTGCAGCACGGCGTGCTCGATGCCGCCGATGTACTGGTCCATCGGCATCCAGTAATCGTTGCGGGCATCGACCATCGCCTCGTTGTTGTCATGCGAGCAGTAGCGCATGTAGTACCACGACGAATCGATGAAGGTGTCCATCGTGTCGGTCTCGCGCCGGGCCGGCTTGCCGCAGCACGGGCAGTCCACCTTCAGGAAGGCTTCCGACTTGTTCAGCGGGTTGCCGCTGCCATCGGGCACCAGATCTTCCGGCAGCACCACCGGCAGGTCCTTGTCGGGTACCGGCACCTCGCCGCAGCTCTCGCAGTGGATGATGGGAATGGGGGTGCCCCAGTAGCGCTGGCGCGAGATGCCCCAGTCACGCAGACGGTACTGGACGTGCTTGCCGCCCAGACCCTTGTCGGCCAGCTGGGCAGCCACCGTGTCCACCGCGTCCTGGTGACCCTTGCCGTCCAGCAGCGGGCCGGAATTCACGCAGACGCCGTTCTGCTTGTCGGCATACCACTCCTGCCACTGGTTCGTGTCGTAGGGCTGGTTGTCCACACTGATGACCTGACGGATGGGCAGGCCGTACTTGTGGGCAAAGACGAAATCGCGGTCATCGTGCGCAGGCACGCCCATCACCGCGCCGTCGCCGTAGCTCATCAGCACGTAGTTGCCCACCCACACCGGCACGTCAGCGCCGGTGAGCGGATGGCGGACCACCAGGCCCGTGTCCACGCCCTGTTTCTCCATCGTGGCCAGGTCGGCTTCCATCGCCGAGCCGGTGCGCGCCTCTTCCACGAAGGCAGCCACCGCGGGACGGGAGGCTGCGGCCACGCGGGCGATCGGGTGCTCGGGGGCCACGGCCACGAAGGTGACACCCATGATCGTGTCGGCGCGCGTGGTGAACACGTACAGCCGGCCCTCGTCGATGGGCTGACCCTGCTCGTCACGGATGTCGTGCTCGAAGGCAAAGCGCACGCCTTCCGAGCGGCCGATCCAGTTGGCCTGCATCATCCGCACCCGCTCGGGCCATCCCTCCAGGTGCTCGGTCACTTCTTTCAGCAGCTCGCCGGCGTAGTCGGTGATGCGCAGGTAGTACATCGGGATGTCGCGCTTTTCCACCGGCGCGCCCGAGCGCCAGCCCTTGCCGTCGACCACCTGCTCGTTGGCCAGCACGGTCTGGTCGACCGGGTCCCAGTTGACGGTGCCATGCTTGCGGTAGGCGATGCCCTTCTCGCGCATGCGCAGGAACAGCCACTGGTTCCACTTGTAGTAGTCGGGGCTGCAGGTGGCCACTTCGCGCGACCAGTCGATGGACAGGCCCAGCGGCTGCATCTGCTGCTTCATGTAGGCGATGTTGTCCCACGTCCACTTGGCCGGGGCCACGCCGTTCTTGAGCGCCGCGTTCTCGGCCGGCAGGCCGAAGGCGTCCCAGCCCATGGGCATCAGCACGTTGTAGCCGCTCATGCGCAGGTGGCGGTACATCACGTCGTTGATGGTGTAGTTGCGCACATGCCCCATGTGCAGGATGCCCGAGGGGTAGGGCAGCATCGAGCAGGCATAGAACTTGCCCTTGGGAAAGCGCGGGTCGTGCTCGACGGCGCGGTAGGCGTTGGTCTGCTGCCAGTGGGCGCGGGCCTCGGATTCGATGCTTCGTGGGTCGTAACGCTCGTCCATGGGGGGCGTGGCTCTTTGGCCAGGAGAAGAAGGTGAGTACGGTAAACCCCTGATTCTATCGCGTCCCCGGAGCACAGCCGGCATGCGTGGCGGATGCGGCACCGGCATCGACGCCACAACCCGGGCTGCGGCAGGCTGGTTTTTCCCGGATTTTCCGCATTCCGATACCCGGGGTTCAGTATCATCCGCCCCATGCTGGATTTCCTTCATCTGCCCCCCTGGTTGCTGGCGCAGCTCACCCGCTGGCTGGACTGGCTGCGCGCGCCCCTGCACACCGGGCCGCTTGACGACGTCAACCCGGTGGATTTCTGGCACGGCGTGCTGATGGGCACGGCCGGTGCCGTGCTGGTGCCGGTGGCCGTGCTGGCGGCACGCTACTGGAAGATCGTGCCCGGCCAGGACTGGCCCCGGATCATCAACCACCGCGGCTGGCAGCGCGTGCATGGCCTGTGTGGCGTGGCCGCCGTGCTGTGCCTGGTGGCGGGCGTGGCCATGGCCTTTCAGGGCATGTCGCTGGCCAGCCATCTGGCGCATCCCCATGCCTGGATGGGCTGGGGCGTCATGGCCGTGCTGCTCCTGCTGGTGGTCAACATCGCCCTGCGGGGCAGCATCGGGGGCCCCGGGCGGCATCAGCCGCGTACGCTGGTGCATCTGCACGACGTGCCGGGCGATCACTACGACATGACACGGCGCCGGCGCATCTTCGAGCATGGCCACCGCTGGCTGGGCTACGGGCTGATGCTGGCGCTGTTTGCCAACGTGATGACCGGCTACTGGCATGTGAACGTGCCCCGGGGTCTGGCCCTGGCCACCCTGGCCTGGTGGGCGTGCCTGGCGCTGATGGCCTGGCGCTGGGAGCGCCAGGGGCGGGCTGTCGATGGCTACCAGGCGCGCTGGGGCCCCAGCATGGCGCATCCGGGCAACCGCATTCCCCGCCTGGGCGGCGGCCTGCATCGCTATACCGAAGAGGAATACCGCCGCCTCTCCTGGGGCGGCCAGGTCATGCGCCGCCGGCAGAAACGCACCACCCGCCGCCGGCGTTCCGATCGGCAGGAGGCAGCACGACGAAAGCTCGAAGCGTCGGAACGACAGGAAATGTTCACGGCGACGCAGGTGTCCGTGCCTGAGCCGACGACCGAGACCCTTCCGGAGGCGCCCGAGCAGGTGTCCGGGCACGATCGGGCGGCCGCCGAGACCGGGCCAGGGCAGGACACGGCCCGTTAGAATGGCGGCATGGCCGATCTACTTGCCCATCTCAACCCACAGCAACGGGCTGCTGTCACCGTCCCCAGCGGACACGCACTGATCCTCGCGGGCGCCGGCAGCGGCAAGACCCGCGTGCTCACCACCCGCATCGCCTGGCTGGTCGGTACCGGCCAGTGCTCGCCGGCCGAAATCATGGCCGTCACCTTCACCAACAAGGCCGCACGCGAGATGATGGCGCGCCTGAGCACCATGCTGGTGGGGGCCAATCCGCGCGCCATGTGGGTGGGCACCTTCCACGGGCTGTGCAACCGGCTGCTGCGCGCACACCATCGTGACGCCGGCCTGCCGGCCAGCTTCCAGATCATGGACAGCGCCGACCAGCTGGGTGCCATCAAGCGGCTGCTGCGCGGGCTCAACGTCGATGACCAGCAGTTCCAGCCCAAGGCGGTGCAGCACTTCATCAACGGCAGCAAGGAGGCCGGCCTGCGCGCCGCCGACGTGTCCGGTCATGACAGCCACAGCCGTCGGCTGGCCGAGCTGTACGGTGCCTACGACGAGCAGTGCCAGCGCGAGGGCGTGGTGGACTTTGCCGAGCTGCTGCTGCGTGCCTACGAGCTGCTGCAGCGCAACCAGCCGCTGCGCCAGCACTACCAGCAGCGCTTCCGTCACATCCTCATCGACGAGTTCCAGGACACCAACGACCTGCAGTACCGCTGGCTGACGCTGCTGGCCGGTGGTGGGGCCTCGCTGTTCGCGGTGGGCGACGACGACCAGTCCATCTATGCCTTCCGTGGCGCCAACGTGGGCAACATGGCCGCCTTCGAGCGTGACTATGCCGGCCCGCAGCTGATCCGGCTGGAGCAGAACTATCGCTCGCATGCCCACATCCTGGATTCGGCCAACCATCTCATCCGCCAGAACGCGCACCGTCTGGGCAAGGACCTGTGGACCGACGCGGGCGAGGGCGAGCCGGTGCGCATCTTTGCAGCGTTTTCCGACCGCGACGAGGCCCAGTGGCTGCTGGAGGAGATTCGCGCGCTGGTGGCCGATGGCATGTCGCGTTCCGAGATCGCCATCCTGTACCGCTCCAACGCCCAGTCGCGCATCCTGGAACACACGCTGTTCTCGGCCGGGGTGCCCTACAAGGTCTACGGCGGGCTGCGCTTCTTCGAGCGGGCCGAGATCAAGCACGCCCTGGCCTACCTGCGGCTGATCGAGAACCCTGACGACGACGGCGCCTTCCTGCGGGTGGTGAACTTCCCGGCGCGCGGCATCGGCGCCCGCACGCTCGAAAACCTGCAGGACACGGCGCGCACCCATGGCATCAGCCTCTACCGTGCCGTGCCGATGACGAGCGGCGCGGGTGGCTCGCGGCTGCTGCAGTTCGTCATGCTCATCGAGCTCATGCGCCAGAACAGCGCCCGCCTGCCGCTGTCGGAGAGCATCGACGACGTGATCGGCCGCAGCGGTCTCATGACCCACTACGAGCAGGAACGCGAGGGGCAGGAGCGCATCGAGAACCTGAAGGAACTGGTCAACGCAGCGCTGGCCTTCCAGGCCGAAGGCGGCATTGATGCCGCCACGCCGGCCAGCGTGGGCCTGGCGGGCACCACGGCCGGCACCGCGCTGCCCGCTGCTTCGGATGGCGCCGTGCTGCCTGCCGATGCCGCGCCCGTGGTGCAGGTCTCGCCGCTGGCGGCCTTCCTGGCTCATGCCTCGCTGGAATCCGGCGATGGCCAGGCCGAGGAGGGCGTGGATGCCGTGCAGCTGATGACCGTCCACGCGGCCAAGGGCCTGGAATTCGAGACGGTGTTTGTCACCGGGCTGGAGGAAGGGCTCTTCCCGCACGAGAACTCGGCTTCCGATCCTGGCGGGCTGGAAGAGGAGCGCCGGCTGATGTACGTGGCGATGACCCGTGCACGTCGGCGTCTGTACCTGTCACTGGCCCAGACCCGGATGCTGCACGGCCAGACCCGCTACAACATGCAGTCCCGCTTCCTGTCCGAGCTGCCCGAGCGTTCGCTGAAATGGCTGAGCGAAATGCCCTCGGCCAGTGCCCAGGGCAGCCTGGGGCTGGGGGCGGATCGTGGTAGCCGGGGCTACTACGGCGGTGGCGGCTACGGCGGAGGTGGCTACGGCAGCGGCAGTGGCAACGGCGGCGGCAACTGGCGCCCGCGTCTGGACAGTGCCGTGCACGAGCGCAACCGCCAGTCCGGCTGGGTGCGCCCGGCCGATCCGGGCATCCCGGCCAGTGGCGATGCCAGCGGCAAGGCCCGAGCCGGGCGCGACAGCCGCTACCACATCGGCCAGTCGCTGCGTCATGCGCGCTTTGGTGAAGGCGTGGTCACGGGCATCGAAGGCAATGGTGACGATGCCCGCATCCAGATCCGCTTCAAGGCGCCGCACGGCGTCAAATGGCTCGCCCTGGCCGTGGCCAAGCTGGAGCCGGTCTGACGACACACGTGGACTGCGGCGTTCAGAGCAGGCCGGTGGTGCCCGGGTGCTGTTCCAGCAGGCTGTCCAGCAGGGCGGTGCTGCTCATGGCAAGGGGCGTCATGCCCGGGTGCTGCGCCTGAGCCCCCAGCGGCATGGCGCCATTCATGGCCGGCTGTGCCACACCCACCAGCTCGGGTGACGCATCCGTGGCCTCCTGCTCGTGGTGAGGCGCGGGCAGCGACTTCTGGGCTAGAGTTTTAGGTGTCAACGTCATCGGGTACGGTCCCGGATCAATCATCCGGTCGTTGGCGTTGTAGGGGGTGACTATGGCAGAGCCGCCATCGTTCGACGCATGGTTCCAGTACACCCGTCCGAAGTCCTCTGCCCTGATGATGTCGCCATTTTTCAGCACGGTGCCGCCGTCTTCACCGAGGACCAGGGCATCAAGGATGCCATTGGTGTCGTTTGTTTCGACGATGTTGGTCACCTTGACGTAGGCTGGGTGTTCGTCTGCCAGATGAGGGTACCTTTCTACCAGATCAAAGTTCTCGGCAGGGATGTGGAAGATGGGTCTGCCCTCGTTGATACTGACGGTCTGCTCGATGGCGCCCTGTAGGACCGTACCCTGGGCATCCTGCACCGGGATGAACTTGAACGAACCACCCTCGTTCTTCGAAGCGTCCCAGACCACCTTGTCGAAATCGGCGCGGGAAACCACGCTGCCAACCGTGAGGGCGTCACCGTCCTTCAGGCTCATCGTGTTGGCGGCAGCGTCGCCGTCCTTGCCCTGAATGGCCGTGATGCGCACAAAGGCGGGGGCAGTTGCACTGTCCGTTCCGTTGAAGATGTCAGCACCCACCGCCTTGTTCTGGTTATACGTATAGGCCACGGACATGTCGGCCTGGTAGGTGGGCAGTGCAGGCGCCTCGTGAATGGTGACGGTCTGCTCGACGGCGCCTGGCAAGGCCGTACCCTGGGCATCCTGTACCGGAATGAACTTGAACGAGCCGCCCTCGTTCTTCGAGGCGTCCCAGACCACCTTGTCGAAATCGGCGCGAGCAACCACGCTGCCGGCCGTGAGGGCGTCACCACCTTGCAGGCTCATCGTGTGGGCGGCAGCCTCGCCATCCTTGCCCTGGATGGCCGTGATGCGCACGAAGGCGGGCGCGGTTTTACTGTCCGTCCCGTTGAAGATCCCGTCACCTACGACCTTGCTCTCGTTGAAGGCGTAGTCCAGGGAGACGTCGGCCTTGTAGGTGGGCAGCGCGGGGGCCTCGGCTGGTGTTTTCCACGAAGGCTCCAGCTCCATGAAGTACCGTCCCGGATCGATCAGTCGTCCTTCGGCGTTGTAGGTGGCGAGAAAGACCTTCCCGCCGTCGTTTGACGCATAGTTCCAGTACACCCGGCCGAAGTCCTCTGCTCGGATGATGTCGCCCACTTTCAGCACGGTGCCGCCGTCTTCTCCGAGGACCAGGGCATCAAGGATGCCATTGGTGTCGTTTGCTTCGACGATATTGGTCACCTGGACGTAGGCTGGGTGCTCGTTTACCAGATGAGGGTACGCGTCCAACAGATCAAAGTTCTCGGCAGCGATGTGGTACAGCGGCCTAGCCTCGTTGATGCTGACGGTCTGCTCGACAGCACCCGGCAGGGCCGTGCCCTGGGCATCCTGCACCGGAATGAACTTGAATGAGCCGCCCTCGTTCTTAGAAGCGTCCCAGACCACCTTGTCGAAATCGGCACGGGAAACCACGCTGCCGGCCGTGAGGGCGTCACCGTCCTTCAGGCTCATCGTGTTGGCAGCAGCCTCGCCGTCCTTGCCCTGAATGGCCGTGATGCGCACGAAAGATGGTGCGGTGGCGCTGTCCGTGCCGTTGAAGATGTCAGCGCCGACCGCCTTGCTCTGGTTATACGTATAGGCCACGGACATGTCGGCCTCGTAGGTGGGCAGCGCAGGGGCCTCGTGAATGGTGACGGTCTGCTCGAGCGCGCCCGGCAGAGCCGTACCCTGCGCATCCTGAACCGGGACGAAGCTGAACGAACCACCCTCGCTCTTCGAGGCGTCCCACACCACCTTGTCAAAATCGGCGCGGGAGATGACCTGATTGGGGACGATGGCGTTGCCGCCCAGCAGGCTCATCGTGCCGGCGGCAGCCTCGCCATCCTTGCCCTGGATGGCCGTGATGCGCACGAAGGCGGGAGCCGTCTCATCGTTGGAGCCGCTGAAGACAGTCGCTCCCAGGGCCTTGTTTTCACCGTGCGCGTAGGAAACCGATGCATTTTCGCTGTAGGCGGGCAGCGGCTTGACCTGTGGCAACGCGTTTCCGTCACTCCCTTCCGCAGGTTTCGACGCATCCGCGGTGGGGGTGTCTGGCGCGGATGGTGCGGCGGGTTCCGTGGAGGCTGCAGCTGCTGCGTCGGCTACAGCGGGCGTTCTGGATGCCTCAGCCTGCGTGCCTTCGTTCGTGGGCCGGGAAGGGGCTGTCGGTGCGGTTCCGGTTGCCAGCGGGGCCGTGTCCGTAGAGGGGGCAGCGACCGATGATTGTCCTTCGGTACCTGCGTTCGCGTCCTCACGGCTGCTGTCGTGCCCGGTGGAGAGGCGGTTGCGTGCCGAGATATTGTGCAGGGGGCCATTGTCCTGCAGGTTGGCACCGGCGGCCACGGCGAAAGCACCCAGAATGTTGGGGCCAAGCAGCGCCGACCCGGTTGCAGCCGTCGTGCCGATGGCGCCAGCCGTGCTGGCAGCTGCGCCGGCTTCAGTCATGGCAGCAGCTTCAGTCGCAGCACCAGCGCCAGTACCGGATGGCAGCCAGAGTGCCGCCTTGTCATCGTCGTCATCCTCCTGGGCTTCGGGTGTCGATGCCTGCGCAAGCTTCAGATGTTCCGGCGTCTCGTCGGCAGGAACACTCTCCTTGGCGTGACGGTAGGCTGCACGTGCATGCCGCAGGACTTCGCGCCGCAGGATATTGTGAGGGGTGAGGGCGTTGCCAGGATGGCTACCGGTCTGGGGAGTCATCGATCGATCTCAGGAGAAAAAGGGACGAAGGGCGGCCATGCGTGAGAGGCGTACAAGGGCGCATTCTTCATTGATACTTATATAGATGATTTGTAGTCGAAAGAAAAACTGGCAGATACGCGGCCGGATGGCGTGACTGGACGGGCGGCCGTTGTGTTCTTTCTGGGAAGCCCATTCAAGGCACTGATAAGAAAAGGGTGCCGGGGACGTGTCCCTCGGCACCCTTGGCAGCTTTCACGGCATGTGTGGCGCTGAATCAGAGTATTCCGTGGCTCACCTGATGTTCAAGCAGGTTGTCCAGCGTGCTCTGGCCATTGACCGAGAGGTGAGAGGACCCGTGGAAGGCCGACGCTGCATCCGTGAAGGACTCGGGGTGCAGGGCTGCCGAGTGACCAGCGATGTCATTGCTGTCTTCGCTGTCTTCAACGTCGGTCTCTTCACCACCGGGCTCGTCGGGAGGCAATCTTCCGGTTCGGGTCTTGGCAACCTCCTCCAGGACCATGTTTTGATTTTTCTCATCGGTTAGGTCTCGTCCTGAAGCATCCACTCCGACAAGCGTGAATCGTCCGCCGTTGTTGGACGAATAGTCCCAGTACAGCTTGTCGAAATCCTCGGGCCGGATCAGGTCACCCAACTTGAGCGTCGTACGCTCGCCGCCGTCCAGCTTGAACATGCCGTCCAGTGTGCCGTTGGTGTCCTGGTGTTCCGTGAGACTGTGGATCCTGTAGTACGAGAATCTATCTTCACCCTCGTACCCCTCCCGGAAAGGCTCACTCTGGAAGTGGTGCACGTAGTCGAAGCCGATGGAGACGGTCTGTTCGGTGGCCCCTGGCATCTCCGTGCCCTCGCTGTCCATCACCGGAATGAACTTGAACGAACCACCCGGCGCTTTCAGCGCATCCAGGAAAACGTTGTCGAACTGCTCCTTGCTGATCACCTGGTCGGTGGTGATGGCCTCGCCCTCTTTGCCCAGGGTCATGGCATCCGAGACTTCTCCGCCATCCTTGTCCAGAACTGCCGTGATCTTCACGAAGGAAGGTGCGTGCGCCGGGTTGGTACCGTTGAAGATGCTCGCGCCGACAGGCTTGTTGTTGGCGTGGATGGCCTGCTGGACCGACTGGTTCGGGGCGTAGTCCGGCGGAGTGGGGGGCGGCGTAGTAGCCGGCGGATTGCTCGGAGATACCGTATCCTCGCCGTTCTTGCCCTGCTCGCCGTCTTCGCCCTTGGTGCCGTCACCCTTGGTGCCGTCACCTTCGTGCTTGGCATCACCATCAGCGGCACCATTCTGCCCGCCGTCGCTGGTTTGCTTGCCATCGCTGGTTTGCTTGCCGTTGTCGCCGGTACCGCTGCTTTCGGTCTCGCTGGTACCGGTTTGGGCACCGCCAGTTTGGGCGCCCCCCGTTTGTGTGCTCTCGCCCGCGCCCGGGGTGCCCGTGTCCGAGCCGCCGCCCGCATTCTGGGGAGGCGTCTGCTCACCGCTCGAGCTGCCCTGAGTCGGGGAGGTCGTCTGCTCGCTGCTGCCCTGGCTGCCCGGAGTCTGAGCGGGTGGCTGGCTTTCGCTGCCCTGGCCAGCGGTATTTTGAGCAGGCGTCTGCTCACCGCTCGGGCTGCCCTGAGTCGGGGAAGTCGTCTGCTCGCTGCTGCCCTGGCCGCTCGGAGTCTGAGCGGGTGGCTGGCTTTCGCTGCCTTGGCCAGCAGTATTCTGAGCAGGCGTCTGCTCACCGCTCGGGCTGCCCTGAGTCGGGGAAGTCGTCTGGTCGCTGCTGCCCTGGCTGCCCTGGCTGCCCGGAGTCTGAGCGGGTGGCTGGCTTTCGCTGCCTTGGCCACCTGCATTCTGAGAAGGCGCCTGGCCGTTGCTGGCCTGGCTACTCTGTCCTTCGCTGGGGGTGGAACCACCTTTATCGGAGCCGCTCCCTTTATTGCGGTCCGAGCCTGAGGTCGAGTCGGAGCCGCCGGCCGAGCCGGAGTCCGAAGCAGAACCCGAGGTCGAGTCATTGCCCGAGCCCGTCACGGGCTTGTTCTCCGAGCCTGAACCCTCTGCGCCCGGTTTGCCGCCTGCGGGCGTGGTGCCGTCGCCGCTGCTGGCGCTTTGGTTGGACGTTTCACCCGCACCGGAAGGCGAACCCGTGTTCTGGGCGGTACCGTCACCCTTGTCGTTTCCGGACTGCTGGCCGGTCGTGTTGTTCGGATCCGTACCGTTATTTGCCGTGCCGGTGCCTGCGTTGGCGCCCGTGTTGGCACCGTTACCCGTGCTGGAACCCGTGCCAGAGCCTGCACCTGTCTGGGAACTTGCCTCATGGCCAGTGTTACCGCCTTCACCGGAAGAGGTGCCCGGGTTGCTGCCGGGGGCAAGGGGGTCGGGGGTCTTGATGACGACAGTCTGCTCGACAGTATTCGGTGCAGTGGTGCCCTGGGCATCCTGCACGGGAACGAAGCTGAAGGAGCCGTCGCTCTTGGAGGCATTCCAGAAGATCCGCTCGAAATCGGCGCGGGAGATGACCTGGCCGACGACGATCTCCTCACCGTTTTCCAGGGTCATCAGGCCGTGGGAACTGCCAGCGTTCTTGCCGCGGATGGCGGTGATGCGGATGAACGCCGGAGTTTCATTGGTGTTGTTGCTATTGAAGACGTTAGCGCCGATGGCCTTGTTCTCGTTGGCGCCATAGTTCAGAGAGCGGGTATTGGCCGGATCGGCAGCGCCAGCGCCCCCCACATTGCCGGAGCCACCCGCGCCACCTGCATTGCCGGAAGCACCAGCACCACCGATACCTCCAGTCGCCCCAGAGCCGCCCGCGTTGCCAGAACCCGCGGCACCACCAGCGGCATTGGAACCACCTGCAGCACCGGTGCCACCCGCAGCGTCGGCACCACTTGCGGCACCGGAGCCGCCTGCAGCGTTGGAACCTCCCGCAGCACCAGAACCGTTCGCGGCGCCCGCATTACTACCAGCGCCGATGCCGCCAGCGCCTGCACCCGAGCCCGAAGCAGAGCCGGAAGCTGCACCAGCATCAGCGCCCGAACCTGCGCCTGCACCGCTGGCTGTTTGTTCGCTGCCACGGTTTCCTTGTGCGTTACCGTCAGCAACCGATCCTTGCTGCCGCCCAGCGCCAGAGGCGAGGGGGGCCGATCCAGTCGAATTCGAAGAGCCGCCACCACTACCACCGCCGCCACCCAGGGCGGCAGCAAGGGCCACGGTGCCCAGGACGGCACCTGCCGTCAGCAGGGTGCCTGAGGCCATACCAGCAGCTCCCGCACCTGCCGCAGCGCCTGCGCCCGCAGCTCCAACACCAGCAGCCCCTGCACCGGCAACTCCCACGCCCGCGGCGCCTGCGCCGGCAGCGCCAGTACCAGCACCAGCAAAACCAGCGCCAGCAACGCCTGCACCGGCCACGCTTGCACCGCCGGTCCCGGCGCCAGCAGCGGTGACAGACGATGCGCCTGCCGCAGCTTCGGCTGCTGCGCCCGTCATGGAAGATCCGCCGGTGACGGATGCCGTGCCGCCCAGGGCATCGGTGGCTGTGGCTGCTTCATCGCCGGTGGGCAGCCATGCGGCATCGTCGTCATCGTCTTCGTTGCGCTCATGGCGCCGGGCAATCTCAGCCACGCCAGCGGCAGCCAGCTGCTTGCCGTCGGCAGCCTCGTCGCCCGTCAGCGCCAGCATGCCGTGGGCATGGTGCTTGGCCGCTGTCGGGTGTGCCTGTACCGACGCGGTGCGCGTCGGCACGGGTTGGGTCATGTCGGTCGATTGCTTGGTCATCGGGGCGGTCTTTCAGGAAAGGAAGTCCGTTGACCGGCGCGATGGCGACATCGGGCATCGTGCCGGAGTTATCTGCACGCTGCATGATGTGTGTCTTCAGGAATCGGCGGTAGGGGCTGTCGGCCGATTGGCCGAGGGGGCGCGATGGGCGGCCTCGCGACCGGATGTGGCCGTGACGCGTCGCACACGACGCCCGCGGCCTGTCCGGCCGGGCGTCGGGGCGCTGTTTCAGGCAGGGATGATGACGCGGGGCCGAAGGCGGTTCAGCTCCGGTCGGTCTCGTCCTGAAGCCGTGGGGGAAGGCTGTTTTGCCCGACCACTTCCACGGTGTCCAGGTAGCAGGCCCACAGGGCACAGGCAATGACGGAAAACACCACCGGCAGGACCAGCAGGAAGATGGGCGAGGCAAAGGGCAGGGCCGGGGCACCGCTCAGTACCTGCGTCACCAGGGCCACGCTGATCAGGAAGACCAGCAGGCAGAGCGCGTGGCAGACGAAGGCCAGGGCGTTGCGCCCCACGGCCACGGCCGAGAACACCACCGACTTGAGCAGCGGAAGCCCGTGCAGGCCGGCAAAGATGGGCGCATACCACAGCAGCAGGTAGCAGGGCACGGTGATGACGGCCATCGTCATCATCGACTGGAACACCGGCATGATGAGGTTGCTCATGGTCTCGGCGTCGGGAACCTTGTTGGCCGGCATCTGGCTCAGCGTCTCGAACATGGCCGCCACGGCATCCTGGTAGCCCGACAGCCAGGCAGCACCCGTGTCGATGGCCAGGCTGAGCAGGCCCAGCTGGGCCACGGTCAGCAGCGCCCGGCGGTTGCCCTGCGCCCAGCCGAAGAAGACGCGGGCGTTGAAGATCTGCGTGAAGGGACGCGTGCCGGGTTCTGGCATGGCGGCGCTCTGCGCGGCCAAGGGCGTGTCGCTGCCGGGCGGTGCCAGCTCCCGCAGGGTGGCCAGGTAGCCCACCAGCAGCACCGGCACCACCAGCTTGGCCAGCACCAGGCCGAGAATGCCCAGGATTCCGAACAGGTTGCTGGCCGTGATCAGCATCAGCATGAGCAGCAGCAGGGGCAGGGGGGCCCGCCCCAGCAGGCCGAAGCCGCGCTTGAGCCAGTACCAGCCATGGCTGGCGGGTACGCGGTGGACCTGGATGCCGCTGGATGTCGTCTGTCCGGCCATGTCAGTGCAGCGCTCCCGAAAGCGTGCGGCGATCGGTCAGGATCCGCTCGAAATGGGTGGGATCCTTGGGCTGCAGCATGGCGGCCTCCCGGGGCAGCAGCAGGTCGTAGAGGCGCGACAGCCAGAAACGCAGGGCTGCGGCCCGCAGGGCCATGGTCCAGCCCCGGCGCTCGATGTCCTGCAGGGGGCGCACGCTGCGGTAGCCGGCCAGCAGGGCCTCGGTGCGCGCCGGGTCCAGATGGGCGTCGTCGGCCGACAGGCACCAGTCATTGCAGACCACGGCCAGGTCGAACAGCCAGGTGCCGTGGCAGGCGAAGTAGAAGTCGATGACGCCGGGGTTGGACGGCGTGGTGAAGAGCACGTTGTCGCGGAAGCAGTCGGCATGAACAGCCGAGGCGGGCAGATCCTGCCATTCGGACGTGGCCATCCAGGCCTGCTGGGCAGCCAGCTCGTCCTCGGCCAGGGCCAGCTGGGCGGGCGCAAGCTTCGGACGCAGTTCCTTGATGGCCTGGGGCCACCAGCCCGGGCCGCGCACGTTGGCCGGGGCCGGTCCGAAGTCGGCAGCCGCCAGGTGCATGCGGGCCAGCAGTGCGCCCATGGCCTGACAGTGTTCCGGTGTGGTGTCCACCACCGACTTGCCGGTCAGCCGCGTGACCAGCGTGGCGGGCTTGCCGTTGAGCATGCTGAACAGCTGCCCCTGGCGGTTGGCCAGTGGGGCCGGGCAGGGAATGCCGCGGCGGGCCAGATGTTGCATCAGTTCCAGGTGGAAGGGCAGCTGCTCGACAGGCAGCCGCTCGACCAGGGTGAGGACCCAGCGGCCCTTGGCCGTGTCGACGAAGTAGTTGGTGTTCTCGATGCCCGAGGCGATGGGTTCGATGGCCAGCAGCTCGCCGGCATCGTACTGGGCCAGCCAGTCCTTGAGCTGCTGATCGGAGACGACGGTGAAGACGGCCATGGGGCGGATCCGGGGTGGGGTGGGGATGCGCCGATTCTAACCGTGTGACGGAATGCCCCGTCGGTTCGGTCGGGCGGTGTCGGTCGGGTCCGACGGGTCAGAGCTGCAGGTTCAGCTGGCGTTCCTCGCTGGTGGCATAGAAGCCGCGCTGCTGGTAGAAGTCGAAGATGGCGTTGACCACCTCGTCCGGGTCGTCGATGACGCGGATCAGCTCCATGTCGGCGGCCGAGACGGTGCCATGGGCCACCAGCGTGTCGTTCATCCAGTCCAGCAGGCCCTTCCAGAAGGTCGAGCCCACCAGAATGACCGGAATGCGCCGTCCCACCCGGGTCTGGATCAGCGTGAGCACTTCCATCAGCTCGTCCAGCGTGCCCCAGCCGCCGGGCGCGGCCACGAAGGCAGCGGCGTACTTGGCAAAGGCCACCTTGCGCGGGAAGAAGTGCCGGAAGTGCAGGGACACGTCCTGATAGGGGTTGTCGTGCTGTTCGTTGGGCAGCTCCATGTTGAGGCCCACCGATGCCGAGGCGCCGGCAAAGGCCCCCTTGTTGGCGGCTTCCATCAGCCCCGGGCCGCCGCCCGAGATGACGGCGAAGCCCGCGTCGGAGAGCTTGCGCGCCAGCGTCTCGGTTTCCTTGTACCAGCGGTGGTCGGGCTTGATGCGGGCGCTGCCGAAGATCGAGACGGCCGGGCGGATGTCCGCGAGCGCCTCGGTGGCCTCGACGAACTCTGCGATAATGCCCAGCACGTGCCAGGACTCTCTTGCCTTGATGGCGGTCGCTCGCTCGCTGGGCATCATGTTGCTCAGCTTGGGGGTATTGGGGATTGCTTTCAGGATGTTCTTGACCATGGGTCCCGGGTTCTTTTTGCTGCTTTTCTCTCCGTACCGGGCGGTTCCGGAGGCAGGCGTGGCTGTCTTTGCTGGTTCCGAGCGTATCAGACTCCGGCCGAGCGGCCGGCTTTGACCCCCGGGTGCGGCCCTGTTTCCGTCAGACCGACGTTTCCCGATGACCGACACCCAGACCCTGCTGCTGGTCGATGGCTCCAGCTACCTGTTTCGCGCCTATCATGCCCTGCCGGACCTGCGCAACAAGGCGGGCGAGCCGACCGGCGCCATCCATGGGATGGTCGGCATGCTGCGTCGGTTGCGCGACGACACCCGGCTGCACGGCGGTGCCACGCTGGGCGCTGTGATCTTCGATGCGCCGGGGCGCACCTTCCGCGACGACCTGTACGAGTACTACAAGGCCAATCGCAGCCAGACGCCCGAGGCGCTGGTGGCGCAGATCGCGCCCATCCATGAACTGACGCAGGCGCTGGGCTGGCCGCTGCTGGTGGTGCCGGGCATCGAGGCCGATGACGTGATCGGCACGCTGGCCACCCGCGCGCGTGCCGCCGGCATGCGCACCGTCATCTCCACCGGCGACAAGGACCTGGCGCAGCTGGTCGATGACGAGACCCTGCTGGTCAACACGATGACCCGCGACGGCGTGCCGCCCACGGTGATGGACGCCGCCGGCGTGCGCGACAAGTTCGGCGTCGATCCGGGGCAGATCATCGATTTCCTGACGCTGACCGGCGATGCGGTGGACAACGTGCCGGGCGTGGACAAGGTGGGGCCCAAGACGGCCGCCAAGTGGCTGAATGAATACGGCTCGCTGGATGCCATCCTGCAGCATGCCGACGAGATCAAGGGCAAGGTGGGCGAGAACCTGCGCGCAGCGCGCGACTGGCTGCCGCGCGGCCGCGAGCTGGTGACGGTGCTGCGTGACGCCGACTTGAGCGCCTGGGTGGGCGGCGTGGAGACGCTCAAGCTGCGTCCCGAGGACGAGGAGGCGCTGCTGGGACTGTTCGATCGCTGGGAGCTGCGCACCTTCGCACGCCGGCTGGTGGCCGATCGGCAGCGACGCGAGGCGGGGGCTGGCATGGGCCACGGTGCGGATACGACAGGCGCTGCTGCGGGTGAGGGGGCTTCGGCCGGGCAGGGCACGTCGGGACAGGTATCGGCCGGCGCGGCAGGCGGCCGGGCAGGGCGTGGTGCGGCCGGTGATGGTACTGCGGGGCTGGAAGCGCTGCCCGGCGGCATTGGCCACTTCACACGTGACGGCATCGTGCTGGAAGCGCCGCCGGCAGGCGAGCTGCAGGCCGAGACGGTGACCACGTGCGCGGCGCTGGATGCGTGGCTGGCGCGCGTGCAGGCGGCCGACCGGGTGGCCATCGACACCGAGACCACATCGAAGGATCCGCATGCGGCGCGACTGGTGGGCATCTCGCTGGCCGTCACGCCCTGGCAGGGCTGCTACATCCCGGTGGGGCACAACTATGCGGGCGTGCCCGAACAGCTGCCGCTGGACGAGGTGTTGGCGGTGCTGAAGCCCTGGCTGGAAAGCGATGCGCAGCAGAAGGTGGGCCAGAACATCAAGTACGACATGCACGTGCTGGCCAACCACGGCATCACGCTGCGCGGCGTGGTCGATGACACGATGCTGGAGTCCTACGTGCTGGAGGCGCACCGCACCCACGGCATGGACGCGCTGGCCGGACGCCACCTGAATCGCACCACCATCACCTACGAGGAAGTGGCGGGCAAGGGCGCCAAGGCCATCGGCTTTGACCAGGTGGCGCTGGACGTGGCCACCCCCTATGCGGCCGAGGACGCTGACGTGACGCTGCAGCTGCACCGCACGCTGTGGCCGGCCATCGAGGCCAGCGAACGGCTGCGCCACATCTACCGCAACATCGAGATGCCCACGCTGCAGGTGCTCTATGACATGGAGCGCCACGGCGTGCTGCTGGACCGTGACCGGCTGCGTGCCCAGTCGCAGCAGCTGGCCGAACAGCTGCAGGAGCTGGAAAGGCAGGCGCACGAACTGGCGGGCCAGCCCTTCAACCTGGGCTCCACCAAGCAGCTGGGCGAGATCCTCTTCGAGCGGCTGGGGCTGCCGGTGGTGAAGAAGACCCCGGCCGGCAAGCCGTCCACCGACGAGAGCGTGCTGGAGAAGCTGGCGCTGGACTACCCGCTGCCCAAGGTGCTGCTGCAGTGGCGAGGCCTTGCCAAGTTGAAGTCCACCTACACCGACAAGCTGCCGGAGATGGTCGACCCGAAGACCGGGCGTGTGCACACCACCTATTCACAGGCCGTGGCCATCACCGGCCGGCTGGCCTCCAGCGACCCGAACCTGCAGAACATCCCGGTGCGCACCCCGGAAGGGCGACGCATCCGCGAAGCCTTCATTGCGCCGCCCGGTCACCAGATGATGTCGGCCGACTACTCGCAGATCGAGCTGCGCATCATGGCCCACATCTCGCAGGATGCCGGGCTGCTGAAGGCCTTCGCCGACGGCGAGGACGTGCACCGCGCCACCGCATCCGAAGTCTTCGGCGTGCCGATTGCGGAAGTCAACAGCGAGCAGCGCCGCTATGCCAAGGTGATCAACTTCGGCCTCATCTACGGCATGAGCGCCTTCGGCCTGGCGGCCAACCTGGGCATCGAGCGTGGTGCGGCACAGGCCTACATCGACCGCTACTTCGCGCGTTATCCTGGCGTGGCCGCCTACATGGAGCGTACCCGCGCCCAGGCCCGCGAGCAGGGCTACGTCGAGACCGTGTTCGGTCGCCGGCTGTGGCTGCCCGAGATCGGATCATCCAACATGGGCCGCCGCCAGATGGCCGAGCGCGCCGCCATCAACGCCCCCATGCAGGGCACGGCCGCCGACCTCATCAAGCTGGCAATGATCGACGTGCACGCCTGGCTGCGACGCGAGAACCTGGGCGCCCGCCTGGTGATGCAGGTGCACGACGAACTGGTGCTGGAAGTGCCCGACGCCGAGGTGGAACGCCTGAAGACCGACCTGCCGGCCCGCATGGCCGGCGTGGCCCAGCTTTCGGTGCCGCTGCTGGCCGAAGTGGGCGTGGGAGAGAACTGGGAGCAGGCGCATTGAGCGTCTGATCGTTTGATTTCGGGCGGGGATCGTAGATCATGGGTAAGCATAAATTCTATTCCGAAAGGGCGTCTGGAAGAGCGCGAAGTATTGGGTTTGATGAACTAAAGGAGCTGTTCAGCTACGAGGTTCAAGAGCTGAAGCGTTGTGGCTACCTAGATCAGTATTTCGGGGGTGATTCAAACGATGGCGTGGGGGAGCATGGTCTTGATCCGTCATTTCGTGTTTTTGCCAGTCTTGGAAAGAAGGGACTTTGGCCGCTTGGTGACATGAGCGGTTATGTGTCTGATGGTGACTTATTCGACATTATTGAATACTTGTTCAATCATGTTTCTAGGCCGGTTTACGACTCAAATGGTTTTTTTTGTGGTGATTATGACGGAGAGGCCGGAAGAGAGTATTTTATATCGAGAATGAGAGAAGTTTTGCGTCGGTATTGCGATGGGTTTGAGCTATCCGAGACTGGCGATGTTTTGTCCTTGGTTCCCGAGGGTTTGGAGTCGTTATTTGATGCTGACATCAATCATCCGGATAAAAATAATGTTGGGAAGAGGGTTTTGGCGGCAAAATTGCTTTTCAGGATGCGCGACAAGGAGGCGGGTTCTTTTCAAAACAGAAAGAATGCGGTTAGGGAGTTGGCGGATGTCTTGGAGTTCTTGATTAAAAAATCTCAAGAAAAGATTCTTCATAAAGAAGATGAGAGGGATCTTTTCGAGATTGCGAACAGATTTGGTATTAGACATCATAATATAGATCAGAAAACAGATTATGACAAGGATGTTTTCTTAAGTTGGATTTTTTATTACTATCTGGCAAGTATTCACGCCTGTGTTCATCTCTTGAAGCGAAAGGGCGTTTTTCAGTCTTGTGAGCAGGGGCGTGAAGAAAAGAGGTGACAAGGCATGAATTCCTTTATCGAACATCTGCTGACACAGCCGGAAGGCAAGACGCTGGAGTTCAAGCGTGACCTTTCATCACCCCGGAACCTGCTGAAGACATTGGTGGCCTTTGCCAACTCGGCCGGAGGAGTCGTGCTGATCGGTGTGGCAGATGACCGGACGGTGATCGGTCTGGAGCAGCCGCTGGATGATGAGGAGCGGCTGGACAATCTGATCGGTGATGCCATCGCCCCCCGGCTGGTGCCCAATGTGGAAATACTGAGCTGGCAGGACAGGAGCATCCTGGCCGTGGAGGTCTTTCCGGGTAGCAATCGGCCTTATTACCTCAAGTCGGAAGGGCAGCCAGACGGCGTTTATGTTCGCCTAGGGTCCAGCAATCGACAGGCGGGATCAGCGCTGGCAGCCGAGTTGCGGCGTACCTCCGAAGGCATCGTGTTCGACGAAATGCCGATGCCGGACCTGGGGCCGGATGATCTGGACATCCAGGCAGCACAGCGTCTGTTCAGTGATCGGCGAAAGCTGGATGAGCAGGCGTTGCTGAGCCTGCGTGTCCTGGTGCGTGACCAAGGCAGGTTGGTACCCAGCAAGGGCGGCATGCTGCTGTTCGGGAAGGATCGAGGCGCCTATTTCCCAGATGCCTGGGTGCAGTGTGGCCGGTTCATCGGTGTCGACAAGGCGCATATATTCGATCATGCCGAGATCCATGCAAGCCTGCCTGATTGTGTCGAGCAGGTCATGCTGTTTCTGAAAAAGCATGCCATACGCGGTGCGGATTTCTCGAACGTCCGGCGTCAGGATGTCTGGAGCATCCCGTTGCTGATACTGCGTGAAGCCGTCACCAACGCCTTGGTTCATGCCGATTATTCGCACCCTGGTGCACCGATACGGGTGGCCTTCTTCGATGATCGGATCGAAGTTGAGAGTCCGGGCATCCTGGTGCCGGGTATGACCATCGAGGAAATGCGCCAGGGGGTTTCCAACCTGCGCAATCGCGTCATTGCCCGGGTATTTCGTGAGTTGGGCCTCATCGAACAATGGGGCAGTGGCGTGCGTCGGATGTTCCGGGAGGCCAGCGAGCTTGGCTTGCCCGAGCCGGTGATCGAAGAGATCGGCATGCACTTGCGGATCACCGTGTTCATTGGCCAGAATCGACTGATGAAGACCCCAGCGAAGTCAGGGGTAGAGTCAGGGGTAGAGTCAGGGGTAGAGTCAGGGGTAGAGTCAGGGGTAGAGTCAGGGGTAGAGTCAGGGGTAGAGTCAGGGGTAGAGTCAGGGGTAGAGTCAGAAGATGGGCCTTCTGTGAGCTGGCGGGTTCTACATGTCCTGAAGGAAGGTGCCCCGCTGTCCAAGATCGAGATCGCCAAGGCCTTGGGGCGTACCCGACCCAATCGATACCTGGATGAGTCGATGCGCCGACTGATTGCTGCCGACGAGGTGGCCTATACCTTGCCGGAAAAACCGAACAGTCGCCTGCAGAAGTATCGACTGACCGAGAAAGGCAAGGCACGTCTGTCCAGAATGGGCAATGAATGACGCCATCCTGGCCGGCTTCAGCGCCGGGCTCAGTCTCGTTCTGGCTATTGGCTCGCAGAATGCGTTTGTGCTGCGGCCGCGTTTTGCTGCGCCCCGTGTCTGACGTCAGCGCCGTTCGTGCGTGGCCTCAGGTTCCGCAGAAAGTCATGTATTCCCGGCTGTCCTTCGGAACCTTCTGATAGGCCCGAATATTTGATTCGGGGTCGAATGGGCGCTGCAGGACGGATAGCAGTGCGTTGAAGGGCTGCATGTCGCGTGCTTCGGCGGCTTCCAGGGCGGCTTCGACAAGGGCGTTGCGGGGGATGACGAACGGGTTGGCTGATTTCATCCGTGCGGCGGTTTCCTGTTGGCTCTGTGCCTGCTCATCAAGCCGCGCATGCCAGCGGGTTTTCCAGGCGGCAAAGGCCTCGCTGGAAAACAGGGGGTCGGTGCCATCCAGATCGTGGCCCTCCTGGCCGTCCATGGCCAGCGTGAGGCGCACGAAGGTGTTGGTGTAGTCGGCTTCGTGATTCAGCATCAGCTGCAGCAGGTCGACGGCCAGCAGCTGGTCGCTGGCGGGCACTTCTGCATCCTGCGGGGTGAAGAGACCCAGCTTCTGGCACATGTGTCGGGTGTAGCAGGCCTCGAACTGGCTGGCGAAGGCGTTCAGTTCCTCCTTGGCCATGTCGACGGCTTCGTCCTGATCGTCACTGAAGAGCGGCAGCAGGGTCTCGGCCAGCCGGGTCAGGTTCCAGTGTGCGATAGGGGGCTGGTTGCTGTAGCGGTAGCGGCCTTGATGGTCGATCGAGCTGAACACGGTATCTGGATCATAGGTGTCCATGAAGGCGCAGGGGCCGTAGTCGATCGTCTCACCGGTAATGGCCATGTTGTCGGTGTTCATCACGCCGTGGATGAAGCTCACTGATTGCCACTGCGCCACCAGGGCGACCTGGCGTGCGATGACCCGGCGCAGCATCAGCCGGTAGGGGGTGAGCTTCGGATCCGCAGCGGTTTCGGTGCGGATGTCCGGAAAGTGCCGTTCGATGGTGTAGTCGGCAAGCGCCTTCAGTGCGGCGACGTCGCGCAGGGCCGCAGCATACTGGAAGGTGGCGACCCGGATATGGCTCTGGGCGGTTCGGGTCAGCACGGCCCCGGTTTTTGGGCCGCGGCGATGGACGCGGTCACCCGTGGTGACGACCGCCAGACTGCGCGTCGTCGGGATGTGCAGCGCGTGCATCGCTTCGCTGATCAGGTATTCGCGCAACATTGGTCCCAGCGCCGCCTTGCCGTCACCCTGGCGTGAATAGGGCGTTTGCCCGTTGCCTTTCAGCTGGATGTCGATGCGTTGCCCATCCGGCGTGATCTGCTCGCCGATCAGGGTGGCCCGCCCGTCACCCAGCATCGCAAAATGCCCGAACTGATGGCCCGCATAGGCTTGCGACAGTGGCAAGGACCCCTCGGGGAATCGGTTGCCCGAGAAAAAGTCGGCGGCCTCCGCCATCAAGGGGCTGCCATCCGACCATGGTGTCGGCGTTGCCGGATGGGCGGCTGCACTGGCATCGGCACCGGCGCCGGCATCGGTCGCAGTGGCGTCTTCTGTGGGCAGCAGCCCCAGCTCGCGGGCCAGGGACTGGTTGAAGAGCAGAACCTGGGGCTTGGGGAAGCGGGCGGGCTGAGCGTCCGAGAAGAAGGCCTGGGGCAGCGAGCGATAGCTGTGGGACAGGTTCCAGTGCAGGGTCGTGGGTTTCATGCGGGCGGAGATCTTCATTCGGACAGAGGTTGAATCTTCAAAGGGTCCTGAGCGCTTGCTGTTCATGCGTTTTCTTTGGCCTCACCCACCAGCCACTCCCGAAAGCACGTCAGGGCCGGCCGTTCGGCCTTGTGTTCGGGCACGATCAGATAATAGGCGCGTGAGCTGGGCATGCTCTGGGGGCAGGGGCTGATCAGGCTGCCGTTGGCCAGCTCCTGCTGGATCAGGAAGGGCGGGATCAGTGCCACGCCCAGCCGTTCGATGGCGGCCTGGGCCAGCATCGAGAACAGCTCCAGCCGCATGCCGGTCATGGCGCGGGGGGTGGTCACGCCGGCGGCGGCAAACCACTGTCGCCAGGCGTAGGGACGGGTGCTTTGCTGCAGCAGCGGCAGCTCGGCAATGGCCTCGGGCGTCATGTGCAGCTGCACGCCGGGCAGGGTGGGGCTGCATACCGGCACCGGGTATTCGTGCATCAGGAAATGTGCCTCGGTGCCCGGCCAGCCGGCATCGCCGAAGTAGATGGCGGCGTCGAAGCCGGTCTGGTCGAACAGGAAGGGACGTGTCTGGGTGTGCAGGTTCACGATCACCTCGGGCTGGCGGGCCTGGAAACGGCCCAGGCGTGGCAGCAGCCAGCGGGTGGCGAAGGTAGGCACGACAGCCAGGTCCAGCGTGCTGCCGGTGCCGTGCTGCGACATCACGGCCAGGGTGTCCTGCTCCAGGGCGTCCAGCCGGGGGCCGATCTGCCGGCTGTAGTCCTGTCCGGCCTCGGTCAGCTGTACACCCCGCCGGGTGCGCCGAAAGAGCGGCACGCCCAGGTAGTCCTCCAGCGCGTTGATCTGTCGGCAGACGGCGCTCTGGGTCAGCGCCAGTTCCTCGGCCGCCCGCGTGAAGCTTTCGTGGCGGGCCGCGGACTCGAAGGCAAGCAGGGCGTGGGTGCTGGGGATCTTCTTGCGCATGATGGGGTTGGGGGCTTGAGGCTGGGGCGAACGATCTCGGAGTTCCTGAATCGCACAGGTTACTGCATAAATGTCGTTTGAGGTGGCTTTTGTGGGTCGCTAGAATGCGCGCAAGGAATAATGAAAAGGAGACGACCCATGGCTTCCCATCGCGCCCCCTTCAACTGGGCTGACCCGCTGCTGCTGGATGCGCAGCTTTCCGATACCGAGCGCATGGTGCAGGACAGCGCCCGTGCCTACTGCCAGGACAAGCTGCTGCCGCGTGTGCAGGAGGCTTTCCGCCATGAGAAGACCGATGTGAGCATCTTCCGCGAGATGGGGGAGCTGGGCCTGCTGGGCCCCACCATCGCCGAGGAATACGGTGGCGCTGGGCTCAACTATGTCTGTTACGGGCTGATCGCCCGCGAGGTCGAGCGGGTCGATTCCGGCTACCGCTCGATGATGAGCGTGCAGGGCTCGCTGGTGATGGTGCCCATCGAGGCTTTCGGCACCGAAGAGCAGAAGCAGAAGTATCTGCCCAAGCTGGCCACGGGTGAGCTGATCGGCTGCTTTGGTCTGACCGAGCCCAACCATGGCTCCGACCCGGGCAGCATGGTGACGCGCGCCCGCAAGGTCGAGGGTGGCTACAGCCTGTCGGGGGCCAAGACCTGGATCACCAACAGTCCCATCGCCGATGTCTTTGTGGTCTGGGCCAAGGATGACGAAGGCCAGATCCGCGGCTTCATCCTGGAGAAGGGCTGGAAGGGGCTGTCGGCACCGGCCATCCACGGCAAGGTGGGTCTGCGTGCCTCCATCACCGGCGAGATCGTGATGGACGAGGTGTTCGTGCCTGAAGAGAATGCCTTCCCCGAGGTGCGTGGCCTGAAAGGTCCGTTCACCTGCCTGAACTCCGCCCGCTATGGCATTGCCTGGGGCGCGCTGGGGGCTGCCGAGGCCTGCTATGAGGCCGCCCGCCAGTACACGCTGGACCGCAAGCAGTTCAACCGGCCGCTGGCGGCCAACCAGCTCATCCAGAAGAAGCTGGCCGACATGGCGACCGAGATCTCGCTGGGCCTTCAGGCCGTGCTGCGTGTGGGCCGCATGAAGGATGAGGGCATTGCGCCGGTGGAAGTCACCTCCATCGTCAAGCGCAATTCCTGCGGCAAGGCGCTGGACATTGCCCGGATGGCGCGCGACATGCTGGGGGGCAACGGCATCTCCGACGAATACCCGGTGGCGCGTCATCTGGTGAACCTCGAGGTGGTCAACACCTACGAGGGCACGCATGACATCCATGCGCTGATCCTGGGCAGGGCCATCACCGGCATTGCAGCGTTTGCCAACTGATCGACCCTGGCATGCCAGAGGCGACTCGGTCCGGATGACGGGTCGTCGGTTCTTTCGGCCGGCCGCACGGCCTTGTTGGGAGTGTGCGGCAAGAACCAAAAAACATGAGGAGACTGATCATGGCGGGCGCGCTGTCACACATTCGCGTGCTGGACCTGTCGCGCATTCTGGCTGGTCCGTGGGCGGGGCAGATTCTGGCTGACCTGGGGGCGGATGTCATCAAGGTCGAGCGCCCGGGGCCCGGCGACGATACCCGAGGCTGGGGGCCGCCATGGATCAAGGATGATCAGGGGCAAGATACTTCGGTGGCTGCCTATTATCTGTGCGCCAACCGGAACAAGCGCTCCATTACGGTCGATATCACCCAGCCGGAAGGCCAGGACATCGTGCGTCGGCTGGCGGCGAAGTCCGACGTGGTGCTGGAGAACTTCAAGCTGGGCGGCCTGAAACAGTACGGACTGGACTACGACAGCCTGAAGGCCGTCAATCCGCGGCTGGTGTATTGCTCCATCACCGGCTTCGGGCAGGATGGTCCCTATGCGCCACGCGCTGGCTATGATTTCCTGATCCAGGGCCTGGGCGGGTTGATGAGCATCACCGGCCGGCCGGATGGAGAACCGGGCGCCGGTCCCATGAAAGTGGGCGTGGCGTTGACCGACATCCTGACCGGCCTGTATGCCACCAATGCCGTGCTGGCGGCGCTGGCCTGGCGCGAGCAAAGCGGTGAGGGACAGTACATCGACATGGCGCTGCTGGACGTGCAGGTGGCCTGTCTGGCCAACCAGGCCATGAACTATCTGGCGACCGGCAACAGCCCGCGCCGGATGGGCAATGCGCACCCCAGCATCGTTCCGTATCAGGATTTCCCCACGGCGGATGGCCACATGATCCTGGCCATCGGCAACGACGGTCAGTTTGCCCGCTTCTGCGAGGTGGCTGGAAGGCCTGAACTGGCGGCCGATGTGCGCTTTGCCACCAACCGTGCGCGGGTGGAAAACCGCGCCGAACTCATCCCGCTGTTGAACGAGATCACGGCAACCCGCACCACGGCTGAGTGGATTGGGCAGCTGGAGGCCCGTGCCGTGCCCTGCGGTCCCATCAATGGTCTGGCCGAGGTGTTTGCCGACCCGCAGGTGCAGGCGCGCGGTCTGGCCGTGACGTTGCCGCACCCCGAGGCCGGCGAGGTGCCGCTGGTGGCCAGCCCGATCCGACTGTCGAAGACCCCGGTGGAGTACCGCCGTGCGCCTCCTCTGGTGGGTGAACACACCGACGAGATCCTGGCCGATCTGGGGGTGGATGCGGCAGGCATTGCGGGGCTGCGGGAGCGGGGGGTGGTGTAGGGCCCCTGCGCTGCCGTGGGTTGCCTTGGCGCCGAACGCCATAAAACGGCGCCAGGACACTGATTGGCGGCAGCAATAAAAATATCTATAGCCTGAGCCAAGCACGCGCCATCCCGATACTCACCGATCGTCCGGGCTGGCAAAGCTGCGCAACCAAGGCTCCAGCCGGGCAAGGTCGAACGTGCCGGATTCCAGCATCTGCATCATGTCTTCATGGATCTGCAGTGCAGGGCGATGCAGGCGCCAGCCATTGATGCGCAGAAAGACATCCGTCGCCGCAAAGGCGATGCGCTTGTTGCCATCGATGAAGGGGTGATTGATGGCCAGGCTTTCCATCAATGCCGCCGCTTCGGCCACGATGTCCTCGTAGTAGCCCGTCTGCGGACGAAAAAGCGCCGACTCCAGCGCACCCGCATCCCTGAGCCCAGGGGTTCCCCCATAACGCTGCATCAGCACCCTGTGCAGGCCAAGTAAATCCGCCGTTGTCAGGTAGTCGGTTGTCATGGCCACCTACTTGGCCAGCTCTCGATACAACGCATCGAACTCGTCCAGACTGGCTGCAAAGGCCGACATGACGTGCCGCCGAGGGCGTTCCCTCTGCCTGCGATCAATGTAGTCGCGCAGTGCCTCATCCAGTATGGACTGAAACTGCCGGCCTTCGGCCTCTGCAATCTGGCGAAGCGCCGCCAGTACCTCAGGCGCAGCCTGGGAAGAAAACTTTTCGCGCACAGGGGTGTTCATGCAAGTAGCCATCATGATGAATCTGGAAACATCATGATGGATCAGCGTAGACTCCCCCGTCAAGAGGACAACCCAAAAGTAGAGACTCCGGCTGGGAAAGTCCTGAGCATGTAGACCGCAGGCGGTACATTGCCCAGGGATTCATGGGGACGCTGTTAGTTGTAGCCGGTCGGGGCAAGCGTTCTGGTGGGCGCGACTGCCAGACTTCAACGGTGTTTTACATGTCGGGGCATCTGTCATCTGTCACAATCGAAGACTGGTTTCTGACCCGATGGGAGAGAGTTTGATGGGTGTTCATTCCATGATCAAGGTACGCCGCCTGCTGGGTGCACCGCTGGCTGCGGCTTCGCTGTCACTGGGTGTGGCGCTGGCCGGGACGGTGGGGCTGCCGGGCACGGCACTGGCGCTGGATCTGTCGTCGATCACGCAGACTGATGCGTCGGCGGCGGTGAAGGCGGCGCTGCAGAAGGGGGCGGAGTCGGCGGTGGCCAGTCTGGGCAAGGCCGATGGCTTTCTGGGCAACCCGGAGGTGAAGATCCCGCTGCCGTCCAGTCTGCAGAAGCTGGAGAAGGCGGCCAAGCTGATGGGCAAGCAGAAGGATTTCGAGGCGCTGCAGGTGAACATCAACCGGGCGGCCGAGGCGGCGGTGCCGGAGGCGAAGACGCTGCTGCTCAATGCCATCAAGGGCATGTCGGTGAAGGATGCCAAGGGCATCCTGGCGGGCGGCGATGATTCGGTGACGAGCTTCTTCCGTGAGAAGACCTCGAAGGAGATGTACCAGAAGTTCCTGCCGATCGTGACGCAGTACACGGGCAAGATGGGGCTGGCGAAGCAGTACAACTCGCTGGCCGGGCAGGCGTCCAAGCTGGGGGTGGTGAAGTCGGACGACGCGAAGATCGAGAGCTATGTGACCAACAAGGCGATGGATGGTCTGTACAAGATGATCGCGGCGGAAGAGAAGTCGATTCGTGCGGATCCGGTGGGTACGGGTTCGGCCATCCTGAAGAAGGTGTTTTCCAAGTAAGGTCTGACATCTTTTGAAATCTGGGGCCTTCTGTCAGGGCTGCCAGGTGAGCCGGAAGCCCGGGCAGGTCGATGAGATGACCTGTCCGGGCTTTCTGTTTTTGCAGTGGGGTTGCGTGGTGGCCGGTCTGTCGGGCTGGGCCTTCCATCGGGCGGTGTGTGCGAAGCGGTGAGGTTTGCGGGTAAAAATTCGCGGCAAAAGAACCCGCTTCCTCTGTGAATGGCCCCGATGTTCCCGATGATGAAGGTCTCTCCGGTTTCGCGTCGCCTGTCAGGGCGCTTCCATGCGTGCCGCTTCCTGTTCGCCCTGCCGTTGGCGGCGGGATTGATGACGGCCGCCATGCCTGCGCAGGCGCAGGTCTACAAGTGCAAGGTGGACGGCAAGGTCAGCTACCAGGCGATGCCTTGCGGGGGGGAGGTCGAGGGGGAACTGAAGCTGGCTCAGGATGATGGGGTGGGCCGTGAGGGTGCCGCCCTGCGCAAGCTCTGGACGGGTCTGAAGGCCGGCATGAGCGTGGCCGAGGTGAAGAAACAGAGGTCCGGGCTGATGGTGCCCGAGCGGCCGAGCAGGCTGGTCAATGGCGCCGAGGGGCTGCTGGAGAAGGACATGAAGTTGGCCGGCGCCCTGTTCAAGGTGAAGTACTACTTCCTGGACGGTGGCTACTACCAGGTCATGGTGACGACGGACAACCCGTGGTTACGGGAAGACGACGAGATCCGGGCACTGTACGGGAAGCTGCAGCCGCAGGTGCAGAAGATGCTGGGCAAGGCGTCGAGTGAGGAGCCGCTGGAAATGCGGAACATCGGGCTGTGGGGGCGTACGGAGTGGACGGATGCCGATGGGAACCTGAAGACCTGGGTGTTCATAACGCCCGGGCCTCCCGGCCAGTCCATGCTGACGGTTGGTCATCGGCCGGACGGGGTGGCGGCGTTCAAGGATCTGCGCCAGCTCAGGAAGCCCTGAAAACGATGATGGGCTGGTTGCAGGCACCCGCTGCCTGTCCGGACAGTTCACGATGTTCCCGATGACGATGACGATGACGATGAAGAGCACGCCGGTTTCGTGCCGCCTTTCAGGGGGCTTTCCTGTGCGCGGCTTCCTGTTCGCCCTGCCGTTGGCGGCGGGATTGATGACAGCCGCCATGTCCGCGCAGGCGCAGGTCTACAAGTGCAAGGTGGACGGCAAGGTCAGCTACCAGGCGATGCCTTGCAGTGGGGACGCCGAGGGGGCGCTGAAGCGGGCTCAGGATGATGGGGTGGGCCGTGATGTTGCCACCTTGCGCAAGCTCTGGACGGGCCTTGAGTCCGGCATGAGCGTGGCCGATGTGCTGGAGCGGGTACCCGGTGCAACGGCGCCCTCGAAGGTGGAAAGGATGGCCAATGGAGCCGTGGTGCTCCTGGAGAAGGACGTAAAGCTGGCTGGCACGACATTCAAGGGGCGGTATTACTTTCTGGACGACGGCTATCTCATGCTCGGTCTCGCGCCGGATGCGCCGGCGATGCGGAGCAATGGCGAGGTCCGGCATCTGTACGGAAAGCTGCAGCAGCTGCTGCTGAAGGTGCTGGGCGAGGCGTCGGATGAGGTGCCGCTGGAAGAGCGGAACGGCAGCCTGCAGGGGGAAACGAACTGGCGGGATGCCGCCGGCGACGAGAAGGCCTGGGTGTTTGTATCGCACGGGAATTTCGGCTGGTCCTTGCTGACGGCCGGATATCGACCGGAAGGGGCGCCGTCGTTCAAGGCGTCGTTCCCCCGAAAGCGGTGACGGGGCGGGTAGACGGTCCTGCGGGAATGTGGGGTGGTTTGCAGTCCTGATGCTCTGCGGCATGGCCGGGTGTCTGCCCGGAGATGGGCAGGCCGAATTGCGGTCAGTCTGTCGGGTCATGCCTTCCATCGGGCGGCGCATGCCGTGTGATGCGGTTTGCGGGTACAAATGCCGCGGCGAAAGAACTTGCTTCCTGTGTGGGTGTACTTCGATGTTCCCGATGACGATGAAAGCTACTGAGGTTTCCCTTCCTGCTTCGCGGCGTTTCTCTCTGCGTCACTTCCTGTCGGCCCTGGGGCTGGGGCTGGTGACGGCTGCAACGCCTGCGCAGGCGCAGGTTCACAAGTGCGTGGTGGATGGCAAGGTCAGCTACCAGGCGATGCCTTGCAGTGCAGGGGTGGATGCCGGTCTGAAGCTGCCCGGGAGTGCCGGGGCTGGCAACGCCGCTGCCTCGCCCCGGATGCCCTGGACGGGGCTGAAGGTCGGCATGACGGTGGCTGAAGTGCAGAAGCAGGTCTCGGGCCTGACCCCACCGCTGAAACCGGACTCTCTCATGAATGGTGCCCGGGAGTTGCTGGCCAAGGAGGTCAAGGTGGCCGGGGAGACGTTCCGGGCAG
This sequence comes from Lautropia mirabilis, assembly GCF_900637555.1. Classification (NCBI taxonomy): domain Bacteria; kingdom Pseudomonadati; phylum Pseudomonadota; class Betaproteobacteria; order Burkholderiales; family Burkholderiaceae; genus Lautropia; species Lautropia mirabilis. The sequence continues at coordinate 2,767,012 of NZ_LR134378.1, read as the reverse complement.
GCTACTACTTCCTGAAGGGCGGCTTATACCAGGTGAGCATGACGACGGAGCCACTGGTGCGCGAGAGCGATGAGATCCTGGCGATGTATCCCAAGGTGCAGGCGCAGCTTCTGAAGGCGCTGGGCCCGGCGTCGGGTGAGGTGCCGCTGAAGGATCACGGTAGCGGTCTGCTGGGACGCACGCGCTGGGACGATGCCGCTGGCAATAACATGGCCTGGGTGACGGTGGGGCCGGCGTCTCGCCGCGGTAAGGCGCTGCTCACCTTCGGCTATCGGCCGGAAGGGGCTGTGCCGTTCAAGCCCATGTAAGCTGGCACGGGTCTGAGGAATATTCCACGGCCTGGCCGGGCTGACTTCGGGTTTTCCCTGAGTTTTGAGGTGGTTGCCCAGTCATTCACAGTATATATACCCCCACCTAATTACAATATGAGGAGTTTGATCTTTTCATTTTGTTAAGCAGGAGACTTCCATGAAGAGTCTGGGTGAATTCATCGTCGAGAAGCAGGCCGAGTACCCGCATGCGCGCGGCAATCTGAGCGGCATTCTGGCGGCGATCCGTCTGGCGGCCAAGGTCATCAACCGTGACATCAACCGGGCCGGTCTGGTTCACGAGATTCTGGGTGATGCCGGCGCCGAGAACGTGCAGGGCGAGCAGCAGAAGAAACTGGACGTGTTCGCGCACAAGACGATCAGCGCGGCCTTCTTTGCTCGCGACGACGTGGCAGGCTTTGCGTCGGAAGAGGAAGAGAACTTCATCGCCTTCGACAGCGAGAAGAACCGCAATGCGAAGTACATCGTGCTGACCGATCCGCTGGACGGTTCGTCCAACATCGACGTGAACGTGTCGGTGGGCACCATCTTTTCCATCTACCGGCGGGTGACGCCGGTGGGCACGCCGGTGACGCTGGAGGACTTCCTGCAGCCGGGCCGCGCGCAGGTGGCCGCAGGCTATGTGGTGTATGGTTCTTCCACGATGCTGGTCTACACCACCGGCAATGGCGTCAACGGCTTTACCTATGACCCGGGCATCGGCGTGTTCGCGCTGTCGCACGAGAACATCCGCATTCCCGAGGACGGCAAGATCTATTCGGTGAACGAGGGCCAGTACCTGAAGTTCCCGCAGGGCGTGAAGAAGTACATCAAGTACTGTCAGGAAGACCGCCCGTCCGAGGGCCTGCCGCTCACGTCGCGCTACATCGGTTCGCTGGTGTCGGACTTCCACCGGAACATGCTCAAGGGCGGCATCTACATGTACCCGCAGGGCAGCAACTATCCGAAGGGCAAGCTGCGCCTGCTGTACGAGTGCAACCCCATGGCTTTCCTGGCCGAGCAGGCCGGCGGCATGGCTACCGATGGCGAGCGCAACATCCTGGACATCCAGCCGACCGAGCTGCACCAGCGCAGCCCCTTCTTCGTGGGCTCGAAGAAGATGGTGGAGAAGGTGCACGACTTCATCCGGAAGTATCCGGACTGAGCATTGGGCAGGAGAACGCCGGCTGCCGGGTTCGGCAGCCGGAGGGTGGACGGGCACCTGGGGGCCCGTTCACACCGGATGCAGACAGGGCGGTCAACCGTGGTTCACACGGTGGCCGCCCTGTCTGTTCTTGGGGGGCATGATGCCCGAAGGCAGCCCTGGCGGCCGGCACGCGCGGGCAGGTGGATGGCCTGTGCTGCGTCAGGCCTGACGGGCCTGGATGGCCTTGGCGGGGGTTATTCGCCCTTGGCGACCGGTCGGGACGGATCGCTGATCCAGCCGCTCCAGGAGGGCGGATAGAGGCGGCTGCCGGGCAGGCCGGCCAGTTCCATCGACAGCAGGTTGTGGTTGGCGGTGATGCCCGAGCCGCACTGCTGGATGATGTCTTCGGGCTTGCGGCCGGCCAGCAGGGTTTCCCATTCGTGGCGCAGCACTTCGGCGGGCTTGAAGCGGCCGTCGGGGCGCAGGTTCTGCGAGAGCGGCCGGTTGATGGCGCCGGGGATGTGGCCGGCCACGGGGTCCATGCTGGTGTCCTTGCCCTGGAAGCGCTCGGCGGGGCGGGCATCCACGATCTGGCTATGGCCGTCCTGCAGGGCGGCCATGAGCTGGGCGGTGTTGAGCAGGGTGACGAGCGTCGGGCGCTCGGACAGGTGGCCGGGCGTGGCGGGCGCAGGGGCTTCGGTGGACATCGGGTAGCCGGCGCGCTGCCAGGCGGCAATGCCGCCGTCGAGCAGGGCAACGTGACGGTGGCCCAGCCAGCGGGCCAGCATCCAGAGCCGTCCGGCCATGGCGCCGCCCTGGTCGTCGTAGACGACGAGCTGGGTGTCGTCAGAGAGGCCCAGTGCGGCCAGCTTGCCCCGCAGTGTCTCGCGGTCGGGCAGGGGGTGGCGGCCCAGCGAGGGATCATGACGGCCGCTGAGGTCGTCGTCGATGGAGAGGAAGTGTGCCGACGGGATGTGGCCTGCTTCCCAGGCACGTCGGCCGGCCTGCGGATCGTCGAGCCGGTGGCGGCAGTCGACGAGCACGCAGCGATCGATGGCGTGGGCCAGTTCTTCGGCGGAGATCAGCGTTGTCCAGTTCATGGCGGCAATGAGGTGCGCGCCGGGGGCGGTGCCGCCGGCGCATCCGGCAGGGCGCCGGCCGATCCGGCGCCCCGTCGGGCATCTTACCGCGGGCGGACGAGCTGGCGCTCGGTGAGCTGGTGGCCGGTGGGGTGATTGGCCGGCAGGTTGCGGTCGTCGCCCACGTCGCCCAGTTCACGGCGCAGGAACTCGTGGAAGTGCTGCATGCCGTCTTCCATCGGGCTCTGGTAGGGGCCGGTCTGGTTCTCGCCACGCTCCAGCAGGGCGCGGCGGCCGGCGTCCATGCGCTCGCCGATCTCGTCGTCCTCGATGGCGGTCTCCATGTAGGCGGCGCGCTCGGCCTCGATGAACTCGCGCTCGAACCAGACGATTTCCTCGGGGTAGTAGAACTCGACGATGTTGGTGGTCTTGCCCGGGCCACGCGGAATGAGCGAGGAGATGATGAGCGAGTTGGGGTACCACTCCACCATCAGGTTGGGGTAGTAGGTGAGCCAGATGGCACCGTACTTGGGCAGCTTGCCGCCGTTGAAGCGCAGCACTTCATCGTGCCACTTGCGGTAGACGGGGCTGCCGGGCTTCTGCAGGTCGCGGTGCAGGCCGACGGTCTGCACGGAATACCAGTCGCCGAATTCCCACTTCAGGTCGTTGCAGTCCACGAAGTGGCCCAGACCCGGGTGGAAGGGCACGACGTGGTAGTCCTCCAGATAGACCTCGATGAAGGTCTTCCAGTTGTAGTTGCACTCGTGCACTTCGACGTGATCGAGGCGGTAGCCGGAGAAGTCCAGATCGGCAGCCACGCTCATGCCGCGCAGGTCGGCGGCGATGTCGCGCGGGCTCTCGAAGAGCAGGCCCTGCCATTCCTGCAGGGGATAGCGGGGCAGCTCAAGGCAGGGCTGCTGGTCGAAGTGCGGGGCACCTTTCAGGCTGCCGTCCAGGTCATAGGTCCAGCGGTGCAGCGGACAGACGATGCTGTCGGCGTTGCCCGAGCCGTTGAGCATGATGGCCTGGCGGTGGCGGCAGACGTTGGAGAGCAGCTCGATGCGGCCCTGCGGGTTCTGCGCGTCGGGGCGCTGGTTGACCAGCACGCGGCCTTCCTGCTCAGCCACCAGGGTGCGGTAGTCGCCGGGTTCGGGCACCATCAGGCGATGGCCGCGATAGCCGGGGCCGTTGTCGAACAGCCGATGCAGTTCTTGTCGATACAGCGATTCGTCGAAATAGGCAGTGACCGGCAACTGGGTTGCGGGTCGCTGGATGTGTGCCAGATGCCCGATGTCCGTCATGATGGAACCTGCGTCCCTCCGACCAGAAGTGATGTGAAGCGGCTTAACAGGAAAGGCGGCCTTCGGCCTGCCGCGGGGCCGGGCCGCTGGAGGATGGGGTAGGCCGCCGGGGCCGGCCGGGGCGCCGGAGGAGAAGGTGGCGCGGGGCGGGGGGTCGAGGCGGCTGCGGCTGATGATGTCCGCGTGCTCCAGAAGGGCCGGATTCTACCGGCAACGGGGAGGGGTGCCCAGCAGATTTTCCAGCGGGATGACGGGGCATTGGGTCCTGTCGGCTTCTTTGGCCGGTTTGGGGGATTCCCCAAGCAGGATGCGTGGGAAGGGCACGACACGCGCTAGAATGCCGACACCCCGGTGTCGCCGGGGGGCCGTGGCACGCCATCGTGTCGCCGGGGCGGCCTGTTCTTGCGCCGTGGCTCGGGCGCGGGTGTGCTTATCCGTCTGTCGTGTTCGTCGAGGGTATCGAGGTATTGGGATGAAAGTTGCCGCCCGTGCGGACGGGGCTCCGTCGTTGCGTTCCGGTCAGGATGTTCCGGATCCGTCGGAGAGCTTCGACCAGTCGATGCAGGAGCTGGAGGCACTGATCGAACAGATGGAGAACGGCCGTCTGCCGCTGGAAGCGTCGCTGTCGGCCTACGAGCGCGGCGTGACGCTGCTCAAGCGCTGCCGCGACAAGCTGGCGGCGGTCACGCAGCAGGTCGAGGTGCTGGAGGCCGGCCTGCTGGTGCCCTACGAGGCGCCGGAAGAGGCCGGGAGCGAGACCGGTGACGCCGAGGACGGCACCATGAACACCGGGGCGGTTGCCCCGAGAACTCGGGCGAAGGGGCGCGGAGAATGAACCAGGACACCTTGGCAACGGCGCTGGGCGCCAGCCCGGCCGCTGCGCCGTTGACGCTGCAGGCCTGGATGCACGCGTGTGCTGCACATGTGGAAGAGGCGCTGGCGGCACGGCTGCCGGGGCCTTCGGGACAGGCGCCCGGCCTGGCGCCCGACCGGCTGCACGAGGCCATGCGCTATGCGGTGCTGGGCGGGGGCAAGCGGGTGCGTCCGCTGCTGGTCTATGCCGCCGGCGAGCTGGTGGGCGCCGATGCCCGCGTGCTGGACGGTGCCGCCTGTGCGGTGGAACTCATCCACGTCTATTCGCTGGTGCATGACGACATGCCGGCCATGGACAACGACGACATGCGCCGGGGCAAACCCACGGTGCATCGTCAGTATGGCGAAGCCATGGCCATGCTGGTGGGCGATGCGCTGCAGGCGCTGGCCTTCGAGGTGCTGGTGGCGCCTCTGGTTGAAGCGGACCCGCAGGCGGCCCGGGTGCCGGCAGCCACGATGGTGGCAGTGCTGGCGCGCGCGGCGGGCTCGTGGGGCATGGCCGGCGGTCAGGCACTGGACATCGAGGGGGTGGGGCTGCGGCTTTCGCGCCCCCAGCTGGAGGCGATGCACCGGGCCAAGACCGGGGCGATGCTGTCGGTCTCGGTCGAACTGGGCCTGCTGGCGGGCGGCCAGCCGTCGGCAGATCTGGCCGAGGCGATGCAGCGCTATGGCCGGGCCATCGGGCTGGCCTTCCAGGTGGTGGACGACATCCTGGACGTGACAGCGGATTCAGCCACGCTGGGCAAGACGGCCGGCAAGGACCAGGCGCAGGACAAGCCCACCTATGTGTCACTGCTGGGGCTGGAGGGCGCACGCGCACTGGCTACTGATCTGCACGCCCAGGCGCATGCCTGCCTGCAGGCGCTGGGGCCGCGTGCCGACCGGCTGCGAATGCTGGCAGATTTCATTGTCGAGCGCCTGCACTGACCTGATCATGGCACGTGCCGGGGGATCGACGCCCTGCTGCTCCCGGACACGCGCTGCAACGGAATAGAAGATCACCTGCCACTGAGATGAGCGAAGACGCCAAGCCCCAGAACGAGAAGTTGCTGGCCCGCATCGACAGCCCGGCCGACCTGCGCGGCCTGAGCCGCGAGCAGTTGCCGGCGCTGGCCGACGAGCTGCGGGATTACATCGTCAATGCCGTGTCGCGCACGGGCGGTCACCTGTCGTCCAACCTGGGCACGGTGGAGCTGACCATCGCGTTGCACTACGTGTTCGACACGCCGCGTGACCGGCTGGTGTGGGACGTGGGGCATCAGTCCTATCCGCACAAGATCCTCACCGGCCGGCGTGACCAGATGGCCACGCTGCGCCAGTATCAGGGGCTGTCGGGCTTCCCGCGGCGTGCCGAGAGCGAGTACGACACCTTCGGGGTAGGGCATTCGTCCACCTCCATCGCGGCAGCAATGGGCATGGCGGTGGCCTCGCGCAACCTGGGCGAGAACCAGGGGCCCGAGCGGCGGCGGCACGTGGCAGTGATCGGCGATGGGGCGATGAGTGCCGGCATGGCCTTCGAGGCGCTGAACAACGCCGGGGTGATGCGCGACGTGGATCTGCTGGTGATCCTGAATGACAACGACATGTCGATCTCGCCGGCGGTGGGCGCCATGAACCACTACCTGGCGCGCATCCTGTCGGCGCGGCCGCTGGTGAAGGCACGCGACGTGGCGCGGCAGATGCTGTCGGTGGTGCCGCCGATGTACGAGCTGGCTCGCAAGCTGGAAGAGCACGCCAAGGGCATGCTGGTGCCGGCCACGCTCTTCGAGGAGCTGGGCTTCACGTACTTCGGGCCCATCGACGGGCACGACCTGGATGCGCTGGTGCCCACGCTGCAGAACCTGCGCGAGATGCACGGGCCGCTGTTCCTGCACGTCATCACCCGCAAGGGGCAGGGTTACAAGCTGGCCGAGTCGGATCCGGTGCTCTACCACGGACCCGGCAAGTTCGATCCGGCCGAGGGCATCAAGCGGCCGCTCACGCCGCCGACCAAGCCCACCTACACGCAGGTGTTCTCGGACTGGGTCTGCGACATGGCCGAGGTCGAGCCGCGACTGGTGGCGGTGACGCCCGCCATGCGCGAGGGGTCGGGGCTGGTGGAGTTCGAGAAGCGATTCCCGCAGCGCTACTTCGACGTGGGTATTGCCGAGCAGCACGCCGTCACCTTTGCAGCCGGCATGGCCTGTGACGGGCTGGTGCCGGTGGTGGCCATCTATTCCACCTTCCTGCAGCGCGCCTACGACCAGCTGCTGCATGACGTGGCGCTGCAGGACCTGCCGGTGGTGTTCGCGCTGGATCGCAGCGGCCTGGTGGGGGCCGACGGGGCCACGCATGCCGGGGTGTACGACTACGCCTTCCTGCGCTGCGTGCCCAACATGGTGATCATGGCGCCGGCCGACGAGAACGAATGTCGGCAGATGCTGTATTCGGCGGTGCGCTACCACGCGCCGGTGGCCGTGCGCTATCCGCGTGGCACGGGCCCGGGCGTGCTGGTGCAGAAGGAATTCACCGAGCTGCCGCGCGGCAAGGCCGAGGTGCGGCGCCAGGGCAAGCGCATTGCCATCCTGGCCTTCGGGTCGATGGTGGCACCCGCCATGACGGCGGGCGAGGCGCTGGATGCCACGGTGGTCAACATGCGCTTCGTCAAGCCTATCGACGCTGACCTGATCCGCGAGCTGGCAGCCACGCATGACGCCTTCGTGACGGTGGAAGAGCACGTGGTGATGGGCGGCGCCGGCAGCGCCTGCCTGGAGGTGCTGGCAGAGGCGGGCATCGAGAAGCCCGTGCTGCAGCTGGGCCTGCCGGACCGCTATATCGAGCATGGCGAGCATGCGCTGCTGCTGCGACTGGAAGGGCTGGATGGGCCGGGCATCGAGAAGCGGATCCGCGAGCGCTTTCCCGAGGCCTGATTCCCTGGCCTGAATGTCTGGGGACTGAACGTTGCGGATCCGGATCTCCAGGGTCTGAACCTGTCAGGCCTGAGCTTCCGGGGCCTGGGGTCTGAAGGCCTGATCCCCGACCTGAAAAAAAGAACCCCGAATCCGCGGCAGCAGATTCGGGGCGAAGAGAGGAGATTTAGGAGATTGAGGCAATTGAAACAACCGATGTCGGGCTTGTGACGGCATCGGTGAAAAATCGCTTGCGTCTGTGAGGATTTTCGCACAGAGCATGCAGTTTCCCTAGGACCGTTCGTCCGCCGTCGAAGGCCGTTCGTAGGATGGTCCGACAGGAAGGGTTGTATGTATCACGGTTGACACATGTCCCTGCTTGACGGGCATGACATGCGGGCTGCACGGGGCGAAGGCCCTGTCCGCGGCCTGATGTTCAACGCAGCTGCAGCATGCCTTTCTGGTGGCGGTGCATCAGGTTGATGCTGGCCCAGGCGCCTTCGCGGGTCCACTGGCCCTGGCGGATCTGCGCCAGCACGGCCTCCAGCGACTGCAGGCTGGCACTTTCGGTTTCGCCGTCGGGATGAGTGGGCTGGAAGCCCTCCGGCACCTGCAGGTCGAAGACGTGCATGCGCTCGCGGTGCAGGACGGTGTGGCCATCGTCCTCGCTCAGGCTGGTGGAGTCCATGATGCCGGTGGGCAGCGCATGACGCGCGAGCGCCTGGGAAAGGCCGGCTTCCTCGGCGGCCTCGCGGAACAGCGTGGAGAGCGGCGTTTCGTCGCAGCCGATGCCGCCGGCCACCAGGGAATCCAGGAGGCCCGGGTCGATGGCCTTGTGCGCTGCACGACGGGCACACCACAGTCGGGGCTGTCCCTGATGGACGGTGTAGACGTTGACCTGCACCGTGCGCAGCAGGAGCCCCAGCGGGCGCAGCAGCGACCGTTCGATGTGAAAGAGCGGTTCCTGCTCATCAGGTCCGAAGATCTCGATGGCCTCGCCCCGCCAGCCGGGCAGCGCACCCCGGGCCTGCATCTCCTGGGCCCAGGGCTGCAGCAGGGTTGGTTCCACCCGTACCAGCCGCGCGTGCGGCTGGCCGTCCCGGGTCTCGACGTTGAAGATCCGCGCATCCAGCCGCGGCAGCCAGCCAGGCGACACGGCGCCCAGGCAGTGCTGGCGGTACCAGAGCGGCGTCAGGCCTTCCGGCACCTGGGCCAGCGAGGCGTCGAGCAGGGCGGGTGCTGCCGTGATGGTGGGCCTCATGCGCGGGAGCCCGGACTCAGTCCCGGAAGTTGTTCATGACCAGCGGCAGTTCGGGCACGCCGCTGCGGATGAGGCCGATGGCGGTCTGCAGGTCGTCACGCTTGTTGCCCGAGACGCGCACGGATTCGCCCTGGATGGAGCCGCTGACCTTCATCTTGGAGTCCTTCAGCAGCTTGACGATCTTCTTGGCGACATCGGTGGGCACGCCGTGGCGCACGGTGATCTTCTGCTTCATCTTGTCGCCGCCGATCTTCTCGGGCTTGGCTTCGTCCAGGTAGCGCACGTCGACGTTGCGCTTGGCCAGCTTGGCCACCAGCACGTCGCGCACCTGACCCAGCTTGAAGTCGTCATCGGCGAAGGTGGTCATTTCCTTGTCCTTCAGCTCGATGCGGGCGTCCGACCCCTTGAAGTCGAAGCGGTTGCTGATTTCCTTGTTGGCCTGGTCGACCGCATTGCGGATCTCGACCATATCGGCTTCACAGACGACGTCGAAAGAGGGCATGGTGTGGGCTCCGGTCAGCGTGAAGGATCTTCTGAACACGTCCCGCAGGCAGGCGCGTCACGGAACGGGATGCGGGACAAGGCGACACCGGCCGTCCCATGGCGCCACCATCGACACCCGGTGGCCGCGCAGTCATGCGCCCGGTTCGGGGGATGTGATAGCTGCAAGGATTTGTTCGGAAGATCCGGAAGGGGCTATTTTAGGGCGCTTGCCTGCCGTTTGTCCGCCCGATGGGCGGCAGGCTGCAAGAGGCCATTCCTTTCCGCGTGTGTCTTCCATCGGAGCCAAGCCGGTGTAGGATACGCGGACGGGCATTTGCGGCTGGCGGGACGCTTCCTTGCCATGGCCGCACAGACTATCTATCTCCGGGAGGATGGGCAGGATGGCGAACAGTGGCAATCGGGCGCCGGCGGGGCCGCAGGCGGACAAGGGCGTGACAGGCACGTCGCCGGTCACGGCACTGGAGCGGTTGCGACAGTTCACCACCGTGGTGGCCGACACGGGCGATTTCCACGGTCTGCAGACCTTCCGCCCGCAGGACGCCACCACCAACCCCTCGCTCATCCTGAAGGCCGTGCAGAAACCCGAGTACGCCGGCCTCATGCACGAGGTGCAGGCCCGCTACCCGCAGGCCCCGCTCGATGAGCTGGCCGACCGGCTGCTGGTGGCCTTCGGACAGAAGATCCTGGACATCATTCCTGGTCGTGTCTCCACCGAGGTGGATGCGCGGCTGTCGTTCTCGACCGATGCCACGGTGGCGCGTGCCGAGCGCCTGATGGACTACTACGCGCAGGCCGGCATCGGTCCTGACCGCGTGCTGCTCAAGATTGCGGCCACCTGGGAAGGCATCGAGGCCGCCCGTCGGCTGGAACGTGCCGGCATCCACTGCAACCTGACGCTGCTCTTCGGCTTTGCCCAGGCGGTGGCCTGTGCCGATGCCGGGGTCACGCTGATCAGCCCCTTCGTCGGACGCATCCTGGACTGGTACCGTGCCCACGAGGGGCGCGACTTCACGGTCGAGGAAGATCCGGGCGTGCTGTCGGTGCGGCGCATCTACACCTATTACAAGCGCTTCGGCTATCCCTGCGAGGTGATGGGGGCGAGCTTTCGCAGTACGGCGCAGATCCTGGCGCTGGCCGGTTGCGACCTGCTCACCATCAGTCCGGCGCTGCTGGCCGAGCTGGATGCGCAGGAGGTGCCTGTGGCGCGGAAACTGGATCCGGACGTGGCACGCCAGGCGCAGATCGAACGGCTGTCGCTGGATGAGCCCGCCTTCCGCTTCGACCTGAACGAGGATGCGATGGCGACCGAGAAACTGGCCGAGGGCATTCGTGCCTTCGTGGCGGATGCGCGGACCCTGGACGGGCTGCTGGCGAGAAAAGTGTGAACATGCGCGACCAGGACAGAAAGGGTCATACATGGCTGGCAGCGGGGCTGCTGGCGCTGCTGGCAGGGTGTGCGGGGCTTTCGTCGCCCCGGGCGCCGGTCGTGGCGGTCAGCCAGGGCGGTGTCTCGGTGGCTGCCGAGCCGGGCGAGGTCGATCCCCAGTCCCTGCAGGCAGCGGCGCCGCAGGCGTTGACGGCGGATGCTGATGACGAACTGCCGGAGCGTGTTGAGGACGTGCCCCAGGCCCAGGGCCCGGCGCCGGCCGGTCTGACGCCGACGTACTGCCACAACCTGTACGATGCGCTGGAGGGGCAGATTCGCAGCCGTCAGCTGGTTGATGCCGGCGAGCAGCGCCTGCCGGGCTACCCGTTCCTGCGGACCAATCGCTTTCTGGCGTCTTTTGGCACCGACTTTGAATCCACGCTGGCGGCCTCGAAACTGAGCGAGCGCCAGGCGCAGGCCGCCTCGCTGCTGAAGTCGCCCGCCTTCCAGGCGTGGCTGGCGCAGATGCAGCGGCTGGACACCCAGGTGCGACATCTGGAGGTGTCGCGCCTGCCGGCGCAGGCCTTCCCGCTGTATCAGCTGGCCGACCGGCACGCGCTGCTGGGCGCCCTGGATCAGTGCGCACCGCTGCTGACGGTCGAGCTGACGCCGGCCGATGTGCCGCGCATCCTGGCCGACGCCAAGGTGCCGGATGAATATCAGCGCTCGTTGCGGGCGCTGGGGCTCTATCCGATCACCGGCATCGGTGTGGCCTCGTCCATCCGCAACTGGGAGGTTCACCAGCGCGAGGTGTTCCAGCGGCAGCGTCATCCCGATTTTTCGGGGAGGGCGGCTTTCCAGCGTTACCGTCCCGCGAAAACGCCCTCAGGCGCTGATGCCTGGCGCACGGCAGCGAAGGTGATGCAGGCGGTGCAGCGCGATGCGCTGGGCATCCCGAAGTTCTTGCCGGCGCAGCGTGATGCGCTCTTCGAGGCCTTTGCGCCGACCTTCGAGGTGGCCACGGTCAACGACTCCGACCGCATCGGCCGCCTGCAGTGGATTGATCTGGCGGGTCTAGTGCGTGACCCGCGCGAGCGCTTCTGGCTGGATGTGGACACCAACGTGCCGGCAGTCTACCGGCAGCTGACGTTCACGCGCTTTGGCAAGGCGGTGCTGCCGCAGCTGGTCTACACCATCTGGTTCAGCGAGCGGCCGATGGAAAGCGGCAGCGACATGCTGGGCGGACGTCTGGACGGCCTGGTGTGGCGGGTGACGCTGGACGAGGACGGCGCACCGCTGATCTTCGACACCATCCAGCCCAGCGGCCGCTTTGCGATGTTCTTCCCCACGCGGCGGCTGATGCCGGATGCGCAAGCGCGTGCGAACGTGGACAGTCTGGTCGAATGGGTCTATTCCCCCATCGACGTGGCCATCGAGGACTGGGTGGGCGAGACCTGGCCCGGTCCGCTGTCGCTGCATGTCAGCAGCCGTACCCACCAGCTGGTGGGCATTGCAGCTCCGGGGAAAGCCTGGGGGACGCCCGTCTTCGACAACCCGCCGTACCAGCTGGTGCCGGACGACGTGCTGCGGGCGCTGCCGGTGCCGGGGGACGGCCGGCGCAGCATCTACAACCAGGACGGCATTGTCTCGGGCACCGAGCGGCTGGGCCGCTGGCTGCTGTGGTCGATGGGCATCTCCAACATGGGGGCCATCCGCCAGTCGGGACATCAGCCCACGGCGCTGGTGGGCCGTCGCCACTTCGACGACCCGTACCTGTTCCAGCAGCGTTATCGGCGGGTTCCCGTGCCCGAGGCCGGCAAGCGCTGACGAAGCAGCACCCCGCATTCCGTGTGCGGGGTGAACGGGAACTGGTCGAACAGCGCCATGCGCTCGATGGTGTGCGTCTGGCAGAGGGTGTCGAGGTTGGCGCACAGCGTGTGCGGGTTGCACGAGATGTACACGATGTTCGGGAAACGCTGCAGCAGCGCGAGCGTCGCGTCATCGACCCCGGCGCGCGGCGGGTCCACCAGCACGGTGGAAAAGTCATGCTCGGCCAGCGAGATCTCCTGCTCGCGCAGGCGTCGGAAGCTGCGTTCGCCCTGCATGGCCTGCGTGTACTCCTCGGCCGACAGGCGTGCGATGCGCACGTTGGGCCGTGCGTTGGCCTGGATGTTCCATTGCGCGGCCTGCACCGAGGTCTTGGACACTTCGGTGGCCAGCACCTGCCGGAAATGCCGTGACAGCGGCAGCGTGAAGTTGCCGTTGCCGCAATAGAGTTCCAGCAGGTCGGAGGCCGGTGAGATGCCGGCCTGCTGCACCGCTTCGCAGGCCCAGCCGATCATCCGTTCGCACATCCGGGCGTTGGGCTGCGTGAAGGCGCCCTCGGGCTGGCGATACAGGAAGGGGGCGGCGGGCGTGCCCGCAGGGCCGGGAATCTCCAGCCGCTCGGTCACGAAATCCTGCGATAGCACGCGTTTCTGGCCCCGGCTGCGACCGATGACATGGATGCCCAGCGTCGCCTGCAGCTGGCGGGCGGCGGCTTCCCAGGCGTCGTCCAGCGGGCGGTGGTAGACCATCGTCACCAGCATCTCACCGCTGAGGGTGGCCAGAAACTCCACCTGATACCAGCGCCGCCGCAGCACGGGATCGGCGCTGGTCGCCGCCAGCAGGCGCGGCATCAGCGCATTGATGGCCTCGCAGGCCGGCGCAAACTGCTCGACGCGTTGCAGGGTGGCGCTGCTGGCCTTCTGCCCGGGCGAGAACATGGCGTAGCAGATGGCATCGTCCTCGTGCCAGATGCGGAACTCGGCGCGCATCCGGTAGTGCTGGGGCGCCGAGGCAAAGACTTCGATGGCCGGGATGTCCAGCCCGGCAAAGAGCGCCTTGAGCGCCTCGTGCTTGGCGTCGAGCTGGCGGTCGTAGTCGGCGGCCACGGAGGTCTCGGAGGCTACTGCGGGGCCCTCATGGGGGGCGGAGGCCTTGGCGGGGGCCTGGGAAGGGGACTCGGATGGGGCCTGGGAGGGCGTGCTGGCGTGGGTCACGGCGGCAAGGTTCCTCGGGATCAAGGGCCGGTCACGGGGACGTGCGGCAAAAAACGGTCAGAGTGGGCAGGGAGGGGCAGCCGGGCGGGTTCAGTGTGCGCCGGTGCTGCCAAAGCCGCCCGTGCCGCGATCGGAGGCGGCGAAATCGTCCACCACCCGGAAGCTGGCCTGCACCACGGGCACGATGACGATCTGGGCCAGCCGCTCGAAGGGCTGCAGCGTGTAGGCGGTGTTGCCCCGATTCCAGCACGAGACCATCAGCGGGCCCTGGTAGTCGGAATCGATGAGGCCCACCAGGTTGCCCAGCACCAGGCCGTGCTTGTGGCCCAGGCCCGAGCGGGGCAGGATCACGGCCGCCAGGCCCGGATCGCCAATGTGGATGGCCAGTCCGGTGGGAATGAGGTGCGTGCTGCCGGGTTCGATCACCAGCGGCGCATCCAGGCAGGCGCGCAGGTCCAGGCCGGCGCTGCCGGGCGTGGCGTAGGCGGGCAGCTGCTCGGCCATGCGGGGGTCAAGGATCTTCAGGTCGATCTGGGGGGCGGAGGATTGGGTCATCGGTCGGGTGTTTCGGAGGTGTCGGAGCGGAAGCGGCGGGAGCCGCTCGATGGGGTTGTGTGTCCGGGAGCCGGTACTTCAGCGGGCTTCAGCAAGGCTTTAGCGGGCCGAAGTGCCAAAGAGGCTGCCCACAAGGCTTCTTCGGAAAGGCGGCCCTGCGGTTCAGGCCGGCAGCCGCTGCGCCAGCTCTTCCACCAGCTGGCGGGCCAGCGCCGTCTTGCTGCCCGAGGGCAGTGGGTGGTGTCCGGCCTCGTCCACCAGCAGCAGGGTGTTGTGGTCCTGATTGAAGGTGGCAGGCCCCAGGTTGGCCACCAGCAGCGGCACACCCTTGCGCAGGCGCTTCTCGGTGGCATGCTGCACCAGGTTCTCGGTCTCGGCGGCAAAGCCCACACAGTAGGGGGCGTCGTGCCGGCGGGCGACGGTGGCGAGGATGTCGGGGTTCTCCACCAGCGGGATCGAGGGCACGCCGGCCGCCGGTGTGCCTTCCGTCCCTGGCTGTGCCGACGCGTCGAGGCCGTCGGCCACGGGGGCGTGCGGTTCGATGAGCGGCGGCTGAGCGGATGGCTTCTTGATCTTCTGCGTGGCTTCCTGGGCCGGTCGCCAGTCGGCCACGGCGGCCACGGCGATGAAGCAGTCGATGCTGATGGTGGAGGCCGCCAGATCCAGTTCGGCGGTGACGGCATCCAGCATCTGCCGGGCGCTCTGCACGCCGATGAAGCGCACGCCGGCCGGTCGCGGCAGCTGGGTGGGGCCACTGACCAGCGTCACGGAGGCGCCGGCGCGGCGGCAGGCCTGGGCCAGGGCATAGCCCATCTTGCCGGAGGACTGGTTGGTGATGCCGCGCACCGGGTCGATGGCCTCGTAGGTGGGGCCGGCCGTGAGCAGGATGCGCTTGCCCTGCAGCCGCTTGGGCGTAAAGAAGGCGTTCAGCTCCTCGATCAGGTCCAGTGGCTCCAGCATGCGGCCAGCACCCACCTCACCGCAGGCCTGCTCACCGGCATCGGGGCCCAGCACGCCGATGCCGTCGGCGCGCAGCTGGTTGATGTTGCGCTGGGTGGCCGGGTTCTGCCACATCTGTCGGTTCATGGCCGGGGCCACTAGCAGCGGGATGTCACGCGCCACGCACAGCGTGGAGAGCAGGTCGTCGCAGTGCCCGTGAGCCAGCTTCGCGATGAAGTCCGCCGTGGCTGGTGCCACCAGGATCGCATCGGCCTGACGGCTCAGCTCGATGTGCGGCATGTTGTCGTCGATGCGGGCATCGAAGGCATCGGTGTAGACCGGATTGCCCGACAGTGCCTGGAAGGTGACGGCCCCGACGAAACGGGTGGCGGCCTCGGTCATCACCACCTGCACCTGGGCGCCGGCACGGCCCAGATCGCGCACCAGCTGGGCGGCCTTGTAGGCGGCCACGCCGCCGGTCACGCCCAGCACCAGGCGCCGGCCGGCCAGCGGGGCAGGCGGCAGGCTCTTCTCATCCGGGGTGGCGGGAGGCCAGGTGTCGTGGGTGGCGGGGGGCGTGTAGGCGGGTGTGTTCATGGTGGGCACGGTCGCGGTCTGCCGGCGGTGCCGGGATCGACCGTGGAAGGGGATTCATCGGAACGGGAAGCGCTGCCGGGGCGGGAGGGGCGCTCTGCGCCGGCAGCGCGACCTGGACAGGCAAGCGCTTACCGGGCTTTGCGGGGGCGCAGCCAGGGCAGCAGCTCGTGGCAGATCAGCAGGATGGCGCCCAGCGTGATGGCGCAGTCGGCCAGATTGAAGGCCGGGAAGGCCCAGACGCCCTGGTAGAACAGCAGGAAGTCGGTGACGTGTCCCAGCACCAGGCGGTCGACCAGGTTGCCGATGGCGCCACCCAGGATGAGTGCAAGCGCCAAGGAGAACATCCGCTGCCCCCGCGCCGAGAAGAGCAGCGAGATGAGCACTGCCGAGGCCACGACCGCGATGCCGGCAAAGAACCAGCGCTGCCAGCCGCTGTGGCCGGCCAGGAAACTGAAGGCCGCACCGGGGTTGTAGAGCAGCGTGAGATCGAAGAAGCCCTGGATGACCGGCAGCCGCTCGCCGTAGGCGAAGCTGCCGATGATCTGGTACTTGCTGATCTGGTCCAGCACGATGACCACCAGCGCCAGCACGAGCCAGGGCCAGACGGCGGCACGGTGCGCCGTCGGGTCGGAGGCGGAGGTGTGGGGATCGTCGGGGGCTGTCATGGAAGGCTCCGTGGCTCAGGCATGCTGGCGGGGCTCACCCTCGCCGAACAGGTTGCTCTCGCAGCGACCGCACAGGCCCGGGTGCTCGGGGTTAGCGCCCACGTCGGCGCGCCAGTGCCAGCAGCGCTCGCATTTCTGGTGCGGGCTGGCCTTGGCGTCGATGGCCAGCTCGGAGTCAGCTGCACCTTCGGAGAGGCGGGCCGCCGAGGTGATCAGCACGAAGCGCAGATCGTCCTCCAGGCTGGCCAGGGCGTCATGCAGCTCGCCGGCCGGTGCGGTCAGCGCCACCTCGGCCTGCAGCGACGAGCCGATCTCGCCCCGCTCGCGCAGCTGCGACTCCAGGTGCGCCTGCACCTGGGCACGCGCCTTGCGGATCAGGCTCCAGCGGGCGTCCAGCGCCTCGGCATCGGGCAGCTCGGGGAAGACGTGGAAGAGCTCTTCCTGGATGCTGGCGCCCGGCTCGCGGCAGCGTTCGGGGGCGAACACCGGCCAGGCCTCGTCGGCCGTGAACGACAGGATCGGCGCCATCAGCTTCAGCAGCGCGTCGGTGATGTGCCAGAGGGCAGTCTGCGCGCTGCGCCGTGCCAAGCTGTTCTCGGCCGTGGTGTAGAGACGGTCCTTCAGGATGTCCAGATAGAACGCGCCCAGCTCTTCCGAGCAGAAGGTCTGCAGCAGCGACACGATGGGGTGGAACTCGTACTTCAGGTAGAGGTCCACGATGCGCTTCTGGACCTGCTCGGTCATCACCAGCGCGTAGCGGTCGATGTCGAACATGCGGTCCAGCGGCACGGCATCCTTCTGGATGTCGAAGTCGGAGACGTTGGCCAGCAGGAAGCGCAGCGTGTTGCGGATGCGGCGATAGGCCTCGACCACGCGCTTGAGGATCTCGTCCGAGACCGAGATCTCGCCCGAGTAGTCGCTGCTGGCCGTCCACAGGCGCAGGATCTCGGCGCCCAGCCGGTTGGCCACTTCCTGGGGCTCCACGCCGTTGCCCAGCGACTTGCTCATCTTGCGGCCCTGGCCGTCCACCACCATGCCGTGCGTGAGCAGCGCCTTGTAGGGCGGGGCGTCGTTCATCATGCACGAGGTGAGCAGCGACGAGTGGAACCAGCCGCGGTGCTGGTCCGAGCCTTCCAGGTAAAGGTCGGCCGGGAAGGCGGAGTCATCGCGGTGCGAGCCCCGCAGCACCGTCTGGTGCGTGGTGCCGGAATCGAACCATACGTCCAGCGTGTCCTTGCCTTTCTCGTACTGGTCGGCCTCATCGCCCAGCAGATCGCGCGGATCCAGCGTCTGCCAGATCTCGATGCCGTGTTTTTCCACCAGATCGGCCACCTGGTCCAGCAGCTCAGGGGTACGGGGGTGCAGTTCGCCCGTTTCCTTGTGCAGGAAGAAGGCCATCGGCACGCCCCACTGGCGCTGGCGCGACAGCGTCCAGTCCGGACGGTTGGCGATCATGGCGTGCAGCCGTGCCTTGCCCCAGGCCGGGTAGAAGGTGGTTTCTTCCACGCCACGCAGGGCGCGCTCGCGCAGCGTGGCGCCTTCCTTCGGCTTCAGGTCCATGCCGGCGAACCACTGGCTGGTGGCGCGCAGGATCAGCGGCGTCTTGTGCCGCCAGCAGTGCATGTAGCTGTGGGCCACTTTTTCAGTGGCAAAGAGCGTGCCGTTGTCGCGCATGTGGGCGACGATCTTGGGGTTGGCGTCCCAGATGGACAGCCCGCCGAACAGCGGCAGCGTGGACACGTACTGGCCGTTGCCCATCACGACGTTGATGATCTCGTCGTCCTTCATCCCGTGGGCACGGCAGGTCTGGAAGTCTTCCACACCGTGGGCCGGCGCCGAGTGCACGAGGCCCGTGCCGGTGTCGATGGTCACGTAGTCGGCCACGTACACCGGCGAGGTGCGGTCGTAGAACGGATGGTGGAACCGCACGCCGTTGAGCGCCTGGCCGGGGGCGGTGGCGATGATGCGGCCTTCCAGCCCGTAGCGCTCCAGCTGGGGCGCCACGCGTTCCTTGGCCAGGATCAGCAGCGTGGGCTTGCCGTCACGCTGGGTCTCGACCAGCGCGTACTCGATCTCGGGGTGCAGGTTCAGCGCCTGGTTGGACGGCAGCGTCCAGGGCGTGGTGGTCCAGATGATGGCGTAGCCGTGATCGGTGGGCAGCTTGTCCAGGCCGAAGGCGCGGGCCACCCGCTCGGGCTCGGCAAAGGCAAAGCCCACGTCCACGGTGGGATCGGTGCGGTCGGCGTATTCCACTTCAGCCTCGGCCAGCGCGGAACCGCAGTCGAAGCACCAGTTCACGGGCTTGAGGCCCCGGAACACGAAGCCGGCACGCATGATGGTGGCCAGCGACCGGATCTCCTCGGCCTCGCTGGCCGGGCGCATCGTCAGGTAGGGATGGTCCCAGTCAGCCAGCACGCCCAGCCGCATGAAGTCGGTCTTCTGCTTCTCGACCTGCTCGCCAGCGTAAGCGCGGCATTTGGCCTGCACTTCGGTGGTGGGCAGGTTCTTGCCGTACTTCTTCTCGATCTGGTGCTCAATGGGCATGCCGTGGCAGTCCCAGCCGGGCACGTAACGGGCATCGTAGCCGGCCAGATTGCGCGACTTGATGATGATGTCCTTCAGGATCTTGTTGATGGCATGACCCATGTGGATCACCCCGTTGGCATACGGGGGGCCATCGTGCAGCACGAAGATCGGCCGGCCCTTGGCCACGGCGCGGATGCGACGGTAGACACCCTGGTCTTCCCACTGCTTGACGCGGCCCGGCTCCTGCTTGGGCAGGTTGCCGCGCATCGGGAAGGGGGTGTCGGGCAGGTTCAGGGTGTGGCGGTAGCCGGAGGCGCCCTCGTTGCCGGCGGATTCAGTCGATTTGGCCATCGGAGTCGGTCGTCTTTTGAAAATGGGCACGTGCCTTGCGCACGTCGTCGGCAATCTGCCGGCCCAGGGAGTCGAGATCGGGGAAAGGCAGCTCGTCGCGCAGCTTTTCCAGGAATTCCACGCGGACCAGCCGGCCGTAGGCATCGCCTGACCAGTCCAGCAGATGCACCTCCAGCAGCCAGGCACCGTCGGCCTCCACGGCCGGGCGGGTGCCGAAGCTGGCCACGCCGGGCACGGCCTGGGCGGGATCGTCGGACAGGCCGTACACCTGCACCACGAAGATGCCCTGTAGCGCCGGGCGCCCCCACGGGAAACGCAGGTTCAGCGTGGGAAAGCCCAGCCGGGTGCCCAAGCGGCGGCCGTGGCTGACGCGGCCGGAGATGGCATAGGGGCGGCCCAGCATCTGCGCCGCCCAAGGGAAGTCGGCCTGCAGCAGCGCCTCACGGATGAGCGAGCTGGAGATGCGCACGCCCGCGTCTTCCACCGTGGGCATGGCCAGCACGCGGATGCCGCACTGCTGGCCCACGGACTTCAGCATGCCGAAGTCGCCCTGGCGCTGTGCACCAAAGCAGAAGTCGGTGCCGATGCGGATGTGACGGGCCTGGAGCCCCTGCGCCAGGCAGTTGCGCACGAAATCCTCGGCCGGCCACTGTGCCACCCGCTGATCGAACGGGGCCAGATGCACCCGGTCCACCCCCAGCGAAGCCAGCATTTCCAGCCGGTCGCGCAGCGTGGAAATGCGCACGGGCTCGGGGCCGACATCGCGGCCGCGCTGTCTGGCCAGCGCGTGGAAGTACTCGCGCGGATGGGGCTCGAAGGTGAGCACCGCTGCCGGCAGGCCGGCCTCGCGCGCGTCGGCCACCAGCGTGCGCACCAAGGCCTGGTGGCCCAGATGCACGCCGTCGAAGTTGCCGATGGTCAGCGCACAGGGCTGGTCCAGATGGGCAGGGGGCAGGGATCGGAGAATTTTCACCGGCCTGATTATAAGGATAACGCCCGGGATGTCCGCGCGGAAAGCGCCCGGATGCGGGCGACAAGGTGTCCGGAAGGCCACGATCGGTGGCTTTTGGGGGCAGCGGGGAGCTGACGGGTTCGGTGGCGGGGCGCCCGCTGCTAACATTCCGCATCGAGAGCCCTCCCTTTCACCCCCGGACCGCCATCATGAGTGCTGCTGCCCAGAAAACAAGTGCCTCGCCTGCCCGTGTCGTCATCCTCATCTCGGGGCGCGGCTCCAACATGATGGCGCTTGTCGAGGCCATCGAACAGCAGAAGCTGCCGGTGGAGGTGGCGGGCGTGATCAGCAACCGCCCCGATGCGGCCGGTCTGGCCTGGGCAAAGGCGCGGGGCATCACCACCCGGGCGCTGGATCATCGCCAGTACCCCAACCGTGCCGCCTTTGACGAGGCATTGGCCAACACCATCGATGCGCTGGTGCCGCCCGCCCAGGCCCCGTGGGTGCTGCTGGCCGGCTTCATGCGAGTGCTGACTGCCAGCTTCGTGCTGCGCTACACGCGCCGGCTGGTCAACATCCACCCGGCGCTGCTGCCGGCCCACCCGGGGCTGCACACCCACCGTCAGGCCCTGGACGGTGGCGCCATGCTGCATGGCGCCACGGTGCATTTCGTCACCCCTGAAGTGGATGTGGGGCCGATCATCGCCCAGGCTGTGGTGCCAGTGCTGGTCAATGACACCGAAGAGGTGCTGGCCGCGCGCGTGCTGGAGATGGAGCACCGGCTCTTCCCGCAGGTGCTAAGCTGGCTGGCCGCCGGCCGCATCACGCTCACGCCCGTGGGCGGCGTGCTGCTGGATGGCGAGGACCACCCGGAACAGCGCACGCTGCTGCACCCGCTGCTGACGGGCGCTCGCGCCTGATTCACTCTTTCCTCGGCATTACGCATGAACGACAGAACCCCGCAGGAGTCCGGCGCACGCGACATGCCGCCGCGCATCGATGCCCGGCTGCTTGGGCTGGCCGCCGATGCGTTGGCCGCCGTGCTGCCGGCCGATGCCGCGCAGGCCGAACGGCTCTTTGCCACCCCGTCATCCGCCTGGGGGAAGACTGCCCCCGCCGACCAGCAACTGGGAGCGTGGCTGCGCCGGCACCCGTCGCTGGGGGCGCGTGATCGCCGCTGGCTGTCGGACCGGGTCTATGACGTGCTGCGCCATGGCCGGGCCTACGAGTCCTTCCTGGAGGAGGGCGGCCGCGCGGACGCCGACGGACAGGCTTCGGCTGTCCGGGAGCGCCTGCCGGGCCTGATGCGCCTTTCTGAGGCGCTGCGGACCAATGCCGGACCCGAAGCCGCGGCCTATCGTCAGTGGCTGGAACAGCAACCGCCGGCCGTGCGCTTCAGCCTGCCGGACTGGCTGTGGGAAGGGCTTGCCGCCACCCATGGCGAGCAGGCCGAGGCGCTGGCAGCCACCTTGCTGCTGCCGGCTGCCATCGAGATTCGCAGCAACCTGCTCAAGGGCAAGGCCACGGCGCTGCAGAAGAAGCTGGCCGAGGCGGGCGTGGCCGCCGAGACCGTCCCTGAGGCACCTGCGGCGCTGCGGGTGACGGGTCGGCCGGCACTCATCCGGCTGCCGCTTTTCGAGAACGGCTGGTTCGAGCTGCAGGATGCCGGCAGCCAGGCCATTGCCGAATGCGGCGCGGCCCGGCGAGGTGAGCGGGTCATCGACTTCTGTGCAGGCGCCGGCGGCAAGACGCTCGCACTGGCGGCGCGGATGCGCAACCAGGGTCAGGTACTGGCCTTTGATACCGACGAGGCCCGCCTGTCCCGGCTGGGGCCGCGGCTCAAGCGGGCCGGCGTGGACATCGTGACGCAGATGCGTCTGAAGGACAGCCTCGACGCGCGCCTGGCGCGCTACCAGGGCTGGGCCGATCTGGTGCTGGTGGATGCACCGTGCAGCGGCAGTGGCACGCTGCGCCGCCATCCGGACCTGAAGTGGCGGCTGCAGCCGCAGGAAGTCGCGCACTATCGGCAGCTGCAACGGCAGATCATGGCCGCTGCTGCGCGCCTGCTGCGCCCGGGCGGTCGCCTGGTCTACGCCACCTGCAGCCTGCTGGCCGACGAGAACGAGGCGCAGATGGCCTGGCTGGCCCACAAGGCGGGCGGGGTATCTGCTGTCGGCGGCGCAGCTGGTGCAGCTGGTGCCGCGGAAAGGGCAGCGGACCCGACCGGGTCAGGCGGCGCAGTGGGAGCAGGGGGCGTGCAAGCCACGGACCCGGCTTGGCCCGCCGTGTCGTTGCAACCCGTTGCACAGCGCTACTGGCTGCCGCAGCCCGAGGGCGGTGACGTCTTCTTCATGGCCAGCTGGACGCGGGCCTGAGCCGCGTCGATATCGCCGTATCCCGCTGTATCCCAGGCCTGCCCGGGAGGCAGGTCCGGGCAGCGCGCACTTGCAGGTGCTGCCGGGCAGGCCGCGCCTTGCCATCATGCAGCAGTGACCAACCACCATGCCATCCGGGCAGCGCTGGCGGCAGGCAACAAAAAACCGGCCAGCGCGAGGCGCGGGGCCGGTTCTTGCAGATCGGGTGATGGACGGCTGCCGCAGGGGCAGCCCGACCGGGATCACTTGATCTTGGTTTCCTTGTAGGGAACGTGCTTGCGGGCAACCGGATCGTACTTCTTGATTTCCATCTTTTCCGGCTGGGTACGCTTGTTCTTGGTGGTGGTGTAGAAATGACCGGTACCGGCGGTCGATTCCAGTTTGATCTTGTCACGCATGTCGGGTCTCCCGGGAGGTGAGGTCGGTTCGGGCTGAGGGGATCAGGCCTTGGCGGCGTTGATCTCGGCCAGAACGGCCTCGACGCCCAGCTTGTCGATCTTGCGCAGGCCGGCAGCCGTCACGCGAAGGCGGACATAGCGCTGTTCGCTTTCCACCCACAGGCGGCGTTGCTGCAGGTTGGGCAGGAAACGACGCTTGGTCTTGTTGTTTGCGTGGGAAACGTTGTTCCCGACCATCGGGCCCTTGCCCGTGACTTGGCAGACTTTTGCCATGATGCTGTTCCTGTCCTGTTGCGGCGTGGCTGGCCCATGCGCTGGAAAAGGGTGCCTTCCGAACCTGCGCACCGGGTGGGGGATGCCGCAGGCCCGTTGCCGTGTTCCGGCAGGGACTGCAGGGCTGCACCCGCCCGCAGTGGCAACCTTCTTCTGGCCAAGCGCCACCAGACCACGTGGTGTCTGTAGAGGTTGAACGAAGGCCCGGCACCCGTGACACAACCTTGTGTCACCTGAACGCGCAGAGCCCACTAAAGCCGTGCATTATAGCTGGATCTGAAACCCGGAACAAGTTGGCTGCTGGCACGGCGCCACGGCCGTCTACAGCAGCCCGTGCTGCGCGAACGAATACTGCTGGCTGCCCGCCACGATGATGTGATCCAGCACGCGGATGTCCACCTGGCCCAGCACCGCCTGCAGCGTGCGGGTCAGCGACAGATCGGCGTCGCTGGGCTCGGGATGGCCGGAAGGATGATTGTGCGACAGGATCACGGCGGCGGCGTTGAGCTTCAGC
This sequence comes from Lautropia mirabilis, assembly GCF_900637555.1. NCBI lineage: Bacteria > Pseudomonadati > Pseudomonadota > Betaproteobacteria > Burkholderiales > Burkholderiaceae > Lautropia > Lautropia mirabilis. Next base: position 2,743,099 of record NZ_LR134378.1, on the reverse strand, counting down.
GCGTGCTTGAGCACCTCGCGCGGGTAGACGGCCGTCTGGTTCACCGTGCCCCGGAACATCATGTCGGCCGTGATCAGCCGGTGCTGGCTGTTCAGAAAGAGCGCCACGAACGCCTCGTGCTCCAGCCCGCGCAGCGTGAGTCCCAAGTACTCGCGCACCGCGTCGGGGTTGTCCAGAAGCGTGTTCTGTTCCATCTGTTCACGGGCCACCCGGCGCGCCAGCTCGATGACCACGGCCAGCGTGGTGGCCCGCGCCGGCCCCAGACCGACCATGCGCATCAGCTGCGCCGGTTCGGTGGACAGCAGCCGGGTCAGCGACCGGTTGCTCTGGTTCAGAAGCTGCAGCGCCAGCCCCACGGCCGACTGGCCCCGCGTGCCGGTGCGCAGCAGGATGGCCAGCAGCTCGGCGCTGGACAGCGCTTCGGCCCCATGGCGCAGCAGCCGCTCGCGCGGGCGCTCGGCCTCGGGCCACTGGGCAAGCGGCGCCCCGTCCAGCGGGTGCCGATCGCGGCGCAGAAAACCGTCCGGCCCGATCATCGCCAGCATGGCCGCCTCTGTTGTGGCCAGGCCGTCGTCTTCTACAATGTCGGGTACGGTTCTTTCATGACACCCCCTCATTCCTTTCCGGGCGGACGCGCCCGTCATCCATGACCGATTCTGTTTCATCCGAGTCTGCTTCCCTGTCTTCAGGTGCTCCTGCCGCTTCCGAGCCTGCCCGGGTGGGGCCGCAGTCGTTTCTCACGCTGCATTACCGCCTGAGCCTGCCGGAAAACGGCGCCGATGTGATCAACACCTTTGAAGGTAAGCCGGCCACCCTGCAGCTGGGTATCGGCCAGATGTCTGAAGTGCTGGAAAATTGCCTCGTCGGAATGGCCGATGGCGAGCACCGCATCTTCGAACTGCCGCCGGGCGAGGCCTTCGGCCAGCGCAATCCCGACCTCATCCAGCGCGTCTCCAACGCACTGCTTGAGCGCGACAGCCTGCCCGACGACGCCGGCACCTATCAGCCCGGTGATCTGGTGGAATTTCCCGCCCCTGATGGCAGCCGCTTTGCCGGTGTGCTGAAGGAGCAGGACGAGACCGGTGCGCTCTTCGACTTCAACCATCCGTTGGCCGGCAAGGCCGTGCGCTTCGAGGTGAAGCTGCTGGGGGTGCTCTGAATGGGATCGACGAACGAGGTTGACCTGACCACGGTGGACCTGCACCGCAAGCCGGGCGGGGCCGGGGGCCCGGCCGAGATGCAGGCCGACGTGGAGGCGCTGCTGGCCGCGCCGCTGCCTGACGGCGAAGAGGCCGTGCTGCTGGCGCAGCCGCGCGGTTTCTGTGCTGGGGTGGATCGCGCCATCACCATCGTCGAGCGCGCGCTGGCGCTGCATGGCGCGCCCATCTACGTGCGGCACGAGATCGTCCACAACGACTACGTGGTCTCCACGCTGCGCGAGAAGGGCGCCATCTTCGTCGACGAGCTGGACGAGGTGCCCGACGGTGCCACGGTGATCTTTTCTGCCCATGGCGTGTCGCGCGCCGTGCGGGCCGAGGCTTCCGGGCGTGGTCTGCAGGTCTTTGACGCTACCTGTCCGCTGGTCACCAAGGTGCATGTGGAAGTGGCCAAGATGCGCAAGGAAGGCCACCACGTCATCATGATTGGCCACGCCGGCCACCCCGAGGTGGAAGGCACCATGGGTCAGGCCGATGATGGCATCTACCTGGTGGAGACCGAGGCCGACGTGGAGCAGCTGCAGGTGCCCGAGGGCGTGTCGCTGGCCTATGTCACCCAGACCACCCTGTCGGTGGACGACTGCCGCACCGTCATCGAGGCGTTGCGTCGGCGCTTCCCGCAGATCAACGAGCCCAAGAAGCAGGACATCTGCTACGCCACCCAGAACCGCCAGGACGCCGTGAAGTTCATGGCGCCGCAGTGCGACCTGGTGCTGATCATCGGCAGCCCGTCCAGCTCCAACAGCAACCGGCTGCGCGAAGTGGCCGAGCGCCACGGCTGCGAGGCTTACCTGATCGGCAGCGCCGCGCAGCTCAACCCGGCTTGGCTGGAAGGGCGCAAGCGCGTCGGCATCAGCGCTGGCGCGTCGGCGCCCGAGATCCTGGTCGACGAGCTGGTGGCGCGCCTGCGCGAGCTGGGCGTGAAGTCCGTGCGACCGCTGGAAGGCGTTCAGGAAAACATGGCCTTCCCGCTGCCCAAGGGGCTGGCGGTCCGGCGCCCGCAGGCCAAGGGCGAAGCTGCAGACGACGATGCAGCCGGGGCCTCCGACGCGGACACCTCCGCATGAAGCTCACGCTGCTGTCGCGCAGCTACTGCAGCCTGTGCCAGAAGATGCTGGACGCGCTGCAGCCCTGGCGCGAGGCCCACGGCTTCGACATCGAGGTTGTCGACGTGGACGCCGACGAGGCACTGGTGGCGCGCTATAACGAGCTGGTGCCCGTGCTGCTGGACGGTGACGTGGAGATCTGTCACTGGCATCTGGACGAGGCGAAGCTGCAGGCGCACCTGCAGGCGTGCCCCTAAGGGCGCATTCCCCTTCTGTCGGCAGAGATTTCATATTTGGCAGACTGTGACAGGTATTTCCTGCATGAAATGCCTGCCTTGGCTAAACTTCGATCTCTCGCTTATTAGCAGTTATCTCAAATCCCCCCTCAACAGGAGAACCCGAATGGATCGTCGTTCCTTCATCGGCAGCACCGCTGTCGCCTCGCTGGCTTCCCTGCCTCTGGCCGCTGCCGCTGCCGAACACAACCATGGCGCCCACGCCCATGGCAAGCACGCTGCTGCGCCTTCCGCTCCCAACCTGTACGCCGGTGCGCTGGCTGCTGCCGGTGAGTGCATCACCCACGCCGAAGTGTGCCTGAACCACTGCCTGAACCTGCTGGGCGAAGGCGACCAGAGCATGGCTGCCTGCTCCAAGGCCGTGAACCAGATGCTGGCCCTGTGCAAGTCCCTGCAGAGCCTGGCCGCCCAGCGTTCGCCGCTCACCCCGCTGCAGGCCAAGATCTGCATCGAGGCATGCAAACAGTGCGCCGACGCTTGCAAGGAGCACATCGATCACCACGCCGAGTGCAAGGATTGCTACGAGTCGTGCCTGAAGTGCGTCGAGGCTTGCGAGAAGATCGCCGTCAAGTAATCGGCTCGCTTTCCCTCTGAAAAAACCCGGCTGCAGGATTTTCCTGCGCCGGGTTTTTTCATGCGAATGGAGCAATATCTCCATGGGCGTGATGATGCAAAATGGTGGAAGAACGTTTCCGAAGGAGCGAGGAGCCATGAGCAACAACACGACCTGGAACGACGAAAGCGCGCGTGCCGCGCTGCGCCGCATCTTTGATGCTGCCGTGAAAAGCGCCGACCCGGCTGCTGCCGTGCGACGGCATCTGCCCGAGAAGCCGCGCGGGCGCTGCGTGGTGGTGGGGGCGGGCAAGGGCGCGGCCGTCATGGCGGCTGCCGTGGATGCCGCCTGGCCGGACGTGGATGTCTCGGGCGTGGTGGTGACCCGCTACGGACACGCCGTGCCGGCCGGCCGCATCGAGGTGCTGCAGGCGGCACACCCGGTGCCGGACGAGGCCAGCGTGCAGGCTTCCACCCGCATCCTGCAGGCGGTGCAGGGCCTAGGCCCTGACGACCTGGTAGTGGCGCTCATTTCCGGCGGTGGCTCGTCACTGCTCACGCTGCCCGGGCCGGGCATGACGCTGGCCGACAAGCAGGCGCTCAACCGCATCCTGCTGGCCAGCGGCGCCACCATCAACGAGATGAACGTGCTGCGCCGCCAGCTCTCAGCCATCAAGGGCGGGCGGCTGGCGCAGGCTGCACTGCCGGCGCGGCTGTGCACCCTCATCGTTTCCGACGTGCCGGGCGACGATCCGGCCGCCATCGCATCCGGCCCCACCATTGCTGACCCGGCCACACGCGAAGAGGCCCGGGCCATCGTGGCCCGCTACCGGATGGAACTTCCCGCCGCCGCGCAGGCCATCCTGGCCACGCCGATGACACCGGCCGCGCCGCATCCCCGCGCCGAGGTGAAGATCATTGCCGCGCCGATGATGGCACTGAAGGCGGCCGCCGACGAGGCACGCACCCTGGGACTGACCCCGCTCATCCTGGGCGATGCGCTGGAAGGCGAGGCCGCGCAGATGGGGACCGTGCTGGCTGGCATTGGACGCTCCACCGCACTCTACGGCCAGCCGCTGGCTGCACCGGCCTTGCTGCTGTCAGGGGGGGAAGCCACCGTCACCATCGGGCCGGATGGCGCCGGCAAGGGCGGGCGCAACACCGAAAGCCTGCTGGCCATGGCGCTGGCCCTGGCCGGGCAGAAGGGCGTCTGGGCACTGGCGGCGGACAGTGACGGCATTGACGGCACCGAAGATGCTGCTGGCGCCATCATCACCCCCGACACGCTGGCGCGTGCGCGGGATCGGCAGCTGGACCCGCGCGCCTTCCTGCGGGCCCACGACAGCTACAGCTTCTTTGCCGCGCTGGGTGATCTGGTGATGACCGGCCCTACCGGCACGAACGTCAACGACATTCGGGTGATGCTGGTGGGGTAAGTGACTCAGGGTCTGGGTCCAGCTCTACCGGGGGCCGTTGGGCTGGCGAGCGTGGCGGAATGTCCAGCGTGATGTCCGCCACGTCGGGATACTCATAATGGGCAAAAGCCTGCGCGATGGTCCGGGCCGGCCCGTGACCTTCCTGGCCGTCAGTGGCGGGGGAAAGCGGGCGGGCCGGCTTCATCTCACTGCTCCCGCGTGCGGTTCAGCAGCGCGTTCAGGATGATGGCCCCGAAGGTGGCGGTGCCGATGCCGCCCAGCTTGAAATCGCCGAACTGCAGCGTGAAGTCGCCGGCGCCCAGAATCATCGTCACCGCCGCCACGATCAGGTTGCCGTTCTGGCTGAAATCCACCCGGTTCTCCACCCAGAAGCGGGCGCCGGCAATGGTGATCAGCCCGAACACCACGATCGATACCCCGCCTAGCACCGCCGTCGGAATGGTCGAGATGGCCGCCCCGAACTTCGGCGAAAAGCCCAGGCAGATGGCGGCCAGCGCGGCGATCACGAACACCAGCGTCGAGTAGACGCGCGTCACCGCCATCACGCCGATGTTCTCGCCATAGGTGGTCACGCCCGTGCCGCCAATGCCGCCCGACACGATGGTGGCCACCCCGTCACCGATGAAGGCCCGGCCGATCGAGGCATCCAGATTGCGGCCGGTCATCGCCGACACGGCCTTGATGTGGCCCAGGTTCTCGGCCACCAGCACCAGTGCCACCGGCGCGATCAGCAGAATCGCTTCACTGGAAAACGCCGGTGCCGTGAAGCGCGGCAGCCCGATCCACGGCGCCTGCACCACCGGCCCGAAATCGATCGGCGTGCCCAGCCCCAGCACATTGGTCAGCAGCCAGTACAGCACATAGGCCGACAGCAGCCCGACCAGAATCAGCAGCTTCTGGATGGCACCGCGGGCGAACACCGCCACCAGGCCCACGCTCAGCGCCGTGAGCAGCGCCATCCAGCGGTCGAACTCGTTGGCGCTCACGCCCTTGACCACCACCGGCGCCAGGTTCAGGCCGATGACGGCCACCACCGCGCCCGTCACCACCGGCGGCATCAGCCGCTCGATCCAGCGCGTGCCCACCGCATTGACCAGCAGCCCGATCAGCACATAGACCACGCCGCAGGCGATGATGCCGCCCAGCGCTACCGGCAGGTTGCCATTGGGCCCCACGCCCGCATAGCCGGTGGCAGCAATCACCACACTGATGAACGCAAAGCTGGAGCCCAGGTAGCTGGGCACCCGGCCGCGCACCACCAGGAAGAACAGCAGCGTGCCCACGCCCGACATCAGGATGGCGATGTTCGGGTCAAAGCCCATCAGCAGTGGCGCCAGCACCGTGGCGCCAAACATGGCCACCACGTGCTGAAGGCCCATGGCCACCATCTGGGGCCAGGGCAGGCGCTCATCAGGGGCAATCACCCCCTGGGTCTTCAGCGTCCAGTGGAAGGCGCGCACCGGGGTGTCGGCGGCGGGAGTTTGGGAATCGGGGGAAGCCATGATCGGGTACCTGTTCAGTCGTACCCGAATTTTGCATCAACGCGCCATCGGCTTCATCTGGTGAGTGTGCTCTTTTGCCGGTGAAGGGCCTGATGGCGGGGTGGGGCGCAGGGCCTGCCGGCCGGGGCTGGACCGTGGCGAAGGGGCGCAGGTGGGGGCCGGCCAGCTCGCTCATCGGACCGGGTCGTGACGGCAGGGCGGCATGGGGCAGCATGCAAGAAGCCGCGGGGAAAGCCATGGCCCCCTGGGGGCAGTCTCATTGTTCCGTATCTTGAAACGGTATGGTGAGTGAACCCCCTCTTATCCCCAGCATCGTTCGCCCCGATATTCGGTCCATGCAAACGCTCCTCCTGGAGGGCATCACGATGACGGCAACGACTTCCCATACTCCGAACACCTCCGTGAACCCCATGTCCGGCCTGGCCACCGCCCCGGGTGGCGCCGCTACCGCAGGCAACGCTGCCGCTTCGGGAGCCACCACCACAGACATCGCCACCACCCCCAAGGCCGTGATCCACGTCGGCGACAAGCCCCCGCGCCACTGGGTGGGCGACGGTTTTCCCGTGCACGGCATGTTCGACTACGGGCAGGGCGCCGATCAGCGCAGCCCCTTCCTGCTGATGGACTATGCTGCCCCCACATCCTTCACCCCCAACAGCGGCCATCGCCGGGGCGTGGGCGCCCACCCGCACCGGGGCTTCGAGACCGTCACCATCGTCTACGACGGCGAAGTGGAACACCGCGATTCCACCGGCGCAGGTGGCGTGATCGGTGCCGGTGACGTGCAATGGATGACCGCCGGTGGCGGCATCATCCACGAAGAGTTCCATTCCGACGCCTACAGCCGGCGCGGCGGCCCCTTCCAGATGGTGCAGCTCTGGGTGAACCTGCCCGCCCGCGACAAGATGACCCCGGCGCGCTATCAGAGCATCACCGCCGACACCATCCCGTCCGTGCGGCTGGCAGGCGGGGCAGGGCAGGCACGCATCATCGCCGGCAGGCTGGAGGGACACACCGGACCGGCACAGACCCACACGCCCATGAATGTCTGGGACGTGCGCCTGTCGGCCGGCACCGAGGCCAAGCTGCCCCAGCCGGCCGGCTGGACCACCCTGCTGCTGGTGCAGGCCGGTACCGTGCGCGTCAACGGCCATGCCGTGGGCGAAGGGCAGCTGGTGACGCTCACCCGCGAGGGCAGTGGCCTGACGCTGGAGGCGCTGGACGGCGATGCCCGCGTGCTGTTGCTGGCCGGCGAGCCCATCGACGAACCGGTGGTGGGCCACGGCCCCTTCGTGATGAACAGCCGCGACGAGATCCGTCAGGCCATTGCCGACTTCAACAGCGGGCGCTTCGGCAACATGCCGCGATGAATACGTGCCGTCCGGGCAACAACCCCCGGACCGTCTCCGGAACGTGGTAATGTCAGCGCTGCCATAGATTGATATTTGTCCAGGGCCCGTCCTGCCGGAGTGGGCCCTGTTCCCTGGAGATGACCATGAAACTCTTCTACCTGCCGGGCGCCTGCTCCATGGTGCCCCACACCGCCCTGCAATGGATCGGCCAGCCCTACGAGGCCGAAGCCGTCACCCACGCCCAGATCAAGGAACCCGCCTACCTGGCCATGAACCCCCAGGGGGCCGTGCCGCTGCTGGTGGACGGCGACCTCGTGCTGTCCCAGAACGTGGCCATCCTGGCCTACCTGGACGCGCGTTTCCCCGAAGCACGGCTGCTTGGCAGCGACACCATCGAAGGCAAGGCCCGCGCATGGCGCTGGCTGGCCTTCCTGAACTCCGACGTCCACAAGGCCTTCGGCCAGCTCTTCCGCACCCCGCCCTGGGCCGAGGACGAGACCGTCAAGAACGCCATGCAGCAGGCCGCCCGCGCCCAGATTGCCGGCATGCTGAAACAGGCCGACGACCAGCTGGCCAACCACGCCTGGCTGGGCGGCGAGGAAATCTCCGTCGCCGACATCTACCTGTATGTCATCCTGCGCTGGGCCAACGGCCTGTCCGTGGACCTGAGCCAGATGAACCACCTGAGCGAGTTCCAGAAACGCGTGGCCGCCGACCCCGGCGTGCGCGAGATCTGCGCCCAGGAGGGGCTGCAGCCGTGATGTTCATGCCATCCCGCAGGGTAGGGTGATGGCCAACATGCAAGAACGTGTTCGGCAGCAGAAGGCTGCCGAACACGATGCCTGGTTCCGGCGACAGGTTCAGGCCGGGCTGGATTCAGCCAATGCCGGAAGGTTGATTCCGGCGGTGGAGGTGGAGGCGCGGTTTGCTGAGAAGCGGGCTGCAACTGCCGCTGGATTTTCATCGTTGCATCCCCCTGATTCACGACCGCGACGATATGACCAGTAGGGGTGAAGGGAAGGAGGGATACGTCAGTGCTCGGCTGGTGTTGGAGATGAAGATGCAAGGGGAGGCTCTGCTGGATCTATGTCCAGATGGACATACTCCTTTCCCGTTCTGGAGGGGCTAACGTACCCTCTGACGATTCTGTGGTTTATGCTGTCGTAGAATGTGTTTTTGCCAAGACAGATCTTTGCGATTTCTCGGTTATTTCTATATACCCAATCATAATTTCGCTTTAACCATCCGAGAACTGCTTTCTGTAAAATTGAACTTCCATGTTTTCTCTTGTTCTTAATAGTCTCTAAGCCTGTTGTATTTAAAACAAGCCGAATTACCCTGGCTGCTCTCTGATTTGGAGTTTTTTCCATTGACTTAATGTCGTTATATATCATTCTCCGAAATTTGGCTTGTATGATTTTCTCGATACCTGTGACTTGAAAATCGTGGTTCACGAGGAGGGGTATTAATGAGTGAGAAATATGTTCTTCCCACGCGGGGTTTGTTATTTGTGATATGTCTATCACGATGCCAAACATCAGGCTTGCGACATGGTCGTAAATGCTTTCTTTTGCAATTAACTGCTCTTCAAGCGGAAGGTCTTCGCGAATTATTTTTACCTTTATGTTTTTATAGACATCTTTTTCATTTATTTTCTTTATGAATTCTCGGGTGAAATTGATGGCCATTATTATGCGCTTGGCATAATCATTGTTGTATGATATGTCTGGAGTTGTGTTGATAATGTAGGAGTCTCTTGTCGATCGTTTTGCATAATCTAGTGCGTTCTTTAATATCTCTGAATAGATTCCGTGTTCTTGTGGGTTGTAGCTATTTAGTGTGACCAGGACGATTCGAAAGTAGATCTTCCATTGATCCGTATCCCAATTATAGACATCTGTTATATTCGGGCAGAGGGTTGTTCCTATTGCGCTCGACATTTTGTAGTTAGAAAATAGTATGCGACTAATAGGATTTCTATGCCCCATTGGCTTTGAATCATATTCGCTGATTTCTAGGCATATAAAAGATGATTTTTCGTTAATAGCTTCGCTAATTAAGTTTCTTGTGAAACTTTTAACCTTTATATTGTATTTATTATTATTTTTCATTTCATTGTACAGGGTTATTGCGGTTGTGGGTGAGGTATTGGCGACTACTCGGCAAAATATTTTATCAGCCATTAGTTCCAGTATTTTATTTGCGCTGAGTTGTACTTTTCGAGGGTTTTGGGTGTCTTGGTTTATTTGTTTATTTTCTTCGGTTGCGTGGGTGACAATACTCTTCATGGATTTTGTTAGTTCATCTGCGATTATGGATAGCTCTTCTTTCGAGCCTTTGAGAATGACTTGGTAAAGTGCTTGTGTGAATCGCTCAGCGTTCCATCTGCCGTATGGTTTCGGATGAATGAAGGCAAACCATATCCATGAGAAAAAAGTAAATAAAAGCGCTCCTCCCATGATCGCCTGCCACCATCCAGTTGTCAGGGGGATGTTTGTTGGAACAAGCCATTGTTCGGCGCGCCAGAGGTCTGTCAGAAGCGTTAGCATTCCAAAGATAACGACAACCCAGAATGTGATGCCCTTTAGCGGTATGGGAGCGCAATCAATCCGAAACCGGTACCGAACATCGGAGGTCGTCCAGGCCAGGACCATGAGAGCAAGGCTGGTCAGGAATTCTGAGAACCCGAAGAACTTCGGCGCGCTGGCGTCGATGGGGGTCAGTTCGATGCAGATGTCCATCAAGCATTTTTCGATTGTCACTGGGGTCTCCTGGTGTTCCTGTTGTCTCGATGGTGGAATTCTATATGGGCCTCGACGGAATGAGTGATTCTGCCGGGGTGAAAGAGCATTTTGCGCTAGGTTCGTTGGTTTTGTGTTGGTGTTGCTTCTGGCATACGCGCGCGCACCCCAAAAGGATAGGCCCCCAAGGGGCCTTTCTTCATTTCAAGCTGCAACCCAGACAGGCTATCAACCCAAACCTAAGAACCGATAGCTGACATTCCTCCGGACATCATCCCGGTTCCGTCAGCCCGGAGGCGCCGGATCGCTGGCTGCGGCTCTCCAGGCCTCCGAGAGGCGCAGGATAAGGCTTCATTCCTTCTTGATCCCCCGTCTGTTCTCTTTCCGATAAAACGCATACAACCACCCGCAAGCGGTCAGATACAGGCCATAGCAGAAAAGACGTTCAAGCCAGGTCTCAGTTCGCCAATATCTCAATGCCACGGAAAATTTTTCAGGTGGAACAACAACGACTTGCTGTTTCCCGTCTTCCAGAAATTCAATCCTTCTTATCACCAGGCGCTGTAAAGTGCCCTTGTAATGCAATGGTGTGTAAAGACGGATGCCTTCAATGCTGATGATCTTTTCGGGGTGATGGTTGTCGAGAAACCTGTTTCCGTTCTCGTCAAGAAAACGGGGGTGTTCACGGAATAACTCCGACCGTCATGCTCAAGTCCGAAAAAGGTAGGGCGTGTTGGCGGGGTGTATTTGATGTTGCCGCTCAAGGGATCCTCTGAATAAGTTCCGCGAACCGACGCGCCACGGAACGGGATGCAGGACAAGGCGACATTTGCTGTCAATAGCGGCGCTATTGACAGCAAATGGTAACGCAGTCATGCGCCCGTTACGGGGATGCGACGGCCGCGGGGACTTGTTCAGAGGATCCCAAGTGCACGGCTTCTTCGCGCACGGGCTGGAACAGGCTCAGAACCAGCGTACTGCCCAGCAAGACCAGCAAAACGCTCAGCAGCATCATGGCCACAATCAACTCAGCTTTGCTTATTCTGGGCATCACGTTTCCATCGTCCGTTCATGTCGGTCGCAAGCCGTTGTTCCGATATCTCCATGGTTCATGGAGTCTTCCTGCTGATTGTGCAAAGAAAAAGCCCCCGAAGGGGCTTTTTCTCATGTCATACGACAATCCATTCAGCTATCGAACAACACCTCAGAACCGATAGCTGACATTCAGCCGGACATCACGTCCGGGTTCCGGCAGGCTGGAGACGCCGGAGCGCTGGCTGTGGCTCTTGTAGTACTTGTTGAACAGGTTGTTGACCGCGAAGTTGACGTTCAGGTCGTCGGTGCCGAAGGGTTTCCAGTTGGCGTACAGGTCGTTGACGCCGTAGCCGCTGCGGCGAACCAGTTCGGGCGTGGCGGATGAGCCGCGCGAGCTGGGGATGTAGCCGGCGCTCTGCACGAAGCGGCCGCGCCAGCCCACTTCCACGTTTGGGTTCTCCAGCTGGTAGGCCAGGCCGGTGGTCCAGGTACGGCCGATGGGGATGGCGGTGCTGGTCGAGTCGGCCACTTCGCCGTCCAGCTTGGGCTTGCTGTAGGCCACGCCGGCGCGGGTGGTCCAGTGGCCGAAGGCGTAGGCGGCGCTCAGTTCGTAGCCGTGGTTCTTCAGCGTGCCGCTGTTGAAGAGGCGATAGTACGAGGCAGCCTGGCGACCCTGGCAGGGGGTGCCGGCCGCGTTGATGCACTGGTAGTCCTGGTGGTTCCTGGTGTTCTGGTGGAACACGGTGGCGGCCAGGCGCAGGGCCTGGGAGGGCGTGTAGGTGACGCCGGCTTCCAGGGTGCGGGCGCGTTCGGCTTCCAGGTTGTTGTCGGCAATGACGCGGCGACCGCCGGCCAGCATGGCTTCGTACAGGCGCGGGCTGCGGGTGGCGTAGGACAGGCCGGCGTTGAACGACACCTGTTCGTTCAGGTCATAGATGGCGGCAATGCTGGGGTTGATCTGTCCGTCGGAGACTTCGCTGCGGCCGGAGGTGCGCATCTTGAAGTGGTCGTAGCGCAGGCCGGTGGTGAGGGTGACGGGGTGCAGGTTCCAGATGCCTTCGGCATAGACGCCGTAGTCGGTCTTGCGCTCGTTGACGGTGTCGACGGCCGTGCCGTTGGTGGACAGGCGGGAGCCGGGCTTGGCTTCCTGACGGCGCAGGTTCACGCCGTATTTCAGGATGTGCTCGTTGAACAGGTAGCTGTCCAGGTTGATGTTGGCGCCCTGGGTTTCCACTTCACTGGCGCCAAGCAGCAGGGTACCGGAGCCGGCTCGCGGGAAGTTCTTCATTTCGGCGCTCATCCGGTAGACATCGGTCTCGATCTTGTCCACCGGGCCCAGGCCGCGACCGGTGTAGGCCAGTCGGGTGGTGTCCTGGGTGTAGATGCGGTAGCGCGGGGCGTTGTTGGCCTCGTTGTTGTCCTGCGAGAAGTCGAACTCTTCGCGCAGGGCGCGCACGCCGTGGGTCTTTTCCTGGCGGTGGCTCAGTTCGATGCGGTTCTGCTCGTCCAGCGCATAGCCGAACTTGGCCAGCAGGCCACGCTGCCCCAGGGCGCTGTTCTGCACTTCGCGCTTGGCGCTGCCGCCGGACTTGTAGTTCTCTTCCTTCGTCCAGTTGGCGTTGACGAGGGCATCCAGTGCGCCGAACTGGCCATAGGCGGCCACGCCGGCACCGCGGCCCTTGTTGCTGCTGAAGCCGCCGTTGACCTTGAAGCCCAGGGTCTGGCCGGGACGCAGCAGGTCCTTGGCCGAGGCGGTGCGGGCCACGATGGCGCCGCTGGTGGCACCAATGCCGGCCGAGGCCGAGCCGGTGCCTTTCTGCACTTCGATGTCCTTGATGAGGGCCGGATCCAGCAGGAAGCGGCCGTTATGGTGGAACATCTGCGTGTCGGAATAGGTGTTGTCGACCTTGATGTCGATCTGGTCCTGACCCATGCCGCGAATGGTGACCCACTGCGAGGTGCCGTTGCCGCCGCCGAAGTTGATGGAAGGCTCGGCCGAGAGCACTTCCTTCATTTCATTGGCGGTGCTTTCTTCCAGCGCCTTGAAGTTGACCTTCTCGGTGGAGGAGGCCGCCTTTTCGATGGCGTAGATGGTCTGGAGCTGGGTTTCGGTGGGGGCGGCGGACTGGGCGTGCGCAAAGGTGCTGATGAGCGCCAGCGGCACGGCCTTCAGGCCGAGAGAGACGCAGTGTGAACGGAGTTTCATGTCTTGGGCGTCGGAACGGGGTGGAATGGCCAAGGGCAGCCCGCATGGACTGCACAATGTGTCAGCGCCCAAGTATAAGTGCAATTCTCGTTTACATTACGTCTATCTTCATTCAGCTCACGCCGACATGCCCCGTTTCAGCAGCCACTGGCTGAACGGCCAGTCCACGCTGTCCAGCAGGTTCTTGGTGATGAGCCCCAGTTCGGTGTCACCCTCGATGCGCAGCTTGCGGTTGAAGAAGAGGGTGTCGGGGTCTTCCTCGCGCATCATCATGCGCAGGAAGTCGATGCCGTTGGCGGCCAGTCGCAGGTCGGGGGCGCCTTCATAGTCCTGGTCCAGGAACTTCTGGTCGTCGGCGCCAAAGCGCACCTTGATGCCGGCGTCCAGCACGTCGATCTCGAACTTCCGGCCGGCAAAGAGGCTCATGTCGGCGGGCAGCAGGCCTTTCTTCAGCATGGTGTTCAGCGCCAGCACCAAGGCAAGGCGCGGCGGCCGGCCGGGCAGGTGGGCCACGATGCGGCTCACCCAGGCGGGGGCGATGATTTCAGGCAAGGGCATGGCTTTCCTCCTTCAGGGCCTCGATGCCGGGCAGTCCGCGCCAGTAGCCGTCCACAGGGGTGCCCACGGCCAGGCGGGTGAGTTCGGGCTGCACGTCGGCCCAGGTGGCCTTGCCGTCCAGCACGTCGCGGTGCAGGCGGATGATCTCGGGCATGTCGTGCAGCTGGGGCGAGAGCCGCAGCAGGCTCACGCCCATGGCCTGCAGTTCCTGGTGGTGCGGCAGCAGGGTCTGGCTGCCGTAGGACATGGTCTGGATGCCGTTGATGGTGAGGAACGGCTTGCCTTCCCGGGTCTTCAGCACCAGGCCGTCCTCATGGTCCAGGCAGCGGAATTCGCAGTGGTCCTTATTGAGGTTGTAGTGGCGGGCGGTGAAGCAGCGTGACGAGTAGGCCAACGGCATGCGGCCCCAGCCGAACAGTTCGGTCTCGATGCCTTCGGTGGCCGCCAGGATGGTGGCCAGCTTGTCGTGGCTGAGTTCGGTGGGGGGCACCCAGCGGAACGCGCCCAGCTGGCGGAACACGCCCAGCGTGGTCTCGTTGTAGATGTTGAGACTGGCGCCGGCCACGAAGGGGATATCGTGCTCGCGGGCCAGCCGTACCGCGCCCATGTCGTTGGCCTCGACCTTGAAGCGGTCCTGTCCGGTGATCTTGCGCAGCCGCCGCAGGTCGGTCTCGCTTTCCAGCAGCACCTGCGACGACAGGATGACTTCCTTGCCGCTGTCGGCCAGGTTCTCGGCCAGGCCATACCAGTCGGCAAAGCGCATCTTCTGGCGGCGTGAGCACACGACTTCACCCAGATAGATGGTGTCCACCGGGGCATCCAGCATGGAGACATAGAACTCCAGCAGCGTTTCCTTCTGCCAGAAGAACTGGATGGGACCCAGCGACAGCCGGATCGGGTTCCGGGATTGAATCGGTTCGCTCATCGTGCCTGTCTCCTCATTTCCACGGCCGGTTGTAGGCGCCCAGGGTGGTCTGGTGTCCTTCGGATACCTTGCCCAGGGTTTTGTTCCAGATCGGATCGACTCGGAAGTGCGACGGGTCGGCCGCGGCAGCATCCAGCGCCTTGCGTAGGGTGTGGGTGACCTGGGCGGTGTAGGTGGGGCTGCGCTGGCGGCCCTCCACCTTGATGGCGGCCACGCCGATGCCGATGAGATCCGGCAGCATTTCCAGCACGTTCAGGCTGGTGGGCTCTTCCAGCGCGTAATACGTGGCGTCGTTCACCTCGAAGCGGCCCTTGCACAGCGTGGGGTAGCCAGCCGGTTCCTGCGGGTTGTAGCGGTCAATGAGGACGTGGTTGAGCCGCACGTCCATGCGGTCGGGCAGCTGTTCCCACCGCACGGCCTTGGCGGGCGAGCACACGCCTTGCATGTTGGGCGATTCGCCCGTGGCGTAGCTGGACAGGATGCAGCGGCCTTCCACCATCACGCACAGGCTGCCAAAGCCGAACACCTCGATTTCCACGTCGGTGTTTTCGATGACGTGCTTGACCTGGCTGAGGGTGAGCACGCGGGGCAGCACGGCGCGACGGATGCCGAACAGCTCCTTCATGAGGTTGATGGCCTCGTAATTGGTGGCCGACCCCTGTACCGACATGTGCAGCCGCAGGTCAGGGTGGCGATCACGGGCATAGGCCATGATGGCCGGATCCGCCACGATGATGGCGTCGGCGCCCAGCAGCACGGCGGTATCGACCGCAGCATGCCAGCGCTTCACTTCACCTGCCTGCGCAAAGGTGTTGATGGCCATGAGCACCTGGCGACCGCGCGCATGGGCATAGGCCACGCCTTCCTGGGCGGATTTCATGTCGAAATTGAGCCCCGGGAAATTGCGCGCGTTGGTGGCGTCCTTCAGCCCCATGTAGACCGTGTCTGCGCCATTGTCCACCGCCGTCTTCAGGGCAGGCAGGTTGCCCGCAGGGCATACCAGTTCCGGAATCCTTCGCATTATCTCTCCCTGTAATTTCGACGGTGAAAGCCTGTCGATCATAGTGCAGGAGGATTTTCGGCTCAAGGCATGGCCGTTGATCCGGATCAAATGGAGGGAGTTATATGCGGAAATCTCATTTATTAACTGATGATCGATAGGGAAGTTGAGTTGTGATTGATCGTGATGTTATGGTGGGGTGGGTTTGAATATTAAGGTGTGATTGATATGTTGTGAATGGATGGCCGTTGCGAATATTAAGTTGTGATTGATTTGATAATGGAGTGCCTGGCGACGGTAGGTTGTGGCGGTCAGGTTCCCGAAGGCAGATGGACCTGGGGGAGGAAAGGCGTGCGGAGCCGCTCGCCTCAAGCAATGTGGCGGGTCCATGGTCCGGGATGTGGCGGGTACGCGGAGCCTCGCCGTTGGAAACCGCATGGTGGCTTCAGGCTTGCGAAGTGGCGGGGCACTCGGGCCTCAGCCCTGTTTCAAGCCGTGCCATGGATTCAGGGCAGAGGAGGAGGCCGCATCCCTTGCCGCTCATGCGCCGCAGTGCGCCTGCGTGACTGGCAGCAGAGGGCCTGGCAAGGTAGACGTGGCGCCGGAAAAGCAAAAGGCCACCGCGAGGGTGGCCTTCTGGAATTTGGTGCCGGTGAAGAGAGTCGAACTCCCGACCTTCGCATTACGAATGCGCTGCTCTACCAACTGAGCTACACCGGCTTGGTGTTGAGCCTGCGATTCTAACCCGAAACCGGGGCTGTTTGGCAAGTCTGTCGAATGCGGGCCTGCCAGCGTGCGGCTGGGGCGAGACAGTGGCAGGGTGAATGGGCGTTTCCGGGTGACGGATGGGCCTCAGAGAGGCGCTCTGGCGAGAAACTCCGCCACGGTTGGCCACTGCAGCCGCACGCGCAGCTCGCGCTTCAGGCGGCGGGTGTCCAGCCGGCGGGATTCGCGCATGAAGCTCATCCGCGCTTCGGACAGGGTCCGGGCCAGTTCGGCGCGCGAGTGGCGCGGGGGGCGGGGCAGGCCCAGGCGGTCGGCCACCTGGTCCAGGTAGTCGCCCAGGGTCATCTGGCTGTCGTCCACGGCGTTGATGACGCGCTGGCGCGGGCCGCGCAGCAGGGCGGTGCGGGCAATGCGGGCCAGGTCGTCGGCGTGGATGTGGTTGGTGATCACGTCGTCGGCCGGCACCAAGGCCGGCACCTGCTGGCGCAGGCGCTCCACAGGCAGGCGGTCGGCGGCGTAGATGCCGGGCACGCGCAGAACCAGGGCGGGCAGCGGCGGCTGCTGAAGGTGATGGTGGCGCGGCCCAGAGAGGCGGGCACTGTCCCGGTGGGCGCCGTCCGAGCGCGTACTGTCGGCGTGGGGGGCATCAGCGCGACGGCTGCCCGCGTTGGAACCGTCAGGGCAATGGATGCCAAAGCGCACCTGCCGCTCGGCATCCACCCGGCGGCGGGCGCGGTCGGTCAGCGGCTGCAGCGTGTCGGACTCGCGGGTGAAGGCGCCGCCCCGGTCGCCGTAGACGCCGGTGGTGGACAGGTAGACAAGGCGTGGGGCTGGGGCGTGCTGGTGCTGGCTCCGGCTCCGGGCCTGGGTGGCGGGGGCGGGCACGGCAAGCAATGTTCCCATCGACCGGGCGCCCAGACGGTGGGCGCGGCCCGGGCGGGAAGCTTTGCTGGCGCGCTGGCCACGCGCCCGGGTCAGCGCCTGCAGCCAGCCTCGTGTCAGCCGGTCGGTCACTTCGCCGTCGCGGCTGGCGGGCGGGGCGGCGTGCAGGATGTGGGTGGCCCAGCGGGCCAGGCGGTGGGCGTCATCAGCCTGCATGGCCATGGCGCCCGCTGCGCGGATCTTCTGCAGGGTCTCGTCGCTGCGTGCCACGCCGATGACCTGCCAGCCGTGGTGCAGCTGCTGCACCACGCGCTGGCCGATGTCGCCGCAGCCGATGATCAACAATCGTTGACGGCGGAAACGCCGGGGAACTGGGCGATAATGCGGGGTTTGGCCTTTCTTCTTGATCATGCGCCAATCCTTACGGGGGAACTGACATGACTTACAACGTGACGATCTCGCCCAGTGGCCGCCAGTTCAAGGTGGACATTGGCACCACGGTGCTGGAAGCCGCACTGGACCAGGGCATCGTGCTGCCCTATGGCTGCAAGGACGGCGCCTGTGGGGCGTGCAAGTCGCTGGTGACGGACGGTAGTGTAGAGCAGGGCAAGCACCTGCCGTCGGCGCTGTCGTCGGAAGAGATGACGCGGGGCTATGCGCTGCTGTGCACGGCCACGCCCACGTCGGACCTCACCATCGAGGCGGCGGTGGTGGACGGGGCCAGCGACATCCCGGTGCGCAAGCTGCCCTGTCGGGTGCGCTCCATCGAGGCGCTGGCACCGGACGTGCGCTGTATCCGGCTGCAGCTGCCGTTTTCCGAGCGACTGGAGTATCTGGCCGGCCAGTACGTGGATCTGATCTTCCCCGACGGCGTGCGGCGCAGCTATTCCATGGCCACGGCGCCCGGCACGATGGAGGACGTGGAGCTGCACATCCGCCACCTGCCGGGCGGGCATTTCACCGACCGGGTGTTCGGGGTGGGCTCGCGGCCGCCACTGAAGGAGCGCGAGATCTTCCGGCTGGAGGGGCCGTTCGGCACCTTCTTCCTGCGCGAGGACAGTGACAAGGCGGTGGTGCTGCTGGCCAGCGGCACGGGCTTTGCGCCCATCAAGGCCATTGTGGAGCGGATCACGGCGCTGCAGGCGGCCGGCCGCTTCCGGCGGCCGGTGCGGCTGTACTGGGGCGGACGGCGTCCGGCCGACCTCTACCACGACGCGCTGTGCCGCCAGTGGGAAAAGGATCTGGCCGACTTCCAGTATGTGCCGGTGCTGTCGGATGCGAAGCTCGAGGATGGCTGGACGGGGCGTACCGGTTTCGTGCACCTGGCCGTGATGGCCGATCTGCCCGACATGTCGGGGCACGAGGTCTATGCCTGTGGCGTGCCGGTGATGGTGGAATCGGCACGACGCGACTTCGTGGCGCAGTGCGGGCTGGATGGGGCCGATTTCTACGCCGACGCCTTCACGTCGGAGGCCGACCGGCAGGCGGCGGCCTGATCCGTTGCCCGCAAGGGCCGCTGTCCGGGCCTGGGTGGTCCGGGCGGCCTGACCCCCGAATTTCCTCACGGACTGCTGTCTTGGTCGATTTCCTGTAATCTGGCCGGCAGTCGAAACGACGAAGTGCATATCGGGCCGCCACGGGGGCGGCCCCGCTTCAGGAAAGGACCTGCGCACGGCAGCCGCAAGGCGCCGCTCGGGCCTTTCCCAGTGAGGAAATGATCATGAGACGACTGCTCACGCCCAGGAACCTGCTGCTGCTGGTCCTGCTGGCCGTGATGTTCTGGTCCTTCTACAGCGGTGCTTCGCCATCGCACGGCACGCCGCCGGCGTCGGCGGACAAGGCCGCGACGGCGCAGGGCGGTGGCGCGGCAGGTGCGGCGCAAGCCTCCGATGGTGCTCCCGAGCAGCCGGTGGGCTTGCCGCTGGCCTATCTGCAGAAGCTGAAGGACGTGGCCGACAAGCCGGCCACCACCTACATCAAGCCTGGCCGGCCCACGCTGGTGAAGTTCTGGGCCAGCTGGTGCCCGCTGTGTCTGTCGGAACTGGCCGACACCAATGCCTGGGCCACCGATGAACGCTTCTCGTCGGCGGTGAATCTGGTCACACTGGCCTCGCCCGGCTTCCTGCACGAGAAGCCGCAGGCCGACTTCGTGACGTGGTATGGCGGGCTGGACTATCCGGCCATGCCGGTGCTGCTGGATGTGGGCGGCCTGCTGGCGCGGCAGCTGGGCGTGCGGGTGTATCCTTCGTGGGTGCTGCTGGATGCCGATGGCGGCGTGGCGCGGGTGGTGCGCGGGCGCCTGTCCGAAGCACAGGCGCTGGCCCTCATCGAGGACCCCGAGGCCGATCTGGCACGGCTGGCACAGGCCGAGCGTGCCTCCTTCTATCAACCGGATTCGCAAAAATCATCGAAAGTCATGAATACCAAGACCATCTATCTGGCCGGCGGCTGCTTCTGGGGCGTGGAAGCCTATTTCCAGCGCATCCCGGGCGTGGTGGATGCCGTATCGGGCTATGCCAACGGGCGCACGCAGAACCCCAGCTACGAGGACGTGATCCGTGGCGCGGGCCATGCCGAGACGGTGAAGGTGACCTATGACGCCGACCGCCTGAGCCTGGCCGACATCCTGCAGTACTACTTCCGCATCATTGATCCCACCAGCCTGAACAAGCAGGGCAATGACCGCGGTGCACAGTACCGCACGGGCGTCTACTACACGGATGCGGCTGATAAGGCCACCATCCAGCAGGCGCTGGATGCGCTGCAGCAGAAGTACAGCCGCCCGCTGGTGGTGGAGAACCTGCCGCTGCAGAACTTCTACGAGGCCGAGGAATATCACCAGGACTATCTGGCCAAGAACCCCAACGGCTACTGCCATATCGACGTGCGCAAGGCTGACGAGCCGCTGCCGGGCAAGCCGGCGGGCAATCCGCCGGCAGCCGCCGCCGTGGGCAGGGGCTTTGATGTGGCCAGCTACCGCAAGGCTTCCGATGCTGAGCTGAAGCAGCGCCTGAGCGCCGAGCAGTACCGCGTCACGCAGCAAAGCGGCACCGAGCGCGCCTTCACGCACGAGTATGACCACCTGTTTGCACCCGGCATCTACGTGGACGTGGTGAGCGGCCAGCCGCTCTTCAGCTCGAAGGACAAGTTCGATTCCGGCTGCGGCTGGCCCAGCTTCACGCGGCCCATCCAGCCGTCGGCCGTCACCGAGCACGAGGACCTCAGCTACAACATGCGGCGCGTCGAGGTGCGCAGCCAGGCCGCCGATTCGCACCTGGGACACGTGTTCCCCGACGGCCCGCGCGACAAGGGTGGTCTGCGCTACTGCATCAACGGTGCCAGCCTGCGCTTCATCCCGCTGGAGAAGATGGCCGAAGAGGGCTACGGCAACCTGGTCGATGCCGTGAAGTGATCAGGGCGTGACGGGGCGGTCGGTGAAGGCATCCGGCTGCCCCATTGAAGGGATCACGCCGCCATAAAAAAGCCCGGACCGAAGTCCGGGCAAAAAACCAACCAGGGAGGAATTCAGCCGGTGACTGAGGAAGTCACCGTTGCGGCTGAACAACGACATTCTCCAGCGATCGGCCCCGATGTGTTGCGCGTTTGCGTCATGCGGGTGTGCGGGGCCGATGGGTGGCCGGATGGCCGGGAACGAAGGCGGGGTGCCCGGGCTTTCCCTGTGCGTATTCGGAATGGGGCGTGGACTGTTCCGCGGGCGCTCGGGTCTTGCTGGGTGAGCTGATCCAGCGGGCAGCCTGATCCGAATGGCGAGCTTTTGCCGCGGTCACGGGGTCAACCCGCCATCGCACGATATATCGTGAACGAGGCACACGGCCACGCTGCCCCTGCGTCAGGGCAAGGGACACCGTCCGTGCAGCCGTCGGCAACCGGCCAGCCTGTGGGGACTGTTCCGTCATCGCCGGCTGCCTATGCTGTCCACCGCCCGGGCCGGTTCGCGGCCTGCGACGCTGCTGCCCGGGCTTCGGGCCCGACGCGACATGGACGGGCACAACGGAAACGGTCGTTTGACGCGATGGGGTGTCGTCTATGTGGATGGTCTGGGGTGGCGCGCTGCTGGTGCTGCTGAAGTGGCTGGAGGTCGATCCGGTCTCGAACTGGAGCTGGTTGTGGATTCTGGCACCGCTGGGCGTGGCCTTCCTGTGGTTCGAGTTCTTCGAGCGGATGTTCGGCCGTGACAAGCGCCAGCTGGAGATGGCCGCTTACGAGAAGCGTGCCCGCGAGCGCGTGGCGCAGACCTTCGATCAGCAGGCCCGCCGTTCCTGAGCGTTTTCGGGCTGGGCATCTTCCGGCGGCCGGGCCGCATCGGTGCGGCGGCCGCGTTGCGGCGTGGGGTGGCTGAAGTGTGTGCAGGACGCATCCTGACGGAATCCCCCCTTGAAAAGCATGTAAGAATGGCCGCTTGTCCATTCCGTCCGACGCTCTTTCTTCCATGCTCGTCCATCCTCAGTTCGATCCCGTCGCCTTGCACATAGGCCCCCTGGCCATACGCTGGTACGGGCTGATGTACCTGGTGGCCTTCACGCAGTTCGTGCTGCTGGGGCGCTGGCGCATCGCGCAGCGTCAGCCGGGCCAGCCGCTTCATGGCTTCACCGGCAAGGATGTCGAGGACCTGATGTTCTACGGCGTGCTGGGTGCGGTCATCGGCGGGCGCCTGGGACACGTGCTGTTCTACGGGCTGTCGTACTACCTGGCGCACCCGCTGCACATTTTCTATGTCTGGGAAGGCGGCATGGCCTTTCACGGTGGCCTGGTGGGCGTGCTGCTTTCATGCGCACTGTTTGCCCACCGACGTGGCGTGCGCTGGCTGGACCTGATGGATTTTGTGGCGCCGCTGGTGCCGCTGGGGCTGGCAGCCGGCCGGCTGGGCAACTACATCAACGGCGAGCTGTGGGGACGCGTCACTGACGTGCCCTGGGGCATGGTGTTTCCGCAGTCGGGTTCGGCGTTGCCGCGTCATCCGTCGCAGCTCTACGAGCTGGCGGCCGAGGGGCTGCTGCTGTTCGTGGTGCTGTGGTGGTATTCGCGCCGGCCGCGGCCCACGGGGGCAGTCAGCGGGCTCTTCCTGGTGGGCTACGGCCTGTGCCGCTTCCTGGTGGAATACGTGCGCGAGCCCGACGATGGTTTCTGGGGGCCGCTGACGGCTGGCCAGGCGCTGACGCTGCCGATGCTGCTGGCCGGTGCCTGGCTGATGTGGCGGGCAGGGCGCAAGGCGGACTGACCGGCACATGGCCCTGACTGGCAGATAGCCTGCGACGGGCTGGCACCCTGATCATGATCGGGCGGAAGATCCGCCCGCAACGGGGCGCCTGTCGTTTGTGAGGCCCGAAATGCAGAAAGGCCCGGACATGCCGGGCCTTTCGTGGAATGGGGTAACCCCGCCTGTGCCGGTTGGCCGGCATCCTGAACCGTTGATTCAGTTCAGGTCGGCAAAGAGAGCAGCCACATCAGGTTCATCCGACGAGGGACGATCGCAACAGTGGCACACTGTTTTCTCTTCACCTCATGCATCGCATTGGTTCAAGGAATATATGGCCTGAACGAACACTGCAGGGTTGGACTAATTATACGCGCTTGTCTGTCGAAGGGGGCAAGTTCTGCCGGTTGTCTCTTTCGCGGCCGCCGATGAGTGGCCGGCCAGTGTGGTTTCGCTGTTTCAGCGAACGCCCTCGAAGCGGCGGATGCCGTCGTCCAGTTCGTTGTTGAGCTGGGTGACCAGGGTCTGCACCTGTTCGACGGTGGCGGCGCCGGAGTCGACCGGCTGGCCCAGGAATTCGTAGGTGATCTGCAGGGCGGCGTTGACGGCGATGCGCTCGACGCCGTGGGCCAGGCTGGCGTCACGGATCTCGCGCATCTTCTGGTCGACGATGCGCACGGCGTTCATCAGCCGCGGCTTCTCGTTGGGGGGAACCTGCAGCTTGAAGGTGCGGTCAAGGATCTTGACCTCGATCTGTTCCATGGCCATGGCAGCTCCTGGGGCTTTCAGTCTTTGTCGGTCTGCGGCAGCGGCAGCCGCGCCAGGGCGGATTCCACGCGGGCACGGGCTTCGGCCAGACGTTGCTGCATGTCGGCCTGGCTCATGGCGGCTTCACCCAGGCGGCCGCGCAGCAGCTGGTTTTCGTCAGAGAGCTGGCGGGTGATTTCAAGCAGGCGCCGGACGCGCTCGCCCAATAGCTGGAGATCGGTTTCCATGCCGCGGGATAGTAGGGATTTGTGACAGGGGGGTCAAGCGAAGCGACACCCCGGGGAATGGCTGTACCCGATTTTGCCACGCGCCGCCCGCTGGCGTCCGTTGATCGGGTACCGGGCGTGTGTCATGGCACCATCTGCGGCCGCTGTCGGCGCCGGAATGGAGCGATGCGTTGTCCATGACATGCCCCTGTAATGCCAGGTGGGGTTGTAACGACCACGTTGGGGTATATCATGGCAAAGGCAGAAGCCTGCCTTTGCCATCGAAGGTTCCTGAAAGGTCTGGGCCGGGGCTCGTGCTCTGTCGGCGAAGGTGTGCCGGCATGCGGAGCCATCTGAGCCTTTCATGGGCCGTCGGCTGCCGTGGCTCTGCAGTTCCCCTCAACCGTCGTTCTCCTATTTCAAGGCAAGATGATGCACAACGTGTCGTCCCGCTCTCGCTGGCAGACTTTGCTGTCCTCCCTCCTGCTGGGTTCCGCGCTGTTTGCGGCAACCTCGCCCGCCGTGGCGGTCGATGCTGCACAAGGCGCAGGCGCGCAGGGGGCGGCGCAGGCCTCCGGGGCTGGCGATGCGCAGGCCGATGCTTCCCTGGGCTGGAAGGCTGGCCCGCAGCGCGTGGGTTCGCTGGAGGTGGAGCTGGTCTCGGACTCCCGCCAGGTGATGCCGGGTGAGACCTTCCGCATCGGCATGCGCCTGCGACACGATCCGCACTGGCATACCTACTGGCGCAATCCGGGCGACACGGGCTATCCCACTCGCTTCGAGATCGAGGGGCCGGCCGACACGCAGTATTCCGACATCCGCTGGCCGGCGCCCGAGCGGCTGGCCATCGGGCCGCTGGCCAACTATGGCTACGAGGGCGAGGCCCTCATCTATCGTGACGTGACGCTGCCGGACAGCTTCAAGGGCCGTCAGGCGCGCTTCCGGGTCAAGGCCGAATGGCTGATCTGCAAGGAAGTCTGCATTCCCGGCGAGGCTGCATTGCAGCTGGATGTGCCGGTGGGCGGCGTGACCGAGCCCGACCGGGCCGAGACGGCCAGTTTCGAGGCCGCACGTCGCAGTGCGCCGGTGCCCGACCAGGAACCGGCGGCCGTGGGCTGGTGGCAGCGCGGTGGTCAGGCGGTGGTGGTGCTGCCGGATGCCGTCACGCAGGGCAAGGCACCGCGCTCGGCGCTGTTCCTTCCGTACTTCAGCGGGGTGGTCAAACCCGTGGCGGCGCAGAAGCTCATCGAGATCTCGGGCGAGGAAGGCCGCTATGGCCTGGCGCTGGAGCTGGATGAGCAGGGCGTGCGCACGGCCGATCCGGGCTGGGAAAAGGAAGGGGGTATCGTCGTCATCGACGGCGGGCAGCCGGTGGAAGTGAGCCTGCAGCGCCAGACGGTGGTGCCGGTGGCGGCTCGTACCGTGGCCATCGATGAACCGATTAAGGTGGACCTGACCGAGCCCGGCGCTGCCCAGGGCAATGGCGGCAAGAAGGGCGGGCTGCTGGGACAGTTGCAGCTGGGCGGTGCGCCGGTGCAGGGCGGACAGGACATGCCGGCGGCCGGCGCCATGGCGTCCGGTGCCAACGGGCAGGGCGCTGATGCTGCTGCGGCAGGGGCATCGAACGGCGCTGCGGGAGCGGCAGGCAGCGACGGTGCTGCGCCCGTCGCCCAAGCAGGACAGGATGGCAGCAGCCTGGGTGCCCAGGCCGAGCAGGCCGTCGATCAGGCACAGAACACGCTTGGCGCGCTGACGGGCACGCATGGGCAGGGTGAGTGGCTGGCACTGGCTGGCGCCATTCTGGGGGCGTTCATCGGCGGCCTCATTCTCAATCTGATGCCCTGCGTGTTCCCGGTCATCGGGCTCAAGATCCTTTCCTTCACCGAGGCGGCGGCCGGCAAGCCGGCTCAGGCGCGTCGCCATGCCATGGTGTTCGGCCTGGGTGTGGTGGTCAGCTTCCTGGTGCTGGCGGCCATCCTGCTGGGGCTGCGGGCGCTGGGCCAGGCGGCCGGCTGGGGCTTCCAGCTGCAGTCGCCGGTCTTCGTGGCGGTGCTGGCGCTGCTCTTCGTGGTCATCGGTCTCAACCTGTTCGGCGTGTTCGAGGCCGGTACGCGGCTCACGCAGCTGGGTGCAGCCGGGCAGGGCAGCCATCAGGGCTACTGGGGCAGCTTCATGACGGGCGTGATGGCGGTGGTGGTGGCCACGCCCTGCACGGCACCCTTCATGGGCGGCGCGGTGGGCTTCACGCTCAGCAGCTCGCCGCTGCTGGTGCTGGTGGTGTTTGCCACCATCGGCGTGGGCATGGCGCTGCCGTATCTGGTGCTGGCCAGCAGCGAGCGTCTGCTGGCGATGCTGCCGCGCCCCGGGGCCTGGCTGCAGACCTTCAAGCAGCTGCTGGCCTTCCCGATGTTCATCACCGCGGCCTGGCTGGTCTGGGTGCTGGCGCTGCAGTCCGACGCCGAGGGCGTGCTGCTGTTGCTGCTGGCCGCCATCTTCCTGTCCTTCAGCTGCTGGATCTACGGTCGCTGGCAGTTCGAGCTGCGGCCGCGCAGTGCGCGCAGCACGCCGGCCTGGATCATCACTGCACTGCTGTCGCTGGTGGCCTGCGGCGTGCTGGTGAGCCGGCTGCCGGTGGTGGCCGAGGCTGCCCAGACGCAGGCCGCACCGGTGTCGGGCAATGCCGCGACCAACGGCCCGGTGTCCATGCTGCCGCCGTCGTGCAAGCCGGAAGCGGATGGCCGCCTGCCGGCATCCTGCCGGGGCTGGCAGCCGTGGTCGCCCGAGCGCCAGGCTGCAGCTCGTGCTGCGGGCGTGCCGGTCTTCGTGGACTTCTCGGCCGCCTGGTGCCTGAGCTGCCAGGTCAACGAGAAGGTGGCGCTGAACCGCGACGAGGTGCAGGCCGCCTTCCGCGACCGCAACGTGCTGCTGCTCAAGGCCGACTGGACGCGCCGCGATCCGGCCATCTCGGCCGAGCTGGCCCGCTTTGGCCGCAACAGCGTGCCGCTCTACCTGTTCTATGACGGCCGCGATCCGAAGGCCGCGCCCGTGCAGCTGCCCGAGCTGCTGACGGTGGATACCGTGCTCAAGGCCATCGGCGCAGCGAAGTAGGCGATGATCCCGGCCGCCTGAAGGCGGCCGGATCGGATCAGGCCGATTGCTTGCCGCTGGAAAGCCCCAGCACGGCCCGCATGTCGTACAGGCCATGGGCCTTGTCGGCCAGGAAGCGGCAGGCGCGCAGGCTGCCGTCGGCGTAGTGGGCGCGGCTGGTGGCGCGGTGGCGGATCTCGATCTGCTCGCCGTTGCCGGCAAAGAGCACCGTGTGGTCGCCCACGATGTCACCGCCGCGGATGGTGGAAAAGCCGATGCTGCCGGGCTGGCGCGGGCCGGTGTGGCCCTCGCGGGTGAAGACGCCGATTTCGGCCAGCGGCTTGCCCAGCTGCGCGGCGATGGCCTCGCCGATGGCGAGTGCCGTGCCCGAGGGGGCATCCACCTTGTGGCGGTGGTGGGCCTCGATGACCTCGATGTCGGTGTCGGTCAACATCTGCGTGGCCAGCTCGATGAGCCGGATGGCGGCATTGACGCCCGGGCTCATGTTGGCGGCTTGCACGATGGCGATGTCCTGTGCAGCCTGCTGGATGCGGGCGCGCTCTTCGGCCGAGAAGCCGGTGGTGCCGATGACCATCTTCACGCCATGCTGCCGGCAGGCGTCCAGGTAGACCATGCTGGCTTCGGGGCGGGTGAAGTCGATCAGCACCTGGCAGCCGGCCAGGGCCGCGTCAGTGTGGTCAGTGATGGTCACGCCCGTCTTGACCCCCATGAAGGCGCCGGCATCGGTGCCCAGCGCCGGGCTGTCGCTGCGGTCCAGCGCGGAAGCCAGTTCCATGTCGGGGGCGGCCAGGACGGCCTCGATCAGCATGCGCCCCATGCGGCCGGAGGCGCCAGTGATGGCAATCTTCATGAATTCACGTGCCTTTCGGTGGGTTGGTAGCCGGGCAGGGCCGGATCGTTCGGGTCGTCGCGCTCGGGCAGGCGGTCATGCTTGATGTCGCTGACGCGGCCGTCGGCAAAGAACACCGTCACGCGGCGCAGCTCGGAATCGCCGTTCGGATACTGGAAGCGGAAGACGTATTCCCAGCGGTTGGGGTGGAACACGTCGGCCAGCAGCGGGGTGCCGATGCGCAGCCGCACCTCATCAGGCGCCATGCCGGTGTGAACCTCGTCCAGCATCTGCTGGTTGATGTAGTTGCCCTGCGGAATGGCAAAGCGATAGGGTTCCAGAAAGCCGCTGCGCGAGCGGTCGCTGGCGCAGCCGGCCAGCGTGGCGGCCGCGGCCAGCAGCAACAGCGTGCCGGGGATGCGGGAAAGACGGATGGGCATCAGAGGGATGGGCTCTTGGGTTGTGCGGAGGGTGCCGGCGGCATGTCGCGGTCCGGGCCTGAACCGGCAATGATGCCATGGCTGGCACCGCAGGGCGGGCCGGCGGGCATGAGGCGGGCGCCGGGAAGGCACGGGGGCGGTGCGACACTGGCCAGGCCGTCTGTCGCCTTCTGGGCACGCCGGCCGTCGGCGCTATGTAAAGTTCCTGCAAAGTTCGGGCTGCCAGGGGCCGGCCGGTGCAGGCATCCCCGTATGATAAGGGCTTCCTTCTCCCTGCTGTTCCCGCCTTCATGTCCTTATCGTCTCACAAGGCGTCCGGGCGCCGTACCACGCTGGTGGTCACGGCCCTGGTGCTGCTGGCCGTGGGTGCCGGCCTCTGGTTCTGGGTTCTGAAGCCCGCTTCCCATGGCACTGCTGCGCCGACGGGCATGCCGCCGCCGCCGGGTGCCGGCGGGCCGGGCGGTCACGGCGGCATGTCACCCGTCACCGTCAGCGTGGTGAGTGCCGAGCAGGGCGCCTTCCCGGTGGTGATCCGCGCCGTGGGCAACGTCACCCCCTACAACACCGTCACCGTGGTGCCGCAGGTGGAAGGGCGGCTGCTGCGCGTGCATTTCCAGGAAGGTGCGCACGTGCAGGCCGGCCAGCTGCTGGCCGAGCTGGATCCGCGCGCGCTGCAGGCCAGCCTGGACGAGGCGCGGGGCACCCAGGCGCAGAACCAGGCCGAGCTGAAGAATGCCCGTTCCGATCTGGCGCGCTACGAGCGGCTCTATCGGCAGGATTCGGTGTCCCGCCAGCAGCTGGAGACCCAGCGGGCGCTGGTGCGGCAGCTGCAGGCACGTTCGACCACCGATCAGGCCAAGGTGGACAACGCCCGCGTGCAGCTGGGTTACACGAAGATCCACGCGCCGGTGGCCGGCCGGCTGGGGCTTCTGAAGGCCAACGTTGGCGCCATGATCGGCCCTTCCACCACGGACGGGCTGGTCAGCATCGTGCAGACCGATCCCATCTCGGTGATCTTCGGCGTGCCGGAGGTGCAGCTGACGGCGCTGCGCGACGCGATGGCCACTGCTGCCGGCAACGGTCTGGCGGTTGAGGCCTGGGACCGCAGCGAGCAGGGTCGGCTGGCCAGTGGCCGCCTCACCACGCTGGACAACCAGATCG
This sequence comes from Lautropia mirabilis, assembly GCF_900637555.1. Taxonomy (NCBI): domain Bacteria; kingdom Pseudomonadati; phylum Pseudomonadota; class Betaproteobacteria; order Burkholderiales; family Burkholderiaceae; genus Lautropia; species Lautropia mirabilis. The sequence goes on along the minus strand of NZ_LR134378.1, from coordinate 2,713,898 downwards.
ACACCACAACCGGATCGCTGCGGGTTCGGGCGCGCTTCGACAACCCGGGTGAGACGCTCTTTCCCAACCAGTTCGTGAACATCCGCCTCACGCTGCAGACGCTGCCCAGGGCCGTCAGCGTGCCGGTGGATGCGGTGCAGTTCGGCACCCAGGGCAACTATGTCTATGTGGTGCGTGATGACAAGGCCCATGTGCAGGTCGTGAAGCTGGGCGCCACCACGGCCGATCGGGTGCAGATCGTCGAGGGGCTGACCGCTGGCGAGCGGGTGGTGCTGGAAGGCATGGACCGGCTGCGCAACGGCAGCGCCGTGAAGATCGTGGCCGCCACCGAAGGCGATGCAGATGCCCTGCTGGCCCCGGGGCCGGGTGAAGGCCCGGCCGGTGGCCCGCCGCCCGGACCCTGAGCGCTGTCATGAATTTCTCCCGTCCCTTCATCCTGCGGCCCATCGCCACGTCGCTGCTGATGGTGGCGCTGCTGGTGGCCGGCATGCTGGCCTGGCGGCTGCTGCCGGTGGCGGCGCTGCCGCAGGTCGACTATCCGGTCATCCAGGTGCAGGCCACGCTGCCGGGTGCCAGTCCCGACACGGTGGCGCGGATGATCACCGCGCCGCTGGAGCGCTACCTGGGCCAGATTTCCGGCCTCAAGCAGATGTCCTCGGCCAGCGGCGCCGGCGTCTCGGTCATCACGCTGCAGTTTGCGCTGGACAGCGACCTGGGCGTGGCCGAGCAGGACGTGCAGTCGGCGCTGGACAATGCCGAGAGCCTGCTGCCCGACGGCATGCCAGCACCGCCGCGCTATCGCAAGGTCAATCCGGCCGACACGCCGATCCTGACGCTGGCGGTCAGCTCGAAGACCCTGCCGCTGCCGCAGATCCACGACCTGGTGGACACCCGCATGGCGCAGAAGCTGGCGCAGGTGCAGGGCGTGGGTCAGGTGAGCCTGGCCGGTGGCCAGCGCCCGGCCATCCGCGTGCAGGCCGATTCCGCCGCGCTGAAGGCCGCCGGGCTCACGCTGGCCGACGTGCAGAAGGTGATTGCCTCGGCCAATGCCAATCTGCCCAAGGGCAGCTTCGACGGCCCGGTGCGCAGCACCACGCTGGACGCCAACGACCAGCTGACCACGGTGGCCCAGTACGAGGACCTGGTGGTGACCTGGAAGAACGGCGTGCCGCTGCGCGTGCGCGATGTGGCCACCGTGGTGCAGGGGCCCGAGGACCGCTTTCTGGCGGCCTGGGCCGACGCCGAGCGGGCCATCCTGATCAGCGTGCAGCGCCAGCCCGATGCCAACGTCATCGAGGTGGCCGACCGGGTGCGTGCGCTGCTGCCGCGGCTGACGGCCACGCTGCCGGCCAGCGTGGACGTGCGCATTCTCACCGACCGTACCGAGAGCATCCGCAGCTCGGTGCGCGACGTGCAGGTCGAGCTGGTGCTGGCCGTGGGGCTGGTGGTGCTGGTGACGCTCGTGTTCCTGCGCTCGGTGCGCATGACGCTGATTCCGGCCGTGGTGGTGCCCATCTCGCTGGTGGCCACCTTTGCCGCCATGTACCTGGCTGATTATTCGCTCAACAACCTCAGCCTGATGGCGCTCACCATCGCCACCGGCTTCGTGGTCGATGACGCCATCGTGATGATGGAGAACATCGCCCGCCATCGGGAGCAGGGCAAGCCGGCGCTGCAGGCCGCCCTGGACGGCGCGAAGGAGATCGGCTTCACGCTGGTGTCGCTCACCGTCTCGCTGGTGGCTGTCCTGATTCCGCTGCTCTTCATGGGCGACGTGGTGGGACGGCTCTTTCATGAATTCGCCGTCACGCTGGCGGTGGCCATCGGCATCTCGCTGCTGGTGTCGCTCACCCTCACGCCCATGATGTCGGCGCGGATGCTGAAGGGCGAGACAGGACACGGTGGAGCAGGGCCGTCGGCGCGTCCCGCGCTGCTGGATCGGCTGATCGCCGCCTACGGCCGCAGTCTGGACCGCGTGCTGGATCACCAGGGGCTGATGCTGCTGGTGATGCTGGCCACGCTGGGGCTGACGGTCTGGCTGTACCTGCTGGTGCCCAAGGGCTTCTTCCCGGTGCAGGACAGTGGCGTCATCCAGGTGGTGACGCAGGCGCCCGGCACGATCTCGTTCGAGGCCATGAAGAAGCAGCAGGAGGCGGTGGCCCGCCAGCTGCTGGAGGATCCGGACGTGGCCAGCCTGTCGTCATTCATCGGCGTGGACGGCAGCAACACCGCGCTCAACACGGGCCGGATGCTGCTGAACCTGAAGTCGCACGAGGACCGTGCTGACGACGTGCTGGCCATCATCGACCGGCTGCGCCGCCGGATGGCCGAACGGCCCGAGGCCGAGCGCCGGAGCATGGGCGTCTGGTTCCAGCCGGTGCAGGAACTCTCCATTGAGGACCGCATCAGCCGCGCCCAGTACCAGATGACGCTGAGCACCCCCGACACGGAACTGCTGGCCGAGTGGGTGCCGCGCCTGCAGGCCGCGCTGGCCCAACGGCCCGAGCTGGCCGACATCGGCAGCGATCTGCAGAACGACGGCTGGCAGGCCTACGTGGAGATCGATCGCACTGCCGCCGCTCGCCTGGGTGTGCAGGTGCAGACCATCACTGCGGCCCTGCAGAATGCCTTCGCGCAGCGGCAGATTGCCACGCTCTTCACGCAGTCCAACCAGTACCGCGTGGTGCTGGAGCAGGATCCGGCACGGGCCCAGGGCATGGCGGCGCTGGACCATGTGTTCGTGGCGGCGTCCGACGGCACGCCGGTGGCGCTTTCCGCTCTGGCGCACTGGAGCAATCGCAAGGCGCCGGTGGTGGTGAACCATCAGTCGCAGTTCCCGGCGGCCACGCTGTCCTTCAACCTCGGCAACGGCCATTCGCTGGGGGATGCGGTGGCGGCCGTGGAAGAGGTGCAGCAGCAGCTGGGCTGGCCGCTGTCCATCGAGAGCCGCTTCCTGGGGGCCGCCGAGGCGTTCCGGGCATCGCTGTCGAACACGCTGTGGCTGGTGCTGGCCGCCGTGGTGGTGATGTACCTGGTGCTGGGCATCCTGTACGAGAGCGCCATTCACCCCATCACCATCCTGTCCACGCTGCCCTCGGCCACGGTGGGGGCGCTGCTGGCGCTGCTCGTCAGCGGCCGGGCGCTGGACATGGTGGCCGTCATCGGCATCGTGCTGCTCATCGGTCTGGTGAAGAAGAACGGCATCATGATGGTGGACTTCGCGCTGGAGGCCGAGCGTCATGAACGGCTGTCGGCGCGAGCCGCCATCCACCGCGCTGCCATCCTGCGTTTCCGGCCCATCCTGATGACCACGCTGGCCGCGCTGCTGGGCGCGCTGCCGCTGATGCTGGCCAGCGGATCGGGCGCCGAACTGCGCCAGCCGCTGGGTCTGGTGATGGTGGGAGGGCTGCTGGTCAGCCAGGTGCTCACGCTCTACACCACGCCCGTCATCTACCTGTTCTTCGAGCGGATCGCGCAGCGCCGAGGCCGATGAAGCCGTCCTTCCCGCTGACCTGCCACCCATAAGCCTGTCCCTGCCGTGATTGCCCGACGCCGATGAATCTGTCCCGTCCCTTCATCCGCCGACCCATCGGCAGCACCATGCTGGCGCTGGCCATCCTGCTGGCCGGCTGGCTGGCGTGGCGACAGCTGCCGGTGGCGCCGCTGCCGCAGATCGACACGCCGATGGTGGTGGTCTCGGCCAGCCTGCCCGGGGCCAGCCCCACCAGCATGGCGGCGACCGTGGCCGGGCCGCTGGAACGGGCGCTGGGCGCCATTGCGGGGCTGTCGTCCATCTCGTCGTCCAGCAGCACCGGCACCACCGAGGTGCGGCTCTTCTTCGACATCGACCGTGACCTGAACGAGGCCTCGCGCGAGGTGCAGGCGGCCATCAACGGCGTCATCGACCAGCTGCCGCCCGGCATGCCCGGCCGGCCCACCTTCCGCAAGCTCAATTCCTCCACGTCGCCCATCCTGGCGCTGGCGCTGTCGTCGGCCACACTCCCGCCCAGCCAGCTCTACGACCTGGCCGACAACATCGTGCTGCAGAAGATCTCGCGCGTGCAGGGGGTGGGCGAGGTCTCGCTGGGCGGCGCATCGCTGCCAGCCGTGCGCATCCGCTTCGAGCCCAGCGCGCTGGCTGCCCTGGGCATGTCGCTGGAGGATGCACGCCAGGTGGTGGTGGCCGCCAGCGCCGAGGCGCCCGAGGGTTTTCTGGAGGATGAAGGCAACCGCTGGCTGGTGGCCACCGGCCACAAGCTGAAGAATGCGGCCGACTTCTCGGACCTGGTGCTGCGCTGGAAGAACGGCCAGGCCGTGCGGCTCTCGGACGTGGCCGAGGTGAGCGATTCGGTGGAGAACCGCTACAGCAGCGGTTTCCACAACCATCAGCCCGCCATCATTGCGCTCGTCACCCGTCAGCCCGATGCCAACGTGGTGGCCACCATCGATGCCATCAAGGCCACGCTGCCGCAGCTGCAGGCCATCCTGCCGCCGCAGGCCAGCCTCACCGTGGTGATGGACCGTTCGCTGGGCATCCGCGGCAGTCTGGCCGAGGCCCAGTGGACGCTGGTGTTCTCGTGCCTGATCGTGGCGGCGGTGGTGTGGCTCTTCGTGGCACGGCTGCGCACCGCGCTCATTCCGGTGGCGGTGATTCCGGTCTCGCTGATCGGCACCTTTGCCGTCATCTGGCTGGCGGGCTTCTCGCTCAACAACCTCAGCATCATGGCGCTGGTGGTGGCGGCTGGCCTGGTGGTCGATGACGCCATCGTCGTGCTGGAGAACATCACCCGCCACACCGAGCGGGGGCTGTCGCCTTATCGGGCTGCGATGCGCGGCGCGGGCGAGGTGAGCTTCACGCTGCTGGCGCTGAACGTGGCGCTGGTGGTGGTGTTCGTGGCCGTGCTGTTCATGGGCGGCATCATCGAGCGGCTGTTCCGCGAGTTCTCGCTCACGCTGGCGGCGGCCATCGTCATCTCGCTGGTCGTGTCCATCAGCCTGACGCCCGCGCTGTGCGCGCATGGGCTGCCGCGGGAAAGACGGCAAAAGGCAGCCGAGCATGGCGCAGCACAGGCTGCCGCTTTGCCGGGGGGCATGCCGGATGTGACCCACGATGCAGGGCAGGGGATGCCGGGATCGGTGTCCTTGCAGGATGACGCCGAAGTGGCCCGCGCCCCATGGCATCGGCGCCTGCTAGGGCTTCATGCCAGCTATTTCCATCATCTGCAGGCAGCCTATGAGCAGTCGCTGGCCTGGATGCTGCGCTATGCCTGGTATGGGGTTGTGGCCCTGGTGGGATTGATCGCTGCCAGTGTCTGGCTGTTTGCCAACCTGCCACGCTCGGATCTGCCCGAGCAGGACACGGGCGTGATTGGCGCCTTCATCCGGGGGGATGACGGTTTCTCCTTCCAGATCATGCAGCCGCGCATCGAGCGCTACCGTCGCTGGATCCTGTCCGATCCGGCTGTGCAGGATGTGGCTGGCATCAGCGGTGGCAATGGCGGTCTCACCAACGCCCGCCTGGTCATCACCCTCAAGCCGCTGGCTGAACGCAAGGTGTCGGCGCGCCAGGTCATCGACCGCCTGCGCCGCAACGCACCGCAGATGGCGGGCACCATGTTCTTCGGTCGTGTGGAGCAGGACCTGCAGCTGTCGCCCCCGAAGTTCGGGGACGACGCCGATCACGTGATCGTGCTGAAGTCCGGCGACCGGGATCTGCTGCGAACCTGGAACCAGCGGCTGGGCGTGGCGCTGTCGAAGCGCCCCGAGCTGGAGAACGTCCGCTACAGCCTGGGTGAGGACACCCGCCAGATCGTGCTGGACATCGACCGCAACACGGCCAGCCGACTGGGCGTGCAGCTGACCGACATCTCGGCGGCGCTCAGCAATTCGTTCGCGCAGCGCCAGGTGGCCACGCTGTACCAGGACCGCAACCAGTACCGGGTGGTGATGGAGGTCTCCGAGCGCTTCACCGAGAACCCGCTGGCGCTGGATCGCGTGCAGATCATCACCAGCGAGGGCAAGTCGGTGGCGCTGGCCGAGGTGGCCCGCTGGCACTTCGGCATGGTGCAGGACCGCGAGCGCCATGTGGACCAGTTCTCGGCCTCCACCATCAGCTTCTCGGTGGCAGCCGATGTGACCGACACTGCAGCCCTGGAGGCCGTGCGTAAGGTGATCGACGCCGAGCGCATGCCGGTCACCGTCATTGCCGACATCGACGGCGACGATGGTCGGCCCAAGTCACTGGTCAAGGCCGACGGCCAGGGCTGGCTGATCCTGGGGGTGGTGCTGGCCGTCTACCTGGTGCTGGGCATCCTGTACGAGAACCTGCTGCATCCGATCACCGTGCTCTCCACCATTCCCTCGGCCGGCGTGGGGGCACTGCTGGCGCTGTGGGCCAGCAACACGCCGTTCAGCCTCATCGCGCTGCTGGGGCTCTTCCTGCTCATCGGCGTGGTGATGAAGAACGGCATCCTGATGATCGACGTGGCGCTGAAGAAGCAGCTCCACGAAGGACTGGCCCCGCAGGTGGCCATCCTGCAGGCCGCCGGCCAGCGCCTGCGCCCGATCCTGATGACCAACGTGGCGGCACTGGCCGGCGCCATTCCGCTGGCCATGGGTCTGGGCGACGGCGGCGAGCTGCGCCGCCCGATGGGTCTTGTCATCATCGGCGGCCTGGCCGTCAGCCAGCTCATCACCCTCTACACCACACCGGCGCTGTACCTGCTGCTGGAGCGGTTGCAGCAGCGGCTGCGGCGGGGCCGGGGCTAGAATCGCTTCCATTTTCTCCTTCCCCGAATCCTTCGCTGCCGGAGCACTGCCCGCATGGACACCCTGCTGAGAATCGTCCGTTTCACCAACAAGACCTTCGCCCTGTGGGTGCTGCTGTTCGGCGCCCTGGGTTTCGTGTTTCCGAACCTGTTCCTGGGTCTGCGCAGCTGGATTCCCTACCTGCTGGCCGCCGTCATGCTGGGCATGGGCCTCACGCTGTCGGTGAAGGACTTCACCGGCGTGCTGCGCTACCCGAAAGCCGTGCTGGTGGGCGTGTGCGCCCAGTTCCTCATCATGCCCGCGCTGGCCTGGGGGCTGTGCAAGGTCTTTGACCTGCCGCCCGATCTGGCTGTCGGCGTCATTCTGGTGGGGGCCTGCCCCGGGGGCACCGCGTCCAACGTCATGACCTATCTGGCCCGGGGCAACACGGCGCTGTCGGTGGCCTGCACCACGGTGGCCACGCTGCTGGCGCCGCTGCTCACCCCGCTGGTGTTCTGGCTGTTCGCCTCGCAGTGGCTGCAGGTGGATGCCTCGGGCATGTTCCTGTCGGTCGTGCAGGTGGTGCTGCTGCCCATCATCGTGGGTCTCATCATCAAGGCCATCCTGGGCCATCGCATCGACCATGTGGCCGAGACCATGCCGCTCATCTCGGTCATCGCCATCGTGCTGATCGTCGGTGCCGTGGTGGCCGGCAGCAAGGACCGCATCATCGATTCGGGCCTGCTGATCTTCGGCGTGGTGGTGCTGCACAACGGCCTGGGCTACCTGGGCGGGCTGCTGGCGGCGCGTCTGTTCCGGCTGCCGTTCTACGATGGCAAGGCCATCGCCATCGAGGTCGGCATGCAGAACTCCGGCCTGGGTGCCACGCTGGCCGGCCTGCACTTTGCCAGCGCGCCCATCGTCGCCGTGCCCAGCGCCGTCTTCAGCTTCTGGCACAACGTCTCGGGCCCCATCCTGGCCACGTGGTTTGCCAGCCGCCCCAACGGCAACGAGGGCACGGAAGAAGCGGGCGGGAAGGGCGCCTGACCGGGCTTCACGACTGGGCTTTCACGCTGGAAAGGCCGGTCGTCCTGACACGGTTCCGGCCGGTCCGGCATCGCATCGGTCAGCCCTGCGGCTTCCGGACGGTCTGATGCGCGGTCGGACGGTCTGACCTGCTGTCGGACGGTCCGGCAGGCGATTCCCCGCTGCAAAAAAGGGGGAATATCCGCCACAACCGCACCCGGACCATGGCTGGCGTCGTAAACTGGGGCGGCACCCGTGCTTCCCCCTTTCTCCACCTTCCCTGGCTTGCTTTCATGCCTGACATGACCGCTCGGACCCCGATGACCGTGACGACCCTCTTTCGCCGCACCACGCTGGCGACCAGCCTGCTGCTGGCGCTGGCCGGTTGCAGCGTGATGACGCCCTACAAGGTGCCTGCCTCGGCGCTGGAAGCACCGCTGGAGCAGAACAGTGGCTGGCATCTGGCGTCCAGTACGGAACGTGAGGCAGCCGCGAACCAGTCGCAGGCCGGCCAGAACGGTGCCGTTGGTCAGAAGACGGGGACTGCCGACAAGGCTGCGTCCCGGGGCACGGATCCCAGCGCAGCGGGAGGGCCGTCCGGTGGCACGGGGGGTGATGCCGGCCGCCCGCCCGATGACCGCATTGCCGTCGTCAGCCTGATTGATGGCGCTGCCTTCCAGGATCCGGTCCTGAAGGATCTGCTGCAGCGCCTGCAGTCCGGAAACCTCTCGATGGTGCAGGCCGAGGCCCGGCTGCGCCAGGCCCAGGCCACACTGTCGGGGGCGGGGGCAGCCCGCCTGCCGCAGGTCGGCGTCAACGTCCAGGGGGGCCGATCGGGCAGCAAGGGCAGCATCACGGGGCGCAGCAGTTCCGGCGGCAATGCCGGTGCGCTCAGCGCCCTGGGACTGGATCAGGACACGCTGTCCCAGCTTGGGGGCAACGGCAAGGGTGCCACCAACAACGTTCAGGCCGGCACCACCATCAGCTGGGCTCCGGACCTGTGGGGCAAGGTTTCGGCCCAGGTCGAATCGGGCCGTGCCGCCGTGCAGGCGGCCGAGGCCAACCGCCGCGCTGCCGAGCTTCAGGCCCAGGTCAGTCTCATCCAGGCCTACTGGCGCATGCGCCTCGCTGAGGCGCAGCTCATCCTGCAGGCCCGCTCCGAAGCGACTTCGGAACGTTCGCTGCAGCTCACCCGCAATCAGTACCAGGCCGGTCTGGTGACACGGGCCGACGTGGTGCAGGCCGAGACCAGCCTGCAGTCGGTCGTCACCCAGCGCCATGCCCTGGAACGCAGCCGTGACGCCGAACGCCACGCCATTGCCGTGCTGCTGGGCCTGCCGCCCTCGTCCCTGAGCGCGGCCGATCTGGCGCCCACCGCCATGGCCAACACGGTGCCGGGCGGCAAGGATGCCTCGGCGCCGCCCGTCATGTTGCCGGCCGTGCCCGCCATTCCCGAGACGCTCTCCATCGACTTGCTGCGTCGTCGCCCCGACGTGCGCGTGGCCGAACGCCAGGTGGCGGCTGCCAATGCTGACGTGGGCGTGGCCCGCGGCGCCTGGCTGCCTGACCTGACATTCAGCACCACCGGCACCCTCAGCTCGGCCACGGTCGCCAATCTGCTGTCATCGCCGTTGCGTTCCTGGTCGGTCGGCGCCCAGCTGGCCCAGACCCTGTTCGACGGTGGTACCCGCAATGCCGCCCTGAAGACCCAGGAAGCCGCCTATGACGAGAAGGTGGCGGCTTACCGCCTGCAGGTGCTCACCGCCCTGCAGGAGATCGAGGACGGCCTGCTGTCGCGCCGCACGCTGGCCAACCAGGAAACCGATCAGCAGCGTCTGGTGTCGCTGGCGCAGGAAGCCGAGCGTGTGGTGCGCAACCGCTACCAGGGCGGCGTGGTGAGCTACGCCGAGCTGGCCTCTGCCGAGAGCACGAGCCTCAACGCGCAGAGCCAGCTGCTGTCGGTGCAGGCTGACCGGCTGAACAACTACATCACCCTGCTGGCGGCCGTGGGGGGATCCTGGCAGCTGCCGTGATCAGCGCCGGCTGGCCTCCAGCAGTTCGGCCGCATGGGCCCGGGTCGTGCCGGTGATCTTCTTGCCACCCAGCATCCGGGCGATCTCTTCCTGTCGTGCGGCCTCGTCCAGCCGTTCCACACGGCTGGATACCGAGTTCGTCGAGCGCGTCTTCAGCACCTTCAGGTGATGGTCGGCGCGTGCTGCCACCTGCGGCAGGTGCGTCACGCACAGGACCTGTGACTCGGCCGCCAACCGCTGCATCAGCTCGCCGATGACGGCCGCCACCGCGCCGCCCACACCGGTGTCGGCCTCGTCGAAGATCAGGATCGACACCGGAGCGGAGCGCGCCGCCAGCACTGCAATGGCCAGCCCGATGCGGGAAAGCTCGCCGCCCGAGGCCACACGGGCGATGGGGCGGGGCGTGGCGCCCTCGTGGGCGGCGATCTGGAATTCCACCGCGTCGATGCCTGACGGGCCGGGCGCGGCCGGTGTGCAGGCAATCAGCAGTCGGGTGCCCGGCATGCCCAGGCGTTCGATCTGCTCGGTCACTTCGCCGGCCAGGCGCGCAGCCGTCTTCTTGCGGGCTGCCGACACCTTCTCGGCCAGCTTGCGGTAGGTGGCTTCGGCCTCTGCGCTGGCGGCTTCCAGCTTCTCGATGTCGACCGCCGCGCCCAGCTGTTCCAGTTCGGCCTGCAGGCCCTCCAGGTGCGAGGCCAGGTCCTGCGGCTGCAGGCGCAGCTTGCGGGCGGTGTTGAAGAGCGCCGCCACCCGCTGCTCCACCTCGGCAAAGCGTTCCGGATCCAGGTCCACCCGGTCGGCGTAGGCGGCCAGCTCGCTGGCAGCCTCGTCGATCTGGATGACGGCAGAATCCACCAGCTCGGCAGCGTTCTTCAGGGCAGGGTCGATCTCGGCCAGGGCGCGCAGGCGCCCCTGCAGGCTGCCCAGGCGGCCGGCAATGGCGTCCTCGTCGCGCTCCAGTGCATTGGCCAGTGCATCCGCTCCGGCCAGCAGGTCGTGGGCATGTGCCAGCCGCTGCTGCTCGGCCGACAGGGCCTCCCATTCGCCCGGCGCCAGCCGAAGCTGCGTCAGCTCGTCGATCTCCCATTGCAGCCGCTCGATGCGGATGGCTTCCTCGCGTGAGCCGCTGCGCGCCGTCTCCAGCGCCTTGGCCGCCTGCTGCCAACGCTGCCAGCCCTGGGCCAGGTCGGCCAGCAGTCGTTCCTGCCCGGCCAGCCGGTCCAGCAGCTCGCGCTGGGCGCCGGGGCGCAGCAGGTGCTGCGATTCATGCTGGCCATGGATGTCCACCAGCTGCTCGCCCAGCTCACGCAGCCGGGCAATGGTGCTGGGGTGGCCATTGATCTGTGCGCGAGATCGGCCGTCCTTCTCGACGATGCGGCGCAGCAGCAGCTGGCCCGGATCGCCGGCCAGGTCGTGTTCGGCCAGCCAGGCGGCCAGTGTGTCGTCAATGCCGAAGAGCGCCGAGATGTCGGCCCGCTCGGCCCCCTCGCGCACCAGCGTCGCGTCACCGCGCCCGCCCAGCACCAGGCCCATCGCATCCAGCAGGATGGACTTGCCGGCCCCGGTCTCGCCGGTCAGCACCGTGAAGCCCGGCCCGAATTCGATCTCGGCCGATTCGACGATCACGAAATCCCTGAGTCGCAACCATTGCAGCATGATGGAAAGCCTCTCGTCCTGGAAAGCGCTTCGTATGAACTTCGTATGAAACCGTCAGCCCCGCCGCGGCTCCAGCCCCGGGATCTCGTGCCAGTTGAGCTTGGTGCGCAGCGTGGCGTAGTAGCTGTAGCCGGGCGGATGCAGGAAGCGGCTGGAGTCGGCCGAACGGTGCAGCACCACCCGGTCGCCCAGCTGCAGGGATGCAAAGGACTGCATGTCGCAGTTGAGCCGGGCGTTCCGTCCGTGGCGGATGGTCAGTTCCACCTCGCACTGGTCGGGCAGGATGATGGGGCGTGCCGACAGTGACTGTGGCGCCACCGGCGCCAGCACGAAGCCGTGCAGCGACGGGTGCATCAGCGGCCCGCCCACCGACAGCGCGTAGGCGGTGGAGCCCGTGGGCGTGGCCACGATCAGGCCGTCGGCGCGCGGGCTGTACATGTAAAGCCCGTTGACGCTCACCTCGATCTCGATCAGCCCGGTGTGCGAGCTGCGGCTGATCACCACATCATTGAGCGCCCGGGCGTGAAAGAGCGCCTTGCCGTCCCGCCAGATGTGCGCTTCGAGCAGTGACCGTTCCTCGATCTCGTAGTGGCCGTTCAGGATCTCGTCCAGCCCCTTCTGCCAGTCCGACATCGGAATGTCGGTGATGAAGCCCAGCCGCCCGCGGTTGATGCCGACGATGGGCACCTTCAGCGGGGCCAGCGCGCGGGCCACCCCCAGCATGGTGCCGTCGCCCCCCACCACCACGGCTAAATCTGCCCGGCGCCCCAGTGACTGCACCAGTCGCATGTTGCGGCTGATCTCGGTCAGCACCGTGATACCGCGCTGGGTCAGCCAGTCGGCAATTTCCTCGAGGATGCGCTCACGCAGCCCGTCGGATTGCGGGCGACCGAACAGCGCGATGGTCTTGAAAGGGGCAGTCATGCGGCGGATTGAACCATAATTCCGGATAATTGCGTCATGGTCATTGACTCCTGCCGGGTCATCCCGGGTAAGCCGAATGGATGAACGCGCCCGAATCCTGCTCAAGTCCCTCATCGAACACTACATCGTCGACGGCCAGCCCGTGGGCTCGCGCACGCTGTCGCAGTACTCGCGCCTGGACCTGTCGCCGGCCACCATCCGCAACGTCATGGCCAATCTGGAAGAGCATGGCCTGATTGCCCATCGCCACACGTCCAGTGGTCGTGTGCCCACTCCGCGTGGCTACCGGCTGTTTGTCGACTCGCTGCTCACCGTCCAGCCTCTGGAAGCCGGTGAGGCCAGCCAGATGCAGGGGGCCCTGGTGGCCCAGGAGCCCCGCCAGGTCCTGGCCAAGGCCGCGGGGCTGCTCTCGGAGCTTTCGTCCTTTGCCGGCGTGGTCTCCACCCAGCGCCGCGGTGGCACCTTCCGGCACATCGAGTTCCTGCGGCTCTCGGCCCGACGCGTGCTGCTCATTCTTGTGTCGCCCGAGGGGGATGTGCACAACCGCATGCTGCAGCTTGACCGCGACTACACGCCATCCACCCTCAACGAAGCGGCCAACTACATCAATGCCCATTACGCCGGCATCGGCTTCGACGAGATCAGGCGTCGCCTGGGCACCGAGCTGGCCGAGCTGCGCCGCGACATCAGCGCCCTGATGCAGCGCGCCATCGATGCCGGTCGCGAGGCCGTGGAAGACGACAGCGACAAGATGCTCATCGCCGGCAGCAGCAACTTTGTCGGCATTCCTGACTTTGCCGACGATATGGCGCGCCTGAAGCAGCTCTTCAGCCTCTTCGAGCAGCGCACCGACCTGCTGCAGCTGATGGATGCCTCGGCCCGCGCCAGCGGCGTGCAGATCTATATTGGTGGGGAGTCCGAGCTGGTGCCGATGGAGGAACTGTCCATCGTCATTGCGCCCTACAAGGCCGACGGCAAGGTGGTGGGCACCCTGGGCGTCATCGGCCCCACCCGCATGGCCTACCAGCGGATGATCCCCATGGTGGACATCACGGCGCGCCTGGTGTCGTCGGCGCTGGATGCAGGGCGGGAGTGAGCAGGGCGTCATGGCCCTCGAGCGTGGTCCGCTGTCGTGGCCTGCTGTCGTGCCCCGTGCAACGCCTGAAACGGCATGGTCAGCCAGCCCCTACAATCAGCGCTGATCACTGACGATGGACCCCGTTGTCCACATGACCGACGCCTGCCATGAACGATACCGTCCCACCCTCCCGCGCCGCCATCCTGCTGGTCCAGCTGGGCACGCCCGACAAGCCGGAGGTGCCGGAGGTGCGCCGCTACCTGCGTGAGTTCCTCTCCGACCGGCGGGTTGTCGAGCAGTCGCCCCTCATCTGGTGGCCCATCCTGTACTCCGTGGTGCTGACCCGCCGACCCAAGGAGTCGGCCGAGAAGTACCGCTCCATCTGGACCAAGGCCGGTTCCCCGCTGCTGGTCAACACGAAGCTGGTGGCCGAGGCGCTGCAGGATGAGCTGAACAAGCGGGGCCGGCAGGTGGAGGTGGTCTGGGCCATGCGCTATGGCAACCCGTCGATGGCCGACGCCCTGCGCGACCTGCGTGACCGGGGTTTCTCGCGCATCGTCGTGCTGCCGATGTACCCGCAGTACTCGGCCGCCACCAGCGGCACCGTGTTCGATGTGATCGCCCGCGAGTTCCTGAAGTGGCGCAGCATTCCGGCGCTGCGCTTCCTGCAGAGCTTTCACGACGACCCTGGCTACATTGCTGCCGTGGCCGAGAGCATCCGCCACTCCTGGCGCCAGTCCGAGGCCGGCAAGCCCGAGAAGCTCATCTTCAGTTTCCACGGCCTGCCACAGAGCTGCGTGGATCAGGGCGACCCCTACGTGAAGCAGTGCCAAGAAAGCGCCGCCCTCATCGCCGCCGCCCTGGGGCTGGCCAAGGAGGACTGGCTGGTGACCTTCCAGTCGCGCTTCGGCCGCGCGGAATGGGTCAAGCCCTACACCCAGCCCACCGTGGAGGCACTGGCCAGGAAGGGCGTCAAGACCGTGGACGTGGTGTGCCCGGGGTTCGTGTCCGACTGCATCGAGACGCTGGAAGAGATCGACATGGAGGTGCACAACGCCTTCGTGGGCGCCGGCGGCAAGCGCTTCCGCTACATCCATTGCCTCAACGACGCTCCGCTGTGGATCCACGCCCTGGCCGACATCGTGGGCAACGAGCTGGCGGGGTGGAAGACGCTGGAGGCGGAGCAGGGGCGGCGCAAGGGGTGAGGGGCTGTCCAGTGGCTGACCGATCTGTGATTCCGTCGTCTGAAGAGTCTGAAGGGCACCAACGGCAGCAGCAGCGTCCGGAACAGCCCGGGCTGACGGCGGTGGACTGGCTGCTTGCGCAGAAAAGTCTTGAGAACCGGTCGCGTGCCGAGATCGATGAGGCCTTGTGTGAGGAGCGCGATTGGTGACGCAATACGGATCGGAATTCCTGGGCATCGTCCTCATCCACTTCCTGGCGGTCATTTCGCCGGGGCCGGATTTTGCGGTGGCGATCCGCCAGAGCGTGCGGCATGGGCGTCGGGTCGGCATCTGGACGGCGCTGGGCATCGGGGCCGGCATCTCGATCCATGTGCTCTACACGCTGGTGGGCATCAGCGCGTTGCTGCGTGCCACACCGTGGGCGATGACGGCCGCCCGCTGGGCCGGTGCGGCCTACCTGCTGTGGCTGGGCATCCGTTTCGTGCGCAGTGCGCCTCCGACGCCGCAGGATGTGGCCGTGCAGGGGCCGACGCAGGGCGCTCCGGTGGGAGATGCGCCCGCGGGGATGATGCCGGAGGCCGCGTCAGTCCCGATGCCTGAACCATCCGCCCGCCGCGCCTTCTGGGTGGGCTTCATGACCAACGCCACCAATCCCAAGGCCACACTGTTCTTTCTGGCCGTGTTCACCACCGTGGTCAGCCCGGCCACGCCGTTGTGGGTGCAGGGTCTCTATGGGCTCTGGATGTGCGCAGCCACGGCGGCCTGGTTCGTGGTGGTGTCACTGCTCTTCTCGCAGCAGGCCGTGCGACAGCGCTTCCTGGCCTATGGTCACTGGTTCGAGCGCATCATGGGCGTGCTGCTGCTGGCCTTTGCGCTGAAGCTGTTCCTGTCCTGAAGCAGGGCACCCGGCGGCGGGACGCAGAAGCAGGGACGATTGAACGAAGCCCACAGCCTGTCCTGCTTCGACTACCCATGAAAAAGCCCCCGGTCCATGAAGGATGCGGGGGCTTTGCCTTTCCTGCAGGGGGAGCGGCCGGCGAAGACGGGATATATCGATGCCTTCGCCTGCAGCGGGTTTCAGGACTCGGCCTCCAGCCGGTTGCGCACGCCGTTGGTGGCGCCACCCAGACGGCTGTAGCGCTGACGGCTGCCACGTGTGGACTCTCGGTCGCGCAGGTTGCTGTGAGGGGCTGTGGTGGCCTGTCGGGCCTTCTGTTCGGCACGTGCCCTGGCGTTCTCGCGGGCATGCACCACGAAGCCGCCCAGCATCACCAGGATGGCGGCCACGGCCGTGGCCAGCACCATGTGACGGTACTCGTCGATGAACATCATGACGATGAGCGAGCCGATGATGAAAGCGATGACGCCATAGGTGAGCCAGGGGAATAGCCACATCTTCAGGCGGATCTCACGGCCTTCGGCCTCCAGCTTGCGGCGCATCTTCAGCTGCGAGAAGGCAATGACCAGGTAGACCAGCATGGCGATCATGCCTGTGGTGTTCATCAGCAGGTCCAGGATGTCCTTCGGGCGCAGCGACTCGAAGAAGTTCAGCACCGAGATGAACACGGCAATGGAGCACGAGGCGATGACCGAGTACACGGGGATGCCGCGGGTGGAGGTCTGCTTGAAGATGGGGTGGGCGTCACCGCGCTTGGCCAGCGAGAACAGCATGCGCGAGGCGGTGTAGTGGGCCGAGATCAGGCAGCTGCTGACCGAGGTGAGCACCACGAAGTTCATCAGGTACTGGGCACCGGGCACGCCCAGCAGTTCCAGGGTGCGGCGATAGGAGCCGTAGCCGGACTCGCCCAGATGCGGGTCGTTCCAGGGCACCAGGCAGACGATCAGGAAGATCGAGCCGATGTAGAAGAGGCAGATCCGCCAGACCACCGAGTTGGTGGCCTTGACGATCTGGTCGGCCGGGTTGGCCGATTCCGAGGCCGCAATGGTGACGATCTCGGCGCCCAGGAAGGCAAACATCACCCCCAGCATGGCCACGATGACCGACGACCAGCCGTTGGGCATGAAGCCGCCATGGGCCGTGAGATTGGCGATGCCATGTACCGTGCCACCCTGCCAGATGTTGAGGACTGCCAGCAGGCAGATGATGATGAAGCAGACGATGGCCGTGACCTTGATCAGCGCGAACCAGAACTCGAATTCGCCGTAGTTGCGCACGTTCATGAAGTTGATGCTGATCAGCAGGAATGTGGCCACCAGGGTGAACACGTTGACCGAGATGTCGGGGAACCAGATGTTCAGGATCATCCCGGCCACATAGGCTTCCCAGGCCATCAGCAGGGCCCAGAACCACCAGTACAGCCAGCCGATGGTGAAGCCGGCCCAGCGACCGATGGCCTTGTCGGCGTAGGTGGAGAACGAGCCGGTATCGGGCGAGGAGGTGGCCATCTCGCCCAGCATGCGCATGATGAGCATGACCACGATGCCGCCGGCCAGGTAGGCCAGCACCACGGCAGGTCCCGTGGTGTAGATGATCTTGCCCGAGCCCACGAACAGCGCTGCACCGATCACGCCGGCAATCGACATCATCGTGAGATGACGGGTCTTCAGGGAGGCCTGGAGCTTCTCGGTGTTTTTCTGCTTGCCTGAGCAGCTGTAGTTGGGGGCGTTCGTGGTCTCTTTCATATCGTGATTCTTATATCGAATGAATATTGGACTGACCGATCACCGCATGAAATGAAGCGATGATTCTGGCGCGGGCAGGTCTGTCGAACGCACGAGCCAGGACGGGCGCATGTCAAAAACGTAGCACAGGAAACCGGGCTGAAAATGCAGGTGCGGGTTTTGGGATGGGTAATCCCCAGTGTTTGATGATGCGCTGCAGAAAACAAGGGTTCCCTGCGTCAAAATACGCATGAATCGGCTTGTGGAGCCGGATGGCAGGGATAAGATTTGATTTGGAATTAAATCAGGTGGTAAATGTGGAGAAGGAGGGCTGAATGGGTTTGGGGTAATCCCTAGGGGTCTCCGGGCCGGGAGTGAAGGCGTGCGTTGCATCACGGCTTCTCGGGACTCGTGTGATCATGGATAGGGCGTCAGATTATTGCCATATCGCCCGGGATATAAGGGCGTTTGTCTGGAATAGCGGTGGAAAATGGTTTGTCCGGGGGGCCAGATCCGGATGCCGTAAAAAAAGGCCACGCGAAAGCGTGGCCTTTTCATGGGGCGATCCGGGGCGGCGTATCAGGACGCCGCCTGCGACAGGCCCGGAGGCCGGATCTGTCGCCAGCGGGGCATGGCCGCCGCCATCAGGATCACTGCGGCGGAATGCGCAGCTTCTGTCCCGGGTAGATCTTGTCGGGGTGCGACAGCATGGGCCGGTTGGCCTCGAAGATCTTGTTGTACAGGTTGGCGTTGCCGTAGTACTCCTTGGCGATCTTCGAGAGCGTGTCGCCCTTGACCACGGTGTAGTAGCGGGCCTCGGGGGCGGACGTGGCCACCGTCAGCTCGTCGTTGACCTGCTCCACGCCGGCCACGTTGCCGCAGCACAGCAGGATCTTTTCCTTGGTTTCCTGGTCGGAAGCCTGACCCGAGACCGTGACGGCGCTGCTGGCACCATCGAACTTCACGCTCAGGTTCTCGGCGTCCAGGTTCTGGGCGCGGATGTAGGTGACGATCGCATCGGCCGCCGCCTGGTTGGCCGCATCGGGGTTGCTGGCCGGGGTGGCGGCCTGGGCCGTGCCGCCGCCAAACAGCTTCTCGCCGGCTTCCTTCATGAAGGACATCAGACTCATGCGGTTTCTCCTGTGAATGGTTGAGGGATGGGCGGCACCATGGGTCGCGCGCTGCCCGGCGGCGCCCGGCGTCTGGACAGGTACCGGGTGCCAGAGACTTATTGTGGACCATGTTGGCAACCCATGGCGGGGTCTGCCCATGCCATGGACGTGTGCGCCACAGTGGCGTTTCCAGAGGGGGCCGGCATGACGGGACTGGCCCGTATCGCGCTCCTGGCGCGGATCTTCCGTCCTCTGGGGCAGACCGTTCGTGCCGCCTGGGCAGGGATGTGGTCAAATCCGGGTTGTGAATCCTTGTTTCACCCCTATGTAGGGGTGATGTTCATGCCCGCGGGGGGAGGCAACCATGTCCGCCACCGGGGTGGGCGGCAGCTGCGCTGTCGCCGGATTCGACAGACTTTTCAAGATAATGGGGTATTCCAAGCCATGAAGGATTTCAGAAAGCACGGCGATTCGCATCACCCCGGTCAGCATCCGCAGTCGCAGCATGGCTACGGGGGGGAGCGGCCGATGTTCGCCAACGATCCGCGTGACTACCCGCGGGCCGGCCAGCGGCATGGGCATGCCGACGAGCCCTACTACGACGCCGGCCAGAGCTGGCAGCAGCAGGGGCAGCACGCCGCACAGCCGAGCCAGGGTCAGCAGGCCGCCCATGGCCAGCCGCAGGGTGCCCAACCTGGCCAGGCGGCCCCGCAGGGCCAGGAAGGCTGGCAGACCGCTGGCCAGGAAGCCCCCCTGCATGCCGAGGCCGGACAGGACGACGCCGTCGTGGCCGCCCTGCAGGCCGAGATCGAGGCCCTGAAGGCCCAGCTGGCCGAGGCCGAGCAGAAGGCCGGCGAGAACCACGAGCACTTCGTGCGCGCCAGTGCCGAGACGGAAAACGTCCGCCGCCGCAGCAAGGAAGAGCTGGACAAGGCGCGCAAGTTCGCCATCGAGGGCTTTGCCGAGTCGCTGCTGCCGGTCTGCGACAGCCTGGAAATGGCGCTCACCGTCGAGACCCCGTCGGTCGACAGCATCCGCGAGGGTGTGCAGGCCACGCTGCGCCAGCTGCAGCAGGCGCTGGAGCGCAACAAGGTCCAGGTCGTCGACCCGCTGGGCCAGCGCTTCGACCCCAACACCCAGCAGGCCATTTCCATGCAGCCCAACCCGGAGGTGGCGGCCAACCACGTGGCGGCCGTACTGCAGAAAGGCTATCTGATCAACGATCGGGTGCTGCGCCCGGCCATGGTGGTGGTCAGCCAGGGCTGAGCCCGCTGACGGGGCGCAAGGGGCAGGGTGGGCGCCGTCCGCCCGGCTGTCTTCTGCCGGGAAAGGTCAGTTCATGAAATTTTTCACTTGACCCCTTGAAAGCCTCCGTACCACCCCCAATTGCGGATCATCGCTGAAACAAACCACTGCGGGAGCCAGTCTGCAGACGCCGTGCGGCCCGGCCGCACACCTGCCACCGGCTCCCCCGAATACCTGAGGAAGAACAAACATGGGAAAAATCATCGGTATTGACCTCGGTACCACCAACTCGTGCGTCTCGGTCATGGAGGGCAACACCCCCAAGGTCATCGAGAACGCAGAAGGTACCCGCACCACGCCGTCCATCGTCGCCTACATGGAAGACGGCGAGATCCTGGTCGGCGCGCCTGCCAAGCGCCAGGCCGTCACCAACCCGGCCAACACGCTGTTCGCCATCAAGCGCCTCATCGGCCGCAAGTTTGGTGAAGAAGCCGTCCAGAAGGACATCGGCCTGATGCCCTACAAGATCGTCAAGGCCGACAACGGCGACGCCTGGGTGGAGGTGCGCGACAAGAAGCTGGCCCCGCCGCAGATCTCGGCCGAAGTACTGCGCAAGATGAAGAAGACCGCCGAGGACTACCTGGGCGAGGAAGTGACCGAAGCCGTCATCACGGTGCCGGCCTACTTCAACGACAGCCAGCGCCAGGCCACCAAGGACGCCGGCAAGATCGCCGGTCTGGAAGTCAAGCGCATCATCAACGAGCCGACCGCGGCTGCGCTGGCCTTCGGCATGGACAAGGGCGGCAACAAGGACCGCAAGATCGTCGTCTATGACCTGGGCGGCGGCACGTTCGACGTGTCCATCATCGACCTGGCCGACGTGGACGGCGAGAAGCAGTTCGAGGTGCTCTCCACCAACGGCGACACCTTCCTGGGCGGTGAGGACTTCGACCAGCGCATCATCGACTACATCATCACCGAGTTCAAGAAGGAACGCGGCGTTGACCTGTCCAAGGACGTGCTGGCCCTGCAGCGCCTGAAGGAAGCGGCCGAGAAGGCCAAGATCGAGCTGTCGTCCAGCAACCAGACCGAAGTCAACCTGCCCTACATCACCATGGGCGCGGCCGGTCCGGAGCACCTGAACATGAAGATCACCCGCGCCAAGCTGGAAGCGCTGGTGGAAGACCTGATCGAGCGCACCATTGCGCCGTGCCGCACCGCCATCAAGGATGCCGGCATCAAGGTCTCGGACATTGACGACGTGATCCTGGTCGGCGGCATGACCCGCATGCCCAAGGTGCAGGAGAAGGTCAAGGAGTTCTTCGGCAAGGAACCGCGCCGTGACGTGAACCCGGACGAGGCCGTGGCCGTGGGTGCTGCCGTGCAGGGCTCCGTGCTGTCGGGCGACCGCAAGGACGTGCTGCTGCTGGACGTGACGCCGCTGTCGCTGGGTATCGAGACCCTGGGCGGCGTGATGACCAAGATGATCAAGAAGAACACCACGATCCCGACCAAGTTCAGTCAGGTGTTCTCCACCGCCGACGACAACCAGCCGGCCGTGACCATCAAGGTGTTCCAGGGTGAGCGCGAGATCGCCTCGGCCAACAAGGCGCTGGGCGAGTTCAATCTGGAAGGCATCCCGCCGGCACCGCGCGGCATGCCCCAGATCGAGGTCACCTTCGACATCGACGCCAACGGCATCCTGCACGTGTCGGCCAAGGACAAGGCCACCGGCAAGGAGAACAAGATCACCATCAAGGCGAACTCGGGCCTGTCCGACGCCGAGATCGACAAGATGGTGCGCGACGCCGAGGAGCACGCCGACGAGGACAAGCAGCGCGTCGAGCTGACCCAGGCCCGCAACAACGCCGATGCCTTGGTGCACTCGGTCGAGAAATCGCTGAAGGAACATGGCGACAAGCTCGACGCCGACGAGAAGTCGAAGATCGAGTCCGCCCTGGAAGCGGCCCGTGAAGCGGTGAAGGGCGACGACAAGGCTCGCATCGAGGAAACCAGCAACGCGCTGACCGAAGCCGCCCAGAAACTGGGCGAGAAGGTCTACGCTGAGGCCCAGGCTGCTGCCGCAGGCGCAGCCGGTGCTGCGGGTGCGGCAGCTGGCGCCTCGTCGGCCGAAAGCGCCCACTCGACGGAAACTGCTGGCGACGATGTGGTCGACGCCGACTTCAAGGAAGTCAAGCGC
Organism: Lautropia mirabilis; assembly: GCF_900637555.1. NCBI lineage: Bacteria > Pseudomonadati > Pseudomonadota > Betaproteobacteria > Burkholderiales > Burkholderiaceae > Lautropia > Lautropia mirabilis. Next base: position 2,692,071 of record NZ_LR134378.1, on the reverse strand, counting down.
GACTGATCGCGGTACAGTCCGGTGGCCTGCCGCCGGACACGCCGGCAGCCCCGGCTGGCCATGACGGGCAGGGCGGCTTCACGAAGCGCCTGCCCGCATGGCCCCTATCCCGATACCCGGTCCGCCGGGTATCTTGCTTTGAATCCCGACATTTCCGAAAGGTGCCTGAGGGGCCTTTCGCCAACGCCTGTCAGCCATGGCCAAACGCGACTATTACTCTGTGCTGGGGGTGGGCAAGAACGCCACCGACGAAGAAATCAAGAAGGCCTATCGCAAGATGGCCATGAAATATCACCCGGACCGCAACCCGGGTGACAAGCAGGCCGAAGACAAGTTCAAGGAAGTGGGCGAGGCCTACGACGTGCTGGGCGACCGCAGTAAGCGCGACGCCTACGACCGCTACGGCCACGCCGGCGTTGACGGCATGGGTGGCATGGGCGGTGGCCCCGGTGCCGGCGCGGGGGGCTTCGGTGGCTTTGCCGAGGCCTTCGGCGACATCTTCGGCGACATCTTCGGTGGCGGCGGCAGTCGCGGCGGGGCCAATCAGGTCTTCCGTGGTGCCGACCTGCGCTACGCCATGGAGATCACGCTGGAGCAGGCCGCCAACGGCTACGAGACCGAGATCCGCATTCCCTCGTGGGAAAACTGCACCACCTGCAAGGGGACCGGCGCCAAGGCCGGTACCAAGCCCCAGACCTGTGGCACCTGTCACGGCCAGGGCCAGGTGCGCATGCAGCAGGGCTTCTTCTCGGTGCAGCAGACCTGTCCCACCTGCCACGGCAGCGGTAAGGTCGTGAAGGATCCGTGCGAGGCCTGTGACGGCGCGGGCCGCATCAAGAAGACCAAGACGCTGCAGGTCAAGGTGCCCGCCGGCATTGACGACGGCATGCGCATCCGCTCGGCCGGCAACGGCGAGCCGGGTACCAACGGCGGCCCGGCCGGCGACCTGTACGTCGAGATCCGCATCAAGGAGCATTCGGTCTTCAAGCGTGACGGCGACGACCTGCACTGTGAAGTGCCCATCAGCATGGTTACCGCCGCACTGGGCGGCACCATCCAGGTACCCACCCTGGGTGGCAGCGCCGAGATCGAACTACCGGAAGGCGTGCAGCCCGGCAAGGTCTTCCGCCTGCGGGGCAAGGGCATCAAGGGCATCCGTGCCCAGATGCCGGGCGACCTCTACGCCCACATCACGGTGGAAGTGCCCGTGCGCCTGACCGACAAGCAGAAGCAGATGCTGCGCGAGCTGGACCAGAGCCTGTCGGACGCCAAGCACAGCCCGCAGACCCGCAGCTGGAAGGACCGGTTGAAGGAGTTCTTCCAGTAACGCAGGTCATGGGAAGTTTCTGAAGGATATCGAGTTGACCTCAATCGGACCAGGCGTCTGATTGAGGTCAATTCGTTTCATGAGCCCGCTGCTCGGACAGGTATCGCTCGGCTGCCTTGGCCAGCAGGCCGGAGCGGGTCTCGTGGTGAGCCTCTGCATAGGCATCAATGCGGGCCAGCAGGTACTCGGGCCAGCTCACATTGAACCGCGTCTGCTTCAGCGACAGCCGTTGCAGATCGACATCGATCAGCGCCCAGGTGGCACCGGCATAGTCCGCTTCCTGTGCCAGTTCCTCGATCTGGCGCGTGGAAACCGTGACGGCCTCGCCGTCTTCCAGCATCCCTTCCAGATGGAAGACGATGGCTTCTCGCGTGTTGGACAGCGCTTCCTCGATGGTCTCGCCGGCCGAGAAGCAGCCCGGAATGTCCGGTACGGTCACCCCGTAAAGTGAGTCCGTGTCCTTGTGAATGGCTACAGGAATGAGCATGGTGTCCGGTTCCGTGATGGTTACTTGAGACCTGCCTGCTTGAGAATGCTCTGAACCGTTCCGCGCGGAAGATCCTTGTTGGGGTGAGGAATGGTCACGCGCCCGGGAAGGGTGGGGTGCTTGTACTGTCGATGGCTGCCACGGGTAGCAACCAGATGCCAGCCGTGGGCTTCGATCAGTTTGATGAGTTCCTTGCTGCCCATGGTGGTGGTGTTATTGGTGTGTGTAATGATACACACGTGGTCATGCAGCGGGCAACCGGATGCCGGATAGGCGGGGGTTCCGTGATCGCGCCTCCGACCGGAGGTGTCCGGACTTTCGGGTGGATCATGGGGCTGACCTTCCTGCCCGCAGGCAGTGTGGCTGCTGAATACGGCACGCGTTTTGCGCAGCACGCCCGTTGGTCGCACAATCAGGGCATTCTCGGCTTCAGGCGGCCATGCTTGGGGTCCTCTCAGAAATTGCCATCGCCGGACGTGGGGCCGGCTGTCAGGAATTGCCATGAGCCAAGCAACCAACCAACAGGAATTCGACCGTGCCAGCCAGGTGCTGGTGGGGGGCGTCAACTCGGCCGTGCGGGCCTTTCGGGCCGTGGGCGGCACGCCGCGCTTCATCCAGCGGGCCGAGGGCGCCCGCATGTGGGACGTGGAGGGCAAGGCCTACATCGATTACGTGGGCTCGTGGGGGCCGGCCATTGTTGGCCACTCGCACCCCGAGGTGCTGAAGGCCGTGCAGGCGGCCGTGGCCGATGGTCTGTCGTTCGGTGCGCCCAATGTGCGCGAGACCGAGCTGGCGCAGAGAATCTGCGACATGTTCCCGCACGTCGAGCGGGTGCGCTTTACCAGTTCCGGCACGGAATCCACGATGTCGGCGCTGCGGCTGGCGCGGGGCTACACGGGCCGCAACCGCATCATCAAGTTCGAGGGCTGCTACCACGGTACGGCCGACAGCCTGCTGGTGAAGGCGGGCAGCGGTGCGCTGGCCTTCGGCAACCCCAGCTCGGCCGGCGTGCCCGAGGACGTGGTCAAGCACACGCTCATCGCCCGCTACAACGATCTGGACAGCGTTCGCCGCCTGTTCGAGCAGTACCCGGATGACGTGGCCTGCCTGATCGTCGAGCCCATCCCCGGCAACATGAACCTGATGGTGCCGCAGCCCGGCTTCCTGGAAGGGCTGCGCGAGCTGTGCACCCAGTACGGCGCCGTGCTGATCTTCGATGAGGTGATGTCGGGCTTTCGGGTGACGCTGACGGGTGCGCAGGGCTGGTGCGGCATCACGCCGGACCTGTCCACCTTCGGCAAGGTCATCGGCGGCGGCATGCCCGTGGGTGCCGTGGCCGGCCCGGCCCGCATCATGGAGCGCTTCGCGCCGCTGGGTAATGTCTACCAGGCCGGCACGCTGTCGGGCAACCCCATCGCCATGGCAGCCGGCATTGCCACCATCGACCTGATCTCCCGTCCCGGCTTCCACGACGAACTGAACCGCCGGATGACGCGCCTGGTGGATGGTCTGAATGCGGCGGCGAAGAAGACCGGCGTGGCGTTCTGCGCCCGTGCCCTGGGCGGTCTGGGCGGCATGTACTTCCGTGCCACGCCGCCCGTGTACTTCGAGGAAGCCACCGACCAGAACCTGGAGCAGTACAAGCGCTTCTATCACCTGATGCTGGAAGGCGGTGTCTACCTGCCGCCTTCGCCGGTGGAGGCCTTCTTCCTGTCGTCGGCCCATACCGACGAGGACATCGATCAGACCGTGGCACTGGCCGAGAAGAGCCTGGCTGCGGTGGCGTGATTGCCACGGGGGGTGATGGGGAGACTCCCGGCCGGCGCACCGGCTGGGACCGATCAGTGCCTGGTCATATGGGTCTGTCGGGACATTCTGTTCAGGTCAGTCTGCCATGAGCCATGTCCTGACGTCGATCGTCATACCCGTATGAAACTGTCGCTGTATTTTGCCACCAGCGCATCATGCGTGAGGAGACGCATGGGTTCAGCCAATGCCTGTGCGATCAGAATGCGATCGAACGGATCCTTGTGGTGGTGGGGCAGCGTCTCCACCATCAGGCTATGCTCCGCCTGGATGGGAAGAATCCTGTAGCCCGATAGCTGGAAATACTTCAGCGCGTCGGCTGAACCGATGGGCATGTCGTCACTGTTTCTACTGTGCTTGATGGCGATTTCCCACAGGCTGGCGACACTTGTCCATATCGCATGCTTTGGGTTCGCGATCAGCTCTCGGGCCTGTGCAGGGAGCCTCGGGCTGTCGTCAATGGCCCAAAGCGCGATGTGAGTGTCCAGCAGAATATTCAAGATTCTCTGTCCCCCTGGAAGAGGGCTTCGATCTCGGCGTTCTGGGCATCGATGTTGTCAGGGATCCTGAAGAGCCCTTTGGCAACGCCAATGCGCTTCTCGCTGCTGCCATGGGTGATGGGAACAAGCTTGGCTGCAGGGCGGCCGTTGCGGGATATGACGATTTCGGGTTCGTGTCCGCTCTCGACGGCCTGTACCAGGCGAGACAGAGAGGACTTGGCTTCCAGCATGTTGACCATGGTCATGGGAGGGATTCCGGGTATCGTTAATGGTCTTAGTCTAGTCTGGCTAAGCGTGCCGATCAACCGTTGCATCCATTCCATCCAGGGGAGTGGGCTTTTGCCCGCTTCGCTCCCCATCTGGCGCGAAAATGCAGGAAAAGTCAGCTCCGGCTGGCATGACGTCATCGCTTCTTTCCTTTCCTGCATCCATGAAGAAAGCTATCCTTCCCGCCATTCTCTGCGCGGCGGTGCTGGCCATGGCCGGCTGTGTCACCGAAAGTTCCCACGTGGTGGAAAGCCCGAAGGTGACCAGCCACGGTACGGCGTACCAGGGTCAGAAGGCTCCCATCTCGGTCGGCAAGTTCGACAACAAGTCCAGCTTCCAGAATGGGATCTTTCAGGACGGCGAGGACCGGCTGGGGAATCTGTCGCGTACCATCCTGGTGGCACACCTGCAGCAGACGGGGCGGTTCAATGTGCTGGATCGCACCAACATGAGCGAGGCGGCGCAGGAAGCGAAGATCTCCGGCCGGGCGCAGAACCTGAAGGGCGCCACGTATCTGATTTCGGGTGATGTGACCGAGTTCGGCCGCAAGAATGTGGGTGATCATCAGCTCTTCGGCATTCTGGGTCGTGGCAAGAAGCAGGTGGCCTATGCCAAGGTGACGCTGAATGTGGTGGATGTGAATTCGTCCGAGGTGGTGTATTCCACGCAGGGGGCGGGTGAATACGAGCTGTCCAATCGCGAGGTGCTGGGCTTTGGCGGCACGGCGGGCTATGACGCCACGCTCAACGGCAAGGTGCTGGATCTGGCCATTCGTGAGGCCGTGAACAATCTGGTGTCGGCCATCGAGTCCGGGCACTGGACGCTGGCCAACTGAGGGGCAGGGCATGGATCAGGGCATTGGCCGGCTGACGCTGGTGGTGCTGCCGTTATGGCTGGCAGCGTGTGCCAGCTGGCCGCAGACGCTGTATCACTGGGGCAACTATCCGGACACGATTCACGCCTGGTATGACGGCACCGATGACTGGGCTGGGCAGGAGCAGGCACTGCGAAAGATCATCAGCGATGCAGCGACCCGACAGAAGAAGGTGGGGCCGGGGGTTCATGGCCAGCTGGGCCTGGTGCTGTCCCGCCAGGGGCGGGATGATGAGGCAAAGGCCGAGTTCGCCGAGGAGCAGGCGCTGTATCCGGAATCCGCCACCTTCATGACGCGGCTGCAGGGTCGGCGGATGGCAGCCAGCAAGCCGCAGGATGGTCATGACATGACATCCGGGAAGGACAACGCTGCAGGAGGGCACGCAAGATGATGAAGTCATCGGTGCTGGCCGTGGCCCTGTCGGCCCTGGTGCTGGCGGGCTGTGCGAACCATCGTCCGAAAGGCTACGATTATTCGGCACTGAAGCAGAGTGATCCGCGTTCAATCCTGGTGGTGATGCCCACCAGTGATTCAACGGACATTCGTGCCGAGAGCAGTGTGCTGGCGCAGGCCACGGTGCCGCTGGCCGAGCGTGGCTATTATGTCTTTCCGGTGGCGCTGGTGGACGAGATGTTCCGCCAGAACGGGCTTACCAACGGACACGATATCCAGCAGGCGCCCATCCGCAAGCTGCGCGAGATCTTCGGTGCTGATGCAGTGATGTATCTGCACGTGGAAGAATACGGCGCCAGCTACCAGGTGGTCAAAAGTGTGACCACGGTGACGGTGAAAGGCAAGCTGGTGGACCTGAAGAATGGCAGGACGCTCTGGGAAGGGCGCGCCAGCAGCCATTTGGAGTCCGGCCATGCCAACGACGATACCCTGACGGCAATGGTTTCAGCGGCGGTCGACCAGATTCTTGATGCCATCAACGACAGTGGTTACGAGATGGCCGGCGCCGCCGATGCGCTGCTCTTCAGTCGTGGCGACCGGGGAGGGCTGCTATACGGGCCCTCCCATCCGGAGCATGCGACGCCCTGAGCGTCATTTCGTTCGCCACCTCATGGCTCTGCCTTCGGCACCATAGCCGCTGACGCGACCGGATCCGAACTTGTTCGGGTCCCAGTCATTTTTTGCAAGCCAGGTGGTGCAGTACTTGTGAGCTGCCACGGTGTTGTCCTTCTCGTCTTTCGCGTTGACGTGCCAGCACAGGTCCACATCGTTGGCGTGCCATTGGGACTGCTCCAGCGTCAGCCAGACCGAGGCTTTCTTCTTGCTGGCCTCATCGTTCGGGGTTGCCCATGACTGCAGGGTGCTGCCGAACGGGATCAACTGATTGTCGGTGAAGGTTCGTGCGCTGGTGCCCTGCAGTGGTGTTTCCTTGTACAGCTCGTAGGCCTGCTTGCTGTTCCGGTCAATGCCATGGAAGTCCAGGCTCAGCTGGTTGGGCAGCGTGAAGCCTTTGCTCAGGTCATGGTTCACCTGCATGGCCAGCCCCACCTGCGGATAGTCCTCGTGAGGGACGCGGGGGTTCTGCGGGTCCTGATAGCTGCCGGTGGCAAAGGTGTACTGGTAGTTGCCGATGGCAGGCGAATAGCCATCGACGAACGGGGTATAGTTGTCCTTTCCGCCATCGGCATAGGCTGCGCCCGTGCTCTGGTGCGTGAGGGAAATGCGCTGCGGGGCATCGCTGCTGCGGACTGCATCGGCGTAGTCGGCCAGCATGTGCTTCATCATGTCGCGGTTCCGATCGTTGGTGGAATCGAACATGGCGGCCAGCTGGGCACCGCTGATGCCGTACTGATTCACGGCCTGGGTGGCAGTCTTCAGGCTTTCGGTGGGAACGTACCGGGGCTCATTGAGATTGTTCCAGTTCCATGTGGTGGCGGTATCCCACTGATAGCTGGTGTAGCGGTTTTCGTAGGTCAGCGCCTTGTATACCAGAGGCTGGCCGGGTTTCCACCCTTCTGGAACTTCCCACTCGTTGCATCGGGTATGAAGAATGCCGTATTCCGTTGCGACGCTATCCACGTCAATGCAGATGCGGAACCCTGACTTGCCCGCGGAAGCGGAGTAGAGTTTTGCCGAGGGGTACGAGGTGCCGTTGCTCCAGTAGTGTTCGGCCCCGATGTCGTAGGTCTGATCGGACTGGATGGTCTGGCCGTTGGCGCTCCGCAATGTGTACTCTTTTCCCGCCAGGGTCACAATCACCTGTGCCGCGATGTCGAGCTTGAGGGGGACGGCCTGGGTAGCAGATGCCCCACGATTGGGCAGCCCCGGGGCAGATAGCCCCAGGCGGATGGTGTGTGCATCCACGGAGGTTGTACGCGCGCCTGCCGGGTTGCGCGTGGGGCCCACGGAATCATCGATCCGATAAGTGTAGGGAGAGCCCAAGCCTGCTTCGGTGCCATCGGCTGGCACGATGTCTTCTCGGCTCAGCATGACAGGGCCCGAGAATCTCTCGTATTTCGGGGGCTCCGTGCCGCTGCCCGAGGTGTAGTAGTGATTGGGCGGTAGCCACGCGGTCAGATCACGCCCCTGGGCGTCCTGATGGCTGGTCTGCGACAGCAACGCCTGAATCAGCACGTCCCCACGGATCTTTCTGTTCGCGATGGGCGGTGTGTCGGGCGTGACGGCTTCCTTGGTGGTGCGTCCGGATGCAGTGGCATGGGGCGTCGCCGAGGAATCCTGTGTCGTGACGGTCAGATCGGTGGCGGCCTTGGTCTGCGGGCCGCCAGCATCGGTACGGGGGGTATCCTGGCCGCCGCCGCAGGCGGCTAGTGCCAGCGTGATGGCCAGGGTCAGAGGATGCAGGGCTGTGCGTTTGTCGACGTGCATGAGTCTCTCCGCGTGATGGTCTCCGTGAAGTGTTCTTCTTGTTCTGTGGTCAGTATGGAGAGCAGTCTGCGGAGTGTCGACCGATTTAATAGCGCGTGAAAGTTCTTACATTTGCGTCGAATTTATATAGGTTGCGAATCATTGTCCCATTCGGGAATTTAACGGGCCAGCAGCATCTGGATGGACAGAGGGGTTCCCTGAATTTCAGGGAACCCCTCGGAACGTATGGGCCGTGCAGCCAGGCTTTCGCCCGGCTGTGGCTTCACGTGGGCAGACCCGGTGTCAACGGGGCTGATGAAACCCCATCATGGCTCACTGGCCCTTGGCCTGGGTGCTCCAGGTCGGGACGCCATTGTCACTGGGCCTGTCGGTTTCGGCGTGGTAGCCCTGCGGAAGCAGGGGCTGGCCCGGTGTCCAGCCTTCGGGCACCGTCCATGTGGTGCAGTACCGGCCAAATTCGCTCAGGAACACGGATACGTACCAGCACATGTCCACGGTGCGCGGGTTGGGCTGGCTCTGCTGGATGATCAGCTGTACCTGGGCATAGGGATTGTTCTTTTCGTCGTACCAGGACTGGACGGGAATGCCGAACATGATCTGCTTGTTGGCGGCAATGGTCAGGGCTGAACGGTCGCCGCTGAGCTGTTCACCCTCGTAGACCTGCGTGGCCTTCAGTTCCCAGTTGCGGCCGCGGACGTTCAGGCCGGACCAGCGGGGCAGCGTCAGGCCCTGGGCGTTGGCGTTCACATGAATGGCCAGCGTGTTCTGCGGGTAGTCCCGGGAGCGTGTGTTGGGTACCTGTTCGCTCAGCCATGCGCCGGTGCTGAACACGTACAGGTAGCTACCGGTGGCCGGCGAATAGGTGGCCGTGTCGGCACTGCCGTCAGCATAGGTGGTGGCCCGGCTGTCGTGGTGGAACGAGACACGCTGCGGATCCAGACTGGAGGCAGGCCGTTTGTAGGGAGCGAGGCTGGCTGTGGCGTAGGCCGGCAGGCGCTGCATGCCCTTGGCACGGGGGGTGAAGGCATCCAGCATGGCGGCCAGCACCGCACCGCTCACGCCCCGGTCATTCACGGCCTCGGTCGTGGTCTTCAGGCTCTCTGCGTTGATGTATTGCGGGGCCTTGCGGTTGCTCCAGCTCCGTTCGCCGTAGCTGCCGCCTATCTCGAAGTGCAGCTTCCTGCTGAATGTCTGGGTCACGTGCTTGAGGGGCTGACCAGCCTTCCAGCCGGCAGGCACTTCCCAGACATCACACAGGGTCTCGAATTCGGTGTATTTCGGCTTGAACTGGGCGCAGGTGGAAAACTGGTTGGCGTTCTCACCAGGTTGCGCGAAGACCGATGCCTGGGAGGAGGCGGCCGGATCGGAGCTTTCCCATTCATGCTTCCATTTGTCCAGGTCGTAGACTTCGTTGGGTTGAATCGTCGTGACCGTCTTGGCGACCAGAGTTTCCCGGGTGGTGGTGGGGGGGGCGTACTGATCCTGATCAGCGCTTGAAGGGGTTCGCTCGGCCTGAGCCTGGGTGCCGATCTCCAGCGCGCCAGCGGCGGCCTGGGCCGCACCGGTGCCGCCATTGGGCAGGCCCGCGGCAGACAGGCCGAAGCGCAGTGTCTGGCTGGCGATGTTCAGCATCAATGGATCATTGATGAGCCGGCGGGGCCCCTGACTGATCTCGAACTGATAGTAGTGACGACCCAGGGCGGCGGTGTTCGCGTCGGTGGGACGGATGTCCTGGTTGGCCAGCACCACGGGGACAACAGACGGGTTGCTGCCTTGTTGACCCGCGCCCAGGGAGCCCCAGGTGTAGGTCTCGGGTGACAGCCAGGCGGTCTGCGGGTTGTTCTGGGCGTCAAGGCGTGCCGTGCGCGACAGCAGCGCCTGGATCAGCACGTCGCCTCGCAGCATCTTCCGGTTTTCCGAGAGGGGCGGGGTGTCGGCGGTGGCCACGGCCTTGGTGGCACGACCCGAAGCGGATGTCCGGGCAGCTTCCGGCGTGTCGGCGGTGTCCAGCGTGGTGGCCGGCAGGCCGGTATCGGCCTTGGTCTGCGGACCGGGGGCGCTGGTCTGGGGTGTGTCCTGGTTGCCGCCGCAGGCGGCCAGCGCCAGGGTCACGGCCAGGGCCAGGGGATGCAGGGCGTGGCGAGTGTTGATGCTCATGGGTTCTTCCTCATGAAATGTCTCCGTGGGGATCGTGTTTTGCAGAGCATTATGAATATCGACACAATGAGCGTCGACAAATCTAACATTGGCTAAAAATTCTTACGTTTTGGTCGTAAGTGTTTCTTGATCGCTTTCCGGAGATGCGACGGCCGCAAGGGCCGTTCAGAGGATCCCTGGCGGGCGAGGGGTCATGAGGCCCGGTGGGGGGGCCGGATGCCGGCTACACTGTGTCCGGGAGGTTCACGGCAGGCGTGGGCCGGCAGGGGCCGGCGCGATCTGCGACCCGAGAGCATGAGCAAGCCAGACTATCCGGTGACGACGGCGGTGCGTTTCCTGCGCGAGCACCATATCGATTTCGAGCCGCATCTGTATCCGTATGTGGAGCATGGCGGCACGGCGCATTCGGCCGAGAGTCTGGGGGTGCCCGAGCATCAGGTCATCAAGACCATCGTGCTGGAGAACGAGCAGAAGAAGGGGCTGATCGTGCTGATGCACGGCGATCGCCAGATTTCCACGCGCAACCTGGCGCGCGAGCTGGGCATGAAGCACATCGAGCCGGCGGACCCGAAGCAGGCCAACAAGTGGACGGGCTATCTGGTGGGAGGCACGAGCCCGTTCGGCACGAAGACGCGGCTGCCGGTGTATGTGGAGCGCACGATCCTGGATCTGCCGGTGATCTACATCAACGGCGGCAAGCGTGGCTTTCTGGTGGCCATTTCGCCGGCCGGGCTGCAGGCGCTGGAGGCCCAGCCGGTGAGCGTGGCGACGGAAGGGTGAGGCAGGCGGCGGGCTGCCGGGCGAGGGGCCCGGCAGTGTCCCGGGTGCTGCCTTCAGGCTTTCGATCGGGTGTTGATCTCGATGTGGCCGGTGAGTGTCCTGTGCACGGGGCAGCGATCGGCGATCTCCAGCACGCGCTGGCGCTCTGCGTCGGTGAGGTTGCCGGTCAGGGTGATCTCCCGCTCAAGGATGTCGACAACCTCATCGGCGGCTGCGCCGTTCGGCGCCCCCGATGCCTGCGGGGCTGCGGGCCGGGTGATGCGTCGATGGTGCAGCTCCACCTTCACGTCATCCAGCTGCAGGCCCTTGCGGTTGGCGTACATGCGGATGGTCATGGAGGTGCAGGTGCCCAGGGCCGAGAGCAGCAGCGTGTAGGGATCGGGACCCAGGTTGGTGCCGCCCATGGCTTCGGGTTCGTCGGCCACCAGGGTATGGCGACCGGCCTGCAGGCCACGCAGGAACTGGTGGTTCAGTTCGGTGACAAGGACATGGCCGGGGGCCAGGTCGGGTTTGACGGGAACGGCCGGGACCTTGGGTTCGGGGCTGCTGGACTGGACGGCAGGGTCCAGGTAGCGCGATGCCCAGGCGACGATGCAGCTGGCGACGTATTCGGCGTCTTCGGCGCGCGAGAGCAGGTGGTCGGCGCCGTCCAGCGAGATGAAGCTCTTGGGGTGGCGGGCGGCTTCGTAGATTTTCTGGGCCTGTTCGATGGCGACCGTGGCGTCTTGCGGTGAGTGAAAGACCAGCAGGGCCTTGCCCAGTCGGGCGATGCGGCTGGCCTGGTCCTGGCCGGCCACGTCTTCCAGGAACTGGCGCTTGATGGTGAACTGGCGGCCGGCCAGCGAGACGGCAGATTCGCCGTGCGCGCGGATGGCATCCAGGTCCTTGCGGAACTGCCGCAGGACGTGGCTGGGCTCGGCCGGTGCAGCGATGGTGGTGACGGCACGGGCTTCGGGAATGCCCTGGGCCGCGGCCAGCACGGCAGCACCGCCCAGGCTGTGGCCGATCAGCAGGGCCGGCGCCTGGTATTCGCGCCGCAGGAAGTCGGCGGCGGCCAGCAGGTCGGTGACGTTGGAGGTGAAGTTGCTGTCGGCGAAGTCGCCCTCACTGGCGCCCAGGCCGGTGAAGTCGAAGCGCATCACGGCCACGCCGCGTGCCTGCAGGGCGCGGCTGATGCGGGCAGCAGCCTTGACGTCCTTGCCGCAGGTGAAGCAGTGGGCGAAGAGGGCGAAGGCGCAGGGGTTGTCGGGCAGATCCAGGATGCCCGCCAGTTCCTGGCCGCTGGCATTCTGGAAGGTGATGTGTTTCTTGGTCATGATGTGAAGGGCCGGGCTGACAGCCGGCATGATGGGGCGGATCAATCCGGCCCGAAGGGTTTTGTTGGGGGATAAAGGAAGGAACTCTGACTTGAAGCGCATTCTGACGGGCAGGCGAGGCATCCTGGCGCCTGGGCCGTCGATCGGCGGTTGCGGTGGCGCTCAGCGGGTGATGATGTTGCCGCCGGCGCCCGTGCCGCCGCCGTATCCGCCCGGGCCGGCGGAGTAGTCCGGTGGCATGGGGGGCAGGCCGGCTTTCTGGCGCACGGCATTCACGTAGGCGTTGCCATCCAGCGGGCGGCCGTGCCGCTGTGATTGCCACAGGGCCTCGACCAGACATTCCTGCACGACGTGGGCGGCGTCGTGGGCACTGCCCAGCTTCGCCTCCAGCACGTCCATGGCCTGGCGGATGCCGCGGGGCTGGTCGATGCCGCGCTGCTCGCTGATGGCCAGGTGCAGCGACAGGTGCAGGAAGGGGTTGCTGCGGCCGGCTTCGGGGCTGTAGTCGGCTTCCAGCGCCCGATCCAGGTCAGCCAGCTCGTCGTGATATTCAGGGTGCTGGCCGATCCATTGCAGGGCGACCATCTCCAGGGGCTCCAGCGGGGTGCCTTGCTGGTGTTTCTTCCAGACGTTGCAGAAGTAGCGGCGCACGTCGGCGACGGAGGGATTGAAGAGCATGGGCGTAGGGGAAGGGCCGGTCAGGCGTTGCGTCAGGGAGGTTATGGGGCGGTTACGGCAGGCGCAGGGCGGGAGGGTGGGGCATGGTGCGGACAGGGGGCCAGCGTGGGCAGGGCGCGCCGGTGCTTCATCCCCTGTCGTCCCGTGCCCTGATGGTTCATGCCTTGGAGCGTGGCGCCCGGTCCAGCGCCGACTTGCGGGGTGGGGGCAGGGTCTTGGGCTGGTAGGGGCAGAGGTCCGTGATGGGGCAGCGCCAGCACTCGGGCGTGCGCGCCTTGCAGATGTAGCGGCCGTGCAGGATGAGCCAGTGATGGGCGTTCTGGCGGTAATCCCTGGGCACGACTTTCAGCAGCTTCTGCTCCACTTCCTCGACATTCTTGCCCGGGGCCAGGCCGGTGCGGTTGGAGACCCGGAAGATGTGGGTGTCCACGGCGATGGTGGGGTGGCCGAAGGCAACGTTCAGGACGACGTTGGCGGTCTTGCGGCCGACGCCAGGCAGGGCTTCGAGGGCGGCGCGGTCATCGGGCACTTCGCCGCCATGCTGGTCGATGAGGATCTGGCTCATGGCCAGCAGGTTCTTCGCCTTGTTGCGGAAGAGCCCGATGGTGCGGATGGCTTCGGTGATGTTCTCCAGCCCCAGCTCGACCATGGCCTGCGGGGTGGGGGCCAGCGGAAAGAGCCGTCGGGTGACGATGTTGACGCTCTTGTCGGTGGCCTGGGCCGAGAGCAGCACGGCGGCCAGCAGCTGATAGGGGCTGCCGTATTCCAGTTCGGACTGGGGATCGGGATTGGCGGCGGCCAGACGCCGGAACATCTCCTGGCGGTTTGCGGGGCTCATGCAGTGGGTCGTGGGCGGGGCATCCGGATGCGGGCACGGATGGCGGCCAGGCGGCGGGCCTTCTCGTCGGTGTCGACCAGGGCGACGTTGGGGTCGCGGAGCAGGGTGTCTGCGGTTCCGGGTGCTGCCGGTCCGGTCGTGGGGGATTCTGCCCGAGGGGCGGCATGGCCGGTGGTGATGTCGGCGCTGCCGTTCCCGGCGGAGACATCTTCTGCGGAACGCGGGCTGGTGGCATGTGTGCCCTTCAGCCGCTGGTCACGGCGCTGGTGGTGCTGGCGGCCGAGCCGGGCATCGGATGCCTGCCAGGGGCTGGCCAGTGGCACCAGGGAAATGCAGTCGGTGGGGCAGGGCGGCAGGCACAGTTCGCAGCCGGTGCAGCGGTCGGTCAGCACCTGGTGCTGAAAACGCGGGGCGCCCACGATGGCGTCGACCGGACAGGCCAGGATGCACTTGGTACAGCCGATGCAGTGCAGGGGGTCGATGCGGACCACATGCCGCACGGGCATGGGCTCCAGGTCTGCCGCCAGCGGCACGACCGGCTGGTCGAGCAGCCTGGCCAGGGCCTGGATGGTGGCGTCGGCGCCCGGCGGGCAGCGATCGATGGCGGCCTCGCCGCGGGCGATGGCGCCGGCATAGGCATGGCAGTCGTCGTAGCCGCAGCGCCGGCACTGGGTCTGGGGCAGCAGCCGGTCGATGGCATCGACCAGGGCCACGGCGGTCATCGGCTGAAGGGATGGGGCCATGGTCCGATTGTAGTGATCATGGGTGGACAATCCTTGACAGACCGTGTGTTGCAAAAAACACGACTTTCCCTTGCCTGGGTGCCAGCAATATCCCTAGGGGTCATTCTGAATGAGAGTCCTACCCAATCTCAGATATATTGATAGGATGGGAGGAGGCGAAAGAGCGTCGGCCGGATGGCCATTCGGGACAGGAAAGCAGGGGCGGGCGTAATGCCCGCCGACAGGGTCAGCCTTCCAGGTACTGCAGCTTGTTGGGGGTGCCGTTCCAGTCGTCGGCGTCTTCAAGCGGCGACTTGCTGCGGGTGATGGCCGGCCAGTTGGGCGCCTTCTCGGCGTTGATGGCGATGAAGTTTTCCTGATCGCCAGGCACGTCTTCCTCGGCGACAATGGCTTCCGCGGGGCATTCCGGCACGCAGACGGCACAGTCGATACACTCATCGGGATCGATGACGAGCATGTTGGGACCTTCCCGGAAGCAGTCCACCGGGCATACATCGACGCAGTCGGTGTATTTGCAGCGGATGCAATTATCGAGCACGATGTGGGCCATTGCAGCGTGACAGGTATGAAGATGATAGAAGAGGGCAGTATTTTATCCTCTTGCATGCCGGTCTGGCGATCCTGAATTCATGGAAAAGTCGATGATCATTGCCTCTTTACTCGATACTGACCTGTACAAGTTCACGATGATGCAGGTGGTGCTGCATCACTTCCCCGGGGCACAGGTGGAGTACCGCTTCAAGTGCCGCAACGAGGGCGTGGACCTGGTGCCGCTCATCGACGACATCCAGCGCGAGATCGAGGCGCTGTGCTCGCTGCGCTTCACCGACGAGGAGCTGGACTACCTGCGGCAGTTCCGCTTCCTCAAGAGCGATTTCATCGACTTTCTCGGTCTTTTCCAGATGAATCGCAAGTACATCTCGGTTGCACCGGCGCCGCAGGGCAACGGCGAGATCGATATCGTCATCAAGGGGCCGTGGCTGCACACCATCCTCTTCGAGATCCCGGTGCTGGCCATCGTCAACGAGCTGTATTTCCGACGGCTGGCACCCAACCCGGACTACGACGAGGGACGCCGGCGGCTGGACGAGAAGATTGCCACCATCGTGGACGATCCGGAGATGGAGGGCATCCGCATTGCCGACTACGGCACGCGCCGGCGCTTCTCGGCGCGCTGGCAGGAGGAGGTGCTGCAGGTCTGCAAGGAACGGCTGGGCGATGTGCTGACTGGCACGTCGAACGTGATGCTGGCGATGCGCTACGGGCTGCGGCCGCTGGGCACGATGGCGCACGAGTACCTGCAGGCCTGCCAGGCGTTGGGGCCGCGGCTGCGTGATTCGCAGATCTTTGCCTTCGAGACCTGGGCGCGCGAGTACCGCGGCGACCTGGGCATTGCGCTGTCGGACGTGTACGGGCTGGATGCGTTCCTGCGCGACTTCGACATGTACTTCTGCAAGCTCTTCGACGGCGCACGGCATGATTCGGGCGATCCGTTCGAGTGGGGCGAGCGCCTGATCCGGCACTACACGGCCAACCGGGTCGATCCGGCCTCCAAGACGCTGGTGTTCTCCGATTCGCTCACCTTCGACCTGATGAAGGCGCTGTACCGGCGCTTCCACGAGCGGGTGGTGGTGCGCTTCGGTATCGGTACCAACCTCACCAACGACCTGGGCTACAAGCCGCTGGCCATCGTCATCAAGATGGTGGGCTGCAATGGCCAGCCGGTGGCCAAGCTGTCCGACGACCCGGGCAAGAACATGGTGACCGACCACGACTACCTGCAGTACCTGCGCAAGGTGTTCGACATCTCCTCGCAGCAGATTCCCACGCCTGCCCCGGCGCCGGGCAGCGTGGCCGACATCGCAGGCGGGGAGTGAGGGAGCAGGGGCGGGCGCCGCGCTCAGGCGGCTTGCCGTCCGGTCGGGCGTGTGCCGGCCGCGGGCTGCACGCGCCCGTGGCGGGGCTCCGGATTGCGGGGCTCCAGATCTAGAAGAAGAGCCGCACGCCCAGCATCAGCAGGCTTTCGGGCGTGGCACTGCCCGATTCGGCCGCATAGCGGCTCTCGGCAAAGGTGGCCATCTCGCGCGACAGCCGCGAGGTGAGACCCAGGCCAATGATGCCGTGCGTCTTGTAGCGCTGCTTGACGGTACCGTTGCCGTCGGTGACCTGATGGCGCACTTCCACCTGCAGCCGGGGCTGGATCGGCCCGAAGGTGCCGAACCAGTCGGTTTCCATCACGCTGCCCAGCGACAGGCTGGACAGCGAGCGGTTGCTGTGCGCGCCACGACCGTCCAGCTGGGTGGCATCCAGTTGCGTGGCCACCAGATCGTAGCGGCTGTAGGGCGAGAAGCTCCAGCCATGGAAGGTCTCGGGCTGGCGGTTCAGCTCCAGGCTGATGGCCTGCGACATGCCCGAGACGCCCAGGCCGGTGCCGGCATAGGACTGCAGGAAGTCGCGTCGTGCCCGATGCATGCCCAGCGAGACGCTCATGTCGAACATCACGGCGCGCATCGGCTGCAGCGACATGTAGGCCGACAGGACGGTGCCGGAGGCCTTGCGGGTGGCAATGCGCCCCGCGGCGAAGCCGATGGCCACTTCCTCGTTGACCTGCTGGTCGCTGCCGACGATGGTGCCCGGCGTGGTCAGCCCCAGGCCGCTGCTGTTGTTGATGCTGTAGAGCGTGCCGCGCACGTAGACATTGGTCTTGCCCGGCGCGCTGTTGAGCAGGCGTGCCGTGCCGGGTTGCAGGCCGCGCGTGGCCAGCGGGATGTTGCCGCTGATCTTGTCGGAGAGCTGCAGCTGGTTGTGAAAGCGCGGCACGTCACGGCTGCTGGCACGCGCCAGTTGCTTCTGGCGGGTGCGGATCTGCGCCATGTGGGTCTGGATGCCGCCCTGGGCCTGATCCAGGAAGGATTCCGAGGCCTTGCGGCAGATGCCGCCGGACATCTCGTTGCTGGCCTGGGCCAGGGCAGGGAGCGTCAGCAGCGCCGCCATCGAGAGGGCGAGGATCGGTCGTCCGGTAAACTGTGCCCGGCGGGCGGCGAAGGCCGGCAGACGACGCGGGTTTGTGACAGGGGACCACATGATTGCTGCACGCAAATAGACGTTGCGACGATGTTTCAGGGTGCCGACGGTGCCCCGAGGATTGCTCTCCGGGAAGGAGGAAACCCGTGAGGCATGATTCTTCTGGAAAACATCGTTCGATCCATCCCCGGACGGACGAGTGGTCACGAACTGGCCCCTGATCGGTCCGGTATCTCATTGTCCGTCTTTTGTTCGTCCTTTGTATCAATAGAAGGTTGCGTGTATCGAAATGGAAACATCTCAGGATGCAGTCCGCAGTTCCCGCGCCACAGCGGGTGAGGCGGGTGTCGGAAAAGCGGCGAAGCGGCTGGTGGGCCTGATCCCGGCGGCCGGGCGTGGCACGCGGCTGGCGCCCTTGCCCTTCAGCAAGGAGCTGGTGCCGGTGGGCTTCCAGCACGCCAGCGAAGGCGCCGACCGCAAGCCCAAGCCGGTGTCGCAGTACCTGCTGGAGCGGATGCGGCTGGCCGGTGCGCAGCAGGTGTTCTTCATCACGCGCCCGGGCAAGGGCGACATTGCCGACTACTATGGCGACGGCAGCCGGCTGGGCATGGACTTTGCCTATCTGCAGGCACGTCTGCCCTGGGGGCCACCGTTCTCGCTGTCGCAGGCCGTGCCTTTCATTGGGGATGCCGACGTGGTGTTCGGCTTTCCCGACATCCTGATCGACCCGGTGGATTCGTTCACGCCGTTGCTGGCACGCCAGGCCGAGACCGGCGCCGATGTGGTGCTGGGGCTGTTCGATGCCACCGCTCGCGAGCCGGGCGATGTGATCACCCTGGATGAAGCGAGCGGCCGCGTGCTGGGGCTGGAGACCAAGGAAGAGCGGCCGAATCGGCCCGATCACTACACCTGCTGGATGTTCGCGGTCTGGAACGGGCGCTTCTCGGCCTTCCTGCGGGAAGAATGCGAGCGGCTGGCCGAGGTGGCGCGTGCCCGCATCGCGGCCGACCCCGCCGGCAAGGCCCCCGAGTGGCCGGTGGGTGCCGTCATCTCGGCGGCCATCCGGGCGGGGCTGCACGTCAACAGCGTCTATTTTCCCCAGGGACGTTTTCTGGACATCGGTGAGCCCGCCGGCATCACGGCGGCCGCAGCCTTCCCCGGTGTCTGGGATGGGCTGACGCCGCATCCGGCGGACGGCGGGCGATGACGGTCGCGGGCATCCCCTGCGCCTGGTGGTTGGTGCCGGAGGCCGGGCGGCATGAGCGGCTGTCGCGCTGGATCGGCGCGCTGGCGGCACTGCACGGTGGCCCGGTGTTCGAGCCGCATCTGACACTGGCGCTGTCCACGCTGCCGGAGGGCGTGGACGTGCCGGACGTTCGGGTGCGACTGGCTGCTGCCGTGGTTGCGCCTGGCCGGGCAGGGGCGGCCGACGAGGGGCTGCAGCCCCTGACGCTGAACACGGTGGGGCTGGGGCACGATCCGCATTTCTTTCGGGCCTTCCATCTGCGCATGGCCCCCAGCCAGGCCGAGCGGCAGGCCCTGGCGGCGCAGGTGCGAGCGTTGCACGGGGCGCTGGGGCCGGCCTGGGACACCCGGCCGCCGGCCTTTGCGCCCCATGTGAGCCTGGCCTACGGCGAGTGGACCGAGGAGCGGCGCCGGCAGCAGGTGCGCGACACGCCCATCGACCCTGAGCTGGCGCGGATCCGCTTCGACACGCTGGTGGGGGTGCGGCCGCGCGCCGGGGTCCGCACGCTGGACCGCGTGGCCGATTGGGAGATCTTCCTGCGGCTGCCGCTGAGCCAGCGCTGAGCGGCCGGGCCCGGGCCGGAGGTCAGCAGGCAGCAGGCAGCAGTCAGCGGGCAGCAGTCAGCGGGCAGCAGTCAGCGGGCAGCAGTCAGCGGGCAGGGCGGTCGGGTAAATGAGACAGACCTACAACAAACAGGGGATATCCCCAATCGGCACGCCGCCGCGCCGGACGTAGGATGTCCGAGGAGGTGGCGGCCGGCCGGAAGGTCGACACCGCCATTGTCTGCGTGGCCTGTCTTTCCTGTCCGCCGGGCGCCGGTTGCAGGTGCTCGAAAGACGGCCGCACAGTGATCGATCATCATTCAAGGAGCGGACATCGCATGACCGGAGGTTACGTCATGTCCAGCCTGGAGGACGCGTTTCGCAAGGCGCAGCAGGATGTGCACGACCTGAGCGTGCCGCCTGGGCGCATCATGCAGCTGCGCCTGTACGCGCTCTTCATGCAGGCCACGTCCGGCAACGCCTCGGGCGCCCGTCCGGGGTTCTCCGACTTCGAGGCCCGCTCGCGCTGGGATGCCTGGCAGGCCCTGTCGGGCCTGGCGCGTGAGGACGCCATGTCCGAGTACATCGCCGAGGCCGGGCGCCTGAAATATCGACAGTTGCTGGGAGCCGTCTAGAGCGTTTGGGTTTTCCCCGGATACCGGATATCATCACGGGTTCCTTGCCACACGGTGTCGGTGCAAGCCGGGCCGGTGGCTTTCTTCCCACGGAAATCCAGAAGGGTAATCCATGCGACATTATGAAATCGTCTTCATGGTCCATCCGGACCAGAGCGAACAAGTGCCTGCAATGATCGACCGTTACAAGCAGATGGTCGAAGGCGCCAACGGCAAGATGCACCGGGTCGAGGACTGGGGCCGGCTGCAACTCGCCTATCCCATTCAGAAGATCGGCAAGGCGCACTACGTGCTGATGAACGTCGAGTGCGACCAGCACACGCTGGGCGAGATCGAGAATGCCTTCCGCTTCAACGACGCCGTGCTGCGCCACCTGGTGGTGCGGATGGACAAGGCCGAGACCGGCCCGTCCGTCATGAGCAAGCGTCTGCAGAAGGAAGAGTCCCGCAAGGCGGGCAGCTCCGAGGCCCCTGCAGCGGCCGAAGGCAAGGCAGCCGAGTAATCGGCAGCGCGTGTGCAGCAGGCAGCCCGAGACCTAGCGGTGCCAGCCCCGGCCGATGATCATCCGGAAGCATCCGCTCCGGCCCGAAATCATCTGGAGCTGACCGCCATCCTCTCGGAGCGCGAGACGCTGCGCTACAACCTGTCGGGCGTTCCGGTGGTGGAATGCGTGCTCACCCACGAATCCATCCTGCCCGAAGCCGGCATCGACCGTCGCGTCAACCTTCGGGTCCAGGCCGTCGCCATTGGTGACGTGGCCCACCGGCTGGTCGAGATCGACCCTGGCACCCGGTTGAGCGTCAGCGGTTTCCTGGCCCAGGCCCGCAAGAGCACCCGCATCGTCTGCCTGCACCTGACACGCATCGATCAGTACTGAACAAACACTCAAGAGGTTTCATCATGGTTGGTTTCCGTCGCGGCAGCAAAGACCGCAAACCCAAACGTCCCGCCCAGTCCGCCCTGTTCAAGCGCAAGAAGTTCTGCCGCTTCACGGCCGAGAAGGTGGAATGGATCGACTACAAGGATGTCGACACGCTGAAGGACTTCGTGACCGAGCAGGGCAAGATCATTCCTGCGCGCCTCACCGGCACCCGTGCTCACTATCAGCGTCAGCTGGGCGTCGCCATCCGGCGTGCTCGCTTCCTGGCCCTGATGCCCTACACCGACAACCACTGATACCCCATCGCGGGGCCGCAACCTGCTGCCATCTCCGTGATGGCGGTGCGCGACCCGGCAGGAGCACATGATGCAGATTATTTTGCTTGAGAAAGTCGTCAACCTCGGTCAGCTGGGCGATGTCGTCCGCGTCCGGGATGGCTATGCCCGCAACTTCCTGATCCCGCAGGGCAAGGCCCGTCGTGCCACCCAGGCCGCCGTGGCCGAGTTCGAGGCCCGTCGTGCCGAGCTGGAGCGCCTGCAGGCCGAGAAGCTGGCCGCAGCCCAGGCTGAAGGCGAAAAGCTGGCCGGTCGCCAGTTCTCGCTGAACGAGAAGGCCGGCGTCGATGGCCGCCTGTTCGGTTCGGTCACCAACGCCAACGTGGCCGAGACCCTGCACAAGGCCGGCTTCGCCAGCGTGCAGAAGTCCATGATCCGCATGCCGGAAGGTCACATCAAGACCATCGGCGAGCACCCGGTGCAGGTTGCCCTGCACACCGACGTGCTGGTCGACATCACCATCAACGTGGTGGGCGAGACGGCCTGATCGCCGTGTCAGGCCCATGCCTGGCCAGTTTCCGGGGCGCTTGCCCCGGCAGGTCGGCCTGAGGCCTCATCGATGGTCATGAGGCCTGTTCAGGTCCATGACCATCCAGCCGTACAGAAAAGCGGGGCGTCCCTTGGCGGGGTCGCCCCGCTTTGATTTTTGTGTGTCCGGGTTCCCCTGTCCGGGGCCGTTTCCGGCTTCTTCCGTCACCGAAAGGCTTGCATTTCATGGATAGCGAGATTGCACAACTGCGGCTGCCGCCGCATTCGATCGAGGCCGAGCAATCGGTGCTGGGCGGGCTGCTGCTGAACAACGGCACCTGGGAAGACATTGCTGACATCATCACCGATGATGACTTCTATCGGCATGATCACCGGATGATATGGCAGCACATCTCCAACCTGCTGCGTGCCGGCCGACCGGCCGATGCGCTGACCGTGAAGGACGCGCTGCAGCAGTCCGGCCGGCTGGAGGATGCCGGCGGCGAGCAGTACCTGGCGATGCTGTCCAATGCCGTCATCTCGGCCAGCAACATCCGCCACTACGCCGAGATGGTGCGTGACCGTGCCGTGCTGCGTCGGCTGATTGCCGTCTCCGACCAGATCGCCACCGAGGCCTTCAACGCCCAGGGGCGTCCGGTGAACGAGGTGCTGGACGCGGCTGAGGCCGAGATGTTCAAGATTGCCGAGGACAGCGGCAAGAAGCGCAACGACTTCCAGCACATCGGTCCGCTGTCGGGCAAGGTCTTCCAGCGCATCGACGAACTCTACAACCGCGACAACCCCAGCGAGATCACCGGCATTGCCACCGGTTTCGTGGACCTGGACCGGATGACCTCCGGTATGCAGCCTGGCGACCTGATCATCGTGGCGGCCCGCCCGTCGGTGGGTAAGACGGCCTTCGCGCTCAACATTGGCGAGCACGTGGCCGTGCACGAGAAGCTGCCGGTGGCGGTCTTCAGTATGGAGATGGGCGCCGAGCAGCTGGTGATGCGTCTGATCGGCTCCACGGGGCGCATCGATCAGCAGCGGCTGCGTACCGGCCGGCTGACCGAGGACGACTTCATCCGGCTGACCGATGCCATGGGCAAGATGCAGGATGCGCCGATGTTCATCGACGAGACGCCGGCGCTCAATCCCTTCGAGCTGCGGGCCCGTGCCCGACGCCTGGCGCGTCAGTACGGCCACCTGGGGCTCATCGTCATCGACTACCTGCAGCTGATGACGGGTGCCAACCCGGGCGGCCGCGAGAACCGCGCCACCGAGGTGGGTGAGATCTCGCGGGCGCTGAAGTCGCTGGCCAAGGAGCTGAAGTGTCCCGTCATCGCGCTGTCGCAGCTCTCGCGGGAGGTGGAAAAGCGCCAGGACAAGAAGCCCATCATGAGTGACCTGCGCGAATCGGGCTCGATCGAGCAGGATGCCGACGTGATCTTCTTCATCCACCGTGACGATCGCTACGACCCTGACGCCGAAACCAAGGGCATGGCCGAGATCATCATCGGCAAGCAGCGTAACGGCCCGATCGGCTCCGTCACGCTGGCCTTCCAGGGCCAGTACACCAAGTTCGAGAACTTCGCCGCGGGCTGAGGCGCTGGGGCGGCTCCGCGCCCGTGCAGCGGGAAGGCCCCCGCAAATCCGTCACCGCTGGCTGATCGTTCAGCTTGCCAGAGGCATGGCAGCCTGCGGCGGGTGGTGGCGACCCTTGTCCTTGTTGCCGCCCTTGCCGTGCAGCAGGTGGCGGCTCAGGAAGGCGCGAACCGGTTTCTCGTACAGTACGTACACTGCGGCGGCCACCGTCAGTGTGGCGGCAAACACGATTGCCGTGTAGACGGGCAGGCTGAACTGCAGTGCGCCCAGGCGCTTGACGGCCCCCATTACGTAGATGTGGAAGATGTAGATGGGGTAGGACAGCTCACCCAGGAAGTCGATGGTGGCCTTGGCGGGCTGGCCCAGCTTGCGGAAGGCCTGCTCGCAGGCCAGCGTCAGCACCACCAGCGCAGTACTGGGCAGGCCGATGACCACCACGCGCACCCATTTGTCCAGCGCCATTTCCTGCGTGACCAGACCCGTGTCGGGCAGCAGCGCCCAGGTGTAGAGCGCCAGACCGGCCGCGGCGGCCAGCATCGGCAGTCTGGCGTGCTCAATGAAGCGGGTGCTGGAGAGCAGCTGGGCCAGCAGCATGCCGTAGATGAACTCGACGACGTAGGCATCGCTCCAGAAGGCCAGTGCAGATTCCGGGGCGGCGTAGGGATGCACCGCCGTCAGGGACACCAGCAGCAGCGAGCTGATGAGCAGGCGGTGCTGGTGCGAGATCTTCAGGGCGATGAAGAACACCAGATAGAAGAGGATCTCGTAGTTCAGCGACCACCCCAGCGTCAGCAGCGGCATGTGGTACTGGATGCTCTCGTTCCACACGGGGATGAAGAAGAGCGAGCCCAGCAGCTTGTCGGCGTCCAGGCTGGTGTGGTTGAGCATGCCGGGCGCTTTCAGCGCGATGGCGGCCAGGGCCAGCGTGCCCAGCCAGTACAGCGGCACGATGCGGATCAGCCGGCGGGTGAAGAACTGCGGCGCACCGTCCCGGGTGACGTAGTAGATGATGAAGCCCGAGATGACGAAGAAGATGTCGACGCCACTGCTGCCGAAGGGGGTGAGTCCCACTTCGTTGCGGATGTGGCTGATGACCACCAGCGCGGCCGCGATGAAGCGCAGCGCCTGCAGCGAGTAGAGGGTCTTGTCGGCACGGGCGGGCTGGGCCGATTGCGGGACCTGACCGGCGGGGTGAGAGCGCAGGATACTTGCCATGGGGTGGGGCTCCGAATGGAGCGCCCATCTTAGGAAAGTGTTGTTTTCATGTCACTCGCCAATCCAGTCCGAGTGTGAGGAATTCCGGCTCCGTCGGCAGGATGTGCCTCAACGCGTGTGCACTTGTTCCGCTTCCGGAGTCGATCCCCGCAACAGGCAGCGTATCCGCTGCCCCGGGTTAGAGCACATCTGCCGCAAAGTCTGCCAGCCGCGAGCGCTCACCGCGCTGCAGCGTCAGGTGCCCGCCGTGCTTCCAGCCCTTGAAACGCTCCACCACGTAGGTGAGGCCCGACGAGGCCTCGGTGAGGTAGGGCGTGTCGATCTGGGCGATGTTGCCCAGACAGACCACCTTGGTGCCGGGGCCCGCGCGGGTGGCCAGCGTCTTCATCTGCTTGGGCGTGAGGTTCTGCGCCTCGTCGATGATCAGGTACTTGTTGTTGAAGGTGCGGCCGCGCATGAAGGACATCGACTTCACCCGGATGCGCGAGCGGATGAGATCGGCCGCCGCGGCACGCCCCCATTCGCCACCGGCACTGCCGCGGTTGAGCACCTCCAGGTTGTCTTCCAGGGCGCCCATCCAGGGCTGCATCTTCTCTTCCTCGGTACCGGGCAGGTAGCCGATGTCGTCGCCCACCGGCACGGTGGCGCGGGTCATGATGATCTCGGTGAAGCGCTTCTGGTCCAGCGTCTGCGCCAGACCCGCGGTGAGTGCCAGCAGCGTCTTGCCGGTGCCGACCTGGCCCAGCAGCGTCACGAAGTCGATGTCCGGATCCAGCAGCAGGTTCAGGGCAAAGTTCTGCTCGCGGTTGCGGGCGGTGATGCCCCAGATGGCGTGGCGTGCCTGGGTGTAGTCCCGCACCACACGCAGCACGGCCTGGTCGCCTTCGCGTTCCCGCACCTGGGCAAACAGCGGTGTGCCGCCATCGTCTTCCAGGTACACGAACTGGTTGAGCAGCATGGAAGACACCAGCGGGCCGCGGATGCGGTAGTAGGTCATGCCGCCGTCCTGCCAGGACTCCATGTCCTTGCCATGGGTCTGCCAGAAATCGGCCGGCAGGGCCAGCGAACCGCTGTAGAGCAGGTCCAGGTCGTCGGTGACCTGGTCGTTGAAGTAGTCCTCGGCCGGCAGGCCCAGCGAACGGGCCTTGATGCGTATGTTGATGTCCTTGGACACCAGCACCGCCTGCCGCTCGGGAAAGACCTGGCGCAGGGCGGCCGTCACCGACAGGATGCGGTTGTCGGCCTTGCCGGGAGGCAGGGCTTCGGGCAAGGGCGCTTCCAGCACGCGGGTCTGCAGGAAGAGCCGCCCGGTGGCGTCGGAATGGCCCAGCCGGTCCAGCGGGATGCCCTGCTCGATGCTGCCCTCGATGCCGGCCAGCAGCTCGTCCAGGCTGCGGCTGACCTGGCGGGCGTGGCGCGAGACCTCGCTCATGCCGCGCTTGTGATCGTCCAGCTCTTCCAGCGTGATCATCGGCAGGAACACGTCGTGCTCCTGGAAGCGGAAGAGGGCGGTGGGATCGTGCATCAGCACGTTGGTGTCCAGCACGAACAGCTTGTGGGTCGCCGCCTCGGTGCCCGGGGCGCGGTGCCGACGTGCGTGCCGTGCGGGGGCGAAGGGCGCCACCGTGGCGTCTGGCCGTGTCGTGCCGGATGCGGCATCGGGCGTGCTACCCGCAGGCGGTGCGCTGAGCAGCGCGGCCGTCTGGGTGCTGCCCTGAGCGGGACGTCCCTCGACGCCGGGCCGGGTGCCTGCTGCCGGCTGTGCGGCACCTGTGGCTGATGCCGCAGGGCTGCTGACCGGGGCCGAGGTCTGGGTGCAACCGCCAGTCTTGCCCGCAGCGCGTTCCTTGCCGGCATCCCGGCCTTGGCTTGCCGTGGCAACCGCGGGGGACACGGCTTCAGCCACGGGGGTGGCAACCGGGTCGAGGGCAAGTTCCAGGGCCGGGTTGGCCTCGGCCTGGGCGGTTGCGCTCTTTTTGCGGCGGCTGGCCGGCAGCTTGGCCTTGTTGCGCGAGGCAGCCTTGATGTCGAGGCGTTCACCTCGGGTGGTGGGGGCTTTGGGTAGCGGCATGGGACAGGCGGCGGGCAATGGCCCTGGCCGTGGAAAAGGGTCGGAGTATCAGAAGGCGTGGGAGGGCGAGTCGTGAAGCTCCCGGACGGCGGCCAGCACCTCGGCCACATGGCCGGGGACCTTCACCTTGCGCCATTCCTTGACCAGCACGCCGGCGCGGTTGATGAGGAAGGTGGAGCGCTCAATGCCACGCACCTGCTTGCCATACATGTTCTTCAGTCTGATGACGTCGAACAGCGTGCAGAGCGCCTCATCGGGGTCGCTGACCAGCGCAAAGGGCAGCTCCAGCTTCTGACGGAAGTTGGCGTGGCTTTTCAGGCTGTCGCGCGAGATGCCGTACACCTCGGCGCCAGCGGTGAGGAAGTCCTGCCAGGCCGCGGCAAAGTCGCTGGCTTCGTTCGTGCAGCCCGGGGTGCTGTCCTTCGGGTAGAAGTAGAGCACCACCATCCGACCGTTCAGTTCGTTGAAGTTCAGGGGGCCGGCCGTGGTCTCTGCCGTGAAGTCGGGCACCTTCTGGCCGATCTTCAGGACGGGGGCGTGGGCAGGCGCGGAGGATGTTTGCATGAGTGAGAGAATCAGGAATTCGAGGGGCAGGGGCCGCAGGTGGGAGGGGCGCCGACAATCAGGGCGCAGTCACCAGGGCGAGCAGGACCTGGCGGCCTTCGGCCATCAGGATGTTGTAGGTACGGCACGCGGCCACCGAGTCCATGGTCTCCAGGCCGATGCCGGCCTGCAACAGTGGGCGTGAGAACGACGGCGGCGGAAACTGCAGGCGTGGGCCGGTGCCCAGCAGGATGACTTCCGGGCGCGGCTCGGCCAGCGCCAGCAGCATGTCGGGTGTGAGTGCCGCCAGACCGTCGATAGACCAGGGCTGCACCGGACCCTGCGGGCGCAGCAGCAGCGGCCCTTCGTGCCTTGCCCCGTTGACTTCCACCCAGCCGGTACCGTAGGCGGTGATGGCGTTGAGATCGTCGTGGTGGTCGGGGTGCAGTTTCATGGATGGGGCCGGCGGGCGGGCTGAAACCTGCCGACGGTGATGCGCAGGTGCGGGATGGGCCGCAGCCGGTGTACATTATGCGGTCATTCCCATAGTACCGCACCTTTCACGGTGCCCGCAGTCATCATGAAGACCATCCACAAGTCTGCCAAGCTGGCCAACGTCTGCTACGACATTCGCGGACCGGTGCTGGCCCGGGCCCGGCAGATGGAGGAGGACGGCCAGCGCATCATCAAGCTCAACATCGGCAACATGGCGCCTTTCGGCTTCGATGCGCCCGACGAGGTGCGCCAGGACATCATGGCCAACCTGGCTGATGCCTCCGGCTATTCGGATTCCAAGGGCCTTTTCTCGGCGCGCAAGGCCGTCATGCACTACTCGCAGCTCAAGGGCATCCGCGGCGTCACGGTCGATGACATCTACATCGGCAACGGCGTCAGCGAGCTGATCGTGCTGTCGCTCAACGCGCTGCTGGACACGGGCGACGAGGTGCTGGTGCCCACCCCTGACTACCCGCTGTGGACGGCGGCGGTCAGCCTCTCGGGGGGCTCGGCCGTGCACTACATGTGCGACGAGGGGGCAGGCTGGCTGCCCGATCTGG
Source organism: Lautropia mirabilis (assembly GCF_900637555.1). Lineage (NCBI taxonomy): Bacteria > Pseudomonadati > Pseudomonadota > Betaproteobacteria > Burkholderiales > Burkholderiaceae > Lautropia > Lautropia mirabilis. Next base: position 2,663,841 of record NZ_LR134378.1, on the reverse strand, counting down.
ACGACATCCGCGCCAAGATCACCGAGCGCACGCGCGCCATCGTCATCATCAACCCCAACAACCCCACCGGCGCGCTGTATCCGGACGACCTGCTGAAGGAGATCCTGGAGATCGCCCGCCAGCACGACCTGATCGTCTTTGCCGACGAGATCTACGACAAGATCCTCTACGACGGTGCCACGCACACCTCCATCGCCTCGCTGGCCGATGACGTGCTGTGCATCACCATGAACGGCCTGTCCAAGAACTACCGCGCCTGCGGCTATCGGGCCGGCTGGATGATCATCTCGGGCGACAAGCGCGGCGCGGCCGACTATCTGGAAGGTCTGAACATGCTGGCTTCCATGCGGCTGTGCGCCAACGTGCCCGGCCAGCTGGGCATCCAGACCGCGCTGGGCGGCTACCAGAGCATCAACGAGCTGGTGCAGCCCGGCGGGCGGCTGGCGCGCCAGCGCGATCTGGCCTGGGAGATGATCACTAGCATTCCGGGCGTGAGCTGCTACAAGCCGCGCGCGGCCCTCTATCTCTTCCCGCGCCTTGATCCGCAGATGTATCCGATCGAGGACGACCAGCGCTTCATCCTGCAGCTGCTGGAACGCGAGCGGGTGCTGCTGGTGCAGGGCACCGGCTTCAACTGGCCGGAGCACGACCACTTCCGCGTCGTGTTCCTGCCCAATTCCGACGACCTGACCGAGGCCTTGCGGCGCATCGATCGCTTCCTGGCCGACTATCGCTCGCGCCACGGCCGGGTCGGCTGACGACAACGAAAGGCGGGCGCTGTCGGCAGGCAGGCCCGCTGCACAGGACAGAAAGAACTAGGAGTCATTCCATCGTATGAAAGTGATCAAGGTCGGGCTGCTCGGCATGGGTACCGTGGGCAGCGGCGTATTCGAGGTGCTGAAGAACAACGCTGCCGAGATCAGCCGGCGCGCCGGCTGCACCATCCAGATCGGTCGCGTCGTTGTGCGTGACCCCGAGGAAGTCCGCACACTGGTGGGCCCCGACATTCCGCTCAGCAGCGATCCTTTCGACATCGTGAACGACCCTGCCATCGATGTGCTGGTGGAGGTGATGGGCGGCACCACGCTGGCCCGTGATGTCGTGCTGGCCGCCATTGCCAAGGGCAAGCAGGTCGTCACCGCCAACAAGGCACTGCTGGCCGTGCATGGCAACGAGATCTTCGCTCGCGCCCGCGAGGCCGGCGTGATGGTGGCCTTCGAGGCCGCGGTGGCCGGTGGCATTCCCATCGTGAAGGCGCTGCGCGAGGGGCTCTCGGCCAACCGCGTGCAGATGGTGGCCGGCATCATCAACGGCACCACCAACTTCATCCTGTCCGAGATGCGCGACAAGGGCATCAGCTTCGACGTGGCGCTGGCCGAGGCGCAGCGCCTGGGCTATGCTGAGGCCGATCCCACCTTCGACATCGAGGGCATCGACGCCGCCCACAAGGCCACGCTGCTGGCCTCCATCGCCTTCGGCGTGCCCGTGCAGTTCGACGGCGCCTATATCGAGGGCATCAGCAAGCTGGCGGCCGAGGACTTCACCTATGCCGACCAGCTGGGCTACCGCATCAAGCTGCTGGGCATCGCCCGCCGCCGCGCCGAGGGCATCGAGCTGCGCGTGCATCCCACGCTCATCCCGGCGCGCCGCCTGCTGGCCAACGTCGAGGGCGCGATGAACGCTGTCTGGGTCAAGGGTGACGCCGTGGGCGAGACCCTCTACTACGGTCCGGGCGCTGGCAAACTGCCCACCGCCAGTGCCGTGGTGGCTGACCTGGTGGACGTGGCCCGTCAGATCGAGGTCGCGCCCGAAAGCCGCGTGCCGTACCTGGCTTTCCAGCAGGACCAGCTGCAGCAGGTGCCGGTGCTGCCGGCCGCCGAGATGGAGACGGCGTACTACCTGCGCATCCCGGTGCGCGACGAGCCGGGCGTGCTGGCCGACATCACCCGCATCATGGCGGACGAGGGCGTTTCCATCGACGCCATGCTGCAGCGCCAGCCCTCTGAAGGTGCCAACACCACCGACATCATCCTCATGACCCACCGCACGGTCGAGAAGTGCATCGATATCGCCAGCCGGCACATCGAGGCCCTGCCTTCCGTGACGGCTGCCCCGGTGCGGCTGCGGGTCGAAGCGCTGGACTGAACGACCATGGAATACATCTCCACCCGGGGCGGCATGCCCCCGCTGCGCTTCAGCGACATCCTGCTGGGCGGATTGGCGCCCGATGGCGGCCTCGTCATGCCCGCCAGCATTCCGCAGATCGACAACGACACCCTGCAGGGTTGGCGCGGCCTGTCATATGCCCAGCTGGCCTTCGAGGTGCTCAGCCGCTACTGCGACGACATTCCCGCCGACGACCTGAAACGGCTGGTCGAGGAAACCTACACGGCAGAGACCTTCGGCACGCGGGCCATCACCCCGCTGACCGAACTGGAAGCGGCCAGCGCCGAGCGCGGTTCGCTGCTGGTGCAGCACCTGTCCAATGGTCCCACGCTGGCCTTCAAGGACATGGCCATGCAGCTGCTGGGCCGGCTCTTCGAGTACACGCTGCTCAAGCAGGACCGATGGCTCAACATCGTCGGCGCCACCTCGGGTGACACCGGCAGTGCGGCCGAATACGCCATGCGCGGCCGCCAGCGGCTGCGCGTCTTCATGCTGTCTCCGGCCGGACGGATGAGCGCCTTCCAGCGCGCCCAGATGTTCAGCCTGATGGACGACAACATCCACAACATCGCCATTGAAGGCGTGTTCGACGACTGCCAGGACCTGGTCAAGGCCCTGGCCTCCGATCTGCCGTTCAAGAAGCGCCACCACATCGGCAGCGTCAACTCCATCAACTGGGCACGCGTGGTGGCCCAGGTTGTCTACTACTTCCGGGGCTACCTGCAGGCTACCGCCGCGCATCCGATCGATGCCAACGGGCGCCCGGCGCAGGTCTCGTTCACGGTGCCCAGCGGTAACTTCGGCAATGTGCTGGCCGGCCACATCGCCCGGCGCATGGGCCTGCCCATCCGCCGCCTGGTGGTGGCCACCAACGAGAACGACGTGCTGGACGAGTTCTTCCGGACTGGCCGCTATCGCGTGCGCAGCGCCCGCGAGACGCACGCCACCTCCAGCCCGTCGATGGACATCTCCAAGGCCTCCAACTTCGAGCGCTTCGTCTTCGACCTGCTCGACGGTGACGCAGAGCATCTGAAGGCACTCTGGCAGCAGCTGGGCCAGACCGGCGAGTTCGACCTGTCGGGCACCGATGCCTTTGCCCGCGCTGCCCAGTGGGGCTTCGTCTCGGGCAGCAGCAGCCACGCCGACCGCCTGCAGACCATCCGCAAGTGGCATGACGACCGCGGCGTGCTTGTCGATACCCATACGGCTGACGGCCTGAAGGTGGCCCAGCAGTACCGCGAGCCCGGCATCCCGATGATCTGCCTGGAGACCGCGCTGCCGGCCAAGTTCGCCGAGAGCATCGTCGAGGCCACGGGCCAGCGGCAGCCGGTGCCCGAGGCACTGGCCGACCTGGAGCATCGCGTGCAGCGCTACGTGCGCATGCCGGCCGATGCCGCGCTGCTGAAGGCCTACGTGGCCGCGCGCACCTGATGGCGGCGCCAGTGGGGCAGGGCGCGCGCCATGGCCTCGTCTTCGGCTTTGCCGGCTACTCAGGCTCGGGCAAGACCACGCTCATCGAGCAGGTCATCCCGCGCCTGGTGGCCGCTGGCCGGAAGGTCTCGGTCATCAAGCACGCCCACCATCGTTTCGACTTCGACACCCCGGGCAAGGATTCCTGGCGGCATCGCCAGGCCGGCGCCACCGAGGTCCTGCTCACCACCGACCAGCGCTGGGTGCTGATGCACGAGCTGCGTGGCCAGCCCGAACCGGGTCTGGAGGCGCAGCTGGCCCACATGAGCCCCAGTGACGTGGTGCTGATCGAGGGCTTCAAGACAGCCGCCATCCCCAAGATCGAGGTCCACCGGCCGGCGCTGGGCAAGCCCCTGCTGCATCCTGACGATCCCTGGATCCAGGCCATCGCCACCGATGCACCGCTGGATGTGCCGTTGCCGCTGCTGGATCTGAACGACCCGGACGCCGTCACCGCCTTCATCCTGGCCAGGGTCGGCACGCCGGCCGCCATGCCTGGTGGCCAGCCTTCCGGTACTCCCGCCCCCTAGCCATGTCCGCACTGCTTCCCTTTGACGACGCCTTTGCCCGCCTGCTGTCGCACGCCGACACGCTGCCGGGCACCGAGACCATCGACACCATGAATGCCGACGGGCGCGTGCTGGCCCGGGCGCTGGTGTCCTCGCTGGATGTTCCGCCCTGGGACAATGCCCAGATGGATGGCTACGCCGTGCGTGCGGCCGACCTGGCCGCCAGTCCGGACGGGGTGTTTCCCGTCTCGCAGCGCATTCCTGCCGGCCATCAGGGTCAGCCGCTTCAGCCCGGCACCGTGGCGCGCATCTTCACGGGGGCGGCCCTGCCGCCCGGGGCGGATGCCGTGGTGATGCAGGAAGAGGTGGAAGCCGGCCTGCAGCTGCCGGTTGGCGAGGGCACCGGCGTGCGCTTCCGGGTGCAGCCCGCATCGGGCGCCTGGGTGCGTCGCCGGGCCGAGGACATCGCCGCCGGCAGCACCGTGCTGGCCGAATGCACCCGCCTCACTCCGGCTGCCGTCGGTCTGGCCGCCTCCATCGGCGCGGCCACGCTGGAGGTGCGCCGTCGCCCGCGCGTGGCCTGCTTCTTCACGGGCGACGAACTGGTCATGCCCGGCCAGCCGCTGCCGGCCGGGGGCATCTACAACTCCAACCGCTTCGTGCTCAACGCGCTGCTGCGCCGGCTGGGCTGCGAGGTGCTGGATCTGGGCATCGTCCCCGACTCGCGGGAAGCCACCCGTCAGGCCCTGCGTGAGGCGGCCGAAGGTGCCGACCTGATCATCAGTGCCGGCGGCGTCTCGGTGGGCGAGGAAGACCACGTGCGCCCGGCCGTCGAGGCCGAGGGACAGATTGACCTGTGGCGCGTGGCCATCAAGCCCGGCCGGCCGCTGGCCTACGGGCGGGTGGGGCGCTATGGCCCCGAAGGCGCGCGCGCTGCCGTTCCCGGCAGCTTCGCCCATTTCATCGGCCTGCCCGGCAACCCGGTCTCGGCCTATGTCACCTTCCTGCTGTTCGTGCGACCCTTCGTGCTGCGGCTGCAGGGCATCCAGGTTGTCGAACCGCAGGCCGTCACGCTCATCAGCGGCTTTGACTGGACCAACCCCGATCGCCGCCGTGAGTTCCTGCGTGCCGTGCATCTGCCTGATGGCCGCCTGGGCTTGTTCCGCCAGCAGGGCTCCGCCGTGCTCACCTCGGCCGTGGTGGGGCATGGTCTTATCGACAACCCGCCCGGCCAGACCATCCGTCAGGGCGATGCGGTGCGCTTCCTGTCCTTTGCCGAGCTGCTGAACTGAACCATGAACATCGAACTGCTGTTCTTTGCCAGCCTGCGCGAACGTCTGGGACTGGCCTCCGAGCGCCTGGCGCTGCCGGCGGATGTGCAGACCGTCGGCGCCCTGCGCCAGCACCTGGCCGCCCGGGGCGGCCCCTGGGCCGAAGTCTTCACGCCGCCCGCCAGCGGCAAGGACACCCTGCGGGCCGCCGTGGCCCAGGCTATGGCCACACCCGATACCCCGCTGCACGAGGGCGCCGAAGTGGCGTTCTTCCCGCCGGTGACGGGGGGCTGATCCGTGTCCTCCGTGGCCCCCCTCATTCATGTCCAGACGCAGGACTTTGATGTTGGCGCCGAGCTGAAGCGCCTGCAGGCGCTCACGCGGGAAGTGGGGGCCGTGGCCTCCTTCGTGGGCTACGTGCGTGACAGCAACCAGGGCGACGGCGTGACCGGCATGACGCTGGAGCACTATCCGGGCATGACCGAAAAGGCGCTGGCCGACATCTGCCAGCGGGCCCAGACGCGCTGGCCGCTGCTGGGCGTTACCGTCATCCACCGTGTGGGGCCGCTGGCCCCGGGGGAGCAGATCGTGCTGGTGGCCGTGGCCTCGCGCCACCGTGACGCCGCCTTCGAGGCCTGCCGCTTCATCATGGACTTCCTGAAGACCGAGGCCCCGTTCTGGAAGAAGGAAGCCACCACGGACGGCGAGGAACGCTGGGTGGATGCGCGCGACAGCGACGAGGCGGCATTGTCCCGCTGGCAGGCGGGCTGAACAGGATCCGTCACACCGGCCCGCGGTCGATCTTCGTCAGGGCCTCATTGACGTCAAAGAGCCGGGCGCGTACCTGCGTGATGCCGAAGGCGCGCAGGCGTTCCGTGTGCTTCTTCTGGTAGGCCTGGGCACTGGCCACATCCTCGAACAGGTAGATGCCGCCGGCTTCGCCCGTGGCCTCGTTCTCGGTCCAGATCTTCCAGCGCAGGCCCGGTTCCTGGGCAATGGACTGGGCCAGCTCCTGCATGGCACCGGCCATCTGGTCGCCCCAGGGGCCGGAGAAGGGAAAGTCGAACTGCAGCAGGCAGGGCATGATGTTGTCTCGCTCTTGTCTTGTGTGGATGTCATGCGGCGGCCAGGATCCTGGCCGCTTCATCCCATCATAGCAGCGGCGCCGCCAGGCGTGCCAGGCTGGCCACCATCCGCTGATTGAAGCTGTCCGGCTGGTGATCGGCGTGCAGCTGCGTGGCCGACTCCAGATCCTTCAGGAACTGCCGCGCCATCTCGGACGTGGTCTTCTTGTCGTAGATGGCCGCCATCACCTCGAAATTCAGCCGGAAGCTGCGGTTGTCCATGTTGGCCGTGCCGATCATCGACAGCTCGTCATCGATGACCAGCGTCTTGGCGTGGATGAAGCGCGGCACGTAGGCATAGACCTTCACGCGCCGGGCCAGCACCTCCTCCACGAAGGTGGAGGCAGCCAGCCCCGTCAGCAGCTGGTCGGATTCCATCGGCACCAGCAGCCGCACGTCCAGGCCGCGCCCTGCCGCTGTTGTCAGCGCAGTCAGGATCGATTCATCCGGGATGAAGTAAGGCGTGGTGATCCAGACCCGCCGGCGCGCCGACGACATGGCGGCAAAGAAGTAGCGGTAGATGGCGTACTCGCTGCGGTCCGGGCCGGAATCGATGATCTGCACCCAGGGCTGGCTCTCGTCGCGGGGCTCGTCAGGGGGCAGCGGGAACCAGGCCAGAATGTCCTGCGGCGTAGTCAGCGCCTTGTCCAGCCGTGCCAGGTGGCCCGAGCGCGCGCCCGCATACAGCCAGTCCTCCAGGAAGATCCGCTGCAGGTCCAGAGCCGCGCTGCCCTTGAGCGCCAGGTGCGTGTCGCGCGATGCGGTCGCCCCCACACAGGCAACCGACTCGACCCGGTCCACGTTGATGCCGCCCGTGAAGCCATAGAGCGCATCGATGACCACGATCTTGCGGTGGGTGCGGAAGTTCACCATGCTGGGCCGGAAGGGCAGGAAGCGGGGCGGATTGAAGACCCGCACCTCGCCACCCGCCTCGCGCAGCGGCTTCCAGAAGTCGTTGCGGCAGCGCCCGGAGCCCACCGCATCCACCAGCATCCGAACCTTCACGCCGGCACGGGCCTTCTCGGTGAGCAGGTCGCGCCAGCGGGTGCCGATCTCGTCAGGCTTGAAGATGTAGTACTCCACATGGATGTGGTGCTCGGCCTTCTGCATCGCGGCCTCGATGGCGGCGTAGGTGGCGTCACCGTCGATCAGGATCTGCAGCCCCTGCACCTGGCGCGGCGGTGCGCTGCCACACTCGGTGGCCACCCGTGCCTGGGCCAGCAGCCAGTGGCGCGAGGCCAGCGTCTCGGGCAGCGGCTGGGTGCGGTGCGGACCGTGGTGTGCCGCCAGGTGGCGGGCCAGCTCGCGGCGGACATTGCGACGCTTGAGCTTGCGGGGGCCAAAGAGGAAATAGCACAGCAGGCTGAGCACCGGCAGGCTGAGAAAGGCCAGGATCCACGACAGCGTGGCCAGCGGCGGCCGCCGCTGCCCCAGCAGGAACAGGATGCTGCCCACCTCCAGCACCGCATACAGCAGTACCCGGTGCGTGACCGAGATGCTCTGCCAGATGAGCTGGAGTTCAGTGAGCAGGTGGTTCAGGAATTCCATGGAAGACGCAGGGAGGAGGGCGTTCGAGGGCTTCCGTGACGGACACCCAGGCCCTTCATGGTACCGGCGTCCCCCGGTTGGCAGGAAGCGCCTTCGGTGTGTTCCGCGCAGGCGTCCAGGAGGCATGGGCATGTCCGCATGGGCTTGACGCCGGACCTGCGCCCCTCCGGAGGGCGGGTCATTCCGGCGCTTGCCGCCCGGTGCCGTGTCATGCTTCCCCTGTTCGTGTCACAGTCCTTCACGCTGAAAAACTTGTCTTGAATTCTGACAGGAAGTCCCTATATCTGTTGCATTCCGAACTCAACGGAAGGCCGGATGCCTTCCTTGGCGGAATTCCAGGCCGGCTCCGCGCCTGCTGTGAATTCCTGCCAGCCTTGCTGAAAGAAATACCAACATGCGTATAGACAAACTCACCACCCAATTCCAGGAAGCCCTGTCCGACGCCCAGAGTCTGGCCGTCTCGGCAGACAACCCCTACATCGAGCCGATCCACGTGCTGGCTGCCATCATCGCCCAGCCGGATGGTTCCGGCCGTGCGCTGCTGGAGCGTGCCGGCGTTCGCATCTCGGCCCTGCGCAGCTCGGTCGAGGCCGCACTGAAGAACCTGCCGCAGGTCAGCGGCCAGTCCAGCCAGCCGCAGGTCAGCCGCGAGCTGCTCAAGCTGCTCACCCAGGCCGAAAAGGACGCCGAAAAGCGTGGCGACCAGTATGTGGCCATCGAGATGTTCCTGCTGGCGCTGACCGAGGGCGATGGCCGTCAGGGCGGCGATGCGGGCCGGCTGCTGGTGCAGGCCGGGCTCACCCACAAGTCGCTGCAGGCGGCCGTTGACGCCGTGCGTGGCGGCCAGGCCGTCGAATCGCAGGATGCCGAAGGCCAGCGCGAGGCGCTGAAGAAGTACACGCTGGACCTGACCGAGCGGGCCCGTGCGGGCAAGCTCGACCCGGTCATCGGCCGTGACGACGAGATCCGTCGCACCATCCAGATCCTGCAGCGTCGCTCCAAGAACAACCCCGTGCTGATCGGTGAACCCGGCGTGGGCAAGACCGCTATCGTCGAGGGGCTGGCTCAGCGCATCGTCAACGGCGAAGTGCCCGATTCGCTGAAGAACAAGCGCGTGCTGGCGCTGGACATGGCTGCGCTGCTGGCTGGTGCCAAGTACCGGGGCGAGTTCGAGGAACGCCTGAAGGCCGTGCTCAAGGACATCGCTGCCGACGAGGGCCGCACCATCGTCTTCATCGACGAGATCCACACCATGGTGGGCGCCGGCAAGAGCGACGGTGCCATGGACGCCGGCAACATGCTCAAGCCCGCCCTGGCGCGTGGCGAACTGCATTGCGTGGGCGCCACCACCCTGGACGAATACCGCAAGTACATCGAGAAGGACGCCGCCCTGGAGCGCCGCTTCCAGAAAGTGCTGGTGGGCGAGCCGTCGGTGGAATCCACCATCGCCATCCTGCGCGGTCTGCAGGAACGCTATGAGATCCACCACGGCGTGGAGATCACCGACCCGGCCATCGTGGCTGCGGCCGAGCTGTCCAACCGCTACATCACCGACCGCTTCCTGCCCGACAAGGCCATCGACCTCATCGACGAGGCTGCCTCGCGCATCAAGATGGAGATCGACTCCAAGCCCGAGGTGATGGACCGCCTGGACCGCCGGCTGATCCAGCTCAAGATCGAGCGTGAGGCCGTGCGCAAGGAAACCGATGACGCATCGAAGAAACGCCTGGAGCTGATCGAGCAGGAAATCGCCCGCATCAGCAAGGAATACGCGGACTACGAAGAGATCCTGAAAGCCGAGAAGGCCGCAGTCCAGGGCAGCGCCCAGATCAAGGGTGAGATCGACCAGCTGCGGGCGCAGATGGCCGAGCTGCAGCGCAAGGGCCAGTACGAGAAACTGGCTGAGCTGCAGTACGGAAAGCTGCCCGAGCTGGAGAAACGCTTGGCCGAGGTCAATGCCGCCGAGACCAACCTGAAGGCCGACGAGGCCGCCGTCTCCGGCAAGCCGAAGCTGCTGCGCACGGTCGTGGGTGCCGAGGAAATCGCCGAAGTGGTCTCGCGGGCCACGGGCATTCCCGTCTCCAAGATGATGGAAGGCGAGCGCGAGAAGCTGCTGAAGATGGAAGAGGAACTGCACAAGCGTGTGGTTGGCCAGGACGAGGCCGTCACCCTGGTGTCCGACGCCATCCGCCGTTCGCGTGCCGGCCTGGCCGATCCCAACCGGCCGTGGGGCTCCTTCCTCTTCCTGGGACCCACCGGCGTGGGCAAGACGGAACTGTGCAAGGCGCTGGCCCGCTTCATGTTCGATTCCGAAGATCACCTGATCCGTATCGACATGAGCGAATTCATGGAGAAACACTCCGTGGCGCGACTGATCGGTGCGCCTCCGGGATACGTGGGCTATGAAGAGGGCGGCTACCTGACCGAGGCCGTGCGGCGCAACCCGTACAGCGTCATCCTGCTCGACGAGATCGAGAAGGCGCATCCGGACGTGTTCAACATCCTGCTGCAGGTGCTGGACGACGGCCGGCTGACCGACGGCCAGGGCCGTACCGTGGACTTCCGCAACACCGTGGTGGTGATGACCAGCAACATCGGCTCCGCCGAGATCCAGCGCCTGTCGGCCGACAAGACGCTGAACGATCCGGACGTGATCAAGGAAGCCGTGATGGGCGAGGTACGCCAGCACTTCCGGCCGGAGTTCATCAACCGGATCGACGAAGTGGTGGTCTTCCACGGCCTGGACGCCAAGCACATCCGCGACATCTCGGTCATCCAGCTCAAGAGCCTGGAGAAACGCCTGGCCGAGCGCGACCTGAAGCTGGAAGTCAGCGACGCCGCACTCGACGAACTGGCCAAGGTGGGCTTCGACCCGCTGTATGGCGCACGCCCGCTCAAGCGCGCCATCCAGCAGAAACTGGAGAACCCCATCGCCAAGCGCGTGCTGGAAGGTCGTTACGCACCGAACGAAACCATCCCGGTGGATTTCCGGGACGGACATTTCACGTTCGAGAAAGCAGGCAACTGATGAGGACGGGCTGACACCCGCCTCACCGTCCGACGGCCCGGCCTGATGGCTTGACCTGATGGCTTGACCTGATGGCTTGACCTGATGGCCTGGCCCCGATGGCCCCGGCACCGAAGAACATCTCGGTGCCGGGGCCTTTCTGTTCCTGCTTCCTTGCGACAGGCCGTGTCCTGAGCGGCGGGCTGCAGTGCCAACGCATCGACAAGTGCCCTTCGAGCGCTCGGCCGTGTCATGAGTGGCACAGGCTGAAGTACCAGTCGAAAGCACATGCCGGATGCAGGGATTCAGCGATGCCCCGATGCCCCGATGTCTTCGCTCCCCGCGTTTTTTCGCAGGGCCGTGTGTCGATGCATTGCCCGTGTGGTGTCCGGTTTTCTGATCATCCTGTACTGCAACACGCTGACATCAATCAAGCATCAGAGCGAATCAATGAAACATCTGCACGCCATCGTTGACATACATCCGCATACACTCGTTCTTTGAATCGACAGATTGCATACGATTTGTATCTACCTCCTGCTCTAGCATCATCTGGCAATTCTTTTGACAGATTGGGAGGTAGTGCAGAACATGCTGATCAGATTCACGACGTCGACCTCGATGGTGGCCGCTGCGGTGGCCGCACTTTTCCTGGCTGGTTGCGGCGGTGGTTCGGACAATAGCGGCGGCGCAGGGACCGAATCCGGCGGCCTGTCGACCAAGACCAATGGCACGGGCGCTGCTGGCACGAACGCAGCCAACGCGACGGGCAGCACCGAAACCACGGGTACGGCCGGTGCCGCCGATGCCGGCGCAGCCGCGCCTGCTTCCAGCCACGGCGCCATCACCGAAGCCGGGATCAGCACCGAACTGTTCGAGAAGATCCTCAGCACGCAGACCGCCTATGTCCGGGTCGGCCCTCACGCCTACCCGATCAGCAGCAACCATGCGGCCAGCCAACTGGTTTCGCCGGATGACCACCTGCACCAGCCGCTGAATCGCAACCAGTGGATGGATACCCCCGATCTGCCCGACATGCTGTCCTATCAGCAGCCGGTGGACGGGAAGTTCATCGTCCACAGCTGGGGGGCAGACCGCAGTGGCCAGAATGCTGACGCCAAGATCATCAGCGCCGTGGCCAGCTTCGGCTATGTCTTTCACAAGGAAGCCGATTCCCCCGACAAGCGCCTGACCCTGAAGACCGATGCCGAGATCAGGAACGGCTACAGCCGTGACCCGAACACGGGCGCCGAGACCTATCGGGAAACCGACACGTTGAAGGCCGATGTCGAGAAGGTGATCCCGCGCGATGGCGTGGTGAACTTCGACGAATCCGTCCAGGAATGGACGCACGCCACCGGGAATGCACTTCACGGCGGCAAGATGACACTCCTCGTCCAGCGGGGCGACTCTCCGGACGAAGTGATGTTCTGCCTGAAGATGGAGTCGCGCAGGAAGAACCTCAACGCTGCCGATCCGGCCAGCCCGCCGCAGCCCAAGTCCGATGTCCAGCGTACCGCGTGCAGCCTGTGGCAGGTGCCCGCCAACTGGACGGCCAAACAGTCGCTGAACTACAACGGCATCTTTGTCAGTGAGAATCTGAACGTCGAGGACAACGTCAACGGCGGCAACGTTCGCTACTGGAAGACCAAGCCTGCCTCGGCGGCTACCCAGGACGCAGCCGCTGCAGGCCAGGCGGGGAATGGAACCGCTGCCAACACGGCAACGGATGGTGCAGCAGCCGTGAACGCTGGAGCCGCGGCAGCCACTACCGGTGACGCCACGCAGAACACGGCGGCCCAGACAGCGAATGCCGCACAGGCGGATGCAACCAGCCAGGCCGCCGCCGAAGCCGCTGCGGCCGCTGATGCAGCCGGCAACGGTGCCGCCTCGGTCAGCACCGAAAGCGGTCATGCCGCCGCCGTGGCCCAGCAGCATGGCCAGGCAGCTGGCCCTGCCACCCAACCCGCCGCTGGTGATGCCGCCGCTGCGCCGGCAGATGCCTCGCAGCCCACCCCCCAGCCCCCCGCCCAGCCGACGACGGATGCCGCACCGGCAGCCGGTGCAACCGGCGCTGCAGCACCGGCTGCTGATGCCGCTGCTCAGCCGGATGCCTCCAAGCCGGCCGATCAGGGGGCCGCTGCCACACCGACCCCTGCAACGGACGCTGCCGCCCAAACCCCCGCTGCGCCAACCGCCGCGGATGCTGCTCCTGCAACGGACGCCAGCAAGCCGGACGCAACCCCGGCAACCGGCGCGACCGATGCAGCCACCCCGGCGACGGATGCCAAACCGACCGCGGGCGCGACTGATGCCGCCGCTCCGGCTGCTGACGCGGCCACTGCCCAGCCGGACATTGCCAAACCAGTAGACCAGGATGCCGCAGCCGATTCGGCTTCTGCTGCGGGTGCAGCCGCCCAGGATGCAGCAGCGGGCAACGCGGAGGCTGGCGCTGCAGGCACTGGCACGCTCAAGCCCACCACGCTCAACAGCCAATGAGCGCTGATGGCCTGACCTGAAGACAGGCAGACCATGGCCCATTTCACTTGGGCCAGATAGACCCGGCTACGGCGACCCACATGTCGCTGAAGCCGGGTTTTCTTGTATGCCCGGCATGGACACATGCTTCTCCTTGCTATGCTTCGGGTCCGGCGGCTTTCTGTCATGCCCGTCGGCCCCGCCTCCTGGAAGCAGCGAACCTGCGCCCCATCCCGGTGGGGCAGAATGTTCACCCCGTTCACTTGCTACCTAACACAAGACAAGGAGATTCTGATGTCCCGTTGGCAATGGCTCATGTCCCGCCTGGGCAAGCAGCTCTGGGTCCGAACCTCGGCCATCGGGGTCATGGGCATCCTGATTGCCGTACTGTCCGCTGTCATTGAGCCGTACCTGCCCTGGGAGTTGTCAGGCGAGGTCAGCCGCGAGGCGGTGGACAGTCTGTTGAGCATCCTGGCTTCCAGCATGTTGGCCGTCACGACCTTCTCGCTGAGCATCATGGTTTCGGCCTATGGCTCGGCCACCAACACCGCAACGCCCCGTGCCACCAGCCTGCTGATCGAAGACTCGTTGACCCAGACCGTGCTGGCCAACTTCGTCGGCTCGTTCCTGTTCGGTATCGTCGGGCTGATCATGCTGAAGGTGGGCCTGTACAGCGAACGGGGGCGGATCGCCCTCTTCGTGGCCACCATCCTCGTCATTGCCCTGGTCGTGGTGTCGCTCATGCAATGGATCGACCATCTCACCCGGCTTGGCCGCCTGGGTGAAACCACGAACCGGGTGGAGGCAGCGGCACGCAAGGCCATGGAGGCCCGTCTGGCCCAGCCTTACATGGGCGGCACGCCGCTTCTGGATCCCGATCACGACGTTCCGCCTGACGCCATGCCGGTCTTCGGCCCGGAGATCGGTTATGTCCAGAACGTCGACATCCCGGCTCTGTCCGCCTTCTGCAAGGAACACGAGACGCGCGTCTACCTCTCGGCCTTGCCGGGAACCTTCATTTATGCCGACACGCCTCTGCTGTGGGTCGCGCCAACGGCTGCCTTGAAGGAAGCCGGAACCGACCCTGCAAAGGCGGAAAAGGGGAATGCCGACCGGATGGCGTGGTCCCAACCGTTGCAGGCCGCCTTCTCCATGGGCAACGAGCGCACCTTCGAGCAGGATCCCCGCTTCGGCCTGGTGGTGCTGAGCGAGATCGCCTCGCGCGCGCTGTCGCCCGCAGTCAACGACCCGGGCACTGCCATCAGCGTCATCGGCCGCGTGACCCGACTGCTCAACATGTGGGCGGTGGCGTTGCGGGCGCCCCGGGACGTCGATGCAAACAAGGCCCGAGAGCCGGACTATCCCCATGTCCATGTTCCGGCGGTCACGGTCATGGACCTGTTCGATGACGCCTTCATGCTGATTGCACGGGATGGCGCCGGCATGATCGAAGTCCAGCTGCCCCTGCAGAAGTCCCTGCTGGCCTTGAGCCGGGTAGGCGATGCCACCGTCGCGGAAGCTGCGCGGGTTCATTCCCGGATGGCGCTGGACCGCGCAGAAGCCGCGCTACCTCTGGAAGAGGAAAAACGCCGCGTTCGTGCCCTGGCGCAAGCGGTGAAAGAGGGCGCTTGAGGCAGAGGGAGGTTGGAAGAGACTGGATGAGCCTGCCGGAGGCCAAACGAAACCGCCTGTGCCTTGAGATAGGGGTGAGACAGGGGGCCCGAAGCGCATGATGGCGTCCGAGCTGAGACCGGACGCCAGGGATCAATGCCCCCTCCGAGGCTGAATGACGGCATCTGAGACAGACGGGGTTGAGGTCGAGAGGGTCAAACTGAGGCTGAGAGAGGCAATTTGAGGCTGAGAGAGGCGGGAGAGAGGCGGGAGAGAGGCGGGAGAGAGGCGGGAGAGAGGCGGGAGAGAGGCGAGCGAACGTGGAGAGATGGCCCATGACGCGCCAAGGTCTTGTTGGTTACAAAGACTTACATCTTGGGCGCAATCGCCTGAAGATTGGCTTCTGGAGCCGAAGTAAGGGGATTTGCCGTGGCAAAAACCAGGCATTGAAGGCTCCTTGTCGCAAAAATTTCATCGAAAGCGTTTGACAACCTGATCCGACATGCCCATAATCCAATTCTTCGCTGCTGACACAGCGACGCGACGAAAGACACAGTCTTCCGATCAGCGTGAAGTCCTAACGGACGAATGGTGTTGGCGGCTCGTTCCTTAAAAATCAGCAGCCGATAAGTGTGGGCGTTTGGGGTAGGTGGCCGACGCTGCGTAGCGTAAGCTATGTGGTGTTTGGCAAAGAGAAATACCCTGATGCTCACATGAAATTGATTTTTCCAAGTCAGTTTTGATGAGAGCTTGCAAAGATTGAACTGAAGAGTTTGATCCTGGCTCAGATTGAACGCTGGCGGCATGCTTTACACATGCAAGTCGAACGGCAGCGCGGGCTTCGGCCTGGCGGCGAGTGGCGAACGGGTGAGTAATACATCGGAACGTGCCCAGTAGTGGGGGATAGCTCGGCGAAAGCCGGATTAATACCGCATACGACCTGAGGGTGAAAGCGGGGGATCTTCGGACCTCGCGCTATTGGAGCGGCCGATGGCAGATTAGCTAGTTGGTGGGGTAAAGGCCTACCAAGGCGACGATCTGTAGCTGGTCTGAGAGGACGACCAGCCACACTGGGACTGAGACACGGCCCAGACTCCTACGGGAGGCAGCAGTGGGGAATTTTGGACAATGGGCGAAAGCCTGATCCAGCAATGCCGCGTGTGTGATGAAGGCCTTCGGGTTGTAAAGCACTTTTGGCGGGAACGAAAAGGACTGTGCCAATACCACGGTTCGATGACGGTACCCGCAGAATAAGCACCGGCTAACTACGTGCCAGCAGCCGCGGTAATACGTAGGGTGCAAGCGTTAATCGGAATTACTGGGCGTAAAGAGTGCGCAGGCGGTTTTGCAAGACCGATGTGAAATCCCCGGGCTTAACCTGGGAACTGCATTGGTGACTGCAAGGCTAGAGTGTGTCAGAGGGAGGTGGAATTCCGCATGTAGCAGTGAAATGCGTAGATATGCGGAGGAACACCGATGGCGAAGGCAGCCTCCTGGGATAACACTGACGCTCATGCACGAAAGCGTGGGGAGCAAACAGGATTAGATACCCTGGTAGTCCACGCCCTAAACGATGTCTACTAGTTGTCGGGGATTAATTTCCTTGGTAACGCAGCTAACGCGTGAAGTAGACCGCCTGGGGAGTACGGTCGCAAGATTAAAACTCAAAGGAATTGACGGGGACCCGCACAAGCGGTGGATGATGTGGATTAATTCGATGCAACGCGAAAAACCTTACCTACGCTTGACATGTCCGGAACCCTGAAGAGATTTGGGGGTGCTCGAAAGAGAGCCGGAACACAGGTGCTGCATGGCTGTCGTCAGCTCGTGTCGTGAGATGTTGGGTTAAGTCCCGCAACGAGCGCAACCCTTATCATTAGTTGCTACGCAAGGGCACTCTAATGAGACTGCCGGTGACAAACCGGAGGAAGGTGGGGATGACGTCAAGTCCTCATGGCCCTTATGTGTAGGGCTTCACACGTCATACAATGGTCGGTACAGAGGGTTGCGAAGCCGCGAGGTGGAGCCAATCCCAAAAAACCGATCGTAGTCCGGATTGCAGTCTGCAACTCGACTGCATGAAGTCGGAATCGCTAGTAATCGCGGATCAGCATGCCGCGGTGAATACGTTCCCGGGTCTTGTACACACCGCCCGTCACACCATGGGAGTGGGTTTTACCAGAAGTAGGTAGCTTAACCGCAAGGAGGGCGCTTACCACGGTAGGGCTCATGACTGGGGTGAAGTCGTAACAAGGTAGCCGTACCGGAAGGTGCGGCTGGATCACCTCCTTTCACGAGAAACACCTCGAACAAACGCTCACACTTATCGGCTGTTGGTTGTCGGAGCAAGATTCAACATTCTGGATCTGAGCCAGAAATTGTAGGGTTCACGGGTCTGTAGCTCAGCTGGTTAGAGCACCGTCTTGATAAGGCGGGGGTCGATGGTTCGAGTCCATCTAGACCCACCAATCATCTGGGCATGAGCAAAGAGCTCATGCCGATGAAGGGGGTGTAGCTCAGCTGGGAGAGCACCTGCTTTGCAAGCAGGGGGTCATCGGTTCGATCCCGTTCACCTCCACCATTTCTGTTCAGAACGTCCAGACGGCACAAGCCACGAATTCAAGACAGGCGATCCCGTCCTGGCGCACAAGCACCAGGGCAGAATCGAGTGTCGAATCTTGATCTTTAAAAATTTGATAGAAGTCGACAAGTTGTTCCGTAGCCGGAACAACGATGTGATTGCGTCGAACAAGTCTCAACGAAAGAGTTCCGAGTGAACTGAGAGGCGGCGAAAACGCAGCATGCTTGATCCTGGATTTGAAGAAGTTCAAGTCCGCAAACCTATAGGGTCAAGTGAATAAGTGCATGTGGTGGATGCCTTGGCGATTACAGGCGATGAAGGACGTTGTAGCCTGCGATAAGCCGCGGGGAGCTGGCAAACAAGCTTTGATCCGCGGATGTCCGAATGGGGAAACCCACCCGCAAGGGTATCGCTGACTGAATCCATAGGTCAGCGATGCGAACGTGGCGAACTGAAACATCTAAGTAGCCACAGGAAAAGAAATCAACCGAGATTCCGAAAGTAGTGGCGAGCGAAATCGGAGCAGCCTGTGCGTGATAGTCGATTGGCTAGTGGAACGGTATGGAAAGGCCGGCCATAGAGGGTGATAGCCCCTTACACGAAAGCGAATCGGTGGTACTGAGCGTACGACAAGTAGGGCGGGACACGTGTAATCCTGTCTGAAGATGGGGGGACCATCCTCCAAGGCTAAATACTCGTAATCGACCGATAGTGAACAAGTACTGTGAAGGAAAGGCGAAAAGAACCCCGGGAGGGGAGTGAAATAGATCCTGAAACCGCATGCATACAAACAGTCGGAGCCTCGCAAGGGGTGACGGCGTACCTTTTGTATAATGGGTCAGCGACTTACGTTCAGTGGCAAGCTTAACCAGATAGGGGAGGCGCAGGGAAACCGAGTCCGAATAGGGCGCCATAGTCGCTGGGCGTAGACCCGAAACCAGGTGATCTATCCATGGTCAGGATGAAGGTTGGGTAACACCAGCTGGAGGTCCGAACCGACTAATGTTGCAAAATTAGCGGATGAACTGTGGATAGGGGTGAAAGGCTAATCAAACCTGGAAATAGCTGGTTCTCCCCGAAAACTATTTAGGTAGTGCGTCATGTATTGCTCCAGGGGGTAGAGCACTGTAATGGTTGTGGGGGCCATCGCGGCTTACCACGCCATAGCAAACTCCGAATACCTGGAAGTATGAGCATGGCAGACAGTCGCCGGGTGCTAACGTCCGGCGGCAAGAGGGAAACAACCCAGACCTACAGCTAAGGTCCCAAAGTGTGGCTAAGTGGGAAACGAAGTGGGAAGGCTAAAACAGTCAGGATGTTGGCTTAGAAGCAGCCATCATTTAAAGAAAGCGTAATAGCTCACTGATCGAGTCGTCCTGCGCGGAAGATGTAACGGGGCTAAGCCATGCACCGAAGCTTAGGCTGCACTCTTTGAGTGCGGGGTAGGGGAGCGTTCTGTAAGCCTGTGAAGGTGTCTCGTAAGGGATGCTGGAGGTATCAGAAGTGCGAATGCTGACATGAGTAGCGTTAAAGCGGGTGAAAAGCCCGCTCGCCGTAAGCGCAAGGTTTCCTACGCAACGTTCATCGGCGTAGGGTGAGTCGGCCCCTAAGGTGAGGGCGAAAGCCATAGCTGATGGGAAGCTGGTTAATATTCCAGCACCGATTTCTAGTGCGATGGGGGGACGGATCGTGGAAGGTTGTCCGGGTGTTGGAAGTCCCGGTTCCTGACCTGTAGGTGTCTGGTAGGTAAATCCGCCAGGCGTATGCCGAGGGGTTGGGACGAGCGAGCTTGCTCGCGAAGCAACTGGAAGTGGTTCCAAGAAAAGCCTCTAAGCTTCAGCTAGAAACGACCGTACCGCAAACCAACACTGGTGCGCGAGATGAGTATTCTCAGGCGCTTGAGAGAACTCGGGAGAAGGAACTCGGCAAATTGACACCGTAACTTCGGAAGAAGGTGTGCCTTGGTAGCTTGAGTGTGAACAACACAAGGGCAAAGAGGTTGCAAAGAATAGGTGGCTGCGACTGTTTATTAAAAACACAGCACTCTGCAAACACGAAAGTGGACGTATAGGGTGTGACGCCTGCCCGGTGCCGGAAGGTTAAGTGATGGGGTGCAAGCTCTTGATCGAAGCCCCGGTAAACGGCGGCCGTAACTATAACGGTCCTAAGGTAGCGAAATTCCTTGTCGGGTAAGTTCCGACCTGCACGAATGGCGTAACGATGGCCACACTGTCTCCTCCCGAGACTCAGCGAAGTTGAAATGTTTGTGATGATGCAATCTCCCCGCAGCTAGACGGAAAGACCCCATGAACCTTTACTGTAGCTTTGCATTGGATTGCGAACCGACTTGTGTAGGATAGGTGGGAGGCTTTGAAGTCAGGACGCCAGTCTTGATGGAGCCATCCTTGAAATACCACCCTGGTTTGTTCGCGGTTCTAACCTAGGCCCGTCATCCGGGCCGGAGACAGTGCATGGTGGGCAGTTTGACTGGGGCGGTCTCCTCCTAAAGAGTAACGGAGGAGTTCGAAGGTACGCTTGGTACGGTCGGACATCGTGCCTAAAGTGCAATGGCAAAAGCGTGCTTAACTGCGAGACTGACAAGTCGAGCAGGTGCGAAAGCAGGACATAGTGATCCGGTGGTTCTGTATGGAAGGGCCATCGCTCAACGGATAAAAGGTACTCTGGGGATAACAGGCTGATACCGCCCAAGAGTTCATATCGACGGCGGTGTTTGGCACCTCGATGTCGGCTCATCTCATCCTGGGGCTGTAGCCGGTCCCAAGGGTATGGCTGTTCGCCATTTAAAGAGGTACGTGAGCTGGGTTTAAAACGTCGTGAGACAGTTTGGTCCCTATCTGCTGTGGGCGTTGGAGATTTGACGGGGGCTGCTCCTAGTACGAGAGGACCGGAGTGGACACACCTCTGGTGTACCTGTTGTCACGCCAGTGGCATCGCAGGGTAGCTAAGTGTGGAAGAGATAACCGCTGAAAGCATCTAAGCGGGAAACTTGCCTGAAGATGAGATCTCCCTGGGGACTCGATCCCCCTGAAGGGTCGTCCAAGACCAGGACGTTGATAGGCCGGGTGTGGAAGCGCAGTAATGCGTGCAGCTAACCGGTACTAATTGCCCGTGAGGCTTGACCCTATAGTTTTGCGAGATCCAGCATGCTGCTGGGCCGCCATCAGTTGACTCGACATGACTCTGCACGCAGACTCGTTCGAGACTCAGTCACATCGTCGTCGGAAACCATGGACTCCTCATGAAACTTCCGATACACTCGTCGACTCCTATCAGACAACGGCAGCAAGCCTTGGCAACTCGCTAGGCTCGCCGCCAACAAGCTTTGTCTGACGACCATAGCGAAGTGGAACCACTCCTTCCCATCCCGAACAGGAACGTGAAACGCTTTTGCGCCGATGATAGTGGGCCCGCGCCCGTGAAAGTAGGACATCGTCAGACACCCTATTCATGAAAAAGCCCGTACATCGTACGGGCTTTTTTTTCGTCCCTACTCTTCGCCGCACGTTTCATTCGCTCGTTTTCTGATGAATCGGCGTGGCAGCAGCGTCGGGGCAAGTGTCGTTGTTGCCACCACACTGCTCATGGATGCACCCAACCCGGCGTCCAACTGGGGTATCGTCTCCAGTTACCCACATCATTTATCGGAGAGGATCATGAGCGGTTGGTTCGAGATCAGCAAGAGCAAGGACGGTCAGTTCCGTTTTGTCCTGAAGGCCGGTAATGCCGAGACCATTCTGACCAGCGAGTTGTACAAGGAGAAGGCCTCGGCTCAGAACGGCATTGAGTCCGTTCAGAAGAACAGTGGCAACGACGCCCGTTATGAGCTGAAGACTGCGTCGAACGGCAAGTTCCACTTCAACCTGAAGGCGGGCAATGGCCAGGTGATCGGCACTAGCCAGCTGTATGCGACCGAGGCCAGCCGCGACAAGGGCATTGCCAGCGTGAAGACCAACGGTGCATCCACGCAGGTGAAGGATCTGACCTGATTGGGGCTGACGCATCTGGTGGATCTGGCGCATCTGGCGGATCTGCTCCGGCTGGCTCCGCGAGTCAGGGCAGTTCCATGAGAAAGGCGGTATCGGCTCCAGCCGGAAAGGGCTGGAAACCGATACCGCCTTTTTTACTACCGGACCCGTCAGGCTCCTCCGTCTGCTCAGGCCTCTCGACCCTGCAAGAGCGGTGAGACCTGTTGGATCTGTTGGATCTGTTGGACCTGTTGGACCTGTTGGACCTGTTGGACCTGTTGGACCTGTTGGGCCCGGTGGACCCGGTGGACCCGGTGGACCCGGTGGACCCGGTGGACCCGGTGGACCCGGTGGAGCTGACGGGCCCTTGAGCCCGTCAGGTTCTTCAGACCCGTCAGACCGGTCAGCGTGCGGCTGTCAGCACGCGCCGGGCCAGCACCAGGGCGCCGGCGACGAAGGCAGCCAGACCCAGCCAAGCGGCGGTGGTGTCCCAGTTCTCCAGGTTCAGGGCCAGCGGGGCTTCGGAGCCGCCGCTGGTGACGGAGAAGGCGATGATGAAGGCCAGCAGCACGCCCACCAGGCTTTCACCCACGATCAGGCCGGCGGCGAACAGGGTGCCGGTGCGTTCGGCGCGTTTCAGCGGGCCGGCGGCGTTGTTGCCGTGGCGGCTGCGAATGCGCCAGCGCATCCAGGCAGCCAGCAGGGTGCCGAGTACGATGGGCATGTTGACGGAGGGTGGCAGGTAGATGCCCATGCCGACGGCGAGTGCGGGCAGGCTGAGGTTTGCGCCCTGTTTGCGGCGCAGTAGCACGTCCACGATGATCAGCGCCACGCCGATGCCCATGCCGGTGAAGATGTAGTTCCACTGCAGGTCGTGGCGGAAGATGCCGTTGGCGATGGTGGTCATCAGTGTGGCCTGCGGGGCAGCCAGTGCCTGGCTGGCGTCCATGCCTTCACGCGGCATGGCACCGGTGAAGCCATAAGCTTGGTACAGCATTTCCAGAACCGGGGCGATGACCAGCGCACCGACCACGCAGCCGATGATCAGCGCCACCTGCTGTCGCCAGGGCGTGGCGTGCACCAGCCAGCCCGTCTTCAGGTCCTGCAGGTTGTCGTTGGAGACCGAGGCCACCGCGACGACGGCCGTGCCGGAGAAGAGGGTCAGCGCGACCATGAACTGGCGGTTGGCCTCGTCGGCGAACATGTTGGAGGATTCGCCGATCAGCAGCAGCACCAGCGAGACGATGACCACCGAGATGATGCCGATGCCCGAGATGGGGCTGGACGACGAACCCACCAGGCCGGCCATGTAACCGCAGGCGGCCGCCACCAGGAAGCCGATGAAGAAGGCCAGTGCCGTGCACACCACCACCAGCAGCCAGCCGAGGCCGTCAGGGATGGAGGCGGCATCCACGAAGTGATGGAAGCCCAGGCCCAGCATCAGCAGCATGCCGACGGACCAGGCGATCATGGCCCTGGGGCCGAGGTCCTGCTCGATGCGGTTGCGGCCTTGCTCGTGCTTGCCACTCATGGCCTTGAACGAGAGCCGCATGCCTTCCATCATGGGTTTGAGCAGCGTGATCAGCGTCCAGATGGCGGCCACGCCGATGGTGCCGGCGCCAATGAAGCGAACCTTGTTCTTCCAAAGCGAGAGCGCATACGACGCCATGTCCATGTCGGCCGGTTGCGGGGCCACGGACGAGAAGTAGGGCACCAGCACGCCCCAGGCAATGGCGATGCCCAGCAGGATGGCGATGCCGCCGGCCAGGTTCACCAGGAAGCCGGCCCCCAGCAGTGCCAGCGAATAGCCCATGGGCAGCTGGAAGATGGCGGTGCCGCTCTTGAACCAGTAGCTGGCGCTGTCGGCCATGACGCGCAGGCCGTTGGCGCAGAAGCTCACGAGGCCCGAGATGGCGCCGCCCAGCGCGATCTCGCGGATGCCGCTGTCGGCCGAACCGTCCTCGGCGTGTTCCTGGCTGCCGGCCTTCAGGATTTCGGCCGCCGCCACCCCTTCGGGGTAGGGCAGCGGGCTGTTGACCACCATGGCGTGGCGCAGCGGGATGGTGAAGATCACCCCCAGGATGCCGCCCGAGGTGCACAGCAGCACCGTCTGCCAGAACGGAAAGCCGCTCCAGTAGCCGGCCATCAGCAGGCCGGGCAGGATGAAGATCACCGAGGACAGCGTGCCGGCGGCCGATGCCTGGGTCTGCACCATGTTGTTTTCCAGGATGTTGCTGCCGCGCGCAAAGCGCAGCAGCGCCATCGAGATCACCGCGGCCGGGATGGACGAGGCGAAGGTCAGGCCCACTTTCAGGCCCAGGTAGACGTTGGAGGCCGTGAACACGACCGTGATCAGTGCGCCCAGCACCATGCCGCGCAGCGTCAGCTCGCGGTAATTGGCATAGGGGTCCGGACTGGCTGGGGCGGCAGAAGCGGCGGACATCGTTGGTTCTCCTTTGTTGTCGATCTTGGATGCCATCGCCAATGCGGGCCGGCGGCATGTATTTCCGGAATGAATCGGCTTTGCTGGAATCTTCCGGATGCGGGCTGCATCCGGTCCGGGCTGACAGATCGGGGCCTCCCTGAAGTGCAGGCCCTGCGATCCGCTCAGCCCTGTGTTGTGTCGTCGGTGCCGGCGACGCCAGGCCAGTAGTGGCTGTCGGGCAGTGCCCGGGCACCGAAGATGGCCTGGCCCACGCGCACCACCGTTGCGCCTTCCTCGATGGCGATCTCGTAGTCGCCCGACATGCCCATCGACAGCTCGTCGAAGGACAGGCCGGCCGGAGCCTCCTGGCGCAGCCGGTCACGCAGCGAGCGCAGCAGGATGAAGCACTGCCGCACCCGCTCGGCCTCGCTGGAAAAGAGCGCCAGTGTCATCAGCCCGCGCACGCGCAGCGCCGAGAAGCCAGGCAGCGCCTGCACGAAGGCCGGCACATCCTCGGGCGACAGCCCGAACTTGCTGGGCTCGCCCGAGGTGTTGACCTGCACGAACACATCCAGCGACCGCCCCTCGGCCTGCAGCCGCTTGTCCAGGGCTTCGGCCACTCGCAGGCTGTCCAGTGCCTGGAACTCGGCTGCAAAGCGCGCCACCACCTTGGCCTTGTTGGTCTGCAGATGTCCGATGACCGACCACTTCAGATCGGTGAGATCCTGCATGGCCTGCCACTTGCCATAGGCTTCCTGCACCTTGTTCTCGCCCAGAAAGCGGCAGCCGGCCGCATAGGCTGCCCGGATCGCATCCTCGCCCTTGGTCTTGCTGACCGGCAGGAGTCGCACCGTGGCCGGATCACGCCCGACGCGCTGGCAGGCTGCCTCGATGCGGGCATGCACCGCAGCCAGGTTGTGCCGGAAGTCGTCCACGGTGGTGGCCTGCGGGTACTGGCCATGCTGGTCGTGGGCGGTCTGGGTGGGGGAAGGGGGGGGGTTGGAAGAAAGCTCGTTCATGACGGAACCAGAGGCAGTAGGGGGCATCCAACAGAAGGGAAGACATGGCTGATTGTGTAATTCTATCTCTCAATGCGGGATGGGGCTTGATGGGTTCGGTGGGAAACGGTCGAGCGTGGAAGGTGATAGATAGGGAGTGGAATTCCCTGACAACCTCATCACCATAGAGAGGGGGTCGACTACAATGATTAGACAGATTTATGTATTTGCATTTCTGGAGAATGCCATGAGTAGCCGACAAGAAAATAAATTGTTTGTTCAAGATGGGTCCTTAAGCGAGCGGAGTTTTCTGGGGTCTATTCAAGAAATTAAAGCACCGATTCATTGGGTTCGCAAATATAGTGCTGAGTTTGCTCTGGGTGTTTTTGTTATTACGATGTTGTATGTGTTTGGGTATATGATGAATAGCAATTTGCCACTAAATTTATCATCGACGCCACTTGTGCTAAAAATATCTGTTCTTTTTTCTTTCGTGTTGATCGTTGTTTCGTTGATAACTTACGTTGTTGTATGCAACGGGATCGTTTGCGGTGCATTTGTTTTCAGTGCGGCAAGAAGGGCGAGTGGATATGAAGGAAGAAAAGTAATTTTGTGTTTTGCAGTGACTTTCGGTTTGAATGCGCTTATTCTAGTGCTAGTTTTAATTTTGGCTGTTTGTCGCAACTTTAGCGGTTGGGAGATTGTTTTCTGTTTTGTTTTTTCATCCATTATTTCTTCTGTTTTTGCGCGTTTTATTTTTTTGCACAACTCGTCGATCGAGTTCTACGGATTTTTGTTTTTATCCGTGATTCTTTTTATTCAGGCATTTGTAAATGTGGCGGTAGCTTCGTTTTTGATGAAGACTGGCGCCGTTGGTTTTGATGGTACCAAATTGGATTATCTGAAGTCATTATTTATATTTTCCACAACAGGATTTGTTGTTGTTTTGTTTGTCGCCGCTTCCGTTTATTCTGGTGGCTCTTCGTTGCTTGGTTTTAGTGGGGGTGTGAAGTTGGCTTTTGGCTTTGTCTGTTCTGCTGTTTTATTTGGTGCGATCTATTTTCCCGCTGGGGCGTGGGTTGTTCAGCGTATTTTGCGTGTTTCCGCTGCAGGAACGATAGGGTGCTCTGTCATGTCGTGGTCCGGAAGTATTCCGGATGGTTTGAAAGTTCTCGATGATGTCAATGCGCGAGAGGTGGGCGATGTTGGGGCGGGGCATAGTATCCCTGTTTATGTCGAGAATGATCTAGGCGACTCGTATGTCGTGAAGATCAAAGGTGTGTCGAAGCGTCAGTTCTACTTCGTCCCAAGGTCTCTAGTATCCGGCATGGGGGATTGTCCGATGAGCAAGGCCGGCAATAATGTCGGGAAGGCTCCCAACGCCGCCAATGGTTGAGATTTGCTTTTATGAGGCACGGCTGCGGCTTGGATGCGGCCGCCTTATCCAGACTGGCGCTGCGCCCCGACTTGCCTGCCGTATCGATTGGCGAGGCTCGACCTTTTTTTCTGCTTCTCGGTCTCTTTGCCAGGTCTGATAGGCCTCGAAGTTGAATTCCGTGGCCGAGACGATCTGTTCCTGACGCAGGGACACATAGATGTTGGCGCCAACCTGAGCATAATCGGTCGTGAAGTTGACACGCAGGGTGTCCTTGTCACGGTAGCCGCTCATCAGCGGCATGATCGAGATGTCTTGATCCATGCCGGCGGTTTCGGAGGGCTCGCCAAGGCTGATGATCTTGCCAACATAGACCTTGCGGTCGTCCATCATCAGCATGGCGTATTTGTCTTGCTGCAAGGACAGGCGGAACAACAGGTCGTCCAAGGGGCTGTCTTCCAGAATATCCTGGATGATGAATATGTGCGTGTCCCAAGTACGGAAACGCAGGCAGAGATGCAGATGGCCCAGCACCTTCAACAGCCAGGCTGAAAGACAGGTCATGCCTGACAGCAGGATCAGCCAGCTTGCCTGCAGCCCGCTGCTTCGCTCCATGCCTGCGCTGTTCTGCAGCATTTCAGCCAAGGCAGATGGCCATTCCAGACCGATATGCCAGTGGCCGACTGCCAGCTCACTGGGTAGTAGCCAGTGCCCGAGCATGGCCAGCATGCCGGCCAGTGCAAGACATGCCAAGCCTAGTTCGGCACTTTTCAGGTAAAGATATTGCCCTTCGTAGCGGTGCAGCTTGTAGGAATGGACTGGATGGATGTGGCACGCCAGGAAGCCGGCCACCAGAACGGGAATGATGAGCAGGGCAAACACGCTCGGCCCCTTGGCGTGGAGGAGTTACCGGGCGTTGACGATTTCTGCCGCCAGCCGGCGGGCACGCTGGAACTCGGGTGATTCTGCAACCTCGCGGGGATCAATGCGCACGGTGCCGCGGCCTACCACACGCAGGCTCTTGTAGCTGTTGTTGACCAGCTCAATGAGCTCCTGTCGCCGGTCCTGTTCCGCCTGACGTTCCTGTTTGCGCTCGTTGAGGATCTTCTTGATGAAAGCGACCATCCGTATGCTCTCCAACCGGGGCGGGCATAACGACACACACTCCATTATACAGGATGATGCCTTGTCATGGGGAGCGCTGTCGGATGGATTGTCCGGAAACCCGGCTATTTGGCAGGGCATCTACGGCATCGACGGTACATCCGGATGCGAGACAGGCACTTCCCGAAAACCAAGTGGAAGGCCTGAAGTTCTACCCAGGCCTGTTCACAGTCATCGAGAACGACATACCCGGCCCCGGCTTCGTGGGAAAGCGGAGGCCGACTCAGAGGCCCAGGTTCAGCCCTAGGGGCCCCTGAACACGTCACGCGAGCAGGTGCCACTCGTTAGCCGATCTCTTGGGGCTGTCCGCTTTTGGATCGGTTTGGCCCGGTGATACGCGGGGCGTCACTGGGCACGCAGCGGCCTCGCTCCAGGCGATCTCGTTGTGGCACAGCCCCGGTTGAGCCTATCCAGACACGATCATGTCGGCGCGCTCCCAAGGGCGGTCGGCTGCAAAGAAGGGGCGTTCTGCCGCCATCCAGGCGTGCCAGAAGCGTACCGATTCTTCGGCATTGCCGTTGGTGCCTTCGGCAATATCGCGGCTGATGTCCCGATGTTCGGTCACGTCGTCGCCGGTCTGGACCCAGACATGCAGGTCGATGAGCCCGCGGATGGCCTGCAGGCCAGCACCGGTTCCCTCGACGATGACCAGCGGTGCGCCTGCCGTGATGCGGATCGAGCCTTCGCGCCCATGTTCCCGCCACGGATGGGGAATCAGGTCCAGGGCGCCGGTTGTGTGCAGCTCGGAAAGTGCAGCAACCAGCTGTTGATCCCATTGATAGAGGGGCTCGTTCCAGATCAGGTCATCCAGGTGGAGGACCTGTGCACCTGGCACCACAGAGGCCAGGGCGGCGGTGAGGGTGGTCTTGCCTGATCCGCTACGTCCGTCGATGGCGATGATGGCCGGTCGGCCCGCATGGGTTCCCGCCCGTGCCATGAGGTGGTCGACGAATGCTGTCCTGGGCGAGGCCTGCCAGGCTGTCACCGCCGGTTCCTCCGGCTGAAGCTGGATCGGTGGTGCCACCCCCAGGGGACGGGCGGGGATGTCGTGGTGGTTGCTTTCTGTCATGGCCGCCTCTTTTCCCCACCATAGGATACGTCAGCCCCTGTCCTTGTGGTTGCGAATCCCGCTGATGACGTGCCCCGTGGGGGCTTGTGCGCTGTGGGCCGATTCGCAGTGTCCAGTCTGGTCGTCGAAGAAGAAGTCGGGCTCGAATTCGCGCAGGAAGGGGCCCTTGTCCAGACCGCCCAGGAAGAAGGCCTCGTCCACCTCCACTTTCCAGTCCATCAGCGTGCGGATGGCGCGTTCATGCGCCGGGGCGCTGCGGGCCGTCACCAGGGCCGTTCGGATACGCATGTGCGGGGGTGCGGCCTGGCGCAGGCGGTAGAGCGCTTCCAGCAGCGGCTTGAAGGGGCCGGGAGGTAGCGGCGTGGTGGCGCGGCTTGCCTCGTGGTCCTGGAAGGCCGACAGGCCCTGGTTGGCATAGACCTGCTCGGCTTCGTCGGAGAACAGCACGGCGTCGCCGTCGAAGGCGATGCGCACTTCGTCGGGGTGGGATTCTGCCCGCTGGGGCGACTGCGGATAGACGCGCGCGGCCGGAAAGCCGGCTTCCAGCGCGGCCCGCACGTCGTCGGCGTTGGCCGACAGGAAGAGGTGGGCACCCAGCGGCTTCAGGTACGCATAGGGAGGCCGACCGCGCGTGAAGACGCCCCGTTCCAGTGGCACACCGTGATGGTGAGCCGAGCGGAAGGCACGCATGCCGCTGGTGGGGTCGTTGCGTGAGAGCAGGACCACATCGACGCGCCGCTCGGTCTCGTCGTTGAAGGCCAGCAGCTTCTTCACCAGCGGCATGGCCACGCCGCCCTTGGCGGGCAGGTCCAGCAGCTCCAGCTGGCGTGCCATGTAGGCGCGGTCGTCACCAGCCTCGAACAGTCGGTTCTCTTCCTCGAAGTCGAAGAGGGCGCGGGAGGCAATGGCGACGATGAGCTTGACGGGGGGCGGGTGCATGGAATGCGTCGTTCAGGTGGAAGAAGAGGCGTGGCCGGCTCAGGCGTCGACGTTCACCTGGGTGTCCGTGGGGGCAGAGTCGTCTGCCGAATGGTCGTTCTTGCCGGTGACTGCCTCCACGGCGGCCTCGCCAGCGATCTGGACGGCCGCTTCGGCAACCGATTCGGCACCGGCGGAAAAGAGGCTTTCCAGGAGGCAGGACAGGGGCGGCATGGGATAAGCGGGCCTTGGGGGACAGAGGATGGAACCTGCAGGATGCCTTCCGGGTGCGACAAGGTCAACCTGACCGCCTGTTGTCTGTAGCTGACGTGCAGACGCTCGGAGGGCGCAATGGCCGGATGCGCCGGGGTCAGGGGGTATCATCGGAAGCAGTCATGGCCGCCCAGCCATGCGGCGCATCCGCACAACCCGGATGCTGCATGCC
This sequence comes from Lautropia mirabilis, assembly GCF_900637555.1. NCBI lineage: Bacteria > Pseudomonadati > Pseudomonadota > Betaproteobacteria > Burkholderiales > Burkholderiaceae > Lautropia > Lautropia mirabilis. The sequence continues at coordinate 2,633,696 of NZ_LR134378.1, read as the reverse complement.
CGGCTTCTTTCTCAGACCCTTCCAGACCAGCAGGCTATCCATGAAATTCCGTTTTCCCATCGTCATCATCGATGAAGACTGGCGCGCCGATTCCGCCAGTGGCCTGGGTATCCGGGCACTGGCCAAGGCCATCGAGGACCAGGGCACCGAGGTGGTGGGGGGCTTCACCTACTACGACGTGGCGATGGTGGCCAATCAGGCTGCGCGGGCATCGGCCTTCATCGTCTCCATTGATGATGAGGAGATCAACGAGGAAGGGCCCGAGAGCGTGGCCATTCAGGACCTGCGGGCCTTCATCCGCGAGACGCGCCGCCGCAATGCCGACATCCCGATCTTCCTGTTCGGCGAGACGCGCACCTCGCAGCACATCCCGAACGAGATCCTGAAGGAGCTGCACGGCTTCATCCACATGTTCGAGGACACGCCCGAGTTCGTGGCGCGCTACATCATCCGCGAGGCCACGAACTACCTGAACTCGTTGGCGCCCCCGTTCTTCAAGGCACTGGTGCACTACGCCAATGATGGGTCGTATTCGTGGCACTGCCCGGGGCACTCGGGCGGGGTGGCCTTCCTGAAGAGTCCGGTGGGGCAGATGTTCCACCAGTTCTTCGGCGAGAACATGCTGCGCGCCGATGTCTGCAACTCGGTCGACGAGCTGGGGCAGCTGTTGGACCACACGGGTCCGGTAGCAGCATCCGAGACCAATGCGGCGCGCATCTTCAATGCCGATCACCTGTTCTTCGTCACCAACGGCACATCCACGTCCAACAAGATCGTCTGGCATTCCGAGGTGGCCAGCGACGACGTGGTGCTGGTGGACCGCAACTGCCACAAGAGCATCCTGCACGCCATCATGATGAGCGGCACGATTCCGATCTTCCTGCAGCCCACACGCAACCACCTGGGCATCATCGGTCCCATTCCGCTGCAGGAGTTCAGCCGCGAGAGCATTGCCGGAAAGATCGAGGCCAACCCGCTCATCAAGGACAAGTCGGTCCGGCCGCGAGTGATGACCATCACCCAGTCGACCTATGACGGCATTCTTTACAACGTGGAGATGATCAAGGCCGAGCTGCAGGACTACGTGGAGAACCTGCACTTCGACGAGGCCTGGCTGCCGCATGCCACCTTCCACCCCATCTACCACGAGATGCATGCCATCGGTCGGGATCGGCCGCGCTCCACGCATGCGATGGTGTTCGCCACCCAGTCCACCCACAAGCTGCTGGCCGGGCTGTCGCAGGCGTCACAGATCCTGGTGCAGGAGTCGCAGACCCGCAAGCTGGATCGCTACCGCTTCAACGAAAGCTACCTGATGCACACGTCCACGTCGCCGCAGTACGCCATCATCGCTTCGTGCGACGTGGCGGCGTCGATGATGGAGGCCCCGGGCGGCACGGCATTGGTGCAGGAGTCGCTGCAGGAAGCGCGCGACTTCCGCCGGGCCATGCGCAAGGTCGAGCAGGAATATGACGGTTCGTGGTGGTTCCGGGTCTGGGGGCCGGACAGCCTCAGCAGTGGCAAGGCGCTGCGCCAGGAAGAATGGATGCTGCATGCCGACGAGAAGTGGCACGGCTTCGGCCCCGTCGAGCCCGGCTTCAACATGCTGGACCCGATCAAGGCCACCATCATCACCCCGGGGCTGGACATGGAGGGCGAGTTTGCCGATACCGGCATCCCGGCGGCGGTCGTCACCAAGTACCTGGCCGAGCACGGCGTGGTGGTGGAGAAGACCGGGCTCTATTCGTTCTTCGTGATGTTCACCATCGGCATCACCAAGGGTCGCTGGAACACGCTGGTGACCGAGCTGCAGCAGTTCAAGGCCGACTACGACGAGAACCAGCCGCTGTGGCGGGTGATGCCCGATTTCGTGAAGGCCTACCCGATGTACGACCGCATGGGCCTGCGCGACCTGTCCACCCGGGTGCATGATGCCTACCGCCGGTACGATGTGGCACGGGTGACCACTGACATGTACCTGTCGGACATGATGCCGGTGATGAAGCCGTCGGATGCCTACGAGTGCCTGACGCACCGCAAGGTTGATCGGGTGCCCGTGGACGAGCTGGAAGGCCGCATTACCACGATGCTGGTCACGCCGTACCCGCCGGGCATCCCGCTGCTGATTCCCGGCGAGCGCTTCAACCGCACCATCGTCGAGTACCTGAAGTTCGTGCGCGAATTCAACGAGCAGTTCCCGGGCTTCCACACCGACGTGCATGGTCTGGTGGCCGAGAAGGACGCCGAGGGACGCATCGGGTACTACGTGGATTGCGTGGACCGGGCGCACGAACCGAAGGAGGGCTGAAGCCCTCGGGGCGGTTCAGCGGGGCGCGGGCTTCTGTCCGCGCCGGCCGGCCATGGCATCGTGCCGTACCAGCACGGTGCCGGCCAGCACGTCATAGAGGGTGCGGCGGCGGCGATCGAAGAGGGACCAGCCAAAGGGCAGCAGCCAGAGCAGCGCCCACAGGACGGCCGTGAAGGCCGAGCCTGCCGTCCAGACCAGGGCCAGTCCACCCCAGAAGAAGATCGAGGCCACCGTGTAGCGCCACAGGGCGCGGGGCAGGCTGACCGGGCCCTGGGTGCCATCGTCGCGGACCACCTTCACGCCGATGGTCTTCATGGGAAGGCTCCAGCGGCCGTTGCTCCAGAACCAGCCGAAGTACGCGCCCAGCAGGCAGAACAGGTAGAGCTGGAAGAGCGTGCGCGCCAGCCCCGATTCGCCGTGGAACTGGGCCAGCGCCGAGAAGGCGTAGCCGAAGAAGAACAGCACGCCGAACAGGACGATGCCATCGTAGACGCACGACATGAAGCGCCGCCACGGCGAGGCGGGCAGGGCTGGCGTGGGGACGGGGGAGGTCGGGGCGGAGGTATGGTCAGGCATGGGGGAATGATCGCATGACGGGCCGCCAAGCATACTTCAGTGCGGCCCGCCCGGGACACCGCCACCCGGACCCTCACCGCCCGGGCCACCATGGCCACCAGCCGGCCCGTTGTCGCCGTCGCCTGGCCCGTTGCTGTCGGTACTGTCGGCGTGACCGCCACCGATGTCATGGTCGTGCCAGCCCGGGCGGCTGTCACGCGGGTCCGGGCTCAGGGGTGGGCGGCCTTCCAGCGCGCCAAAGGGGAGGTCGGGAGCACCTGTCTGTGGAACGCTCTGCTGGGGCGCTGACAGCGAACCGCCAGTGGAGGCCGGTCGGCTGATGTCCGGACCGTGGGGCTGCTTCTCGACGAAGAGCGCCTCGGGGGCGCCGTTGGGCACGCCGGGCAGGGCACCTGGGGGAATGTCGGGGCCGGGCACGCTCATCTGTTGGGGGGATGATGGGTCCGGTGGCGGCGGGGGCATCAGCACGGAGCGTGTGGACTCCGGATTCACGATGATGACCAGCATGTCCTCGCCCTGCGGCGGAGGCATGTGTCCCGGAGGGGGCGGCATGCCGCCGGCGCGTGCGCGCTGGGCCGCGGCGATGTCGTGGGCCTGCTCGGAATGGCGCAGCCGCTCGCGTTCGGCGTAGCTGAAGCTCTGGTAGCGTTCCCACTCCTTCACGCGCTCGGGCATGGGGCGCCGGCGGGCGTTCTGGTGGTTGAGCCGGGCGATGCGACGCTCTTCGGGCGACATGTTGGCCCATTCGAGGATGCGGCGGCGGGCGCGCTGGCGCTGAGCCTCGGGCAGTTGCTGCATCCGGTCGGCAAAGGCCATCCATGAACGCTTCTCGGCCACGGGCCAGGTGTTCCATTCGGGGGCGAACGGCGCGAGGATCTCCTGCTGGGTCTCGTCCAGATCTTCCCAGCCAGGCTCGAACAGCGCGGTGATGGCGATGGGCAGCTCCAGCGACAGGACCTCGCCGGCGGCCAGCTGCACGGTGTCGTCGCCGGGCCGGTGCTCGGGAAGCGGGATGTCGATGCGTGGCAAGGCCAGCAGGTCGGGGGCCGGCTGCCGCTGGGCAGACGCAGGGGGAATCTGCGTCTGCTGTCCCTGGGAGGCGACGGCTGGCGTGGCCAGCACGAAGGCGGCCCCGGTGGCCAGGGAAAGCAGGGCGGGACGAACGGGCACGCTCTGACGCATGGAGGGCCTCAGCGGTCGCGTGCCGATGCGGAGGTGCGCATCATGCCGCCCTGCAGGTGGGCGGCAAAGCCGTTGTCGGTGTAGGCCGACAGCGGCACGTCGGCGGTCAGCATCTCGGTGTAGGCGTCGGCCTGCTGGATGACGGTGCGCTCCTGGGTGAAGAGGCTGCCAGCCAGGGCGGCCAAGGCCAGCAGGATGGCCGGGATGGCGGTGAGCGCCAGCCGTGACCAGGCCGGTGCCTGCCAGGGCGTGCGCCAGAAGTCGAGGAAACGTCCCCGGCTGCGTCCGGCGCGGCCGGTTTCGCGGGTGATCTCGTCCAGGCGGGCGAGTGCCTGGCCGCGCGCCGCCGCCAGGCGTGACTGGATGCGCGGCGAGAGGTCGTCTGCAGCGGAATCGAGCAACTGGCACAGGCGCCGTGCCATCTGGTCCTGGTGGGGGGTCATAAGGTAATGCCTTTGGCGCGCAGAGCTTGCGACAGGGTGTGGATGGCCCGGGAACAGTGCGTCTTCACGCTGCCTTCCGAGCAGCCCATGGTCCGCGCCGTCTCGGCCACATCCATCTCCTCCCAGTAACGCAGGATGAACGCTTCGCGTTGACGGCGGGGCAGGCGCTCGATCTCGGCCTCGATCAGGCGCAGGGTCTGGGCGCGGCTGGCTTCATCGGAGGCGTCCTCGGTACGGCGGTCGTCGGCGTTGGCCAGCAGGCTCTCCAGGGGATCGACATCCTCGTCGCCGTCCTGGCTGCCGACGCCAGGCAGGGACGAGAACAGGCTGACCCAGGTGCGCCGCACCTTCTGGCGACGGAAGTGGTCGTGGGTGGCGTTCTGGAGGATGCGCTGGAAGAGGGGGGCCAGTTCGGCCACGGGGCGGTCGGAATACTTTTCGACGAGCTTGAGCATGGCGTCCTGGACAATGTCCAGCGCAATGTCGTCGTCGCGCACGGTGTAGACCACCTGCTTGAAGGCCCGGCGCTCGACCGAGGCGAGAAATTCCGATATTTCCGGTCGGGTCGCCATAGGCTGTTGATGGTAGCATGCCGGGATGCGTGCGACCCTGCCGGGCCGCGTGCATGCTGCCATGCCGGCTGCCCACAAGGCGCTGGGGTGCTGCAGGGACTGGTCGGATCGCCGGGCGTCATGTGCCCGCTGGCGGTCGGGCGGGTCAGGGAGGATCCATCGGGGTCTTCCCGGAACAGGGAACCTGCCGTTGTCAGGGTCTGTCTCGGGGCGGAGGCATGTGCCGAACCGGGGCCGGCGGACGGTGGGGCAATCTGAGCGAGGAGCAAACAAAAATGGAACTTACCGGCGCGGAAATCGCCATCCGTTGTCTGGAGGAAGAGGGCGTCAAGCACATCTTCGGTTATCCGGGGGGCGCCGTTCTCTATCTCTACGACGCACTGTATCCCAACCGCAATATCCAGCACATCCTGGTGCGCCATGAGCAGGCTGCCGTCCACGCGGCCGATGCCTACGCCCGCACCACCCAGGAAGTCGGTGTCTGTCTGGTGACCTCCGGTCCCGGCGTCACCAACGCTGTCACCGGCATCGCCACGGCCTACATGGATTCGGTGCCGATGGTGATCATCAGCGGTCAGGTGCCCACCAATGCCATTGGTGAGGACGCCTTCCAGGAATGCGACGCGGTGGGCATCACCCGGCCCTGCGTCAAGCACAACTTCCTGGTCAAGGACGTGCGCGACCTGGCAGCCACCTTCAAGAAGGCCTTCCACATTGCCTGCACCGGCCGGCCCGGTCCGGTGCTCATCGACATCCCGAAGGATGTCTCGCGCGACCGCTGCGGCTTCTCCTACCCCAAGACCGTGGCCATGCGCTCCTACAACCCCGTGGTCAAGGGGCACCAGGGACAGCTCAAGAAGGCCATGCAGCTCATCCTGGCGGCCGAGCGCCCGCTCATCTACGTGGGCGGCGGCGTCATCCTGGGCAATGCCTCCAAGGTGCTGAACGAGCTGGTCGACCAGCTGGGCTTCCCGTGCACCACCACGCTCATGGGCCTGGGGGCCTACCGTTCCAGCGATTCCAAGTGGATCGGCATGCCCGGCATGCACGGCACTTATGAAGCCAACATGACGATGCACCACTGCGACGTGCTGGTGGCCATCGGTGCCCGCTTCGATGACCGCGTCATCGGCAATCCGAAGCACTTCGCGCAGATCTCGCGCAAGATCATCCACATCGACATCGATCCGTCGTCCATCTCCAAGCGCGTCAAGGTCGACGTGCCCATCGTGGGGGACGTGGGCGAGTGCATGACCTCGCTGCTGGACCTGCTGGAAGCCTCGTTCAGCGCGGGCGCCGGCACCAACAGCAAGGCACTGCAGAGCTGGTGGGCGCAGATCAACGAGTGGCGCAAGCGGGACTGCCTGGCCTACGACCGCGAAAGCCCGAAGATCAAGCCTCAGTTCGTGGTCGAGAAGCTCTGCCAGGTCACGCACGGAGACGCCATCATCACCTCCGATGTGGGGCAGCACCAGATGTTCGCGGCGCAGTACTACCGCTTCGACAAGCCGCGTCGCTGGGTCAATTCCGGTGGTCTGGGCACGATGGGCGTGGGGCTGCCGTACGCCATGGGTGCCGCGCTGGCCAACCCCGGCGTGCCGGTGGCCTGCATCACCGGTGAAGGCTCCATCCAGATGTGCATCCAGGAGCTCTCCACCTGCACGCAGTACAACCTGCCGGTCAAGATCATCAACCTGAACAACGGTTCGCTGGGCATGGTGCGGCAGTGGCAGCAGATCGAGTACGAGGGGCGCTATTCCCAGTCGTACCTGCAAGCGCTGCCCGATTTCGTGAGGCTGGCCGAGGCCTATGGCCACGTCGGCATCCGCGTCGAGCGGCCCGAGGATGTGGAAGGGGCGCTGCGCGATGCCTTCGGCAAGTACAAGGACCGCACGGTGTTCATCGACTTCGTGATCGATCCCACCGAGAACGTCTGGCCGATGGTTCAGGGCGGCAAGGGCCTGACCGAAATGCTGCTGGGCGCAGAAGACCTCTGACAGGACAGGAGCCGACATGAAACACATCATTTCCGTGCTGCTGGAAAACGAGCCGGGGGCACTCTCGCGCGTGGTCGGGCTGTTCTCGGCCCGGGGTTACAACATCGAGTCGCTCACCGTGGCGCCCACCGAGGACGCCTCGCTGTCGCGGATGACCATCGTCTCCAGCGCCTCGCACGACACGCTGGAGCAGATCACCAAGCACCTGAACCGCCTCATCGATGTGGTGAAGGTGCTGGAGCTGACCGAGGCGCCGCACATCGAGCGCGAGCTGATGATGGTCAAGGTCCGTGCGGTGGCCAGCAAGGACCGCGACGAGATGAAGCGGATGGCCGACATCTTCCGCGGCCACATCATCGACGTGACCGACAAGGCCTACACCATCGAGCTGACGGGCGACTCGTCCAAGCTTGACGGCTTCCTGGCCGCGCTGGGCGAGGCGGTGATCCTGGAGACCGTCCGTACCGGCAGCTGCGGCATCGCCCGCGGCGAGCGGGTACTGAAGCTGTAGACCCCGCAACAGGGGCGCACGGGCAGTGTCCTGCGCGCCCCGCACTTCCCCCTGTCTGCGGTGGGGTGGGTCACCCGGGGGCTCCCGGGGACGGTTTACACTCTGTCGCAAGTGACGTTTTTTTGATTTTCCTGGCCGTGGCCGGGCCCTTGGGCCCGCGTGGCGGCCGGAATCCACCGACCAAGGATTTCCATTCCCATGAAAGTTTTCTACGATAAGGACACCGACCTCAAGCTGATCAAGAGCAAGAAGGTCGCCATCATCGGCTACGGCTCGCAGGGTCATGCCCATGCGCTCAACCTGAAGGATTCGGGTGTGGACGTGACGGTGGGCGTGCGCGTTGGTGGCCCGTCCGATGGCAAGGCCCGTGCGGCCGGCCTGAAGGTGGCTTCGGTGGCTGATGCCGTCAAGGGCGCCGACTTCGTGATGATCCTGATGCCGGACGAGCACATTGCCGCCGCCTACAAGGCCGATATCGAGCCGAACCTGAAGCAAGGTGCCGTGCTGGCGTTCGCGCACGGCTTCAACGTCCACTATGGCCAGGTGCAGCCGCGTGCCGACCTGGACGTGGTGATGGTGGCGCCCAAGGCTCCTGGCCACACGGTCCGCGGCACCTACGCGGCCGGTGGCGGCGTGCCCATGCTGATCGCCGTCCACCAGGACAAGTCCGGCGCTGCCCGTGACCTGGCGCTGTCGTATGCCGCTGCCATCGGTGGTGGCCGTGCCGGCATCATCGAGACCAACTTCCGCGAAGAGACCGAGACCGACCTGTTCGGCGAGCAGGCCGTGCTGTGTGGTGGCGTGGTCGAGCTGATCAAGGCAGGCTTCGAGACGCTGACCAAGGCCGGTTATGCCCCCGAAATGGCCTACTTCGAGTGCCTGCATGAGATGAAGCTGATCGTGGACCTGATCTACGAGGGCGGCATCGCCAACATGAACTACTCCATCTCCAACAACGCGGAGTATGGCGAGTACGTCACCGGCCCGCGCGTCATCACCGACGAGACCAAGGCCGAGATGGCCCGGGTGCTGAAGGACATCCAGACCGGCGAATACGCCAAGTCCTTCATCCTGGAAACCCGCGCCGGTGGTCCGGTGCTGGAGTCGCGCCGTCGTCTGAACGCCGAGCACCCGATCGAGGTGGTGGGCGAGCAGCTGCGCGCGATGATGCCGTGGATCAAGGCCAACAAGCTGGTCGACCGCTCGAAGAACTGAGCATCGACCCCTTTCCGATGGCCCCGCTGGCAGCTCTTGCCCGGTATGCGCTCCGCGCAGCGGGCAGGGCTGGCCCCGGTGGGGTCTCGGACCACCGGCAGAGCCTCTTTCCAGGATCATCCCGGAAAGAGGCTCTGTCGCATTTCATTCCGCCGCCCGGCTCCCGCCAAGGAGTGGCGGCAGGCCCTCGGCGTCGTGGCCACCGGGCGGCTGCGGCTTGCATCGTCGGACATCCGGCGCTCTAATCAGGACCATGAGCCAGAACACGATCTCCCCATCGGGCGCCAGCGCCACTGCGGGCGGCCATACGCACCTGCCTGCCAGCTGGCAGGACTGGATCACCACCAACGTGCTGCGCGGCTGCGAGCGGGCCGACATGCAGCGGATCATGGTCGAGAACGGCTTCGATCCGGTCTTCGCCCGCCACGCCATCGAGATCATCGGTGGCATTGGTGAGCGCGTGCAGGACCTGCCCGAGGACGAGCGCGCAGCGGCCGGCCTGCAGGGGGCGCGCAGACAGCGCTACCAGGCCTCGCCCATCCGCCTCATCTCGCAGCTGCCGCGCTTCACGGTGGCCGACCGTGAGGTGGAACTGGCGGCCGTGATGTCCAATCCCAACATCGCCGTCATCCGGGGGCTTCTGTCCGACGAGGAGTGCGACGAGGTGATCCGCCTGTCGCGCGGCAAGATGAAGACCTCGCAGGTTGTGGACCGCGAAAGCGGCGGCAGCTACGAGAGCAGCGTCCGCAAGAGCGAAGGCAGCCATTTCGAGCGTGGTGAGAACGAACTGGTCCGGCGCATCGAGGCCCGCCTGTCCGCGCTGGTTGATCTGCCCGTCAACCGGGGCGAGCCGTTGCAGATCCTGCACTACGGCCCGGGGGGCGAATACAAGGCCCACCAGGACTTCTTCGAGCCGAAGGATCCGGGCTCGGCCGTGCTCACCCGCGTCGGTGGCCAGCGCATCGGCACCGTGGTGATGTATCTGAATGACGTGCCGGAAGGGGGTGAAACAGCCTTCCCCGACATCGGTTTCTCGGCCAAGCCCATCAAGGGGTCGGCCGTGTACTTCGAATACCAGAACGCCGACGGGCAGCTCGACTATCGATGCCTGCACGCCGGCATGCCTGTGATCCGCGGCGACAAGTGGATCATGACCAAATGGCTGCGCGAGCGGCCCTACGAGCAGTGAAGAGTGCCCGTTCCCCCCGGGGCAAGATCCGCCCCCTGAATGCCCGGCGTGTCCGGTTGCGTCGACACTTCACGGCGGTCGAGATGCCCGTGCAGCCGCCGGACATGCTGCCTCCGCCCGAAGAGGACATCCAGCCCGCAGGCATGGTGGATGACGCTGCCCACCCGGCCGTACGCCATCGGCGAGCCATCTACCTGCTGCCCAACGCCTTCACCACCGGCAACCTGTTTGCCGGTTTCTATGCCATCGTCATGGCCATGAACGGTGAATTCCAGTGGGCTGCCATTGCCATCTTCCTGGCCATGTTCCTCGACAGCCTCGATGGACGCGTGGCCCGGCTCACCAACAGCCAGAGCACCTTCGGCGAACAGTACGACTCGCTGGCCGACATGATCTCGTTCGGCGCGGCGCCGGCGCTGGTCATCTACTCCTGGGCGCTCACCGGCATGGGCAAATGGGGGTGGCTGGCTGCCTTCATCTACGTGGCGGGCGCCGCCCTGCGACTGGCGCGTTTCAACACCAATATCCAGGTCGTCGACAAGCGCTACTTCCAGGGGCTGCCCAGTCCTGCAGCGGCCGCGCTGGTGGCGGGCCTGGTCTGGCTGGCCACCGACTGGCATGACTCGCGGCTGATCACGGCCACCGGGGGCGAACTGGGCGGACTGGCCTGGGTCATCACCGTCTATGCCGGCCTGACGATGGTCTCCAACTCGCCGTTCTACTCCTTCAAGGACTTCAACCTGCGGCGCAGCGTTCCCTTCGTCGTCCTCATCCTGCTCATGCTGGCGCTGGTGCTGGTGTCTTCCGATCCGCCCGGCATCCTGTTCCTGATCTTCATGGGCTACGGGATCTCGGGTCACGTCACTCAGGTACTGCGTTACCTGAAGCGCCGTCGGCGCAAGGCCGCCGGCCTGACGGGCGGGCAGGGCGGAAACTGACCCTGGCACACGTCTGACGAGGCTGCCCGAGACCCGGGCAGCCTGCAGCAGGGGTGAGCCGCAGGCGATGGATACCCGCTGTCTCGCGTGCCGGATGCCCGCATGACATGTCTTTGGAGCCTTTGACGCCCGTTGCAAGGCGAAGAAGAAGGCAGGGTCTTGTTTGACCCTGCTTTTTGCGGGGCGATAGAATCGACTTGATGCCCGGCCCGTCCGGGTCCCTGCCTGCCCGCGTGCAGACTGCGTGCGGCAAGGCTGTCATCCTCTTCTGATACGGTACATCCATGCCAGACTCCACGAATACCCAAGGCAAACGTCGCCCCCTGGTGATGGGCAACTGGAAAATGAATGGCAGGCAGGCCAACAACGAGGCCCTGCTGTCGGCACTCAAGCCCGCCGTGGCCGGCTTCGATACCATCGACGTCGCTGTCTGCCCCCCGTTCCCCTACCTGTCGCAGACGGCCTCGCAGCTGGCCGACAGCAACATCACCTTCGGCGCCCAGAATCTCTCGGCCCAGCAGGATGGCGCCTATACCGGCGAAGTCTCCTCGGGCATGCTGGTGGATCTGAAAGTGCGCTGGGTACTGGTTGGCCACTCCGAGCGTCGCTCGCTCTATGGCGAGACCGACGAGATCGTCGCCGCCAAGACGCAGGTTGCGCTGGACGCCGGCCTCATCCCCGTCATCTGCATCGGCGAGACGCTCGAAGAGCGCAAGACCGGTGACACCGAAGTGGTGCTGGCACGACAGCTTGACGCCGTCCTGCCGGTGATCGAGCGTCACCCGGCCTCGGCCTTCGTGCTGGCCTATGAGCCTGTCTGGGCCATCGGTACCGGCCTCACCGCCACGCCTGAACAGGCCCAGGCCGTGCACGCCTTCCTGCGTGACCGCCTCGCCTCCAGCGGCTATGCAGCCGCACCTTCCGTCCGCATCCTCTACGGCGGCTCCGTCAAGGCGGCCAACGCACCCGAGCTCTTCTCGCAGCCGGATGTCGATGGCGGTCTGGTGGGTGGCGCGTCGCTGGTTGCCAATGAATTCGTCGGCATCGCCAAGGCGGCCGTCGACAGCCTCGGAGCTTGAGCCACTCGATGGGTAATCTCTTTCATACGATCGCGCTGGTCCTGCTGATTGTCTCGGCGCTGGGTGTCGTGCTGCTGGTATTGCTGCAACACGGCAAGGGCGCCGACATGGGAGCGGCCTTCGGGTCCGGCTCCTCGGGCAGCCTGTTCGGGGCCAGCGGCTCGGCCAACTTCCTGTCGCGCATGACGGGCATCTGCGCCACGGTCTTCTTCGCCAGCACGCTGGCGCTGGCCTTCCTGGCTCACCCGGGTGGCCAGCACGCTCGCTCCACCAGCGGTGGCAGCAGCGTGATGGAAGGTGTCGACGTGCCGGCGCCGGCTTCGTCGTCGGTGCCCACGCTGCCGGGTGAACAGCCCGCTGCGGCACCTGCGCAACAGGGCAATGCCGTGCCGGAAGGCCCGGCCGGTGTTGCAGAAAAGTCGGCAGAGGGTGCCCAGGCACCGGCTGGCAAGCAACAATAAGTGCTCGAACGATCGGATTGATCATCCGATCGTTCATGTAGAATCCATCAAATCAGGCTGCAACTGATTTGGGTCAAGGCAGGCAGGGTTTCGCTCAGGCATCATGTTGGATGTCGCAGCACCCATGCCGGCCGGATTGAGGTAATATAGCCCCGGTCCAGCAAGGAGACATGGATGCAGCCGGATTCCGCAGCGTCCTTTGGACGCCCTGTAGAATCTAAGTAGAATGACCCGATTGCCGACGTGGTGAAATTGGTAGACACGCTATCTTGAGGGGGTAGTGGCGAAAGCTGTGCGAGTTCGAGTCTCGCCGTCGGCACCAGAATCACTCTATGGTCCGGCAGATGTTCTGTAGAACGCCTGCCGGTTCATTTATAGGGCTTGCCAACATTATCGGTCCGAGAGGATATGTCATGGATTTGAACAACTATCTACCGGTCCTTCTTTTTCTGTTTGTTGGCTCCCTCGTTGGTATCGGCCCCATGGTGATCGGCAAGCTGCTCGGTCCCTCCCGCCCCGATCCTGAAAAGCTCTCTGCCTACGAATGCGGTTTCGAGGCATTTGGTGACGCCCGGATGCAGGTTGACATCCGCTACTACCTGGTCGCCATTCTCTTCATTCTCTTTGACCTGGAGATCGCCTTCCTGTTCCCGTGGGCGGTCTCTCTGGGCACCATCGGTTTCATCGGCTTCATGTCGATGATGGTCTTTCTCGGCATTCTCGTCATCGGCTTCATTTACGAATGGGGCAAGGGCGCGCTTGACTGGGAGTGACCGGCTGCTGCGTGCCGCTGTCTTTCCTGCTGTGTCCGGGGCCGCCGTGGCTCATCCCGACATGGCTGCCGTTTCGCTGACCATTCCTGCCGAGCATCCGTCTGGTCAACCGTCCATTTTCCCCTGAGTAGGCCCATGAGCATCGAAGGCGTACTGAACGAAGGCTTCGTCACCACCAATGTCGACAAGCTGATCAACTGGACCCGTACGGGCTCGCTGTGGGCCATGACCTTCGGCCTGGCCTGTTGTGCCGTCGAGATGATTCACGCCGGCGTTTCGCGTTACGACCTGGACCGTTTCGGTGTCATCTTCCGGCCCAGTCCCCGTCATTCGGACGTCATGATCGTGGCCGGCACGCTGTGCAACAAGATGGCGCCGGCCCTGCGCAAGGTCTATGACCAGATGCCCGAGCCGCGTTGGGTCATCTCCATGGGCTCCTGTGCCAACGGGGGCGGCTACTACCACTATTCCTACTCGGTCGTGCGGGGCTGTGATCGCATCGTGCCCGTCGACATCTACGTGCCGGGCTGTCCGCCCACGGCCGAGGCGCTGATCTACGGCATCATCCAGCTGCAGCGCAAGATCCGTGAAACCAACACCATTGCGCGTCGCTGATCATGAGTACCGAAACCCTGGTTGCTGCCCTTCAGGACGCTCTCGGTGAGCGCATCCTGGGCCTGTCCACCGCCCTCGGCGAGGTCACGATCGAGATCAGCGGCGACTGCCATCACATCGTCTGCGAGCGCCTGCGCGATGACCCGCGTCTGGGCTTCGAGGTGATGATCGACCTCTGTGGCATTGACTATTCCACCTACGGCAATGCCGAATGGGATGCCCCGCGCTTCGCCGTGGTGATGCAGCTGCTCAGCATCCGGCACAACCATCGCGTGCGACTGCGTTCGTTCTGTATGGACGATGAGGCGCCGATGGTCGAGACTGTCACCGACCTGTGGCCCTGTGCCAACTGGTTCGAGCGCGAAGCGTTCGACCTCTTCGGCATCGTCTTCTCCGGCCACCCAGATCTGCGCCGCATCCTGACCGACTACGGTTTCATCGGTCACCCGTTCCGCAAGGATTTCCCCATCTCGGGCTACACCGAGATGCGCTACGACGAGAAGCAGCGCCGCGTCGTCTACCAGCCCGTCACCATCGAGCCGCGCGAGAACGTGCCGCGCGTCGTCCGCGAAGCCCAGTACGCAGGCGGTACCACGCGCAACGAGCAGTGAGACGAACATGGCCGAGATCAAGAACTACACCCTGAACTTCGGGCCGCAGCACCCGGCGGCCCACGGCGTGCTGCGCCTGGTGCTGGAAATGGACGGCGAGGTCGTGCAGCGTGCCGACCCGCACATCGGCCTGCTGCACCGGGCCACCGAGAAGCTGGCCGAGCAGCGCACCTACCTGCAGACACTGCCCTACATGGACCGTCTCGACTACGTGTCCATGATGTGCAACGAGCACGCCTACGTGCTGGCCGTCGAGAAGATGCTGGGCATCGAGGCGCCCATCCGCGCGCGCTACATCCGCGTGATGTTCGACGAGATCACCCGCATCCTGAACCACCTGATGTGGATCGGCTCGCATGCGCTGGACGTGGGTGCCATGGCCGTCATCCTCTACGCCTTCCGTGAGCGCGAGGCGCTCTTCGACTGCTACGAGGCAGTCTCGGGCGCACGGATGCACGCGGCCTACTACCGTCCCGGCGGTGTGGACGGCGACTTGCCGGGCACCATGGCCAAGTACAAGGCAGGCGGCAAGGGGGGCATCTCCGAGAGCCGCGCCAAGGCGCTGAACCTTGATCGCCAGGGGTCGCTGCTGGACTTCATCGAATCCTTCACCGACGTGTTCCCCACCTGCGTGGACGAGTACGAGACGCTGCTCACCGACAACCGGATCTGGAAGCAGCGTCTGGTGGGCATCGGCGTGGTCGAACCCGAGCGTGCCAAGGCGCTGGGTCTCACCGGCCCGATGCTGCGGGGTTCGGGCGTGGTCTGGGATCTTCGCAAGTTCCAGCCCTATGCCGTCTACGACAAGGTCGATTTCGACATCCCGGTGGGCGTAAACGGCGATTCCTACGACCGCTACCTGGTGCGCGTCAACGAGATGCGCCAGAGCAACCGGATCATCCGCCAGTGCGTCGAGTGGCTGCGGGCCAACCCGGGCCCCATCATGATCGACGACTACAAGGTGGCCCCGCCCAAGCGTGTTGCCATGAAGAGCAACATGGAAGAGCTGATCCACCACTTCAAGTACTTCACCGAAGGCATGCACGTGCCCGAGGGCGAGGCCTACGCGGCGGTGGAGCATCCGAAGGGCGAGTTCGGCATCTACCTGGTGTCCGACGGCGCCAACAAACCCTACCGCATGAAGATCCGTCCGCCCGGCTTCGTGCACCTGCAGGCGCTGGACGAGATGTCGCGCGGTCACATGCTGGCTGACGTCGTCACCCTCATCGGCAGCCAGGACATCGTTTTCGGAGAGATCGATCGATGACGGCCACCAAAGCCATTCCGGTCAAACGTCTGCTGTCGGCCCAGGCCTACCAGCTCATCGACCGCGAGATCGCCAAGTACCCGGCGGACCAGAAACAGTCGGCGGTGATGGGTGCGCTCACCATCGCCCAGGACGAAGTGGGCTGGGTGTCGCCCGCCGTCATTGAGGACGTGGCTGACTACCTCTCCATGCCGCCCATCGCGGTCTACGAGGTCGCCACCTTCTACAACATGTACAACCTCGAAGAGGTTGGCACCTGGAAGATCGGCGTCTGTACCTGTCTGCCGTGCGCGCTGCGCGAGGGTGACAAGGCCGGCGAGTACCTGAAGCAGAAGCTGGGCATCGACTTCGGCGAGACCACGCCCGACGGGCGCTTCACGCTGATCGAGACCGAGTGCCTGGGTTCGTGCGCCGATGCCCCGATCTGCCTGATCAACGACAAGCGGGTCGAGAGCTTCATGGACAACGCGAAGCTTGATGCGCTGATCGATGAACTGAGGAACAAGGAGCGTCACTGACCATGGACAGGAACCTGCAGATTGACGCCCGTGTCCAGGAGACGTGCTTCCATGGGCGGCACATCAACCCGCAGATCTTCGCGGGGCTGACCTCGGCCGACGGCTGGACGCTTGAGCAGTACGAGGCGCGCGGTGGCTATCAGGCACTCAAGCGTGTCCTGCTGGGGGCAGACGGCAAGCAGCCGATGACGCCCGAGGAAGTCATCGCCGAAGTGAAGGCCTCCGGACTGCGGGGCCGGGGTGGCGCGGGCTTTCCCACCGGCCTGAAATGGAGTTTCATGCCGCGGCAGTTCCCGGGCCAGAAGTACCTCGTCTGCAACTCGGACGAGGGCGAGCCGGGCACCTTCAAGGACCGCGACATCCTGCGCTACAACCCGCACATCGTCATCGAGGGCATGACGATCGCTGCCTACGCGATGGGCATCAGCGCGGGCTACAACTACATTCACGGCGAGATCTTCCGCATCTACGAGCGCTTCGAGGAGGCGCTGGCGCAGGCACGCGCTGCCGGCTATCTGGGGGATCGCATCCTCGGGACTGACTTCTCGTTCAACCTGAATGCCCACCACGGTTTCGGCGCCTACATCTGCGGCGAAGAAACCGCGCTGCTGGAGTCGCTGGAAGGCAAGAAGGGCCAGCCGCGCTTCAAGCCGCCATTCCCGGCCAGCTTCGGCCTGTACGGCAAGCCCACCACCATCAACAACACCGAGACCTTCTCGGCGGTGCCCTGGATCATCCGCAATGGCGGCCAGGCCTTCCTGGAAGCCGGCAAGCCCAACAACGGCGGCACCAAGATCTTTTCGGTCGGTGGCGACGTCGAGCGTCCCGGCAACTATGAGGTTCCGCTGGGCACGCCCTTTGCCAAGCTGCTGGAACTGGCGGGCGGGGTGCGTTATGGCCGCAAGCTGAAGATGGTCATCCCCGGCGGTTCGTCGGCCCCGGTCATTCCCGGCCACATGATGATGGACCTGACAATGGACTATGACGCCATTGCCAAGGCCGGCTCCATGCTGGGGTCCGGCGCCGTCATCGTCATGGACGAGACCCGCTGCCCGGTGCGCAGCCTGGAGCGGCTGTCGTACTTCTACTCGCACGAGAGCTGTGGCCAGTGCACGCCGTGCCGTGAGGGCACCGGCTGGCTGTACCGCCTCGTGCACCGCATCGAGCACGGTCAGGGCCGTCCCGAGGACATCGACGAGCTCGATCGCGTGGCCGGCAACATCCAGGGGCGCACGATCTGCGCGCTGGGTGACGCGGCCGCCATGCCGGTGCGGGGCTTCATCAAGCACTACCGTGATGAATTCGTTCATCACGTCGAACACAAGACCTGTCTTGTGCCGACCTCCCTTTGAGCTGAATCTGACGGGACAGTTATGGTCGAAGTCGAAATCGATGGGCAGAAGGTATCGGTCGCCGAAGGCAGCATGGTGATGCACGCGGCCAATGCGGCCGGCGTCTACGTGCCGCATTTCTGCTATCACAAGAAGCTCTCCATTGCCGCCAGCTGCCGCATGTGCCTGGTGGAGGTGGAGAAGGCGCCCAAGGCGCTGCCCGCCTGTGCCACGCCGGTCACCGCCGGCATGAAGGTCCACACCCATTCCCGCAAGGCCGTCGAGGCCCAGAAGGCGGTGATGGAGTTCCTGCTGATCAACCACCCGCTGGACTGTCCGATCTGTGACCAGGGCGGCGAATGCCAGCTGCAGGACCTGGCGGTGGGCTACGGTCATTCGATGTCGAATTACCGTGAAGAGAAGCGGGTCGTCTTCCACAAGAGCATGGGCCCGCTCATCTCCGCCGAGGAGATGTCGCGCTGCATCCACTGCACCCGCTGCGTGCGCTTCGGTCAGGAGATCGGGGGCATCATGGAGCTGGGCATGGCCGGGCGCGGCGAGCACTCGCAGATCCTCAGCTTCCTGGGCCATTCGGTCGACTCCGAGCTGTCGGGCAACATGATCGACATCTGCCCGGTCGGCGCGCTCACCAGCAAGCCGTTCCGCTATTCGGCCCGTACCTGGGAACTGACCCGTCGTCGCTCGGTAGCCCCGCACGATTCGCTGGGTTCCAACATCGTCGTGCAGGTCAAGCACGATCGCGTCAAGCGCGTGCTTCCCTTCGAGAACGAGTCGGTCAACGAGTGCTGGATTTCGGACCGTGATCGCTTCTCGTATGAGGGCCTGGAGGCGGCCGACCGCCTGCAGGTGCCGATGATCAAGCAGGACAACGAGTGGCGCGAGGCGTCGTGGGAGTCCGCGCTGGACTACGTGACGCACGCACTGGCCGACATCGCACAGAAGCACGGGCCCGAGTCCATCGGCATGCTGCTTTCGCCGACCTCCACGCTGGAGGAGCTGTATCTGGGCGGTGCGCTGATGCGTGGCCTGGGCAGCGAGAACGTCGACTTCCGGTTGCGTCAGACCGACTTCTCCATCGACGCCACCCGCGCCGGCGTGCCCTGGCTGGGCCACGCCATCGACGAGGTCGATTCCTTCGACACGCTGCTGATCATCGGTTCGTTCCTCCGCAAGGATCATCCGCTGCTGTCGGCACGGGTTCGTCATGCCGCCAAGAATGGCACGGCCGTCCACTCGGTGCACGGCGTGGCCGAGGACTGGCTGATGCCGATGGCCGGACAGCAGGTGCTGGCGCCGCACCGCTGGCTCGATCACCTGATCGAGGTGCTGGTGGCCTGTGCCCGCCAGGCGGGCCAGCCGGTGCCCCAGCCGTATGGCGAGGTCGAGCCCTCCGAGGCCGCCAAGGCACTGGCCGCTGCGCTGGCCGAAGGCGAAAAACGCGCCATCTGGCTGGGCAATGCCGTCGTCCAGCATCCGCAGCATGGTGCCATCCTGCAGGTGGTGCAGGCCATTGCCCAGCTCACCGGCGCACACTTCGGCGTCATCGGTGAGGCCTCCAACTCGGTAGGGGGCTACCTGGCCACTGCATTGCCGGTCGTCGGCAGTTCCGGGCTGGACGTGGTGCAGATGCTGGCCCAGCCGCGTCGTGCCTATCTGCTGCACGGCATCGAGCCCACGCTGGACATCGCCGACGCCGTGTCCGCCCGTGCCGCCCTGAAGCAGGCCGATACGGTGATTGCGCTCACGGCCTATGCCTCGCCCGAGCTGATGGAGCTGGCCGACTGCCTGCTGCCCATCGCCCCGTTCACCGAAACGGGCGGCTCCTTCGTCAACTGCGAGGGCCGGCTGCAGAGCTTCAACGGTGCCGTGCGTCCCGCCGGCCAGACCCGGCCGGGCTGGAAGGTGCTGCGCGTGCTGGGCTCGCTCATGGGCATCCCGGGCTTCGATTTCGAGAGCGTCGAGCAGGTGCGCCAGCGGGCGCTGGCCGGTGCGGTCGAACCTGTCGCAGCGGAGCCGGCGCGGCCCGTCGCACCGGCCTCGTCCAACCGCCCGGGTGCCGGCCTGCGCCGCAGCCTGGTGCGCAAGGAGTCGCTCTCGGCAGCACCCATTCCCGATGGCCGCCATTTCGGGCGGCTCCTGAACAACCAGGTGGCGCCCCAGCTGCCAGCCTACCGTGCCCTGCCGTGGGCCGGGGTGCTGCAGCGGCTGGCCAGCGTGCCCATCTATTCGGTCGATGCCCTGGTGCGGCGCGGCACGGCGCTCCAGAAGACTGCCGATGCCCGCGCGCCGGTGGTCCGCCTGCATGGCGAGACGCTGGCCCGTCTGGGTCTGGAAGGGGCGGCCGAGGTGCGGGTCAGCCAGGACGGTCACGAGATCGTGCTGCCGCTGGTCCGCGATGACCGGCTGGCCCAGGACGTGGCCTGGGTGCCGGCGGCGCATGTCTCGGTCACGGCGCTGCCCGCAATGTTCGGACCGATCACGCTGGAGGCCGTCAAGTGAATTTCATCGACGTGATCAGCCAAACGGGCGAGCAGTGGCTGGGCATGGCCTGGCCTGTCGTCTGGAACCTCATCAAGATCATCGTGCTGGTGGCACCGCTGATGATCTGCGTGGCCTATCTGACGCTCTGGGAGCGCAAGATGATCGGCTACATGCACGTGCGGATCGGCCCGAACCGGACCGGCCCGCTCGGGCTGCTGCAGCCGATGGCCGACGGCATCAAGCTGATGCTGAAGGAGATCCTGCTGCCCACGCAGGTCAGCCCCATGCTCTTTCTGGTGGCGCCGGTGCTGGCCATCATGCCGTCGCTGGCGGCCTGGTCGGTCATCCCGTTCGGTCCCGACCGCGCCCTGGCCAACATCAATGCCGGCATCCTGCTGCTGCTGGCGCTGACCTCGCTGGAGGTCTACGGCGTCATCCTGGCAGGCTGGGCCTCCAACTCGAAGTACTCGTTCCTGGGCGCGCTGCGTGCAGCGGCCCAGATGGTGTCCTACGAGCTGGCCATCGGCTTCTGCATGGTGATGGTGCTGATGGTCTCGGGCAGCATGAACATCTCCGAGATCGTGATGGCGCAGGGCAGGGGAACCTTTGCCGACCACGGCATCAACTTCCTGTCCTGGAACTGGCTGCCGCTGTTGCCGGCGCTGGTGGTGTACTTCATCTCCGGCGTGGCCGAGACCAACCGTCACCCGTTCGACGTGGTGGAGGGCGAGTCCGAGATCGTGGCCGGCCACATGGTGGAATACGCGGGCATGAGCTTTGCGGTGTTCTTCCTGGCCGAGTACGCCAACATGATCCTGGTGTCGGCGCTGGCCGCCATCATGTTCTTCGGTGGCTGGCAGCCCTTCTTCACGCTGGGGCTCGACATCGGTCCGCAGTGGCTGTGGGACTGGTTCTGGCTGTTCATCAAGACCTTCTTCCTGGTCAGCCTGTTCATCTGGTTCCGGGCCAGCTTCCCGCGCTACCGCTATGACCAGATCATGCGGCTGGGCTGGAAGGTGTTCATTCCGGTCACGCTGGTCTGGCTGCTGGTGATTGCCGTCTGGATGCAGACGCCCTTCAACATCTGGAAGAGCTGAAGATGCGAGCGATCAAGGATTTCTTTTCCAGCTTCCTGCTGCTTGAGCTGCTCAAGGGCATGAAGCTGACGGGGCGCTACCTGTTCGCCCGCAAGATCACGGTCCAGTATCCCGAGCAGAAGACGCCGCTGTCGCCGCGCTTCCGGGGGCTGCACGCACTGCGCCGGTATTCCAACGGCGAAGAGCGCTGCATCGCCTGCAAGCTCTGCGAGGCGGTCTGCCCGGCCATGGCCATCACCATCGAGTCGGCAGTGCGTGCGGACGGACAGCGTCGCACCACCCGCTACGACATCGATCTGACCAAGTGCATCTTCTGTGGGCTGTGCGAGGAGTCCTGTCCGGTCGACTCCATCGTCGAGACCCACATCTTCGAGTATCACGGCGAGAAGCGCGGCGACCTGTATTTCACCAAGGACATGCTGCTGGCCGTGGGCGATCGCTACGAGAGCGAGATCGCCGCGGCTCGCGAAGCCGATGCCCCCTATCGCTGAGCAAGGACGGTCGGCAACATGGATGTCATATCAGTCTTGTTTTTCCTGTTCGCGCTGGTGACGGTCTTTGCGGCCACGCGCGTGATCACGGCGCGCAACCCGGTTCACAGCGCGCTGTTCCTGGTGCTCACCTTCGTGTCGTCGGCGGCCATCTGGCTGCTGATGAAGGCCGAGTTCCTGGCTATCGTGCTGGTGCTGGTGTACGTGGGCGCGGTGATGGTGCTGTTCCTGTTCGTGGTCATGATGCTCGACATCGACCTCGACAACCTGCGTGTAGGCTTCTGGCGATCGCTGCCGGTCGGGCTCTTTGTGGCGGCCATCATCGTCGTCGAGCTGTCGCTGGTGCTGTGGGCCCACTTCGGTGGCGTCCAGGAGGCCGACCTGGTGCAGCCGGCAGCCGACTACGACAACGCCAAGGCGCTGGGTGAGCTGCTCTACACGGGCTACATCTATCCGCTGGAGATCGCCGGCATGATCCTGCTGGTGGCCATGGTGGCAGCCATCGCGCTCACCCTGCGCCGTCGCAAGGATCGCAAGTCGCAGAACCCCAGCCAGCAGGTGCGGGTGCGTGCTGCCGACCGCGTGCGTCTGGTGAGCATGTCGGCCGTGGTGCCTGCGCCGCCGCAACCCGCCGAGGCGGCCGAAGGGCAGGGTTCGGAAACCGCACAGGCGGCGCCTGCTGCAGCCCAGCCGGCTGCAGGGTCCGCGGATGCCAAGTCGGCCGATGCCAAGCCGGCCGCTGCATCTGCCGAGGCCAAGCCTGCAGCCTCGAAAGAATCGTGAGAGGGGTGCAACGATGACCGCTGATTTCCTGCAACTGGGCCTCGCGCACTACCTGACGCTGGGGGCCATCCTGTTCTCGATCGGGGTGGTGGGGATCTTCCTCAACCGTCGCAACCTGATCGTCGTGCTGATGTCGATCGAGCTGATGCTGCTCGCCGTCAACATGAACTTCGTGGCCTTTTCACATTACATGGGGGATCTGGCCGGCCAGATCTTCGTGTTCTTCATCCTGACGGTGGCGGCGGCCGAATCGGCCATCGGCCTGGCAATCCTGGTCGTGCTCTTCCGTCAGTTCCATTCCGTCAACGTCGAAGATCTCGACCATCTGAGGGGCTAGCCGATGAAAACAGCGTATCTGCTGGTACCTTTCGCACCACTGGTCGGTGCGATGGTGGCCGGTTTCGCCGGTCGGGCCATCGGCAAGAAGGCCACCCACCGGGTGGCGATCCTCGGGGTTCTGGTGTCGCTGCTGGCCTCGTTGTGGGTCATGCACGATGTCTCGCAGGGCAACACCTTCAACGGCGCCCTCTACAGCTGGGCCGTGATCGGCAAGCTGAAGATGGAAGTGGGCTTCCTGATCGACCAGCTCACCGCCATGATGATGGTGGTCGTGACCTTCGTGTCGCTGATGGTGCACGTCTACACCATCGGCTACATGGAAGAGGACGACGGCTATCAGCGCTTCTTTGCCTACATCAGCCTCTTCACGTTCTCGATGCTGATGCTGGTGATGTCCAACAACCTGCTGCAGCTGTTCTTCGGCTGGGAGGCGGTGGGTCTGGTGTCGTACCTGCTCATCGGCTTCTGGTACACGAAGCCCTCGGCCATCTACGCCAACCTGAAGGCCTTCATGGTCAACCGCGTGGGTGACTTCGGCTTCGTGCTGGGCATCGGCCTGCTGGTAGCCTGGACAGGCAGCCTGGACTATGCCGAGATCTTCGCGGCCGCTCCGAACCTCGAGAAGGTGACGATCCAGCTGATCGGCGACACGCCGTGGTCGCTCATCACCGTGACCTGCATTTGCCTCTTCGTGGGTGCCATGGGCAAGTCGGCGCAGTTCCCGCTGCACGTCTGGTTGCCGGACTCGATGGAAGGCCCGACCCCGATCTCCGCGCTGATCCACGCCGCCACCATGGTGACGGCCGGCATCTTCATGGTCAGCCGCATGTCGCCGCTCTACGAGATGTCGGAAGTGGCGCTGTCCTTCGTGATGATCATCGGTGCCATCACTGCCTTCTTCATGGGCCTGATGGGCATCATCCAGAACGATATCAAGCGGGTGGTGGCCTATTCGACGCTCTCGCAGCTGGGCTACATGACCGTGGCGCTGGGTGCCTCGGCCTACAGCGTGGCCGTCTTCCACCTGATGACGCACGCCTTCTTCAAGGCGCTGCTCTTCCTGGGGGCCGGTTCGGTCATCATCGGCATGCACCACGATCAGGACATCCGCCACATGGGCGGCCTGCGCAAGTACATGCCCATCACCTGGGTCACCTCGCTGATCGGTTCGCTGGCGCTGGTGGGCACGCCGTTCTTCTCCGGCTTCTATTCCAAGGAGTCGATCATCGAGGCGGTGCACCACGCCAACGTGCCGGGCTCGGGCATTGCCTACTGGGCGCTGCTCTCGGGCGTGTTCGTCACGGCCTTCTACTCGTTCCGGATGTACTTCCTGGTGTTCCATGGCAAGCCCCGGTTCGAGACGGCGCATGGCCATGACGCGCACGGGCATGATGCACACGGTCACGACGGCCATGGCGCTCACGTGCCTCACGAGTCGCCCTGGGTGGTGACGGTGCCGCTGGTGCTGCTGGCCATCCCCTCCATCATCATCGGCGCTATCGCGGCTGATTCGATGATCACGGGCGAGTACTTCAAGGGTGTCATCACGGTGTTCGCCGACAGGCATCCGGCCATGGCCGCGCTTGCCGAGCACTGGCACGGCTGGGTCGCCATGGCGCTGCACGGCTTCACCTCGCTGCCGTTCTGGCTGATGGTGGCCGGCATTGCCACCGCCTGGTACTTCTACCTGGTGAACCCGGCCATTCCGGCTCGCCTGCAGCAGACGTTCAAGGGCATCTACACGGTTCTCGAGAACAAGTACTACCTCGACCGCTTCAACGAGTGGTTCTTCGCCGGTGGTGCCCGCCGCCTGGGGTCCGGGCTGTGGAAACGTGGCGACCAGGGGCTGATCGACGGGCTGGTGGTCAATGGCAGCGCACGGCTGGTGGGCTGGTTCTCCCGCGTCCTGCGTCAGGGGCAGACGGGGTTCCTCAACCACTATGCCATTGCCATGATCATCGGGCTGGCCTTCCTGCTGTTCTGGTTCCTTCCCCTTCTGGCCAGCGCGCAATAGATCGACCATGGAACAGACGACTGAGACATTGAGCATGGGCTGGCTGAGTGCCGCCATCTGGGTACCGATCATCAGCGGCATCATCGTGCTGGCGCTCGGCAACGAACAGCGTGCGACCCTGTCGCGGTGGCTGGCGCTGCTGGGTTCACTGGTCGGTTTTGCCGTCACCATCCCGCTTTACACGGGCTTCGACCGCACCACGGCGGCGCTGCAGTTCGTCGAGCGCAAGCCCTGGATCGAGAGCCTGGGCATCGAGTATTCGCTCGGCATTGACGGCCTCTCGGTATGGCTGGTGCTGCTGACGGCCTTCATCACGATCGTGGTGGTCATCGCCGGCTGGGAAGTCATCAAGGACCGCGTCCATCAGTACCTGGGGGCGTTCCTGATCCTCTCGGGCCTGATGATCGGGGTGTTCGCGGCTGCCGACGGCATGCTGTTCTACGTGTTCTTCGAGGCGACGCTGATCCCGATGTACATCATCATCGGGGTGTGGGGCGGCCCGAACCGCGTGTATGCGGCCTTCAAGTTCTTCCTCTATACCCTGCTGGGATCGCTGCTCACGATGGTGGCGATCATCTACCTGTATCTGCAGTCGGGCAGCTTCGAGATCCTGGCCTGGCACCGGCTGCCGCTCACGCTGCATGAGCAGGTGCTGATCTTCGTGGCCTTCCTGCTGGCCTTTGCGGTCAAGATCCCCATGTGGCCGGTGCACACCTGGCTGCCCGACGCCCACGTCGAGGCACCCACCGGGGGCTCGGTGGTGCTGGCCGCCATCATGTTGAAGCTGGGGGCCTATGCCTTCCTGCGCCTGTCGCTGCCCATCGCGCCCGATGCCAGCCACGAGCTGGCCTGGCTGATGATCACGCTGTCGCTGGTGGCTGTCATCTACATCGGTCTGGTGGCGCTGGTGCAGACCGACATGAAGAAGCTGGTGGCCTATTCGTCGATCGCCCACATGGGCTTCGTCACGCTGGGCTTCTTCATGTTCAACGAGACCGGCATGCAGGGTGCGGTGGTGCAGATGGTGTCGCACGGCTTCGTGGCCGGCGCGATGTTCCTGTGCATTGGCGTGCTCTACGACCGCCTGCACACCCGGCAGATTGCCGACTACGGTGGCGTCATCAACCGGATGCCGAAGTTCGCGGCGCTGTTCCTGCTGTTCTCGATGGCCAACGCGGGCCTGCCGGCCACCTCCGGCTTCGTGGGCGAGTTCCTGGTCATCCTGGGCGCGGTGCAGTTCGACTTCTGGATTGGCCTGCTGGCCGCCACGGCCCTGATCTGGGGCGCGGGCTATTCGCTGTGGATGTACAAGCGCGTGGTCTTCGGCCCGGTGGCCAATCCCAACGTCGACAAGATGGAAGACGTGAACCGGCGCGAGTTCTGGCTGCTGATGCTGATGGCCGCACTCGTCCTGTTCATGGGCATCTATCCGAAGTTCTTCACCGACCTGATCCAGGTCTCGGTGGAGCAGCTGCTCACGCACGTTTCCCAAACCAAGCTCAAGTAGACATAGAGAGGCATGGCCGTGTCACTGACCCTGCATGAACTCAATCTGGCCGCGCTGGCGCCAGAGATCCTGCTGATGCTTGGCATCTGCGTCTTCCTGGTGGTGGAGGCGCTGACCGGCAGGAAGGAACGCTCGATGCGCGCCGACCGCATGGCGCTGCTGGTGCTGGTGGCGCCGCTGGTGGCGGTGCTCTGGCAGTACAACCATGGGCCGCAACAGGCCTTCGGGCACATGTACCTGGCCGACGATCTGGCCTACCTGCTGAAGGTCTGCGGCATTGTCTGCACCGGCAGCATCATCATCTATTCACGCGGTTACATGGCTGACCGGGGCATCCGGGGCGCTGACCTGTACGTGCTGGCGCTCTTTTCGCTGCTGGGCCAGATGGTGATGATTTCGGGCGGCAACCTGCTGGTGCTGTACCTGGGCCTGGAGCTGATGTCGCTGTCGCTGTATGCCGCTATCGGCCTGCGCCGCAACTGGACGCAGGGCACCGAGGCCGCCATGAAGTACTTCGTGCTGGGCGCGCTGGCTTCAGGTTTCCTGCTCTACGGCATGTCGATGGTCTATGGGGCCACCGGCTCGCTGGACATTGCCGAGATCATGGGCCGCGTCTACAGCGGCATGGCCTCGCCGCAGGTGCTGGCCTTCGGCATGGTGTTCCTGGTGGCCGGCCTGGCCTTCAAGCTGGGAGCCGTTCCGTTCCACATGTGGGTGCCCGATGTCTACCACGGCGCGCCCACCGTGGCCACGCTGCTCGTGGCGGCCGGCCCCAAGCTGGCGGCATTCGCGCTGCTGTTCCGTCTGCTGGGTGAGGCCGTCATCGAGATGGCGGGCCTGTGGCAGCAGATGCTGATCATCCTGGCGGTGCTGTCGCTGGGCATCGGCAACATCGTGGCCGTGGCCCAGACCAACCTGAAGCGGATGCTGGCCTATTCCACCATCTCGCAGGTCGGCTTCGTCCTGCTGGGTCTGGCGGGTGTCTACGGTGGCGAGGGCTTCCCGCCGTCGCACGAGGCCTTCGGCAACGCGCTCTTCTACATGATCAGCTATGTGCTGACCACGCTGGGTACCTTCGGTCTCATCCAGTTCCTGGCACGCGAGGGCTTCGAGGCCGAGGAGATCTCGGACTTTGCCGGTCTGGCGCGTCGCAGCCCCTGGCTGGCTGGCGTGATGCTGCTGCTGATGTTCTCGCTGGCCGGCATCCCGCCGCTGGTGGGCTTCTATGCCAAGCTGGCGGTGCTGAAGTCGGTGGTGGCTGCCGGCTACACCTGGCTGGCGATCTACGCCGTGCTGATGTCGCTGATCGGCGCCTTCTACTACATCCGTGTTGTCAAGGTGATGTTCTTCGACAAGGTCGAGGATGACGCCGACATCGTGGTGGATGGTCAGGCGCGGACACTGATGGCCATCAATGGTGTGGCCGTACTGCTGCTGGGCCTGCTGCCCGGGCCGCTGATGGCCCTGTGCGTGGCAGCCATCCGCAGCGCCTGGCACCTGGGCTGAGAGCTGGCTCCGGTAGTCGGGGCTGCCGTACACGGCCGGGACATGCGTGCGCAATATGCGTCACGGCATGTCCCGGCTTTTTCGTGTGGGGATGAAGTCGGGTAAGCTCTCGAGCACAGGATTCAGTTAAACCGGAAGCAGAGCATGTCCAAGCAAGAGAACCCGCAGGCGGCGGATACCGCCATCCCCGATCACATCGATCCGACCGTGGCCAGGCAGTATCCGTCACTGGCCGAAAGCACCGTATCGCGTGAAGTGGTCTATGAGGGGCGCTTCCTGAAGGTCCGCAAGGACGTGGCCCGCATGCCTGATGGCTCCACCAACACGCGCGAGTTCATCATGCACCCGGGGGCGGCGGCCATGGTGCCGATCGACGCCGATGGACGCATCCTGATCGAGCGCCAGTTCCGTTATGGCCCGGGGCGGGTCTACGTGGAGATCCCGGCCGGCAAGAAGGATCCTGGCGAAACCAGCCTGGAGACGGCCAAGCGCGAGCTGGTGGAAGAGACGGGCTACCGTGCCAGACGCTGGGCGCACCTGACGCGCATCCATCCGGCCATCGGCTTTGCCGACGAGGTGATGGACATCTACCTGGCGCGTGACCTGGAGAAGGTCGAGCGTTCGCTGGATGTTGGCGAGTTCGTCGAGATCGAATGGGTGACCTTGGGCTGGCTGGTGGACGAGCTGCGTGCGCACCGTCTGCTGGACGTGAAGACCCAGATTGCCGTGCACTGGCTGCAGCGCTTCGACGACGGCAGCCTGCCGTGGCCGACGTTCGATCTCTGATCCGGTTTCACGTCCACGGATACGTGACCGGCGGCTGATGCAGCCGTGTGCTGAATGTCGTGCGGTCGCGCGCTACGGCACGCCGCTTTGCATGCGCGTGCCGGCTCACGGGGTGTGTTCAGCTGATCACCGGCCTGGGCGATTCACGCTGTCGCGGTTGGGCCGGCCGTGTCCTCGCCGTTGGCTCCCTGGCGCAGCGGCAACCGCTGCCAGGCCTGCACCACGGCATCCACGCTGACGGCCGTCATGTCGGGCTTGCCGTCGTGCATGGCCTGAAGCACTTCCACCGGGGTGTCGCCGCCGCGTGGGCGGATGCGCACCGGATCGGCCACGCCGAACAGCACCACCAGCGGGCAGCCCACGGCGGCCGCCGTGTGGGCGGGGCCGGTGTCCACCGTCACCATGCCGGCAGCACGCGCCTGCAAGGCCAGCAGGCGTGGAATGGGCAGCTCGCGTGCCACGTTGAAGGCCTGCTTGACGCCGGCGCGCTGCAGCAGCTCGTTGTTCAGGTCGGCCTCGGGCGGGGCGCCCACCAGCAGGATGACCGCGTCCGGATGGCGCTCGGCCAGCATGCGGATGATGGCTGCCCAGTTGTCTTCGGGCCACCACTTGGTGTTGGTGGACATCCGCCGGCGCAGGCCGGTACGCATGGTGCGGCGGTTGCCGGCCTGAACCAGCAGCAGCGGCTTGCCCAGCCACCCCTTGGCCTGCAGCCAGTCCTGTACGTCGGCCCGCATGGCGGCGGAAATGCGCAGGTTCGGGTCGCGGTCGTCCAGGTCTGCCTGCGTTTTCGAGGACGCTGCCGGGTGTGCTGTCTGGGTGCCCGCTGCTTCTGCGGGTTGGCCCACATGGGGCCCGGACACCTCCATGCGTTGTTCCGTCACGTGCCGCAACGCCGGCGGCTCCGTCCGTGCCAGGCGCTGCGAAAAGTCCACCAGATGCTCGCCATCCCGCGTGCCCACGGCCTTGGCGCGAACCACCCAGCGCTCGTCCATGCCTGCCTGAGCCAGCAGGGGCAGCAGCTTCTCGTCGAAGTCGCAATACCAGACCGGACGCGGACCCGTCTGCCGCAGCCATTGCAGCAGCTGGCGCTTCTCGGCGCTCAGCCATAGCGGCAGCTTGCGCTTGGCCAGCAGGTGGATCTCGCCCACATCGGGCTGCCCCTGGTAGAGCGGGCGCACCCAGCCTCCAGCGGCCAGCAGGTCCACCGGGGCCCCGTAGCGTGCAGCCAGCAGTCGGATCATCGGCTGGATGAGCACCAGGTCGCCCATGGCGCCGAAGCGGACGAGCAGGGGGCGCACGGGGTTTTTCGCCGCCGTCGATGAGATCGCAGCTGGGTGATGGGACGCCGAGGGGGTAGGGGGGGTGGCGTTGGGGGTGTCGGGCATGATGAAGGCGTTCCGGACCGATACAGGGCCGGAGGCTGTCGGAAGTGTGGCGATGATAGCCCGTGCGTCAGGGGGATTGCGCAGCAGATGGGGTAGAATCGTCAGACGGCACTGCCGATGGGCCAGGGGAGCAACCTGGAAGGGGCCATTTATCGCGGCAGTCCTGCAGTCACGTCGGAAGCGTGGCAGAGTGGTCGATTGCACCGGTCTTGAAAACCGGCAACGGGCAACCGTTCGTGAGTTCGAATCTCACCGCTTCCGCCAATATCCTTGCCTCATCTTTCGTTATCTTCCCCTCTGTTTTTTCGTCGGGCGTTGCATGCGCGCTGCACTGGGGTGTTTTGCCCTAAGCCCTTGACATGGATCATTCCACCGATTGACGGAAACGTTATTTTTCATGCCAAGCGTGGGGTGCCACCGATGAAGGAGGCCGCCTGTCGTCCGGTGTCTGCAGGTACAGCATTGCCTGCCGGGGACTGTGCGCTGGATTTTCTGCCGGGATCATGGCATGTGCTTCAACTATACTGAACTCGTATCAGTAGCAGGCTGCGACCCAGGGTCGGACAAATCAATCACACAATCGGAAGCCTGCGCTAATTAGTTACTTTCTTAATGGAATCTCTCGACATGGATCGTTTTGTAGTCATGGTGGACGCTGGTTATCTGCTGCATCAGTCGGCAGAAATCGTCAGCGAGCGCGCCTCCACCAAGCGACATCACCTGGAGGTCATGAATCCGGCAGCCCTGATCAATCTGCTGCTGGAAAAGACGCGTACCGCGTTGGGCCTCACCACCCGCGAACTACTGCGGGTGTACTGGTATGACGGCGTGATGGCCAGCGGGCTGTCGCCGCAGCAACGAGCCATTGCCGAGCTTCCGGATGTGCACTTCCGCTCGGGCATCGTCAATGCGGCGGGCCAGCAGCGGGGCGTTGATTCCCTGATTGTTACCGACCTGATCGAACTGGCCAGCAACGGTGCCATTTCCGATGCGGCCCTGGTGACGGGGGACGGTGACTTCGCCATCGGTATCGAGATGGCCCAGAAGAAGGGCGTGCGCATTGCCGTCATCGGTGTCGAGGACACCGAGCTGGGCGTCTCGCATCGCCAGAGCTTCGAGATCACCAGCCGTGCCGATCGTGTGGCGCGCCTGAATGTCTATGACCTGTCGGCCGTGATGCGCTATGTGCCGCCGGCAGCGCCAATGGCGTCCAGCACGCAGGCTGGTGACTATGAGTACAGTCAGCCCGCGTCCTACGCCAGCGGTCTGGCCGGAGCAGTGGCGGGAGGCGCCGGTGGTTATGGCGCGCCGCCCTCGGCGTCGGCCTACCCGGGCATGCGCAATGAGCACACGCCGCTGGATGACGAGAGCCGGCAGCAGATCATAGAGTCCGTCAAGGTCTTCGTCGAGGAACAGGCTGGCCTGTGCTCGGAA
Organism: Lautropia mirabilis; assembly: GCF_900637555.1. Taxonomy (NCBI): domain Bacteria; kingdom Pseudomonadati; phylum Pseudomonadota; class Betaproteobacteria; order Burkholderiales; family Burkholderiaceae; genus Lautropia; species Lautropia mirabilis. The sequence goes on along the minus strand of NZ_LR134378.1, from coordinate 2,602,263 downwards.
ATCGATCCGACCAGCCGTCGCATCGACGCGGCACTGGACCGGCTGCTGATCCATCATATCTATGCCGACCTGGGTCACGGCAAGCTCACCAATGCCGAGAAGAACTTTGCGCGCGATCGTCTGCGTGCCGAGCTGATGAACAACAACTGACGGCATGAAAACGCCCCGGTGCGGGATGCGCAGCGGGGCGTTCAGGATCTGTCTTTCCTGTCAGGCGCCTTGGGTCGCGGATGCGTGCCGAAGGTGCCTTTTCTGTTTCCGGTGCCTGGTCCGGGTCAGGATGTTCATGACCCGACCCGTCATCATGCAGTGGCAATGACGGGCGGGTGATGATGCACCGGCCACGGCGTGCCAGTGCGGTGGCTCAGACGTTCTGGGGGGCAGCCGTCGAGGCGTCGCCCTGGGTCTGGGACGGATTGCCCAGCACATCGGCACGGGGGGCTGCAGAGCCATCGGCGATGTCGATGCGGCGCGGCTTCATGACTTCGGGAATCTCGCGCACCAGGTCGATGTCGAGCAGGCCGTTGTTCATCGAGGCGCCGACGACGCGCACGTGCTCGGCCAGCTGGAAGCGGTGGGCGAAGTCACGGGCGGCGATGCCGCGATGCAGATAGGTGGGCTGCGAGGCGGCGGGGCGCTTGCGGCCGGTGATCTTCAGGCCGTCCTGTTCGACTTCGATCTCGATTTCCGAGCGGTCGAAGCCGGCCACCGCCATGGTGATGCGGTAGGCGTTCTCGCCGAAGACCTCGATGTTGTAGGGGGGGTAGCTGGGCTGGGCGTCGTTGCGCAGCGAGTTGTTGAGCATGCGTGCCATGCGGTCGAAGCCGATGGCGGAGCGGTACAGGGGGGCGAAGTCGAACTGGTTCATGGTTTCCTTATCCTCGAAGATCAAGCGATGGAATGTGCACGGGCCCGATGATTCAGCGCCCGTGCCCAGAAGATGAGGAGACCTGCGGGAATTTCAAGAGCCGTCTAGTGCAGCGGTCCGCCGTGCGTCACCAGAAACCGCTCGATCATCATCCGCGCGCCTTCGTAGCCGGGGTGCCGGGCAAAGAAATGCACGTCCAGCCAGTCCAGGTGGCTCTGCAGCTCGGCCGGGGAGGCCGTGTTCAGCTGTTCCAGATACTCTTCGTAGTACTCGCGGGCAATGTCGTACCAGCGGTTCTCGTCGAGTCGGCTGGAAGTGCCGGTACTGGCGCAGGCCAGGGTGTAGGCCTCATCGATGACGGAGTCGGATTTCTCCGCAAACGTGGTGAAGGTCAGCAGGGTGGCAAAGGTCTCGGCCTCCCGGCCCGGTTCGATGGGGCCGACGAATGCCAGCTGGCTGCCGTCGACAACCAGGGATGGGGTGAGGAACTGTCTGGCCTCCATGGGGGCATGTGCCGTAAGGGAAATTCCATGATCATCCGGGGTATGCGGCAGGTTGTCTGTCGAATCCATCACGTTCTGGACTTCGGCGGAAAGCGTCTTTGTCGCCGATTTGTCGCGCCGACGCATCACCGGGTAGTGCAGGCGGCTATCGGGGCAGGATGGATGCCGGGGCATGTCATGCTTCTATAATGGAGGCGTGCTACCCTGCTGGGATCTGTGTCCCGCAAACCGTCCTTTGGGTCGTATCCCTCTCTGCCCCTGTCAACCCGGGTCACGTCTTCGCCGTCTACATGTCCGATTCCTCCTTGCTGATCCATCGTCCGGAAGGTGGCACTGAGACCATGGTCATCTGCCTGTGTGCCGATTGGTGCGGCACCTGCCGCGACTATCGGACCATGCTGGCCGACGAGGCGCCACGCCACGCTGGAACCGCTTTTGCCTGGGTCGATGTGGAGGACGATGACGAGCTGCTGGGAGATCTCGACATCGAGACCTTTCCCACGTTGCTGGTCACGGTGAAGGGCCAGCCCCGGTTCTTCGGGCCGGTGCTGCCGGGAGAGGAAACGCTGCGGCGCCTGCTGCGGGCGCTGCACGAGCCCGGACGGCCGCCTGTGCAGGTCGATGCCGAGGTTGCCTCGCTGGCCGCGCATCTGAATTCACTGATTGGAGTCCAGTCATGATCAAGAAGTTGTCGATCGTCGTCGGCGTGCTGGTGGGCCTGTTGGTCGTGGCCGCCGTCGCGGTCAGTTTTGTCGATGTCAATTACTTCAAGCCGCAGATTGCCAACTTCGTGGCAACGCGCTACAACCGCACCCTCTCGTTCGAGGGCGACCTGAAGCTGTCGATCTTTCCCCATGTTGGGGTCACGCTGCCGGAGGTGCGGCTGTCCGAGCCCAATCAGCCCGAGCAGGAGGCTGCCAGCCTGACGTCGGCACAGGTCAGCGTGGCGCTGCTGCCGCTGCTGAAAGGCGATGTCCAGGCCGACACGGTCACCATCGATGGCCTGAAGGCCAAGGTGGTGCGCCAGGCTGATGGCAGCATGAGCATCGACGACCTGCTGGGCGCCCAGGATGCGCCCGCCCAGGAGCAGCCGGCCGAGCCGGAGGCTGCCGCCAAGATCCCCGCCTTCCACGTGAACGGGGTGACGCTGGCCAACGCGCGCGTGGTCTTCGATGACCGCCAGGCTGGCCAGACCTACACGCTGGAGCGGCTGAACGTCGAGACCGGACCGCTGGCCAATGTCATCGAGACGCCCGTCTCGCTGTCGCTGGGCTTTGGTGCTACCTCGCCCGAGGCACGGGGCGACTTCAGCATGAAGGGCCAGCTCAAGATCGACCTGGAGCAGGGACGGTATGGGCTGCGTGACTTCAGCGCCGGTCTCAAGGGCGCCATCGACACGCTGCAGGTGCAGCAGTTCGCCCTCAAGCTCAAGGGCTTTTCGTTCGACCCGCAGGGCCCGATCATCGATCTGAACGACCTGGCACTGGATGCCCAGGGCCGGATGGGGGCTGACAGCTTCCGTGGCACGGTGGCGGCGCCGAAGCTGGCCATTGCCAGCGACAAGGCTTCCGGTGACACGGTCCAGGCCAAGGTGAGCCTGGGTGACAAGGAATGGCTGTCGGCCGTGCTGACGCTGGCGGGCGTCGGTGGTACCGCCGATGACCTGAAGGTCAACAGCCTGGGGCTGGATGCGAAGCTGACGCAGGACGGACGTACCGTGGCGGCCAAGCTGGCCACGCCGGTACAGGCCAGCCTGGCCGCCGGTCGCTACCAGCTCACGGCACTGGATGGTCAGGTCGACATCGAGGATCCGTCGGTGTCGAAGGCGGCCTCGTCGCTGAAGCTGGGCGGCCAGGTATCGGCCGATCTGAAGAAGGAAACTGCCGCGGCTGATCTGTCGGCCCTGCTGGACCAGGCGAAGATGGCCCTGAAGGCCGGTGTCAACGGCTTCAAGACGCCGAAGATCACGGTGGCCCTGGACGCCGATTCCCTCAATGTGGATCGTCTGTTCCCGCCGGCCAAGACCGATGCAGCGGCTGCGCCGGCCCCCGACTCGACCACGGGCAATCCCGCCGAGACGCCGGTGGACCTGTCGGCCCTGAAGGGACTGACGGTGGATGCGCGGGTGGGCATTGGTCATCTGATTGCACGCGGCCTGGAAATGCGCCAGCTCAAGGCCAACGCCAAGGTTGCCAACGGCCAGCTCGTGCTGTCTCCGGTGACGGCTATGCTCTACCAGGGCAAGCTGGCGGCTTCTTCCACGGTCACGACCGGCTCGTCGCCCGCCGCCAACAAGGTGACGCTGAAGGCTGATCTCACCGGCATTTCCATCGAGCCGCTGCTGAAGGCGCTGGCCAATCAGGACATGCTGGAGGGGAGCGGCAATCTGAATGTGGCCGTCAACACGGGCGGTGCCACGGTGGAGGCGATGAAGCGCTCGCTGGGTGGCAATGCCTCGGTGGCCCTGAAGGACGGCGCGCTCAAGGGTATCAACCTGGGCGAGAAGCTGCGCGAGGCGCGCAACATGTTCAAGGCCAACACCGGTACCCAGAACCAGGCTTCCGACAAGACCCAGAAGACCGACTTCACCGAGATGTCGGTCAGCTTCCAGCTGCAGAACGGTGTGGCGCGCAGCAACGACCTGTCGCTGAAGTCGCCGCTGCTGCGGGTCGGTGGGGATGGTTCCATCGACATCGGTCGCAGCGTGCTGGACTACACGGTGCGTGCGTCGGTGGTCGGTACCAGCAGCGGGCAGGGTGGACGCGAGCTGGCTGACCTGAAGGGCGTGACCATTCCCGTGCGCCTGAACGGTCCGTTCGATGCGCCGTCCTGGCAGATCGACTGGTCGGCTGCCGCCAAGGATGCCCTGAAGTCCAAGGTGGGTGAGGAGCTGAAGGGCAAGGCCGAGGACAAGCTCAAGCAGAGCCTGGAAAAGAGCGGCCTGGGCAGCAAGCTCGAAGAGAAGGTCGACACGAAGAAGGCCAAGGACGCCCTGAAGGGCCTGCTGGGTCGCTGATCGGCATCAGCTGACGCCACGACGTCAGCGCCCCGGGGATCTCCCGGGGCACAAGAAAAGGGCCGGAAGGAGAGATCCTTCCGGCCCTTGTTGTTTCATGGTTCCCGCTCAGAACGGTCGCACGCGTCCCTCGGCCATGCGGACAAGCGGTTCGGGTTCGGCCAGCGTCCACTTGCGGCGCGAGCCTGTGATCCAGCCGCGCTGCTGCCAGTCTGCCAGCAGGCGGTTCAGCGTTTCAGGGCGGATGCCAAGCTGGGCAGCCACATGACGCTGGCTCTGGGGGAAGTTCAGCTCGTCGCCCTGCTGCTTGCGCAGTGCCACGAAATAGGCCGCCAGCCGCTGTTGTGCCGTGCTGCTGGTCAGCCACTCCACCTCGTTGACGCGGTGGTAGAGCCGCTGGCTGAAGCGCTGCAGCATCCGGGTGGCCAGGGGCGGGTGGGCCTCGCAGGTGGCACGCAGGCTGATGCCCGACAGCCGCCAGATGCCCACGGATCCGCTGCCGGCGCGGGAGCTCATCGGATAGCGCCCATGCTGCATGAACATGGCGGCCTCGGCCACCAGCGAGTTGGGGCCGAAGGACTGGAAGACGTGTTCGTCACCCTCCTGGCTGAAGCGCACCATCTCCAGCTGCCCGCTTTCCACCAGCAGGTAATGGGTGGCGGGATCTCCCTCGTGGAACACGCTTTCGCCTGCGTCCAGCGTCTGGTGCCAGGCGTTTTCGGCCAGTTGCATCAGAACGGGCTGGGGGAGCCCCGAGAACAGCGGGTGGCGATCCAGCAGCGCGATGAGAGGGGCGGTTGCCGCGGTGGGGTTGGGGGAGGATGAGGGGGTCATGGATAAGGATGCGGGGACCCGAAAAATGGCTCTGGAATGCAGGCTCTGCCTTGCGGCCTTCAGCCCGCATTCTGCCATGCCGCGATCATCGGACGCGTGATCGCCACAATGCCCGAAGCGCCAGCCCGCCCAACACCAGCAGGATGACCGCAAGAATGGCACTCCAGATGGAATAGGGCAGTCCGATCAGGGCCTGGTCCGCCTCGGCGCATGAGGCGCGCGGCTCGAAGACTTCGGGCAGCCAGTCTGCCAGGCCGGTCTCCATTAGGAAACGGTCGGCTGCCGTGACGGCGCAGGAACCGCTGGCGGCTGCCACGAAATGCTGATAGAGCGCCGTGACGAGGGCGCCGCCAGCCGCCACGATGCCGGTCGCGGAAAAGAGCGTGGCAATGATGCGTCCCGCCGAGCTTCTGACGGGCGGAAGGACGGCCAGAATGGCCAGCGCGCCACACAGCAGATACAGGACGCGTTGAGCAATGCACCAGGGGCAGGGCTGCATGCCCAGCACGTGCTGTGTGAACAGTGCCACGCCGACACTGCCCCAGGAGAAAAGGGCGATGGCGACCGACAGGCGGCGGTGTGTTATACTATTCAATCTCATCGTGTTTCGGAAGTTTGCTCAAGCAAAGGGTTTTTGTTGTGTTTCGGCGACAATTCCTTCCTGCGCCTGCAAGAAGCACGCCTTTCATTCTTAGCTTAACGGGACTCAGGGATGAAATCGACTCGTAAACCTAATTCAGCCATGACCGCGCATCATCATAGCGCCATCGTCACGGCTCGGCATGCCGCCCGTATGCGTGCCGGTCGCGTCGAATCGCGCCCGGAAGACTATGCGGACATCGCCGTCACCGAGCAGGCCAAGCGTCTGCGCGAGGCGCGTCGGGCCATCGAAGAGCGTAACATGCTCCGTGAGCTTGGTCTCAGCTGATCTTTTCTGACGTTATTCGTTCTTATCTGAAACGCCGCACCGGTCCCTGGGCTGGTGCGGCGTTTCAGTTTCTGCCGCCTGTTTTTCTGCTGTCTGTTGCCGATGAACCGGATCCTGATCGTCAAGATGTCCTCCATGGGGGATGTCGTCCATGCCCAGCCCCTGGCCACCGACTTGCGTGCACAGTTTCCCGATGCCCGCATCGAGTGGGTCGTCGAATCGGCCTTTTCGGCCTTGCCGGCCATGAATCCGGCCGTCGATGAGGTCATTCCGCTGTCCTGGCGACGCTGGCGAAAGTCGCTGGGCAAGTCCGAGACACGGGCGGCCATGCAGGCCTTCTGGCAGACACTGCGCGGCCGTCGCTATGACTGGATCCTCGACTGCCAGGGACTTCTCAAGAGTGCAGCTGTGGTGCGCATGGCCCGGGGCGGCGTGCGCGTGGGCCCCGATCGTGCCTCGGCCCGGGAGCCGCTGGCGGCGCTCGCCTACGATCGTCCCGTGCCGGTCCCGCGTGACTGGCACGTGGTGCGGCGCAATCGTGCCATTGGTGCCGGCGCCTTCGGCTATTCCATCGACACGCCGGCCCGCTTCGGCCTGACCGTGCCGCACCTGGGCATCGACGAAGCCCCCTGGCTGCCGCAGGGGCGGCCCATGGCGCTGCTGGTCACCGGTGCCAGCCGTGACGCCAAGCTCTGGCCCGAGGCGCAGTGGCTGGAGGTGGCCGTCCACCTCCAGCGGGCCGGGCTGGACCTGGTCTGGTTCTGGGGCTCACCCGCCGAAGAGGCACGCGCCCGGCGACTGGCCGATGCTGCCGTGCAGGCAGCGGGCGCCCAGGCTACCGCCTCGGTGGTGCCTCCTTTCCTGTCGGTGCGCGACGCCGCACGCGTCATCCGCATGGCCCGCATCGTCGTTGGCCTTGATACGGGCTTCACCCATCTGGCCGGCGCGCTGGGACGTCCCACGATCGGCATCTTTGCCGACTTTGACGCCGTGCAGTGTGCCGTTTCGGGCGACAGCTTCTGCGCCAGCTTCGGAGGCGTCGGCGTCATTCCGGCCACGGCTGACGTGCTGGCTGCGGTGGATGAGGGCCTGAAGGCAACACCGGTGGACACCCCGGTGCCCGCCGCACCTCCTGCGGGCGCCTGAGAACACCCTTCGCCCGCTTCGTTTCCTTGCTTTCTTCTCCGACCATGTCACCGACTGCCTCGCGTGCCTCTGCCTTGCGCCTGTCCTTCCTGCTGCTGTGGCGCGACCTGCTGGCCCGTGAGCTGAATCTGCTGCTGGTGGCCCTGCTGGTGGCAGTCGCCGCCGTGACCACTGTCGGATTCTTTGTTGATCGGTTGGATCGTGCACTGAACGAACAGGCCCTGCACCTGCTGGGTGGGGATCTGGTGCTTCGTGCCGACCGGCCCATTCCTGAGGATTGGACCCGGAAGGCACGGGCACTGGGGCTTCGGGTGGCGCATACCGCCTCGTTTCCCAGCATGGCCATGGCCGAGTCTTCCACGCCGGCTGCGGATGCAGAAGACGAGGACGAGGCACTTCCCCTCACGCAGCTGGCTTCGGTGCTCGCCGTCAGCCATGACTACCCGCTGCGGGGTGAACTGACCGTCACGGCCGACGAAGCCGGTCCGTTCGCGGGCGTGTCCGGGACCGATGACGGAGCGTCCCCAGGCAGACTGGCGGATTCGCAGCAGGCACCCGCCCGAGGTCCTTCGTCGGCCAACGAAACGGCCGCGCCTGGTGATCTACAGGCCCGCACATCGCAGACCATCCAGCATGGCCCGCCGGCCGGTTCCGTCTTCGTGGACGAATCCCTGGCGCAGGGGCTGGGCCTGAAGCTCGGGGATACACTGGCCCTGGGCAATGCCCGCTTCACTATCGACCGCTTCATCCTGATGGAGCCCAGTCGCGGTGCTTCCTTTGTCAACTTCGCGCCACGACTGATGCTGTCGATTGACGATCTGCCGGCCACCGGCCTGGTCCGCCCCGGCAGTCGCATCAGCCATGGCCTGCTGGTGGCTGGGGAGGCTCAGGCCATTTCAGAATTCCAGGAATGGCTGCAGCCCCGCTTGGGTGCAGGCCAACGTCTGGAGAATCTGGAAGCAGGCCGCCCCGAGATTCAGAACACGCTCGTGCGTGCGCGTCAGTTCCTGGCGCTGGTCTCGCTGCTGTCGGCCCTGATCGCCGCCGTGGCCATCGGCCTGGGCGCCCGCCGCTTTGCCGAGCGCCACCTGGATGGCTTTGCCATCCTGAAGGCCATGGGGCTGACCCAGCGCGTGCTGGCCCGGACCCTGATGCTGGAGATGCTCTGGCTGGCGCTGGCCGGGGGCGCCCTGGGCGTCATCCTGGGCTGGGTGGCCCATCATGCGCTCACCGGTGTGGCTCGCGTGATGCTGGAGACCTCGCTGCCCGCAGCGTCGGCCTGGCCGGCGCTGCAGGCCCTGCTGGTGGCCGTGGTGCTGGTGCTGGGCTTTGCCGCCGTTCCTGTCCTGCGACTGGCCGGCGTCACGCCGCTGCGCGTGTTGCGCCGTGACCTGGGCGCTCCCGGCTTGTCCGTCTGGCTGGTGCTGGCCGTTGCGCTGGGGGCCTTTGGCCTGCTGCTGTTCTGGCTGGTGGGTGAGGCCCGTCTGTCGCTGCTGGCCCTGGGCGGCTTTGTCGTCGCGGGCCTGGCCTTCGTGCTGCTGGCCATGTGCGGAGTCTGGCTGGCCGCACGTCTGCGCCCGAAACGGACCCGTGGCGGCTGGGCGCTGGTGCTGCGCCTGGCGCTGACGGGCTGGTCCCGGCGACTGTCCATGACGGCCGTGCAGATCGTGGCCCTCACCATCGGCCTGATGGCGCTGCTGCTGCTCACCGTCGTCCGCAATGACCTGCTGGCCGCCTGGCAGCAGGCTGCGCCACCCGATGCCCCCAACCGCTTCGTCATCAACATCCAGCCCGATCAGCAGGCGGACGTCCGCCGGATGCTGGCCGAGGCCGGCCTGGGCGAGGTGCTGCTCTACCCGATGGTGCGGGGGCGCCTGGTGGCCATCAACGACCGTCCCGTCCGCCCGCAGGACTATCCGGATGATCGGGCCCAGCGCCTCGTTGACCGCGAATTCAATCTCTCCTACACCGACCGGATGCCGGGCCACAATCGGCTGGCTGCCGGCCGCTGGATCCATCCCCAGGCCGCCGAGGTCTCGGCCGAGGTCGGCATCATGAACACCCTGGGCCTGAAGCTGGGTGACCACCTGCGCTTCGATGTGGCCGGCCAGCCCGTGGAAATGACCCTGGTGGGCAGCCGGGAGCTGAAGTGGGATTCGATGCAGGTCAACTTCTTCATGATCGGCTCGCCCGCGGCGCTGGCCTCACAGCCGCAGAGCCTGATCACCTCGTTCCATCTGCCGCCGGGCAGGGAAGGGCTGGTGCGACAGCTGACCCGTGCCATGCCCAACCTCACCATTGTCGATACGGGCGCCATCACGGCGCAGATCCAGACGATGATCGGCCAGGTCGTGCAGGCCGTGCAGTTCCTGTTCCTGTTCACGCTGGCCGCGGGCTGTGTGGTGCTCTACGCCGCCATGGGCAGCGTGCGCGACGAACGGGTGGCCGAGATCGCCTTGATGCGTGCGCTGGGCGCATCACGCCGGCAGCTGGGCCTCGTGCAGCTGCTGGAACTGTCCCTGACCGGCCTGCTGGCCGGGCTGATGGGGGCCGCCGGTGCCACGCTGCTGGGCTGGCTGCTGGCCCGGGAGGTCTTCGACTTTGCCTACCAGCCCAGCCTCTGGCTGCTTTCGGGCAGCATCCTGGCCAGCATGCTGTTCATCGTGCTGGCAGGGGGCTGGAACATCTGGCGCCTGCTGGATACCCCGCCGTTGCGCGCCCTGCGTGGCGCCTGAGCATCGGAGGCAGCACCGTCATGCCGGCACGGCGGCGCTGTCGTACGAGCGGAAATAGATCGGCAATAGATCGGCAATAGATCGGCAAAAGCCCTGGTTTTCAGAAGGGTGAAGCATGTTCCGCAATATGAAATGCCGGTTGTTTGCAAAGCAGCGTCGAGATTTCTTATTACAAAATATTCTTGTCGCAATACAAAAATATTTCTTTAGTTGATTGTTTTTGAAGGGAATTTTTCTTGCCCTGTTTTGGGGGCTTTCCCTAGTTGCCCTGCAGCAATGAAGGCCTATCATGGACACATGACGGATCGACGGACAGGCCAGCTGAGCCTCTCCCGCCAGACCCACGGCTTTCATCGTCACAACAGGAGACAAGCATCATGACTTCACGCGAACAGCAAGCTCAGGCCCTACAGAAAGAATGGTCGGAGAGCCCACGGTGGCGCGGTGTTCGTCGTGGCTATAGCGCAGACACCGTGGTGCGGCTGCGCGGTTCGCTGCAGGCCCAGCACACGCTGGCCACCCGTGGGGCCGAAAAGCTCTGGAAGCTGCTCAACGAAGAGCCCTTCATCAACGCCCTGGGCGCGCTGACCGGCAACCAGGCCATGCAGCAGGTCAAGGCCGGCCTGAAGGCCATCTACCTGTCGGGCTGGCAGGTGGCGGGCGACGCCAACGGTGCGGGCGAGATGTACCCCGACCAGTCGCTCTATCCGGCCAACTCGGTGCCGCAGGTGGTCCGCCGCATCAACAACACGCTCACCCGCGCTGACCAGATCCAGTGGTCCGAGGGCAAGAACCCGGGCGATGCCGGCTACGTCGACTACTTCGCCCCCATCGTGGCGGATGCCGAGGCAGGCTTCGGTGGCGTGCTCAACGCCTTCGAACTGATGAAGGCCATGATCGATGCCGGCGCTGCCGGTGTCCACTTCGAGGACCAGCTTGCCTCCGTCAAGAAATGCGGTCACATGGGCGGCAAGGTGCTTGTGCCCACCCGTGAAGCCGTGGCCAAGCTCATCGCAGCCCGTCTGGCGGCTGACGTGTGCGGCGTGCCCACCGTGCTGGTGGCCCGTACCGACGCCGAGGCAGCCGACCTGGTCACCTCCGACGTGGACGACAACGACAAGCCCTTCCTGACCGGCGAGCGTACCGTCGAAGGCTTCTTCCGCACCAAGCCGGGCCTGCACCAGGCCATCTCGCGGGGTCTGGCCTACGCGCCGTATGCTGACCTGGTGTGGTGCGAGACCGGCAAGCCGGACCTGGAGTATGCCCGCAACTTTGCCGAGGCCATCCACAAGCAGTTCCCCGGCAAGCTGCTGGCCTACAACTGCTCGCCCAGCTTCAACTGGAAGAAGAACCTGGACGACGCCACCATCGCCAAGTTCCAACGTGAACTGGGTGCCATGGGCTACAAGTTCCAGTTCATCACGCTGGCCGGCTTCCACGCCCTCAACTACTCGATGTTCAACTTGGCCTACGGCTATGCACGTGAAAACATGTCGGCCTTCGTTGAGCTGCAGCAGGCCGAGTTCGCCGCCGCTGACAAGGGCTTCACGGCCGTCAAGCACCAGCGTGAGGTCGGTACCGGCTACTTCGATGCCGTGACCACCGCCATCGAGGGTGCTGAAAGCTCCACCACGGCGCTGAAGGGCTCCACCGAAGACGAACAGTTCTTCGACAAGTCCAAGGGCTGATCCAGGCATCTGCCATTCAGCCGGGAAGCTGACGGTGCCTGAGTAGGGGCACCGCCCATCAGGCGGGCCGGGATGACGCAATCAGCGTCACCCGGCCCGTTTTCAGCTTCTGGTCTGCAACCCGCTTCCCCGCATCAGGCTCCTTCCGTCATGCCCTCTCCATCACCAGATGCACATAGGGCCGCTTCACCAGCCGCCCGTCCTTGCTGACAGCCAGATCCTCTTCCTGCACACGCGCCACCCGCTGCAGGGGCAGGGCGCCCACCTGTTGCTCGATGTCGGTGGCATCCCACAACGCAAAGCCGTGCGCGGCAAACGGCAGCCGCTGCATGAAGGCCTTTTCGGCAAACGTCAGACAAAGCCGGCCGCCCGGTTTCAGCACCCGTGCAAGCTCTGCCAGCATTGCCGGCATGTCTGCCCAGAAATACACCGTGTTCACCGCCAGCGCCCGGTCGAACGACGCATCTGCCAGCGGCAGCCGTGTGCCGTCATAAAGCACATGATCGGCCAGGCCGGCCTGGATGAAGGGTGCATTGAAGGCCTGAGCTTGCGCCACCATCGTCTCCGAGATGTCGAGCCCGATGTACTGAAGCTCGGGCGCCCGTGACAGCAGATACCCCAGCAGCCCGCCATCGCCAGCTCCCAGCTCCAGCACCCGGTTGCCCGCCTGCAGATCCAGCTGTACCAACGCTCCCAGGATCATCGACAGATTGCGCAGGTTCATCACCCGTCCGAATTCCTTGCCCAGCTCGCCTTGTGGGCAGCGTAGCTGGGAAGCGATCTGTTCGGCCGTCATCGGCAGGGAGCCAGAAGGCCGGCCAGACGGTCCGTTGGCGGCTTCGTCGACGGCATGATCAGGGGGGCGAGACATGGCGGATCACCCCAGGGGCGACGGGTCAAGGGGAGAAGCCCATTCTGGCACATCGCTACCTCCCTCATGCACAAAGGAGCCACGCCCGACAGGGCATGGCGGGCAACATGCCAGGCCACCGCCGGTGCAGAGCACCTGGAACGCCCTGATGAACGGCGATTCTGATCGGCCAATCGACCGAGCCATCGGGACGGGTGCCCGCATGGCCAGGCAAGGAAATCTGCCTTTTGTCTGTGCTTATTTCTCCCGGGTTCTGGAGAAGGTGAAGGCGTTTTCCCAGAGAGCATGCGCCACTTCAGGAAATCGATCACAGCTGTCGGATACCGATGGGCCGCGCATTTCAGTCCCCACGGACACCTGTCGGACTAGGCCGGGCCATCCGCGATGCCGATCGTCGGAAAGGCCTTGATCCGCCAAGATGGAGCCTCCTTCAACAAGCCACACGGAGCTTCCAAATGGCACAAGCAGTCAGCACCCCCCGCACCGCCACCCGTACCGTTTCCCGCCGCAAATCGCTGGGTCAGGGCATGACAGAGTACATCGTCATCGTTGCGCTGGTGGGCGTGGCCGCCATCGGCGTCTATTCCTTCCTGGGCCAGTCAGTACGTGGCGCCACTGCCGGCATTGCGCTGGAGCTGGCTGGCGAGAATGCGGACAAAGGCATCAAGGAGGCCAAGAGCGCCAGCGACAAGGCGGTCAATGCCGCCAAGGCCAAGGCCACGCTCAACAACTACAACAGCAACAACCACTGATGGCAGGGAGCGCGGCTTCGGTCATCCGGTCCTTCCAGGCTTCCGATGCAGCTCCGACAAGGGTCGGGGCTGCATCGGGCAGGGCAGACACCTGGCACTCATCGAAGCCGCCCCCTTGTGACCATCGACTCCGCATTGTCCGTCAACTCGTCTGGAGCATGATGTGATGCGACACACGATCCGGCCCGGCTGCTCACGCACCCGGGCCTTTTCATCCCGTCGATCTGGCCGACGACCTGCTGCGCGACAGTCTGGCCAGGCGCTGATCTTCGGCATGTTCCTGCTGGTCATCGTGGCGGTGCTGACTTTCTATCAGTTTTCCACCGGACAGGTGACCACCGCCCGCATGCGCCTGGTCAACGCGACGGATGCCGCTGCCTACAGTGCCGGCCTCTGGCGGGCCCGTGCCTTCAACTACTACGCCTACAGCAACCGCGCCATCATCTTCAACGAAGTGGCCATTGCGCAGACGGCGACATTGGTTTCATACGCGGGCTTCATCACGCAGGCCGTCAAGAACCTGGAAACCGTGTCCAGAGTCATCCCGCCCCTGAATGCCTATCTGCGCGCTGTTGAACGGGTCGTCACCAACCTGAACAAGGCACTTCGGATCATGAGCGCCGTGGAAGTGGCCGGACGAAGTGCCTACATCCATGCATTGGCCGTCAGCCAGGATGTGATATGGGGGACGACCAATGGCTATGTGCTGAACCAGCTCACCAATGAGGTGATGAAGAAGACGGACGAGCACTTTCATGGCTATCTGATCCGTGGAACGCTGGGTGATCAGATGACCCGGAATCATGGTGATGAGGATCGGAGCCGGCTCAAGGATCTCGTCCAGCGATCGCTGGATGAGTATTCGGTGAATCGGGGACTGAAGGTCTGGATACCGGGGACAACAGACTGGCTGGTCTGGCGCGGTCAGACGGAAATGATCCGGGATCACGATACCACCGCCATGGATCGGTGGCAGTCCTATGACACGTTGTCCATCCATCATAGAAGATGGCTGCACAAGAGAAGGACGCGGGAAGCCATGCCTCTGGCCTGGAGTGGCGTCGAGATTGCCAAGGATCCCAAGCAGTCCATGGATCGCCTGAATGGGCAGGCCAGCAGCCAGAAGCATGATAACGGGCGCGCCTATCGGCTGATCGACCGATCCGGGTTCTGGTCGGCAAGAGCCTATCTGGGGCTTCCTGCGGTCAGGGATCTGGATGAGAACAGCAAGGCCATGCGGGAGAACAGCCGTTTCCCCACCGACAAGGTGACGGTGATTGGCGTGATTCAGAAGAAGAACACGATCAACACGGCCGATCAGACCGGTCTGGGGGCAGGGCGTCTCAAGCTGAAGGACGCGTTTGCAGACTTCCGCAGAGATGCGGCCATGGTTGCCATGTCGTCCGCTCAGGTGTACTTCCGCCGCCCGCCGGGCGGAAATGAACGGGTGGAGTACGCCAGCATGTACAGCCCCTACTGGCAGGTTCGCCTGGTGGGCGTGGATGCGCAGGAGCGGGCCATGGCGGGCGCCCTGGGAACGCTCGGGAGATGAACATGGTCCTCAAGGAGCACCTTTCAGGGCGCGGCCAACGTGGCCAGGCACTGGCGGAAACCATGGTCGTGATTTCCTTCGTGATGCTGCCGTTCTTTGTGGCGGTACCGCTGCTGGCCAAGTATCAGGACATGCGACAGGCCACGGTGTCGGCATCGCGCACCGCAGCCTTCGAGTGTTCGGTCCGCTTCGAGGCCTGTCGAAACGGCCAGGCAACGGATGACATTGCCGATCAGATCCGTCGGCGTCATTTCAGCAAGACGTTGCTTGGCCTGCGATCGGATGAAACCCCGGCGGATGATCAGCTGGAACAGGAGCGGAACCGTTTCTGGGTGGACCGGAAAGGCAATGCGCTGTTGCAGAGCTACAAGGATGTGGCGCTCCGGATCGATCACGAGAATTTCGATGCGTTCAAGGGACAGCGGCGGGTTGAAGCGTTCCTGAGTGCTGCGTCCGATGTGTCCGGCCCCGGCCGGTTCGGGCTGGCGGCTCGTGGCGGGTTGTTCTCCGCGCAGGTCCAGAGTCGTGCTCCGATGGATACGTGGTTGTGGGGCAAGCTGAACCTGAACCATGACCCGATGCTGACCTTCGACAGCCGCCTGGGGATATTGGCCGATGCCTGGAATGCGTCCAGTGCCAAGGGATCGGAAGCCAGCAGCCTGGCGTCCCGTCTGGACAAGGGGCGACGCCTGCCATCCGGCCGGGAGCTGATCAAGGCCACCAACGATGTCGCCCATGTTCTGCCGACGGACATGGTGAACAGCTTGCCCAACGGCGATCCCGAGCGGTTCATCGAGCTGGTTCATCAACCCCTGGTTCACCTCATCCGCTCGCCAAGCAAGATCTTCAAGGAAAGCAACGGCAATAAGTTCAACTACCACCAGGTGGATGTGGAGATTGTTCCGGAGGACCGCCTCCCGCCACCGAACACGGAGACACGTCCATGAGCATGCACAAGTTCAATCCTGCAAGATCGATGCTGGCTGCCATGCTGCTGGCAGGCATCGGCATGGCATCGATACCTGCCCAGGCTGCGCCGCGCTTTCAGCCGCATGAGCAGATGCTGATGACCGACAGCCTGCTGCCCGGTGGTCGTGTCAGCATCAGCCAGTTTCGGGACAGCGGTTCGGTGGAAGACGCCATGCGCCGTCTGGAGGAGGACTGGGCGAGTCCGGATCTGCCACCGATGCGCAGCCAGCGTGATGGCTGGCAGGTCATGACGCATATGGATGGCGATGTCATCGAGACGGTGGAGATGAAGCGCAGCGGTCCGGGCATCGAGGGGCGGCGCATTCGCTGGAAGCCTGACCAGAAGGCCGAGGCAGCGCTGGCCGAGGATGAGCGCTGGTTCAAGGGGCTGCTGCCGGCCACGGCACGGCCGATGCCCGCCATTTCGCACGTGGATGGCGGACACCGCACCAGCACCTTCGTGGCCAGTACGGACGACAGCGTGGTGCGCCTGGACAACTGGATCGGTCGCAAGCTGCAGAAGCAGGGCTATCAGCTCATCAGCGATTCGCGTGAGGGCGGTGGCAAGGATGCCCAGGCCACCATCTACGGCCGACAGGGCGAGGAAGTGGTGCTGGCCGTATCCAAGCAAGGCAACCGGCAGTTTGCCGTGATGCACTGGAGGCGGTGATGAAAGTCACGCATCGGATCATCCATCTGGCCGCCTGTCCGTCAGAAATCGCCGCCCGGACTAGGCCAGGTTTGCAGGGGCTTCATTGTGACATGGGCACAGGAGACGAACCCGCGCACCATGTCGACATCGGCCGGCGACGGCGGCTTTCACAGCGCGGCCAGGCCTCCATCGAGTATCTGCTGATCGGACTTGCGCTGTGTCTGGTCCTCTTTCATGGGGAACCCAGCGCGATGAAGAAGATTCTGGTCGCCATTCAGCAGAACTATTCCCACTTTTCCTACGCCATGTCACTGCCATGAATCCCATCGTCATCCGGATCCTCGAACGTCATCGAAACCTGCTGCTGATGTCAGCCGCCATGCTGTGTGGTGGCGTGGCGATCTATGCCGGCTCACGCTACGTGAATGAACAGGTCCAGGCCGAGCGCGAGCGCCTGGCGCCCGTGGCCCAGCAGATGGTCGATGTGGTGGTGGCCAATGCCACGCTCGACAAGGGCGAGATCGTGAGCGGCGAAACCATGGCCATCCGCTCCGTACCGGCCGAATACGTGTCCAGCTCGGTGGTGACGCCGGAGCAGTTCGACGCCCTGGTGGGCCAGCGTCTGCTGCTGCCCATGCGTCCTGGCGAGATGCTCTCGACGGCCGCCGTGTCATCCGCCGAGCAGCTCGTGTTCTCGTCGCGCGTCAAGCCGGGCATCCGCGCACTGACCATCTCCGTCGACGAGATCAATTCCATCTCCGGCATGCTGCAGCCGGGGGACCGCATCGACCTGCTGCTGACGGCACGACCCCCTTCGGCCAGCGGACATGGTGAAGCCGAGCACGACGCCACCGTGCCGCTGTTGCAGAACCTGCTGGTGATGGCTACGGGCCGCCAGGTGCGTCCTGGCGCAAACGACAACGGCGATGATCGAAGCTTCTCGTCGGTGACGGTGGAAGTGACGCCCAGCCAGGCGCAACGTCTGATCGTGGCGCAGCGTGCCGGCCGGCTGACGGCCGTGCTGCGCAACCCTGACGACGGCATGCCGATGGATGCTGCGGCCGTGGACCTGCGCAGCCTGTTCCCACAACCGGCACGTCCGGCGGTGGCGCCTCGCAAGGTGGTGGCACGGCAGGATCGTCGCCCGCAGATGATCGTGGGGGGCATGGGCCAGCCGATGATCGGACGGATGCCGGCCTACAGCCTGCAGCCCGGGGCTGCCAAGCCTGTCACGCCGACGATGGCTGTTCAGGCACAGGCTCAGACGCTGACCCAGGCTCAGATGCAGGCGCAAGTGCAGGCCGAGGAATCCGGCAATTCGTTGACGAATCGCTGATCCCTCATTCCGAATTCTCGTGAAAGCAGAGCACGCCATGTTCTCTCATATTCCATCCTCGTTTGAACCGTCGCTGCAGGAACACCGCACCGTGAAGGCTGATCCGTTCTCTTCCCGATCCTTCTGGCCCAAGACGATCTGCGTGGCGCTGCTGGGGGCGCTGTCGATGCAGTCGGTCCTCGCGCAGGGCGTACCGGTGGCTTCAGCAAGCAATGGAGCCCCGAAGCAGGTGAAGTCCGGAAGTGTCGTTCCCGTAGCTACAGGAGCTGTGAAGGACACGCAGCAGGAAGATCCTCTGGAGGCCCTGCTGGCCCGCGTCACGGAATCGAGATCCACGTTGGCATCGGCATCCAAAGCAGAATCCATAGCGGCATCGGCATCGGCATCGGCATCGGCATCGGCATCGAAGCCAACCCCAACCCTGGCATCGGCATCGGCAGAACGTGTGCCGTCCATGCGTGTGGCTGTCCGGCGGGATGCGCAAAATGGCACGCAACAGGATGCAGCACCGTATATCCAGCCTGATATGCAATCTACGACGGCAAGTGCCCGGCTGGTGGTTGACCGACGTGCCGCGCTGCTGGCTGCTGCCGAGCGACAGCAGCAGCTGCGAAAGGAGATGAACCCAGCGGGAGGCGTCTCCCGCGCAAACCGACAGGAGATTGCGTCTGCCCGAGGCGTGATCATGCCGGCAGCGCCCAGGCCTGCTGCCGCGACGCCCGACGTGATGCGCACGTCCACAAGTGCGCCCGCAAGTACGTCCACTCGAATGACCACCCGCATGAATGAGGTGGGCGCTGCGGCATCCGTTCTGCGTCCGTCGTCCACGATGACGTCCACGGACGCGATCGAAACAATCACCCTGTCCTTGGGGCAGGGGCATCTGATGGAAGTGGGCCAGGTTCTGCGCATTGCACTGGGCTCGGGGCGCGTGTTGCAGGCCAACTGGCTGGATGACCGGCAGCTCCTCCTGATTCCGGAAGCACCGGGCGAGACGACGCTGCACCTGTGGCTCAAGGGGGGCGGTATTCGCAAGTATCAGATCCTGGTGACGGAGTCGAACAGCGTGCGGCTGGCGCAGGATATGAACCTGCTGCTGGGCGAGAACAGCGGGGTGCGTGCCCGGGCGCTGGGCGACCGGATTCTTCTGGAAGGTCAGAACCCCACTGAGGAAGGCGCCTGGCGTGCGGCTGAGCTGGTCAAGCGCTACCCGCAGGTCATCAGTCTGGTCAGCCGTCGCGGCTATGAGCAGATGATCAACCTGGAAGTGAAGATGATCGAGATCGGCCGCAATGCGCTGAAGCAGCTGGGTGTGCGCTGGCAGGGCGGCGGCGCCGGGGATTGGGCGGTGTCAGGCCCCAGCTTCGGCGTCATCGGTGACTTCAAGCGCAGCGGGGCGTTCCTGCCGGAAGGGGGCGCTGCGGCCACGCGAGGCTTTGCTGTTGCGCCACGCATTCATCCCTTTGCCACCAGCGCATCGATGGTCTCTTCGCTCAGCAGCATGATCGACCTGATGGTGCAGAACGGTGATGCGGCGGTGCTGGCCGAGCCACGTCTTTCCACCCGCTCGGGCGGAAAGGCGCGTTTCGTGGCAGGCGGTGAGCTGCCCATTCCGGTGCTGAGCGCCAACGGTGCGGCCAACGTCGATTTCAAGGAGTATGGGGTGCGCTTCGAGGTGGAGCCGGTGGTCAATGCCCAGGGCGTTATTTCGGCCAGCCTGCATACCGAGGTCTCGTCCATCGACGATGAGGTGACGGTCATGGGCGTACCGGGCCTGCGCAAGCAAAGTTCCAACACCGATGTGAACCTGCGCCCGGGCGAGACGCTGGTGATTGCCGGCATGGTGCGCAACGAGATGTCGGGCGCCATCACCAAGATTCCGGGCCTGGGTGACCTGCCCATCCTGGGCCATCTGTTCCGCTCCAAGCGTTTCCGCCAGCGTGAATCCGAGATGGTGGTGCTGATCACGCCACGGCTCAGTGAGCAGGGTTCGGCGCCCGCCGTGGATCCTCGTGTTCAGGCCCTGCAGCAGCGGGCCGATGCGCTCAAGAAGCAGTTCGACATGCTGGATTGAGCCTGGGCGTCGCAGCGCCCATCCGCCATGGTCGCCGGGATGGACTAGGCCGGTCGATGGCAGGCGGCAAGGATGCCGCGACGATGGAAGCCGCTTGCGGTGCAATGAAAGCCTTTCAATGTCAGGTGACGGACATGCTGGAAATCGTGATCGAGGAAGAGGGCAGGGAAAGCCGCACCGTTCCGGTGGCAGGCCTGCCGTGCCGTATCGGCCGGGGCAAGGAGGCCGAGGTGCAGCTGGGCGGCTGGCGCGTGGCGCGCGTACACGCCGAGCTTCAACGCATTGGCCGTGGTGTGAAGCTGGTGGACCTGGGCACCATCGTCGGTACCCGCGTCAACGGCGAGCGGGTAGTGGAGTACGGCCCGCTGTCCGAACGGGACGAGATCGTGGTGGCTGGCTATCGGCTGCGCGTGCAGGGCAGCGGGTTGCGGCTTCCTGCATCGGGGCGCTCGGCGCTGCTGGATGATGACGGGCTGGAGACGGATGTCGAAGGGAGGGAGGCACCCGCAGCGCCGAAGATTGCACCCGAAGGGGATCATGCCGCGACCGGGGCTGCGGTATTGCTTCGGAATGCGGTGAGCCGTCGATCGGATGACGAGGGGGCTTCTGATCACGGTGATGGTCAGTCGGGGCAGGGCATCTCAGGAAGAACCTTGGCCACGCCGGTGAATGACGCAATGCCGACGGCAGGAGAAGGTTGCCGTGCTGATGGCGGCCTGGAGGGGCATGACCATGCCTGTGGCTCCGGCTCCGGCTCCGGCTCCGGCTCTGTGGGCGGCCATGTGGCTGGTGATCGCCGCGATCCGGGGGAACACAGGGATTCGCGTGAACACGGCGATTCCGGTGAGCGCCCCGACGCCATCAGAGGCGAAGCAGGTGACGCTGATGAGCAAGGTGAAGCGTCCGGCGGTGCTGGCGTCAGGGACGGCGGCAAGGTCGTGTCCATGGGCGCTGCTGCCGATGCCGGCTGGCGCGGTGCCGACGACGGCATCGACCAGGTCCGTCTGGCCGACTATGCGCGGGCCGCGCAGGAACAGGGCAAGGCGTTGGGCTGGCGGCGCCTGGTGCAACGGCAGCTGCTGGAGGTGATCGATCTGCGGCGCAGCAACCTCACCCAGTTCTCGGCCGACGAGGTGAAGGCCGAGGTGCGTTCGGCGGTGGAGCGGATCGTGGCCGGCATGCAGAACCTGCCGCCCGACATCGACCGTGACATGCTGGTGCAGGACAGCGTAGATGAGGCCGTGGGCCTGGGGCCGCTGGAGCGGCTGATGACCGACCCGCTGATCAGCGAGATCATGGTCAACAGTGCCACCGACATCTTCGTGGAGCGCAAGGGCAAGCTGCAGCAGGTGCCGCTGGCGTTCTCGGACGATGATGCCATCCGCAACGTGATCGAGCGCATCGTGGCGCCGCTGGGCCGGCGCATCGATGAGTCCTCGCCGCTGGTGGATGCGCGTCTGCCTGATGGTTCGCGGGTCAACGCCATCATTCCGCCGGTGGCGCTGAAAGGGCCCACCATCACCATCCGGCGCTTCAACCGCACGGTGATGACGCCAGATACGCTGGTGGCCAACCAGAGCGCTTCGCCGGCGATGATGGAATTCCTGCGCATCTGTGTGGAGCAGCACAAGAGCATCATCGTCTCGGGCGGCACAGGCTCGGGCAAGACGACGCTGCTGAACGTGCTGTCGAACCTGATTCCGGTGGGGGAGCGGCTGATCACCATCGAGGACGCGGCTGAGCTGAAGCTGATGCACCCGCACTTAGTGTCGCTGGAATCGCGGCCCCCCAATGCCGAGGGGCGCGGGGCCATCACCATCCGGGATCTGGTCAAGAACGCGCTGCGCATGCGGCCCGATCGCATCATCGTGGGTGAATGCCGGGGCGGCGAGGCGCTCGACATGCTGCAGGCGATGAATACCGGTCACGAGGGCTCGATGACGACGGTTCACGCCAACACGCCGCGCGACGTGCTGTCGCGGCTGGAGGTGCTGATGCTGATGGCCGGGGTGGAGCTTCCGCTGGCGGCGCTGCGTGAACAGATCGCCAGTGCGGTGGACCTGATCATCCACCAGGCGCGTTTTCCGGATGGGTCGCGTCGCATCACGTCGATCACCGAGGTGTGTGGCGTGGAAAGCGGCAAGATCCAGAGCCACGAAATCTTCCGCTATGAGCAGACCGGATTGAAGAACAGCCGTGTACAGGGACGGTTCCGGGCCTGCGATGAGGTGCCTTCGTTCTACGAGGCGCTGCGTGATCGAGGGGTGTCCGTGGATTTCAGCATCTTCGAGGACGACGCGGTGACCGCGTGAGCGGCCAGACGCAAGGGGCACACAATGATGAATGCTTCGACCGGATTCGATGGCTGGTTCTGGGTGGCGGCACTGTCGCTGGGCGTGGCGGTGGTGATGGCGGTGCTGGTGCTGATGCCGGGTGCCGTGAAGGCCGGCGAGGGCTATCGACGGCATTTCAGCGGTCGCGTGGGACACGGCATGAAGGACCTGCTGCTGTTTGTCGACGTGGACCGGCTGTTTCGCGCCAACCTGCTGCTGTGCGCACTGGCCTGCGGCCTCATCTGGCTGCTGACGGGATCGCTCTTCCTGGTGGTGGCGGTCATTGTCGCGCTGGGGGCACTGCCCAGCCTGCTCATCCGCCACCTGGGCGCACAGCGGCGAAAGCTGTTTGCCCGGCAACTTCCCGACGCCATGATGCTGATTGCCGGCGCGGTGCGCGCGGGTGCCAGCATGACGCTGGCGCTGCGGCAGATGGCCAGCGAGCTGCCTGCACCCGGTGGTCAGGAATTCGAGCTGATGCTGCGGGAGCTGCGGCTGGGGGTGACGCTGGATGATGCGCTGCTGAATCTGGAACGCCGGATGGGTTGTGATGACCTGCGACTGTTCGGGGCCGCCGTGCGCATTGCCAATGAAAGCGGCGGCAACCTGGCCGAGACGCTGGAGCGGCTGGCCGACACCATCCGCAAGAAGATGGCGCTGGAGGACAAGATCATGGCGCTGACCGCGCAGGGTCGGATGCAGGGCTGGGTGATGGTGCTGCTGCCCCTGGGCGTGGGGGCTGCGCTGTTTGCCATCGAGCCCACGGCCATGGCGCCGCTGCTGCACAGCTGGCAAGGCTGGATCGTGTGCAGCGTGGTGGCCGTGCTGGAGATCGTGGGGCTGCTCTTCATCCGCCGCATCATGGCTATCGATATCTGAGTGAGGAAAGATCATGAACGGCTGGATTTCATCGGTGCTGCCTTTCGTGGCGGTCGGGGCCTTGGTGTTGTGCATATGGCTCTTCATGCTGGCGGGATCACGGGCTGCGGCCGAGGTACCGAAGCAGCAGAAGAACGAATATCAGGATGATCCGCCGCGCTATTGGGCGCTGCTGGGCTGGCTGGGACATGCGACCACGTTCTGGGTGACGCCGCTGGTGTCGCCGACAATGCGGCGACGGCTGCACGAGCAGTTGCGCCGCGGTGGTCTGGAGTTCGCACTGACGCCGGAGCAGTTCGTGGCCGGTCAGGTGCTGGGCGCGCTGCTGGCCCTGGCGCTGCTGGTGCTGGCGTGGCTGCCGCATGGGTTGCCCAGCCTGCCGTGGTGTGTGCTGGCCCTTGTGGTGGGCGCCTTTCTGCCGGTGAGCTGGCTACGTGACCTAGGGGCCCGTCGCACGCGGCAGATTGCCAAGGCGCTGCCCTTTTACCTGGACATCATCACGTTGGCCATCGAGGCGGGCTCCAACATGACGGGCGCGTTGCAGCATGCGGTGGACAAGGGGCCAACCGGACCGATGTCCGAAGAGTTGCGTCGCGTGCTTCGTGACATCCGCGCGGGCCGAACCCGGGCTGAATCGTTGCGGGCACTGGCCGAACGGTTGCGCATTCCGGCCATTTCCAACTGGGTGGCCGCCATTCTGACGGCCGAGAAGCAGGGCTCCAGCCTGGGACCGATCCTGCGTGCCCAGGCCGATCAGCGACGCAACGAACGCTTCATGCAGGCCGAGGCCATGGCGCTGAAGGCGCCGGTCAAGATGTTGTTTCCGCTGATGATCTGCATATTTCCGTGCACCTTCATCATCGTGTTCTTCCCGATCGCCATCCGGATTATGGAAGGAGGCCTATTCTGATGAACGCCCATGCCGAATTCGACACGGATCGCGTGCGCATCCACGTGCACCATGCACGTACCTGGTGGCAGCGGGCTCGTGGACTGATTGCGCATCCGGAACCGCGGCACGGCGCCGGCATGTTCTTTCCGAAGACGAATGCCGTCCATGGGATGGGCATGGCGCATGCGCTGGATATCGTGTTTCTGGACCGTGATCAGAAGGTGCTGCGCTGCTGTCGTCTACCACGCTTCGGGATGCGGATCTGTCGCCGTGCCCGTGCGGTGCTGGAGCTTCGGGAAGGTGAAGTCTCCCGGCTGGACATCCGTCCGGGAATGCGGCTGCAACTGGTACCGGATGAAGACATCTTCAGTCCGGAGGGCGGCACGTTCAGGGCGGCGAAGTAAAACCACGTGGTGACGTCAATCGTTCAGAGCATGTCATGAAGATTCGATCTGAAAGTGTTGAACCTCGCGGCTCAGCGGTGATGCGCTGCCGGGAAGGGGCTGTGTTCGGAGCAAGTCGCTTGATGCTGTCATCACTGGTGTGTGGCGCTGCCATGCTGTTCATGCCTCCTGCCCAGGCGGCTCAGTCGTGGGGGGATGGCTCCCGGTGCATTTCATCTTTCAGTTCGCCGGCTGGTGTGGATGCCAGGCGGGTGGTGCCGCATGCCGCGGGTACGGAGGCGTCGCTGTCATGCCCGCGCATGGCGTTGAACCAGAACGGGCTGTCGGCGCAGATGCTGCAGCAGCTCTACGATGAAGCGGAGCAGCATTACCGCAAAGGCGAGGATGTCGAGGCGCTGCGCATCTTTTCGTCGCTGATCGAACTGGCGCCGCAGTATCGTAATGCGGCCTGGCTGCGTGTTGGCAATATCCACCAGCGTGCAGGCTCGGCTGGCGCGGCGCTGGATGCCTACCGTCATCTTCTGGTGGATGGCCCGGCCCAATCGGGAGCAGGCACGACAGACGGTGTGTCGGTGTCGGGTTCTCGCGGCGTAGAGCGTGGATTCTCCAGGGGCGCCAGCGCAGGTGCAGCAAAGGGGAGTGTGGGCCGTGATTCTGAGCCGGATGTGCAGCAGCAGGCGTTGCGCCTGAAGGGCATGGTCAACCTGCTCACGCTGTCGGTGGCGCAGACGCAGACATCGCTGGACCATATTGCCTTGCTGCAGCAGAGTCCGGCCGTGCGAGAAGCGGCGGGCCTGACCGAGCAGGCCGAAGCCGTGCTTGTGGACAGTGTGCTGGCTCAGGTAGGTCGGATCCAGCAGATGCTGGGGGGTGTTCCGGCCAGACCAGGCGTTCCTTCAGGCATTCCCGGTAGTTCTGGTGTTTCTCGTGACCCTGCCTTTTCTCGGGATGTAGACGCAGCGGGGCCAGACGCGCAGTCCGTGGACATGGATGCACGAACGGTTTGGGAGAATCGGGCTGTACAGGTCACTCGCCACGGGAAGGTATCGAACGATCCGGTCGGTCAGAAACCGACGCGCCAGACGGCACGGGATGCATACGGGCCGAAGGATTCGTCGCCGCCTGCGATGCTGATCGGCTATCCGGTACAGCCAGGTTCCGGGGCACAGTCTGCGTCCGGGCCGTATTCGGCTGGGGGCGCGGAAACGCCCATCGCAGCCGAGGGGAGACTGCCGGAAGGTGTGACAGGCCAAGGTTCCGGCAAGGGCCCCGCCACAAGGCCGATGATCGAGTATCTGGATGAGGCACCGGCTGTGCACGTGCCTCGTCGGAACCCTGCGTGAAATCATCATGAACAATTCCCTCATGGCAGTATCCGCGTCGTCCGCCGTACCCTATTTTCGAGATGGAAGGCTGCAGGGACATCGGCAGCGTGGCGTGTCGATGGTGGAGCTGGTGGTGGCTGTTCCGGGGCTGCTGCTGGTTGGTATGGCCGTCGTGCAGATGGTGCTGGTCTTTCATGCGCGCCAGTCGGTGGGGTATGCGCTGCAGGAGGCGACACGGGCGGGCGCGGTCGAGCATGCGGGCGAGGAGGCGATCCTGAAGGGCCTGGCCAGCGGGCTGGTGCCATGGCTGTATGGGGCAGGCAGCATGGCCGAGAAGATGCTGAAGGAGCAGCAGGCGCGGCTGCATGTAACGGGCGGTCGTGCTGCCCAGTGGATCGAGGTGAAGCAGCTGTCTCCGACGCTGGAGAGTTTTTCGGACTGGGCGGGGCCGGCGCTGGATCCTTTTGGCGAGAAGATTGCCGGTCAGGACGAGATTCCGAACGACAACCTGGACAACCGGCGTGAGAAGACGATGCCGGCCAGTGGGGCGTCTGGCTATCGCGGGAACGAGCCGATCGGGCGCAGTTCCGGTCAGACGCTGGCCGATGCCAACATGCTTCGCCTGGAGGTGACCTACGGGGTACCGTTGCGGGTACCCGGCGTGTCCACCCTGTTCCTGAAGGCCATGCGCACGATCCACGGCTGTGATTCACTGACGGGCCTGGTGGCCCAGGGGACGGCCGGAAGCGGCAACTGCCTGTATTACCTGCAGGGACGGATTCCGGTGAAGGTGGTGGCCACGACGCGGATGATGTCGCCTGCACGGCGCTCACCCCTGCTGATGGCTGCCGTGAAGTCGAATGTGCCCATGGGCCAGGGGGGCACGCTGGGCGCCGGCACGCTGCGTCCGGTACCTCAACGCACACCGGTGCAGAGCAATACGGGACCTGCGCCGCAGCGGCATGATCCTTCCTATTTCATGCCGGAGAAGGGGCCGGTTCGCTGGGGTCTGGGACAGGGCCAGGCGTCGGCAGGTGCGGTGCCCAACCTGTCGTCGGGCGGCACTGTGGGTCAGGGAACCGGCACGACGACGGGGGGCAGTTTGCTGGGACTGGTGGATCCGAAACCGTTGATGTCCACGCCCCCTGATGCTTCAGCACCGGCCGTGCATCCTGCGGTCTGCACGACGGCAGATGGTGAGGACAAGGGCGAGACGGCGGGTTGATTCCGGTTGGAGGATGGGCTACCGATGGACCCGGTAGCCAGATAGCAGGTCAGGTGCGCGCAAAGCGGACAGCGTGGGCGATGGCCGTTTCAGGACGGCTGTTTCCGTTGTGAGTCTGTCGATTGCCTGGGCCGTTCGCGGCTCGGATCCATGCCAGTGAGTGACAAGGCCCGGTCATGAATGAGAAGGCCCGCCGATGAGGCGGGCCTTGTTGCTTCAGGCGGTCTGAAAGGCCCCTTCATGCAGGGGGCCTGGAACGATCCCGGACGATCTCAGCTGTTGTGGTTCAGCTGTTGCGGTCACGGGAGGTCGGCTGGTTGGCCGACAGCGTGGTGTCCTTCGGCTTTCCCTTTTCCTTGAACATCGAGCTGCTGGCCGTGGCGCTGGGATCGTAGGGGTGGAAGTCGAACGGGTAGGCGGCCCGGATGCGCTGGACGTAGGCCAGTG
The DNA here is from genome assembly GCF_900637555.1 of Lautropia mirabilis. NCBI lineage: Bacteria > Pseudomonadati > Pseudomonadota > Betaproteobacteria > Burkholderiales > Burkholderiaceae > Lautropia > Lautropia mirabilis. Next base: position 2,574,834 of record NZ_LR134378.1, on the reverse strand, counting down.
TCTCGGCATAGGGCGGCACGCCGTTGTAGCGGTCGACGGCGCCTTCGCCGGCGTTGTAGGCGGCCAGCACCAGGCTCACGTCACCCCGGTAATAGTTGAGCAGCCAGCGCAGGTAGGCCATGCCGCCCCGGATGTTCTGCACCGGGTCCATGATGTCGGTGACACCGAAGCGCTCGGCCGTTTCCGGGATGATCTGCATGAGCCCGAAGGCGTTGCGATCGGAACGGGCGTTGGGGTTGAACGCGGATTCGGTGGACATCACGGCCAGCACCAGGCGAGGATCAAGCTTGTACTTGCGGGCCTCGGCGATGACGTGGTTGACGATCTTGGTGCGTGCCGCACCGGCCACCGGATTGCGGCTGCGTGCGGTGTGGTTGCTGAGTGCAGCCAGTTCGGTGACGCTGGCCGAGCGCTCGGCAGAGCCTTTCTCGACGATGCTGCCCTTGACGCAGGGGGGCAGCACTTCCTTGCCCATCTTGTAGCGCTGGGTGAGGTCCTGGGCGATGTCGCTGCCGAAGCGGGCTGCGCGCTGGAACAGCGTGGCGGCCATGTCGGTGTTCTTGGGAACGCCCTTGCCTTCCTCGTAGATCCAGCCCAGGCGCACCATGGCGTCGGGGTAGCCACCGCGGGCGGCCTCGCAGTACAGGGCCTGGGCACGGCCATAGTCCGGACGACCGGAGAGGCCGGACTCGGCCATCATGCCCTGTTGCACCATGTCGCGGTAGTGCTCGATGGCGCTGACTTCCTTGCGCGCCACCTTTTTGGTGAGTGAGGACAGGTTGATGGGTTCGTCGATGCTGCGGCGAGTGTTGCCGGCCACGCGCCGGGTGGCATCTTCCTGGCCAGGGCGCACCTTTTTCTGCAGCGCGGCGCTGGGCTGGGCCTGGCCGGGAACGTTGCGGATCTGGGGCTGGACTTCGTAGCCGGTGGCCCGGTAGGTGTTGTAGGACTGGTTGCGGCGGTCCATGCCGTAGGCACCCCGTCCGGCACGGCCCGAGGACCAGTTGCCGTTGGGCGAGGCCAGTGCGCCGCGGCTGCCCTGGTAGTAGCTGCCGCCGGTGGCGCCATTGGCGCCGGTGGGGGCGCCGACCGGACCGCCGATGGGGCCGCCGGTCTGGGCGGCAGCGGAGGCGGACAGCAGCAGGAGCGTGGAGCCCAGCAGATGTCGGGCGCTGAGGGGAGCCCGTTTGGGGTTCGCAGCCAAGGAATCACCTCTGGAGTGAGACACTGCCCGAAGGAACACCACCCGGGCACGGAAACGACAGAACGGTGCGGCCATCAGGCTGCACCGTCCATCTGACGGGGGACGGTGTACCGTACCCCTGTATTTTACCGCAGTACCCGGTTCCAGGGGGGCCTGGACAGGTGCAGGCCGGGGCCAGGCCCCGGGGCGGCTGCCGTTTTCAGCGCATGTGGTGCTTGGCCAACAGGTCGTAGAGCGTGGGGCGGCTGACACCCAGGGTGATGGCGGCCTTGGCGATGTTGTCGTTGGCGTCCTTCAGGGCGCGCATGATGGCATCGCGTTCGGCTTCGTCGCGGGCATGCTTGATGGTGACCGGCGGCAGGGTCTCGTTGGCGGGCAGTGCCAGGTCGGATGCCTGGATGACGACGCCGTCGGTGGTGAGCATGGCCTGCTGGATGACGTTGCGCAGCTCGGTGATGTTGCCGTGCCAGGTGTAGCGGCTGATGGCCACGAGGGCATCGTCCGAGAGCACCATGCGGGGCTTGTCCGGGTTCTCCTGGTGGGCCTGGTTCAGCAGCCACTGGGCCAGTTCGCGGGCGTCGTCACCACGCTGGCGCAGGGCCGGCAGGCACAGGTGCACCTGACCCAGGCGATCGTACAGGTCGCGGCGGAACTGTCCCTCGACGATGCGGTTGCCCAGCGACGGGCTGGCGATGCTGATGATCTGCGGCAGCGTGTTGACATCCTTCCAGCGCGTCTCGCTGTTGTGGATCAGGTACAGCAGCTCGGTCTGGGTGGTGGGGTCGAGCTGCTCGACGTTTTCCAGGATGACGATGGGCTGGCCGGTGCCCTGGTACTCGGTGGTCGCCTTGCGGAAGGCGACCTCGATGTCGATGCCGCGGGTGTAGCGGTTGCAGCTGACGATCGGAGGCATCGGCACGGCCGGCAGCTGGGCGCTGTCGGTGCCGGGGCGCTGGCCGTTGTACTGGGCAAAGTAGTGGGCCAGGGTCTTGCGACCGGTGCCGGGCTCGCCCTGGATCAGGATGCGCAGGTTGTGGCCCAGCAGGCGACGGGCGCGCTTGACGACGCGGCGCACGGCAGCATCGCTGCTCATCAGGCCCGGGATCAGCTCGTTGAGCGGGCGGACCTTGGTGAGGCTGATGTTGTGCAGGCGGATCTGCTGCAGGCGGCGGGCGCGCTGCACGGCATAGGGCAGGACCTGGGTGTCGGACGGGTAGGCCAGCACGTCGTAGACGTTGGGCAGCAGCAGCTGGCCGGCCAGGTAGTCATCGGTGGCACCGATGGCGATGATCTTGGCGTTGGGGCTGGCCGCGGTCAGCTGGCGACAGGCGTCCACGGGGGAGTTGGCCTGGCTGGGGCCACCGTGCGTGCCGAAGTCGAGCACGATGACGTCGACTTCGGTGCTGTGCAGCTTGACGATGGCTTTCTTGATACCTTGGATCAGCAGGGCGTCTCTCGCCAGCGGGGAGTTCTGCAGCCCGATGGCATGTTCGGGCGAGAGTTCCACGATCATAAGGTGCTTGTTGCTCATGGACGGATGGGGTGGTCGTCTAGGTGTCGGGTATTCCATCAGAAAGAAAAAAAACCCCTAAGGACATACTGCACGCTTTGTCCACCCCCAATGTTGGCGGAATGATATTTGTTGCATTGTGTTGTTAGCGCAACAGGTTCTGCCGAGGCCTTCTGTCAGTGGATGTGACAAACTTTGCGTGATGCAGGGGCTGGTTACCGGGTCACGTCAGGTTGGCATGTCGTGTCATCCGGGCTATCTGAGTGCCGGGTGGAGGCCCCGTCGGGGGCTTTCCCGGGGTGGGGCGGATGTCGTCGGATTCCCTGTGTGATGACGTAACATTCGTTGAAAATGCTGGATGAGGGGATCGTGATGGCAGCTGAGGAAACAGGGCGGCAAGGCGATGCGGCGGAGGGCGCAGCCGTGCCTGCGCCGATCCTGGGCACTTCTCAGGAGATGCTGGCCTGGGCCTTCGACTGGCTGGCGGCGCACGGTGAGGGGCCCTGGCGGGTGAGCGGCCACGGCGCGCTGGGCGAGGCGAGGCTGAAGCACGGGCGCGGGCTGGCAGCGGTCCTGGAGCTGCAGGGGGCGGACCCGATCACCCGGGTGCTCGGGCTGCTGGTGTGCAGCGATCCCTGGCCGGACCAGGCGGAACTGGATGTGCAGCTGGGCGAGGAGCTGGGCGCCTACCTGGGCACGCTGCTGGCCAACTGCCAGCGTCTGATGTCCCTGTCGTTCTCGGCCCTGATCGGCAGCCAGGGGGCGCCGGGGCAGTCGCAGCCGGAGGTGTTGCGCCGCATGACGCTGGCCATGGCACGGGACGTGCGGGTGGTGATGGTGCGGCTGGCGTCGGCCCTGCAGTCGCTGCGCCATGTGGCGGCGCACCGGGGGACCGGGGATGACGCCGAGGGCCAGGGCTCGTCGCTGGCCAAGGGGCTTGTCGAGCCGGGGGTGTCGGTGGCCCCCGTGTCGGAGGCCGATGTGCAGGGACTGGCGCAGGAGGCGATGCAGGTGCTGGCACCGCTGGCCAACCGTCTGGGGCTCTACCGCATCAAGTGGGAGATGGAGGATCTGGCGTTCCGTTGCCTGGAGCCAGCGCGGTACCGGGAGCTGGCGCGGGCGCTGGACAGCAAGCGTCCGGAGCGGGATGCCTTCGTGGCCAATGCGACGGCCGAGCTGTCGGCGCTGCTTGCCGAGCACGGCATCCAGGCGCAGGTGAAAGGGCGCTCGAAGCATCTGTACAGCATCCACAACAAGTTGCGGGCCAAGCATCTGAGCCTGGAGAAGCTGCATGACCTGCGGGCGCTGCGGGTGATGGTGGAGACGCTGGCCGACTGCTATGCGACGCTGGACCTGGTGCATCAGCGCTGGGTGCCGGAGATGGACGAGCTGGACGACTACATCGCCGATCCGAAACCCAATGGCTACCAGTCGCTGCATACGGTGGTGATGGCTGACGATGGCCGGCCGATGGAGGTGCAGATCCGCACGCGGGCGATGCACGAGGCGGCCGAGTACGGGCTGGCGGCGCACTGGCGCTACAAGGAAAAGAGCGCTCCCGGGGGGGGCAAGGTGGTGGTGCCGTCGCTGGACGGGCAGGCGCGCATCTCGTGGCTGCGGCAGCTGCTGGCCTGGCAGCATGACCAGGGCGAGCGGATTGCGGGTGAGGAGACCAGTACGGCCGATGATTCCGTGATCTTTGCGATGACGCCGCAGGGACGGGTGATCGAGCTGCCGATGGGCTCCACGGCGGTGGATTTTGCCTATCACGTGCATACGTCTCTGGGGCATCGCTGCCGGGGGGCACGGGTGGACGGGCGGATGCTGCCGCTGAACACGCCGCTGGCCAATGGACAGGTGGTGGAGATCGTCCAGGCCCGGGTGGGCATGGATGAACCGGGGCCCTCGCGTGACTGGCTGAACCCGTCGCTGGGCTTTGTGCGCAGCAACCGGGCCCGGCAGAAGGTCCGGCAGTGGTTCAACGCGCAGGCGCGTGGTCAGGAGCAGCTGGCCGGGCGCGAGCGGGTGGAGAAGGCGCTGGCCCGTGAGGGACGCACGGGGCAGTCGCTGGAGGTGCTGGCCGAGCGGCTGAAGTATCCGTCGACGCAGGCGCTGTTCGCGGCCGTGGCGCGCGAGGAGGTGGGAGCGCGAGCGCTGGAGGCAGCGATCCGCAATGAGCCGGTGGTGCCACCGGCCCCTGCGCCGACACCGCCAGCAGCGCCGGAGATGCGCAAGTCGGCAGCGCCCGGGTCGAACGCGGTGCTGGTGATGGGGGTGGACTTCCTGATGACCCATCTGGCCGGCTGCTGCCATCCGGTACCGCCCGACGAGATCAGTGGCTTCGTGACCCGGGGACGCGGGGTGTCCGTGCACCGCAAGGGATGCCCGGCGCTGGCCGCGCTGCGCGAGCGGGCGCCCGAGCGCGAACTGGCGGTCTCATGGGGAGACGACTGGCAGAAGCCCGTGAAGACCAAGGGAGGGCAGCTCAAGCCCCGGCGCTATTCGGCCGGGGTGGTGGTGACAGCCGAGGCCCGTTCGGGTCTGTTGCGCGACGTCCTGGACATGCTGGCGCGCGAGCAGTGCCCGTTGCTGTCGGTGCAGAGCCAGACGGTGAAGGAGCTGTCGCGCTTCACGCTGGTGCTGGAGGTGCCGTCGGCCGAGGTTCTGGACAAGCTGCGCACCGCGATTCGGCAGATTCCGGGGGTGATGGGCTGCCGGCGGGTCTAAGCGCCGGGGAGCCCTGGACGCCGAGCGCGGGGGAGCGCCTTGGGGATGGACGCCGACCACGCCCGGTCTTGAGTGCCGGGCGTGCCTTCAGGGGGGGCAGCTGATCAGCCCAGTCCGGGCAGGCTGGAGTCGTCGGGAATGGGTTGCTGGATGGACTGGCCGGTGGGGTGAGGCGCGTTGGCCGTGGTGCCGATGGTGGGCTCGACGCGGCCGCCGGGCAGGGGCCCCCGGGCAGGGGCTGCGGGCGCTTCATCCGTCGCCGTCACGGTGGGCGCTGCGCCTTCATCGGGCACGTCTTCCGTGCTGCGCATGGGTTCGAGGTTTTCCATGGTGCCGGTCTCGTCGATGGGGCCGGCATCAGCGTGCATGGCCGTCGGGTCGGCGCTGTCCGTGGGCTCGGATGCCTGCGCAGGATCGGCGTCGGGGGCCGCGCTCATCGGCTCAGCCGGGATGGTGCCGGAGGGGTGTGCAGGCAGGGAAGGTTCGGCCGTGGGCAGGGTGGCGGCGGCATCCATGCGGCGCTCGGTCTGAGCCGCTGTGGGCGCAGGGGCAGGACGCACCGCCGACTTGGGCCGGAAGGCGCGGCAGACGTCCGGATCGGTCTCGATGTAGGGGGCGCCGATCAGGTCCAGGCAGTAGGGGACGGCGGCGAAGATGCCGGGGATGCGGATCTCGCCGCTTTCCGGATCGCGCACGCCTTCCAGGATCTCGCGGATGGACTTGGGCTGCCCAGGCAGGTTGATGATGAGCGTGTTGCCCCGGATGACGGCAGTCTGCCGCGACAGGATGGCGGTGGGCACGAAGTTCAGGCTGATGGCGCGCATCTGCTCGCCGAAGCCGGGCAGTTCGCGGTCGGCCACGGCCAGGGTGGCCTCGGGCGTGACATCGCGGGGCGCCGGGCCGGTGCCGCCGGTGGTAAGGATCAGGTGGCAGCCCACGTCGTCGGCCAGTTCGCACAGGGTCTGGCTGATGGCTTCCTGCTCGTCCGGAATCAGTCGGCTGTTGCCCAGCCAGGTTGAAGTGAGCGCCCGGTCCAGCCAGTCGGCCATGGCCGGAATGCCGAGGTCCTGATAGGTGCCACTGCTGGCACGGTCACTGATCGAGACGAGACCGATCTTCAGGGGCGCGGTGTCTTGGATGGAAGTGGACATGGTGGGGACCGGAAGAGTCGTTGTTGGGCTGCCCGGAAACCGTCGGGGGCGGTGGGCAGGTGGGAAGCACGGCGGCCTGGGGCCGATGACGGGTTGCTGAACCCCGTTCGGGATCAGGCGGGCTCGTCGTCAGCCTGCGGGGCTGCGGCAGGCTGCCAGTCTTCGACCAGGGTCTCGTGCAGCAGGCGGTAGAGCTGGCGCTGCTGACGGGGCGGCTTGCCGGCAGTCTTCTCTCGCCGTGCCTGGGCCAGCAGTGCGGGCAGCCCCAGCTGGGCGGCGGCCGGGTGCTCGTCGATGAAATCGGTGAGCGAGAGGCTTCCGTCCAGCAGGCCGTCGCGCCAGCGTTCGGCACGGTGCATCAGGTGTACGGCGCCCTGGTGGCGTTCCTCGTCCACGGCCAGGGCCTGCTCGATGGCACTGGCGTCCACGCTGCGCATGAGCTTGCCGACGTACTGCATCTGGCGTCGCAGGCCCTCGTGGCTTTTCGTGCGTCGGGCCTCGTGGACGGCCTGGGCCAGATCTTCGGGCATCGGCACGCGGGCCAGCTGCTGGGCCGGCAGCTTCACCAGCCGCTCGCCCAGCGCCTGCAGTGCGTGCATCTGCTGCTTCCTGCGGGTCTTGCTGATGGGGGCGTCGTCCGTGGACGGTGTGGCGTCCGGAGCGGTGTCGGGGGCGTCGGTGTGGCGGCTGCCGTGGTTCATGAGCGCTCGGGTGGAAGATGGATGGTCGAGTGCTATATGATACTTGTCAGGTTTTTCCCAATATTTACCCTTGTCCATTTTCCATGAGAAAGTCCTCTTCCGCCCAGGCAGCCGGGGCTGCCAGAGCTTCGTCGCGCCAGCCCGTGCGCCGTCTCCGTGCCCGTGCCGGGCATCTGCCGGCCCAGTATCTGGAAGGCGGGGATGGCGAACGCCCGCTGTTCGACTACCGGCGTGAGGATTTTCAGGAACTGGTCGAAGAGACCATGCGTCAGGCGAAGGCCCTGGGGGCAACCGCCGTGGTGGCCGAGGTGTCGGAATCCTCGGGGCTCGCGCTGACGGTGCGCAAGGGCAAGGTCGAGACCATCGAGCAGACCCGTGACAAGGGGCTGGGGGTGTCGGTCTACGTGGGCCAGCGGCGCGGCCATGCCAGCACCAGCGATTTCAGCCCGCAGGCGCTGGCGCGCACGGTTCGGGCGGCCTACGACATTGCCTCCATCACGGGCGAGGATCCGTTTGCCGGTCTGCCCGACGAGCGCCGTCTGGCACGCGGTGAGAACGACGTGTCGGGCCTGGCGCTGTTCCAGCCCTGGCATATCTCCGTGCCACAGGCCATCGAGCTGGCGCGCGAGATCGAGGCGGCCAGCTTCGCGGTCAGCCCGCAGATCGCCAACAGTGATGGCGCTTCCGTCTCGGTGGGCCATGGCCACTTCCTGTCGGCCAACTCGCTGGGTTTCTGCGATGGTTTCGCGCACAGCCGCCACACGCTGTCGGTCGGGCCCATCGCCCGCCGTGGACGTGACATGCAGCGTGACGGCTGGTATTCGTCCGCCCGTTCGCCGGCTGACCTGGCCTCGCCCGAGGCCCTGGGTCGCTATGCGGCCGAGCGCGCCCTGTCCAGGCTGGGCGCACGCAAGCTCAGCACCCGCAAGGTGCCGGTGCTGTTCGAGGCACCGCTGGCGCTGGGGCTGCTGGGCAGTCTGGTGCAGGCGCTCAGCGGCTCGGCGCTGTACCGGCAGGCATCGTTCCTGGTGGATTCGCTGGGCAAGCGCATCTTCCCCAACCATATCGACATCGTGGAAGATCCGTTCATTCCCGGGGCGATGGGCACCGGCCCCTTCGATGACGAGGGTGTGGCCACGGCCGCCCGTGATGTGGTGAAGGGCGGTCGGCTCAAGGGCTACTTCCTATCTTCCTACAGCGCGCGCAAGCTGGGCATGCAGACCACCGGCAATGCCGGCGGCTCGCACAACCTGCGCCTGTCCAGCCGGCTGACGGCACGCGGCGACAACTTCGCCCGCATGCTCAAGAAGATGGGCACCGGCCTGCTGGTGACCGAGGTGATGGGGCAGGGCGTCAATTACGTCACGGGTGATTACTCGCGGGGTGCCAGCGGTTTCTGGGTGGAAAACGGCGAGATCCAGTATCCGGTCGAGGAAATCACCATTGCCGGCAATCTGGCCGACATGTACCGCGGTATCGTCGCGGTGGGCAACGATGAACTCACCCGTGGCACCAAGACCTGCGGTTCTGTGCTGATCGAGGAAATGGCAGTGGCCGGGTAACAGCCATGAACAAGGCTTTCGTGCGCGAGAACGACGACGCCGATGACGACGACGACCTGGAGCCGGAACAGCTGAAGGTCCCGGGCGGCAAGAACTACATCACCCGTGCAGGCTATCAGGCGCTGCGTGACGAGTTGAGCCACCTGCTGGATGTGGAGCGGCCGGAAGTGGTGCAGGTGGTGTCGTGGGCAGCTTCCAACGGCGACCGTTCCGAGAACGGCGACTATCTGTACGGCAAGAAGCGGCTGCGCGAGATCGACCGGCGCATCCGCTTCCTGATCCGCCGCATCGACCGTGCCGAAGTGGTCGAGCCCTCGGCACACCATGGCAATGATCAGGTGTTTTTCGGCGCCACCGTCACCTACAGCGAGCCCGACGGCACCGAGCGTCGGGTGCAGATCGTCGGCGTGGACGAGACCGATCCCTTGGCCGGCAAGATCAGCTGGGTCTCGCCGGTGGCACGTGCGCTCATCAAGGCGCGCGAGGGGGATGAAGTGTCGCTGATGACGCCGCAGGGGCGGATGGAGCTGCTGATCGAGTCGGTGGAGTACCCCGCGCCGGTCTGAGCCCGATCCGCGAAGTTCAGAAGCGGAAGTCGAAACGCGTGGTGCGCCGGTAGGTCTGTCCGGGCAGCAGGATGGCCCGGCCGTGGCTGGGGCTGTCCGGTGGGAACTGGCTTTCCAGGGCCACGCCGGCCAGGTCGGCATAGTGGCTGCCGTCGCGCTTTTCGGTGCCGCCCAGGTACTGCCCCGTGTACAGGTGCAGGGCGGGCTGATCGGTATGGACCTGCAGGCTGACGCGACCGTCGGCCGAGCGCAGTTCAGCGGCCAGCTGCAGGGCAGCGCCGGTCGAGGCGTCCGAAGGGGCTTCGCCCAGCAGGAAGCTGTGGTCGTAACCCTTGACCTTCTGCTGGTCGGGATCGCGCAGGAAGTCGGCATCCAGCCGTTTGGGCTGGCGGAAATCGAAGCCTGTGCCTTCCACCGCACGAGGTGCGGCATCGGGAATGCCGTCCGTGCTCACCGGCTGGTAGCGATCGGCGTGAATCTGCAGCACCTGGGCCAGACCGTCATCACCATCGCCGCCGTTCAGGTTGAAATAGGCGTGGTTGGTGAAGTTGCACGGCGTGGGTGCATCCGTGGTGGCGGTGTAGACGATCGTCAGGGCGTCGTCGTCATCCAGCAGGTACTGCGCGGTGGCATTCAGATTGCCCGGAAAACCCTGGTCGCCGGCCGGGCTGAAGATCCGGAACGTGGCCTGGTGCTCATCGGCCGAATCCAGCGTCCACAGCTGGCGGGCCAGTCCCTGCCGGCCCCCATGCAGGATGTGGGGCGGCTGGTTGGCATCCAGCACGTGGTCGCCAAAACGTGCCTGGGCAATGCGCCCGGCGTAGCGGCCAACGCTGGCCCCCAGATAGCTGCCACCTTCCAGCAGCATGGCCGCCACGTCGCGACTGCCCAGCAGTACCTCACGCACCTGGTCGGGCAGCGGCAGCCGGCACGAGGTCCAGGTGGCACCCAGCGGATGCAGGCCGATGGTGATGCCGCGGCGGTTGTGCAGGGTCAGTCCGGCGGAGGTCAGCGCTTCTTTCATGGTGTTCGGGGGAGAAGAGGATCCGAAAGCGTATCAGGGTACACCATGGAGGCTGTCCGTCCGACCCTGTACCGGATACGGTCGTGGAATGGCAGGCAGCCGTAGACCCCTGGGGGCCGGATGGGGCCCCCTTTCCGCGCCTGTTCAGAGCACGTGTGCGCCTTCGCGGGCACGACACAGGTGTATCTGTGCAACGAGCCCACCGCTGCGCGCCGGGTAGTCGCGCTGAACGGCCTGCGTCACCTCATCGACCAGTGAATCCGGAACCAACGCCACCACGCAGCCGCCGAAGCCGCCACCGGTCATCCGCACGCCGCCCCGCTTGCCGATGACGGCAGAGATGATCTCCACCAGGGCATCGATGGGGGGGACGGTGATGGCGAAGTCATCGCGCATCGAGGCATGGCTTTCAGCCATCAGCGTGCTGAGCCGTTCGACATCATGGGCGCGCAGCGCCTGGGCGGCTGCCAGCGTGCGGGCGTTTTCCGTGATGACATGGTGGGCACGTCGGTAGACGAGCGGGTCCAGCTCATCGCGGGCAGCCTGCAGCTGGGCCAGGTCGACATCACGCAGTGCCTTGACGCCGAAGTGGGCGGCCGCAGCCTCGCACTGCTCGCGGCGGGTGTTGTATTCGCTGCCCACCAGCCCGCGCTGCACCTTCGAGTCGATGATCATCACCCGCAGTTCGTCGGGGATGGCGGCCGTTTCGGTCTCCAGGCTGCGGCAGTCGATGAGCAGCGCATGCCCGTCCTTGCCAAGTGCCGAGATGAACTGATCCATGATGCCGCAACGGCAGCCGACAAACTCGTTCTCGGCCTGCTGGCCCAGCAGCGCGATGTCGCGCAGGCTGGCATCGAGCCCAAAGGCCGTCTGCAGCGCCTTGCCCACGGCCACTTCCAGCGCAGCCGACGAACTGAGGCCTGCACCCTGCGGCACGTTGCCGCTGACCACCATGTCCAGCCCATGGGGCAGCGGGCCGAAACGCTGGATGAAGACATCGACGACACCACGGATGTAGTTGGCCCAGCCCTTGTCACTGTGCTGGGGACGTGCGCCAGCGGCGAACTCGTCGCGCTGGTTGTCATAGTCGGCGGCCACGACCCGGATGCGATTGTCGGTGCGCGGCGCGATGGCGACTTCGGTGGCGAAGTCGATGGCGCAGGGCAGCACGAATCCGTCGTTGTAGTCGGTGTGCTCGCCGATCAGGTTGACACGGCCTGGCGCACGGATGACGTGGGTGGCCGTGGCGTCCAGTTCCTGCTTCAGCAGGGCGGTAGTGTCCTTGATGGCGTGGGCGGAGGGCTGGCAGGTGCTCATGATCGGAAGGAGGTTGGATGCGGGTGTTTCATGCCCGGCGTGTCTGGCGTTTGCCGGGATGAACCAGTCGCGTCTTGCGGGATGCTTGCGATGAAAGCGTCAGGGAATGTTGCCCGGAAATGAGGGCAAACCGGCGTCGATGATGGGCGGGGATGGCCAGGCAGCGACGCCGGGAAAAGGTCAGCGGCCGGCTGCCTCGCGATAATGGACCTCGGGCAGGGCGCGCAGCCGCTCGGCCGCCTGTTCGGCGGTGAGGTCGCGCTGGGATTCGGCCAGCATTTCGTAACCCACCATGAACTTCTTCACCGTGGCCGACCGCAGCAGCGGCGGATAGAAATGTGCATGGCACTGCCAGTGTGCCGTGTCTTGCTGACCGAACGGTGCACCGTGCCAGCCCATCGAGTACGGGAAGCTCGTGTGAAAAAGGTTGTCGTAGCGACTGGTGAGCTTCTTCAGCACGATGGCGAGATCCTTCTGCTGTTCGGGCGTGGCGTCCATCAGCCGGGGCAGTGCGGCCTTGGGCATCAGCAGGGTCTCGAAGGGCCAGACCGCCCAGTAGGGCACCACGGCCAGCCAGTGCTCGCCCTCGACCACGATGCGGCTGCGCTCCTGCAGCTCGCGTTCGACATAGTCGAGCAGCAGGCTGCGGCCGTTTTCCTGGAAGTAGCGGCGCTGGGATTCATCCGCACGGGCGACCTCGTTGGGCAGGAAGTCGCTGGCCCAGACCTGACCATGCGGGTGCGGGTTGGAGCAGCCCATGGCAGCGCCCTTGTTCTCGAAGATCTGCACCCAGCGCCAGCGTTCGCCCAGTTCACGGTACTGCTGGATCCAGGTGGCGATGATGGTCTCGATGGCGGCGGGCGGCAGTTCCGGCAGGGTCTTGCCGTGATCGGGCGAGAAGCAGATGACGCGCGCGGTTCCCCGCACCGCCATGCTCTTCAGGAGCGGATCGTCGGAGCGGTATTCGGGCGTGTCGGGCAGCAGCGCCGGGAAGTCGTTGGGAAAGACGTAAGGCTGCGTGTAGTCAGGGTTGACCTCGCCACCGATGCGCGTGTTGCCCGGGCACAGGTAGCAGCTCGGGTCATGGCTGGGACGGGGCGTGTCGTCGACGTTTTCCTGCTGGCCCTGCCAGGGGCGCCGGGCGCGATGGGGAGAGACCAGAACCCAGCTGTCCTGCAGCGGGTTGTAGCGGCGATGCGGGTGTTCGGTGGGGTCGAACATGATGTTGGTTGCGCCCGAAGCGGGCGGCGAGAGGCCTGAAAATGTCTCCGACGTTGCCATTTTGTGCGCGGACTGGCAAGCCATTTCCGCACACATTGACGGTTCCGGACATGCGGCTCGGACCCCCGCCGTCCGGGCGTTGCTTCATGATGACAGCGGTGAGCACTTTATCACATGCCCATGGTCGAGGGTATACTCGCGCCGCCGCAAAGGTGGAAGAATGAATACGAACGGCAGGATATCATTCTGTCGCGAAGGATCTTCCGAACAGGTCGGAGCAGGGTGTCGGGTCCGGTTGCTCCATCAGTTTTCCGGGCAGGGGGAGGTGAATACCCTGCATGTTCCGGGCGTCTTGATGGATGGATGCCCGTGGATAATGTGGCCGACGGTACGGTCAGGGTTTTCCCCTATAGGGTTTTCCCTGATTTGCGCGGATATTTGGCGCGCCGCATGCGGCTTGTTCAGAAGGTCTTCCGGGTCAGGTCCGTTTTTTTTTCGGATCGGGCTGGCCCGGGCAATTTCAAACTGGAGATCACGATAATGAAGAAGACTGTCCTGGCTGTCATGCTGTCGGCCGCCACCCTCGCTTCCGCCGCCCAAGCAGCCGATCGCGTGGGCGTCACCATTTACAAATACGACGACAACTTCATGTCCACCATGCGCAAGTCGCTGGAGGGCATCGCCAAGCAGCAGAAAGACATTTCGCTGCTGATGAACGATTCGCAGAACAACCAGTCGATGCAGAACGACCAGGTCGACATCCTGCTGGCCCGTGGCGTGAAGGCGCTGGCCATCAACCTGGTGGACCCTGCAGCCGGCACCACGGTCATCGACAAGGCCAGCGGCCAGGATGTCCCCGTGATCTTCTTCAACAAGGACCCCGGCCAGAAAGCCATCGATTCCTACGCCAAGGCCTACTACATCGGTACCGACCCGGTGCAGTCTGGCGTGATCCAGGGTGACCTGATCGCCAAGGGCTGGAAAGCCCATCCGGAGTGGGACCTGAACAAGGACGGCAAGCTGCAGTTCGCCCTCATCAAGGGTGAGCCGGGCCACCCGGATGCCGAGGCCCGTACCGAGTGGGTCGTGAAGGAGCTGGAAGCCAAGGGAGTGAAGACCGAGCGCCTGTACATGGACGCCGCCCTCTGGGATGCCGCCAAGGCCAAGGACATTGCCCAGGCCTGGCTGTCCGGCCCGAATGCCAACCGGATCGAGGTGATCATCTCCAACAACGACTCCATGGCCATGGGTGCCATCGAGGCTGCCAAGGCCCAGGGCAAGAAGCTGCCCATCTTCGGTGTGGACGCCCTGCCGGAAGCCCTGCAGCTGGTGAAGAAGGGTGACCTGGCCGGTACCGTGCTGAACGACGGTGCTGCTCAGGCCAAGGCCATCCTGGCCGTGCTGCCCAACCTGATCGCCGGCAAGGATGTTGCCGAAGGGACCGGCTACGAGTTCAAGCAGCGTTATCTGCGTCTGCCCTACATCGGCGTGGACAAGGACAACCTGGGTGAATTCCTGAAATGATCCGGCGCTGATGCCGAGAAACGGGCGCTTGCGCCCGTTTCTTGTCATCGCAAGAACAAGAGGCGCTTCGATGTCACCCCCGATGAGCGATGCTGCACCGGCAGGCGAGTTCCTGCTGGAGATGCGCGGCATCAACAAGAGCTTTCCCGGCGTCAAGGCGCTGGACAATGCGCAGCTGAAGGTCAGGCCCCATTCCGTGCACGCCCTGATGGGCGAGAACGGTGCGGGCAAGTCCACGCTGCTCAAGTGCCTGTTCGGCATCTACCACGCCGATGCAGGCGAGATCCTGTTCTGCGGCCGTCCGGTCGCGTACCGCACTTCGAAGGAAGCGCTGGAGAACGGCATTTCCATGGTGCACCAGGAGCTGAACCTGGTGCCGCAGGTGTCGGTGATGGACAACCTCTGGCTGGGGCGCTATCCCCAGAAGGGGCCCTTCATCGATCATGCGAAGATGTACCGTGATACCAAGGCGATCTTCGACGAGCTGGGCATCGACGTGGATCCGCGCCAGAAGGTGGCCGAGCTGACGGTCTCGCAGATGCAGATGATCGAGATCGCCAAGGCGTTCTCGTACAACGCGAAGATCGTCATCATGGACGAGCCCACCTCCTCGCTGTCCGAGAAGGAGGTCAACCATCTCTTCGGCATCATTGAAAAGCTGAAGGATCGTGGCTGCGGGATCATCTACATCTCGCACAAGATGGACGAGATCTTCCGCATCTGCGACGAGATCACCATCCTGCGCGACGGTCAGTGGATCGACACGCGACCTGTCGCGGGCCTGACCTTCGATGATGTCATCAAGATGATGGTCGGGCGCGAACTGGGCGAGCGTTTCCCGGAGAAGACCAACAAGCCGGCCGAGATCGTGCTGGAGGTCCGGGGGCTGACGGCCCGCAACCAGCCGTCCATTCAGGATGTGTCCTTCGATCTGCGTCGGGGCGAGATCCTGGGCATTGCCGGGCTGGTGGGTGCCAAGCGTACCGATATCGTGGAGACGCTCTTCGGCATCCGCGAGGCCAGTTCAGGTGTGGTTCGGGTGCGCGGCAAGGAGGTGCGCAACACCAGCAGCGTCAAGGCCATCCGCAACGGCTTTGCCCTGGTGACGGAAGAGCGGCGTGCCACCGGCATCTTTGCCGGGCTGGGCGTGGACTTCAACTCGCTCATCGCCAACATGCCGCACTACGAGCATGCGGGTCTGCTGCAGCAGAAGAACATGCAGGGCGACACCGACTGGGTCGTCAAGTCGATGAACGTGAAGACGCCCAGCCGTCGCACGCAGATCGGCTCACTCTCGGGTGGCAACCAGCAGAAGGTCGTCATCGGACGCTGGCTGCTGACCAAGCCTGACATCCTCATGCTGGATGAACCCACACGCGGCATCGACGTGGGGGCGAAGTTCGAGATCTATCAGCTGATCAACGACCTGGCGGTACAGGGCAAGAGCATCATCATGATCTCGTCCGAGATGCCCGAGCTGCTGGGTGTGTCCGACCGCATTCTGGTGATGAGCAACGGTCGCGTGGCCGGCATCGTCAATACCCGGGAAACCAGCCAGGAAGAGATCCTGCAGCTGGCTGCCAAATACCTGTAAAAGAGGATTCCACCGTGAGCTTCTCTCGCACGCCCCTGCAGATGGCCGGGGATTTCTTCAAGGAATACGCGCTGTATTTCGTATTCGTGATCCTGCTGGCCGTCATCATCACCCAGGACAGCACCTTCCTCAACATCACCAACCTGTCCAACATCCTCACGCAGTCGTCGGTGCGGATGATCATCGCGCTGGGTGTGGCTGGTGTGATCGTCACGCGAGGCACCGACCTGTCGGTGGGTCGCCAGGTGGGTCTGGCTGCCGTGGTGGCTGCCACCATGCTGCAGGCCGTCGACAACGTCAACAAGGTGTTCCCCGAGATGGGCGTGATGCCCATTCCGGCGGTCATCCTGCTGGTGTGCGTCATTGGCGCGCTGATCGGCCTGCTCAACGGCATCATCGTGGCCATCCTGAACGTGACGCCGTTCATCGCCACGCTGGGCACGATGTTGATCGCCTACGGCGTGAACTCGCTGTACTACGACGCGGTGGGCTCGGCGCCGATCGCGGGCTTCGACAGTGCGTTCCGCAGCTTCACGCAGGGCTACTTCTCCATCCCGATGGGCGGGCTGGGCAACTTCCGCCTCAGCTACATCACCATCTATGCACTGGTGGCGATCGTGTTCACTTGGGTGCTGTGGAACAAGACCCGCTTCGGCAAGAACCTCTTCGCCATTGGTGGCAACCCGGAAGCCGCAGCCGTGTCCGGCGTCAACGTCACGCTGAACCTGATCGGCATCTATGTGCTGTCGGGCATCTTCTATGCCTTCGGCGGCATGCTGGAGGCGGGCCGTATCGGTTCGGCCACGAACAACCTGGGCTTCATGTACGAGCTTGATGCCATTGCCGCTTGCGTGATCGGTGGCGTGTCGTTCAGCGGCGGTGTGGGCACGGTGGCCGGCGTGGTGATGGGCGTGATCATCTTCCAGCTGCTGAACTACGGTCTCAGCTACATCGGCGTGAACCCGTACTGGCAGTACATCATCAAGGGCGGCATCATCGTGCTGGCCGTGGCGATGGACTCGATGAAGAACGCACGTCGCAAGTAATGACGGACACAGGGCCCGGCTTGCCGGGTCCATGAAGGTCCAACAGGAAAACACCCATCGCCTTGCCGGGCGATGGGTGTTTTTTCTTGAGGGGCAGATTTGCCTGGTGCTGGCCTGGGAGAGGGCCAGCCCTGGCGTGTCAGGCCCGGGTGATGGTGCGGGTCTGTGGGAGCTTGCGCAGGCGCCGGAAGACTTCAGCCAGGTGGTCGCGGTCCTGGACCTGCAGCGTGAAGCGGATGATGGCCACCTGTTCGGACTCGGTGTCCATGGCCACCTGCAGGATGTCGGCATTGCTGGCGGTGATCTCGCTGGCGATGCGACCCAGGATGCCGCGCTCGTCGTCGGCGGTGATCTCGATGAGGGTGCGGAACATGCCGCTGACTTCCTCGTCCCACTCCACGTCGATCCAGCGTTCGGCGTCGCGACTGATCTGCTTGCGGGCGGTCTCGCAATCCATGCGGTGGATGGACAGGCCGTGGCCGCCGCGCATCTGGCCGATGATGCGGTCGCCGGGCACCGGGTGGCAGCAGGTGGCGGCCTGCAGCGAGATACCGTCGATGGACTGGATGACGATGGGGGCGGTGTGCGGGGCCAGGGCCGAGGTGACGGCGCTGCGGCCGGTGCCGCCGCTGATGTCGAGCGAGATGGCACGCGCCACGACCGGAGCCAGCTTCAGGCCCAGGCCGATGTCGGCGTAGAGATCGGTGAGGGACTTGGCGGCGGTGTCGCGGGCTGCCTTGTCCAGCACGGCGGGATCCAGCTCGTCGATGTCGATGCGCAGGCTGGCCAGCGACTGGGTCATCAGCCGGCGGCCCAGTTCGACGGATTCGTCGTACTTCATGCGCCGCAGGAAGTGGCGAATCTCGGCACGGGCCTTGCCGGTGCGGGCGAAGGTGAGCCAGGAGGGGCTGGGGCGCGCGTTGGGATCGGCGATGATCTCGATGATGTCGCCGTGGGTGAGCTCGGTGCGCAGCGGCACCGGGTCGCCGTTGATGCGGGCAGCCACGCACTGGTTGCCCAGGTCGGTGTGCACGCTGTAGGCGAAGTCGATGACGGTGGCGCCCCGCGGCAGGCCCCGGATCTGGCCCTTGGGCGTGAAGACGTAGACGGCGTCGGGGTAGAGGTCGACCTTGACGTGATCGATGAATTCCAGTGAGTCGCCGGTCTGCTGCTGGATGTCGAGCAGCGACTTGAGCCAGTCCAGCGTCTTGATCTGCTGGTTGCCGGCGTTTTCGCCTTCGGTCTTGTAGATCCAGTGGGCGGCGACGCCGGCTTCGGCGACGCGATGCATCTGGGGCGTGCGGATCTGGAACTCGATGCCGCCGCCGTGTGGGCCGACCACGGTGGTGTGCAGCGACTGGTAGCCGTTCTTCTTGGGGATGGCGATGAAATCCTTGAAGCGGCTGGTGTTGGGCTTGAAGGCGCTGTGGATGGCGCCCAGCGCCAGGTAGCAGGCGGCCAGGTCGGGCACGATCAGGCGCACGCCGAAGAGGTCGTAGACCTCGGAGAACGAGACGTGCTTGTCCACCATCTTGCGATAGATGGAGTAGAGCGATTTTTCGCGGGCACTGATCTCGGCCTGCACGCCCATTCTGGCCAGCGCCTTCTCGATGGTGCTGGTGACGCGGCCGAAGGCGTCGCGTCGGGTGCGCGCGGCCACCTGCATGGCCTTGGCCAGCGTGCGATAGCGCAGCGGGTGCTGGTAGCGGAAGGACAGGTCCTG
Source organism: Lautropia mirabilis (assembly GCF_900637555.1). Classification (NCBI taxonomy): domain Bacteria; kingdom Pseudomonadati; phylum Pseudomonadota; class Betaproteobacteria; order Burkholderiales; family Burkholderiaceae; genus Lautropia; species Lautropia mirabilis. The sequence goes on along the minus strand of NZ_LR134378.1, from coordinate 2,555,964 downwards.
CAGTTCGCGGAACAGGCTGTGCAGCCCCAGCCGGTTGGCGATGGGGGCGTAGATCTCGATGGTCTCGTTGGCGATGCGCACCTGACGGTGGCGGCTGACGGCATCGAGCGTGCGCATGTTGTGCAGCCGGTCGGCCAGCTTGACCAGGATGACGCGCACGTCACGCGCCATGGCCAGCAGCATCTTGCGGAAGGTCTCGGCCTGGGCGGTTTCGCGGCTGCCGAATTCCATCTTGTCGAGCTTGGACAGGCCGTCGACCATCTCGGCCACGACGCGGCCGAACTGCTGGTTGAGTTCAGCCTGGCTGACGGCAGTGTCTTCCAGCGTGTCGTGCAGCAGGGCGGCGCACAGGGCGTCGGCGTCGAGCTGCCAGCTGGCGCAGATGAGCGCCACCGAGATGGGATGGGTGATGTAGGGTTCGCCGCTGGAGCGCTTCTGACCGCTGTGGGCCTGCTCGGCCAGCCGGAAGGCGCTGCGGATGCGCTGCAGGTCGGTCTCGGGCAGGTAGGTACGGGCCTCGGCCAGCAGGGGCTCCAGTGACACCAGGTCGGCCCAGGTGGGCTCGTCGCCACCGGCAGACGGGGCCAGGTGCGCGGCCGGCGTGAAGGCTGTGATGACGGGGGCGGCCGTGGGCTGGGCGAATTCGTCGTCAGCCGGGCGCTCGTTGGGATTGGGGGCTTTCCGCTCGGGTCGGGAAGGATCGGTGGCGGATGCCGGCGCCTGCCGGGAAGCCTCGTCGCCGGGATTGTGTTCCGTTGCCGGGAGGGAACCCGGTGCATCGGTCATCACAGGGGCCGTATCGGTGTCGGAGCCGGACGAGGAGGGCATGATGGCTGGCGGGAAAAGGGAGAGACAGGGCCGGCGCAAGGCAGGGCGGCCGCGTGTGCAGCCACGCCCGCCTTCCCGGCGGTTCTTACGTGGGAACGCGCCGCAGCATCTCGCGGCCGACCTGGCCGGCAGCCACTTCACGCAGGGCGGTGACGGTGGGCTTGTTGCGGCTTTCCACCTTCGGGGTGTGACCCTGGGCCAGCATGCGGGCGCGATAGGTGGCGATGAGGGTCAGCTCGAAGCGGTTGGGAATCTGTTTCAGCGAATCTTCGACGGTGATGCGGGCCATGGAGGAAGGTCCTTGGTTCAGGCGGTCATGCCTAGGGATTGGAAGAGCGAGGCGTTCTGGGCAGCCTGCTGGCGGAAGCGGCAGCGGGCCGAGTCTGCGATGCTGACGAGCTGCTGGCGCGCCTGCTCAAAGTCTTGATTGACAATGATATATTGAAACTGTGCAGCATGCGCCAGTTCGCTGCGGGCTGCCGCCAGACGGCGCTCGATGGTGGCGGCGCTGTCCTTGCCCCGGGTCTGCAGGCGCTGCTGCAGCACTTCCAGCGAAGGCGGCACGACGAAGATGGAGACGGCCTCGGGGTAGAGCGCCTGCACCTGGGCTGCGCCCTGCCAGTCGATTTCCAGCACGATGTCGGTGCCGGCTGCAATCTGCTCGTCGATCCAGAGGCGCGACGTGGCGTAGAAGTTGCCATGCACCTCGGCCCATTCCAGGAATTCGCCGGCATCGCGCCGGGCCATGAAATCGGGCTCGTCAGTGAAGAAATAGTCTTCGCCGTGCTTCTCGCCCACGCGCGGGGCGCGGGTGGTGAAGGACACGGAATGGCGGATGTGCGGGCGTGCCTGCAGCAGTGCGCGCACCAGCGTGGTCTTTCCGGCGCCGGAAGGCGCCGCGATGATGAGAATGGAGCCGGCGTTGGACGACATGGATGGATGCGGATGGGCCCCGCGTGAGCGGGGCCGTTGGCGGAATCCGCTATTTTATCGTGATCAGGCCTTCACTTCTGCATCCTGCGTGAAGGCGATGCCGCGCGCTTTCAGGGCCTTGCGCACGCCGGCGCCGTAGGCCGGGTCGGCCCGGTCGAAGTGGGTCAGCTGGCGGTCGATGATGAAGGCGGGCACCCCCTGCATCGAGCTGGCGATGTTGGCAAAGAGCCGTTCCTGCTGCGCGGCACCCAGCAGGCGGAACAGGGCACCCGGCTGGCTGTAGTCGTCGTTGCCTTCGCGGTGATCATAGCGATCGGCGTCACCCCTGATCTTCAGGGGCGGCTCGCGGAACTGCGGGGCCTGCACCGCCCCCCCGAACGAGTTCGGTTCGTAGTAGGCGTCGACCGCGCCACTCCTGTGGCCCATGAAGTTCATCTGGCCGTCGGTGTGGTAGTGATGCACCGGGCAGCGCGGCGCGTTGACGGGCAGCGCCTCGTAGTGCGTGCCCAGGCGGTAGCGGTGGGCGTCGGCGTACGAGAAGATCCGTGCCTGCAGTACCTTGTCGGGACTGGCGCCAATGCCGGGTACCAGGTTGCTGGGGGACATGGCCACCTGCTCGATCTCGGCGAAGTAGTTATCGGGGTTGCGGTTCAGCTCCATCACGCCCACCTCGATCAGCGGGTAGTCGGCGTGCGGCCAGACCTTGGTCAGGTCGAAAGGGTTGTAGGGTGTCTTCTCGGCGTCGGCCTCGGGCATGACCTGGATGTACAGCGTCCATTTCGGAAATTCGCCGCGCTCGATGGCGTTGAAGAGATCCTCCTGGTAGCTTTCGCGGGTCTTGCCGATGAGGGCCTCGGCTTCTTCGTTGGTGAGGGTGCGATGGCCCTGCTGCACCCTGAAGTGGAACTTCACCCAGAAGCGTTCGCCCTGGGCATTCCAGAGACTGTAGGTGTGGCTGCCGTAGCCGTTCATGAAGCGCGGGCTGGCCGGGATGCCCCGGTCGCTCATCAGGATGGTGACCTGGTGCAGGGATTCGGGCGACAGGCTCCAGAAGTCCCAGGCGGCCGTGGCGCTGCGCAGGTGGGTGCGCGGGTGGCGCTTCTGCGTGTGGATGAAGTCGGGGAACTTGAGCGGATCGCGAATGAAGAAGACGGGCGTGTTGTTGCCCACCAGATCCCAGTTGCCCTGGTCGGTGTAGAACTTCACGGCAAAGCCGCGCACGTCACGCTCGGCGTCGGCCGCGCCCATCTCACCGGCCACGGTGGAAAAGCGCGTGACCAGCGGTGTGACCTTGCCCACTTCCGAGAAGATGCTGGCACAGGTGTAGCGCGTGATGTCCTGGGTGACGGTGAAGGTGCCGAAGGCGCCCCAGCCCTTGGCGTGGACGACGCGCTCGGGGATGCGCTCACGGTTCTGGTGGGCCAGCTTCTCCAGCAGGTGCCAGTCCTGCATCAGCACCGGGCCGCGCGGGCCGGCCGTCAGGCTGTTCTGGTTGTCGACCACCGGGGCACCGGCCGTGGTGGTCATGACGGGACATCGCAGGGTGGGGTTCTGGGTCATGGCTTGTTCTCCGTGGAGGTTGTCGGGATCCCGGCGCATCGTGGCGCCGGGAAAGGGGACGTCATCGTCGTTGCCGGGACTTTACGGAGCGCAGGTCAATAGGTCTATTGAATTGTTTTTACTGAATTGATAGTGAGTAATGATCGTCTGAAGGATGAGGGCTGTGACCATCTCCGCCCGCCTGTCTGTCCATCCGTCGGCATGACGGTGGCATGACGGCGGCGAAAGGTGACAGGGTGAGGGTGGTTGATGACCCATGGATGACGTCGGCACCCGGGTGAGGTGATGGCGTCGTCATCACGCTGCGACCATCTGTCGGGTGTCGGCTGCCGATGGTCGGTGTTGTGGTCGGGGTCGCCGAGGGCAGGGCATCGCTGGCCTGTGGGGGAGAGGCCGGCGGAAAGCGGCCTGGCAAGGATGTTGGCGCAGCTGCTTGCCGGGACATGGAATGATTGTTCCGATTTGTGAGATATAAGTTATCTATTGGCTGACTTTGTTTTTGTGGTCATTGCCGTTACAGTCTCGGCATGGCGACGGTACGCGATGTCGCGGGGTGCTGTACCTTGTGGCCTGTCGGTTCAGTACGCTCGGCCTGCCACGCGGGATGATCTTTCCGCGGGGGCAGCGGACTGCCGGTTGATGTGCATCCCGGGCACGACGGAGCAGGGTTTCGCTGGTGTACCTGCCGTCATCGCCCTTCGCTTTCCGGACATTTTCATCCAGACGTGACCCGTTCAGGGCCACCTGGCGCTTTTCCATGACAGACAAACCTGCTCGATATTCCTCTCCCGCCATTGCCCTGCACTGGCTGATTGCCCTGGCGCTGTTCGGGCTGATCGGCCTGGGCTTCTACATGACGGGTCTGCCGATGTCGCCCGCCAAGCTTCAGTACTTCTCGTGGCACAAGTGGGCGGGCGTGACGATCTTCCTGCTGGTGCTGGTGCGCCTGGGCTGGCGGCTGGTGTCGCCGCCACCGGCCATGCCGGCCGCCACCTCGCCGCTGATGCGGCTGGCGGCCCATCTCGGCCATCTGGCCCTGTATGTGCTGATGCTGGCCATTCCGCTGTCGGGCTGGCTCATGAGCTCGGCCAAGGGCTTTCAGACGGTGTGGTTCGGCGTGCTGCCGCTGCCTGACCTGATCGGGCGCAACCTGGAGCTGGGCAAGCAGCTCTCCACCCTGCACCTGGGCCTGAATGTTGCCCTGCTGGTCATGGTGGCTGGCCATCTGCTGGCCGCGCTGGTGCACCAGCACGTGCAGAAGGATGGCACGATGTACCGGATGCTGCCGATTGCACGGCTGCGCCCTTCGGTTGCGATCGACTGATTCTGTTTTTCCCCGAATTCCTTTTTCAGACTGGAGCGACAACGATGCGTATTGCTCGCCTGCCGGTGGCGCTGGCCACCGCCTTTGCCCTGGTGGCGCTGCCCGGTGCAGCGGCTGCCGTGGAATACACGAAAATGGAGCCCGCCGGCAGCAAGGTGGCCTTCCAGTATCAGCAGCTGGGCGTGAAGCTCGATGGCCATTTCAAGCAGTTCTCGGGCCAGGTGAGCTTCGATCCGGCCAAGCCCCAGACCGGCAAGGCCTCGCTGGATGTGGAGCTGGGCAGCGTGGATGCCGGCTCGCCCGATGCCGATTCCGAGGTGGTGACGGCGCCGTGGTTCAACGTGGAGAAATTCCCCAAGGCCCATTTCGAGTCGACCTCGATCACCGCCAAGGGGGGTGACAGCTACGAGATCGCCGGCAAGCTGACCATCAAGGGCACGACGAAGGACGTGAGCTTCCCGGCCACCTTCAAGGCCGATGGCAACAAGGGCACGTTCTCGGGATCGCTCTCCATCAAGCGTGGTGACTTCGCCATCGGCGAAGGCGACTGGGCTTCGACCGACATCGTGGCCGGCGACGTGACGATCCGCTTCGACCTGAACGTGGCTGCCCAATGAGCGGGCCGGGCGCCTGTCGGGTGGGGTTTTTCCTCCTGACGTGTGCCTGTCCTCGGGTGCGTGATTTTCTTCGGCAGCAGTTTCCTGCCGATCAACCGGGGCGGCCGGCCCAGGCCGGTCTGTCCCCTGACTGTTTCAAGTTCATCCAAACAACATCATCCAAACAACAAAGGAGCTGGTAATGATGAAAAAACTGATCAAGTTCTCCGCCATTCCCGTGCTGGCCGTGGCTTTCTCGGCCCCCGCGCTGGCAACGCCCAAGAGCTACGTGGTGGATCCGACCCACTCGTTCGCCAACTTCTCGTACACCCACATGGGCCTGTCCGAGCAGGAAAGCCGCTTCGATGGCACGTCCGGCACGATCGTCTATGACGCCGCTGCCAAGACCGGTGCGGTGAATGTCGAGATCGACACGACCTCGGTGGACACGGGCTCCGACGCCCTGGACGAGCACCTGCGTGGCGCCGACTTCTTCGATTCGTCCAAGCATCCGAAGGCCACCTACAAATCCACCCGCATCGTGTTCAAGGGTGACACGCCGGTGGCCGTCGAGGGCAACCTGACGATCAAGGGCACGACCAAGCCCGTGACGATGACGATCGATTCGTTCTCGGCCAAGGAGCACCCGATGAAGCGCAAGGACGCGCTGGGTGCGAAGGCTCACATGAAGATCAAGCGCTCGGACTTCGGCCTGAGCAAGTTCGTGCCCGCCGTCAGCGATGACGTGCTGATCACCATCCGCGTCGAAGCCGTGGCCGAGTAAGACCCGGTCAGCCGGTCCCCGAATTCGGGGATCCGGCTTTGCCAAAAAAAAGCGCCCGAAAGGGCGCTTTCTTGTTTCCTGCCTCGGGTATCAGGCGTCCTGTGCTTCCGGTGCGTCTTCCAGCGCCACGTCCGTGGTGCCCTCGCGCACGCGGGTGGGCAGGCCCATGCCGGCCTGGAGCCGGAGCAGCGGCAGCGGCGGCAGCTCTTCCACGTTGACCATGCGCTGCACGTCCCAGGTGCCGTCGGCGATCAGCAGCGCCGCAGCGGCAGCCGGCACACCGGCGGTGTAGGAGATGGCCTGGCTGCCGATCTCGGCGTAGGTCTCTGCGTGGTCGCAGACGTTGTAGAGGAAGACCTCGCGCGGCTTGCCATCCTTCTCGCCCTTGAGCAGCGTGCCGATGCAGGTCTTGCCGGTGTAGTCCGGAGCCAGCGAGGCCGGGTCGGGCAGCACGGCCTTGACCAGCTGCAGCGGCACCACCTCCTGGCCGGAATCGAGCTGCACGGGCTGCTCGGAGAGCAGGCCCAGCGACTTCAGCACCGAGAAGACGTTGATGTAGTGCTCACCGAAGCCCATCCAGAAGCGGATGGTGGGGATCTTCAGGATCTGCGACAGCGAGTGGATCTCGTCGTGGCCGGTGAGGTAGGTGCTCTGCGTGCCCACGACCGGCAGGTCATCGGTGCGGCGTACCTCGAACATCTGGTTGGAGACCCACTGTCCCTGCTGCCAGGTCCAGGCCTGACCGGTGAACTCGCGGAAGTTGATCTCGGGGTTGAAGTTGGTGGCGAAGTAGCGGCCGTGGCTGCCGGCATTCACGTCGATGATGTCGAGCGAATCGATGCGATCGAACCAGCGCTGCTGCGCCAGCGCCGCATAGGCGTTGACGACGCCAGGATCGAAGCCGATGCCGAGGATGGCCGTGACGCCTTTCTGCTGGCACTCGTCACGGTACTTCCATTCATAGTTGGCATACCAGGGCGGCTGCTCGCAGATCTTGGCCGGATCTTCGTGGATGGCGGTGTCGAGGTAGGCGGCGCCGGTGTCGAGGCAGGCGCGCAGCACCGCCATGTTGACGAAGGCCGAGCCCACGTTGATGACGATGTGGATGTCGAGCTGGCGGATGAGCGCCCGGGTGGCGTCGATGTCCAGCGCATCCAGCGCGTGTGCTTCGAGGATGCCCGGTTCCTGCAGGCTGCCCCTGGCATGGATGCTGTCGATGATCTGCTGACACTTGGCCGGATTGCGGGAGGCCAGGTGGATGGCACCAAGCTTGCGGTTGTGCTGGGCGCACTTGTGGGCCACCACATGACCGACTCCACCAGCGCCAATGATCAGGACATTTTTCTTCATGCCAGGATGACTCCGCGAGTTGAAGGGGTTGTGAAACCCGACCGTCCGGCAAGAGGAACGCCGGCGGCCGTGAGGGGGGACTGCCGCATCAGGACAGGCTGTCGCGGTAGTCTTCGTAGCCGAAGCGGCGCTGCATCTCGATGCGGCCATCAAGCCTTCTGACGGCGATGGCGGGCATGGGCACGCCATTGAACCAGTTCTTCTTGACCATGGTGTAGCCGGCCGCGTCCTGCAGCGAGATGCGGTCGCCGGGGCGCAGCGGATGGGGGAAGGAGAACTCGCCGAAGATGTCGCCGGCCAGGCAGGTGTTGCCGGCCAGCTGGCAGCGCCAGGGGCCTTCATCGGGCAGCACGCGGGCCGGGAGCTCATAGGTGAGCAGGTCCAGCATGTGGGCCTCGATGGAGGCGTCGATGATGGCGATGGGCTTGGCGCGTTCCAGCACGTCCAGCACCGTCACTTCCAGCGTGGCGGCACCGGTGACGGCGGCCTCGCCGGGTTCCAGGTAGACCTGCACCTGCATGCGGTCGGCGAAGGCGCGCAGCCGGTCGGCCAGGGCCTCCAGCGGGTAGCCGGGGGCCGTGTAGTGGATGCCGCCGCCCAGGCTCACCCACGACAGGCGCTTGAGCAGCGGGCCGAACGTCCGTTCGATGCGATCGAGCATGCCGGAGAACTGCTCCAGACTGCGGTTCTCGCAATTGTTGTGGATCATCACGCCGCTGATGAGGTCGGCCACCTGCTCGATGCGGGCGGGATCGGATTCGCCCAGCCGGCTGTTGGGGCGGGCGGGGTCGGCCAGCAGGTAGGGCGAGTTGCTCACGCCCGGGTTGAGCCGCAGGCCCAGCGGGGTCTTGCCGCAGAGATTGGACAGGCGCTTGAGCTGGCTGATGGAGTTGAAGATCAGCTTGTCGGCCAGACGGGCGGCTTCGGTGACCTCGCCGGGGGCCCAGGCCACGCTGTAGCCGTGGGTCTCGCCGCCGAACTTCTCGTGCCCCAGGCGCACCTCGTTGAGCGACGAGGAGGTGGTGCCGTCCAGGTATTCACGCATCAGCGGAAAGACCGACCAGCCGGCAAAGCACTTGAGGGCGAGCAGCGCCTTGGCCCCCGAGCGTTCACGCAACCGGGCGATGGTTTCCAGATTGGTGCGCAGACGGGTCTCGTCGATCAGGTAGCAGGGCGTGGGCAGGCTCATTCCGTGGAGAACTCCAGGCGGCAGGAGGGAGTGGACGATGTGCGTTGCCGGCAGGCGGGCGAGGGCACGGGAAGCGGGACGGGCGCCAGCGCGAAGGATGGCGCCGGGGGCTTGCATTGTGTGTCGGGACACCGTGCGCCGGATGGTGCCGGCAGCGGAAAAGGCCCGGGTGGGTGCGGCGCCTGCGTGACGACCGCACAGGCCGCGAACTATACCGTCTGTGGCGTTTTTGTCAATTTGAGGGGCGTGCCCCAAAGAAAAACCGGATGCAGCCCTTGGTTGCGGGGGCTGCATCCGGTCCGGGGATGGTGCGGTGGATGTCAGGCGATCACTTCCAGCCGCCGCCCAGCACCTTGTACAGCTCCACCAGGTTCTGACGCTGCGCCGTGCGGGCCGTGATCAGCGCCTGCTGGGCCGCGAAGTGCGAACGCTGGGCGTCCAGCACGTCAAAGTAGCTGGCCACGCCGTTCTTGTAGCGCAGGTTGGCCAGCTCCAGCCGCTCGCCTTCGGTCCTGACCAGACCCTGCTGGGCATCGAGCTGCTCGACGAGACCCCGGCGGTTGGCCAGCGCGTCCGAGACCTCCTGGAAGGCGGTCTGGATGGCTTTTTCGTAGCTGGCGATGGCGATCTTCTGATCGACCTTGGACACGTCCAGGTTGGCGCGGTTGCGGCCATAGTCGAAGATCGGCAGCACGGCGTTCGGGTTCAGCGTCCAGATGAACTTGCCGTGGTCGAACAGGTCGTCCAGCTGGCGGCTGCCGAAACCGGCCGTGGCCGTGAGCGAGATGCGCGGGAAGAAGGCGGCCCGTGCCGCGCCGATGTTGGCCTCGGCGGCCCGCAGCTTCAGCTCGGCCTGGCGGATGTCCGGGCGGCGCATGAGCGTCTCGGACGGAATGCCGGCCGGCAGCTCCTGCAGCTCGACCCGGTCGCCGTGCGTATCGGCGGTGATCAGCTCGGCCGGGGGCTGCTGACCCAGCAGCACGGCCAGGGCGTCGTAGGCCACGTCACGCTGGCGCTGCAGCGTGGCCAGGGTGGCGCGCGCCGTGTAGACCAGTGAATCCGCCTGCTTGGCATCCAGCTCGGAGGCAGCGCCGTTGCGGTACTGCAGCTGGGTGAGCTGCTGTGAATCCTCACGCGTCTTCAGCGTGGCGCGGGTCAGCGCCAGCTGCTCGTCCAGCGACTGCAGGCCGAGGTAGGCGTTGGCCACGCCCGCCACCAGGGCGATCTGCGCGGTGCGCTGTGCTTCTTCCGTGGCCATGTAGCTGGACAGCGCTGCCCGGGTCAGATCCTTCACCCGTCCGAAGAAGTCCAGCTCGAAGGCCGTGATGCCCAGACCGATGCTGTAGTTGCTGGTCTGTTCCCCGGTGAGCACGCTGGGCTGACGCTGCAGGCCGAAGGAGCCGTTGACCGAGGGCAGCCGATCGGCACGCTGGATGCGGTACAGGGCCTGGGTACGCTCGACGTTGAGCGCGGCCAGCCTCAGATCGCGGTTGTTGTCCAGCGCGATCTGGATGAGCTGCTGCAGCGCGGGGTTGACGAAGAACTCCTTCCAGCCGATGTCGGCCGCCACCGGCTGGGCGGCAGCCGTGGTGACTGGATTGCCGGCCGCGTCCTGGGACGCCGACGGGCGGGCGGCGGCGTCATGGGGCTGGGCGTGGGCAAACTGGTCGGGCACCGGGGCGTCCGGGTTCTTGGGCAGGGGGGCCAGCGAACCGCAGCCGGCCAGCACCAGCAGGGCTGTCAGCACACTCAGGCGGGCCGGCATCCGTGCCTGCCCGGCACGGCCGGCTGCCTGCCGGTGTGCCGCCGGGCGGGAGGCGGGGGAGGCGTCCCCCGGGCGCTCAGTGATGGTAGTCATGGGAAAGGCTCTCCGAATGCTTGGGTTCCGTGGCCAGTGTGTCACGACGACGGAACAGCCACATCACGATCACATAGAACAGCGGCACGAACAGCAGCGCCAGCACGGTGGCCGAGATCATCCCGCCGACGACGCCGATGCCGATGGCGCGCTGGCTGGTCGAGCTGGCCCCGGTGGCGACGGCCAGCGGAACCACGCCCAGCGTGAACGCCAGCGAGGTCATCAGGATGGGGCGGAACCGCAGGTGCGCAGCCTGAAGTGCCGCAGCGGCCACCGATTTGCCCTGCAGCTCGTGCAGCTCCTTGGCGAACTCGATGATCAGGATGGCGTTCTTGGCCGACAGACCGATGATGGTGATCATGCCGAGCTTGAAGTAGACATCGTTCTCGAGCCCGCCCCATTGGGCAGCCAGGACGACGCCGAGCACGCCCAGCGGCACCACCAGCAGCACCGACAGCGGAATGGCCCAGCTTTCATACAGCGCGGCCAGGCACAGGAAGATGGCCAGCAGCGAGAAGGCGTACAGGATGTAGACCTGCGAGCCGGAGCGCTTCTCCTCGAAGGAGATGCCGGTCCACTCGTAGCCGTAGCCCTGGGGCAGTTCGGCCACCAGCTGCTCGACCTTGGCCATCACGTCACCGGTACTGATGCCCGGCAGCGGCGTGAATTCCAGCCGGATGGACGGGTAGCCGTTGTAGCGGATGGTCTGCATCGGGCCCACCGCCCAGCGCACGCTGGCAAAGGACGAGAAGGGCACGACCGCGCCCGAGGTGTTCAGCACGTTCAGCTTCAGGATGTCCTGGGGCTGCATGCGGTCCTTGGCATCGGCCTGCACCATGACGCGCTGCAGACGTCCCTGGTTGGGGAAGTCGTTCACGTAGGTGGAGCCCATCATCGTGGACAGCGTGCTGCTGATGGACGCAAACGGCACGCCCAGGGCATTGGCCTTCTCGCGGTCGATGTCGACCTGCAGCTGCGGAGCGTCATCCAGACCGTCCATCCGCACCATGGCGAACATGCCGCTCTTCATGGCCAGGCCCGTGAGCTGCTTGCTCGCCTGCATCAGGGCGTCGTGGCCCTTGCTGGAGCGGTCCTGCAGTCGCAGCGTCGCACCGCTGGCGTTGCCCAGCTCGGCAATGGCCGGCGGCGACAGCGGGTAGACGAAGGCATCGCGGATGCCCGCCAATGCCATCTGGGCCCGCTGGGCCAGGGCAGCGGCCGAGTGCTCTTCACCCTGGCGCTCGTTCCAGTCCTTCAGCGTCACGAAGGCGATGGCCGCGTTCTGGCCGTTGCCGCTGAACGAGAAGCCCAGCACGCCGATGGTGTTCTTGACCTCGGGCTGCGCCATCATGAACTGCTCGATCTGCTTCATGGCATCCAGCGTGCGCTCCTGCGAGGCACCGGGCGGCAGCTGGACGTTCACCACGATGTAGCCCTGGTCCTCGTTGGGCAGGAAGCCCGAGGGGATGCGCATGAAGAAGAAGGCCGTGACACCGATGATGACGCCATAGAGCAGCATCCACCAGGCCGAACGCCGGATGACGCGGGCCATGCTGCTTTCATAGCGCTTGGCCGTGCTGGCAAAGCCGCGGTTGAACCAGCCGAAGAAGCCGCTCTTGGCATGATGGTGGCCGGCCTCGACCGGCTTCAGGAACGAGGCGCACAGCGCCGGCGTGAGCGACAGCGCCAGGAAGGCCGAGAAGCCGATGGAGGTGGCCATGACCGCCGAGAACTGGCGGTAGATGTTGCCCACCGCGCCGCCGAAGAAGGCCAGCGGGATGAACACCGAGATCAGCACCACGGTCACGCCCACGATGGCGCCCGAGATCTGACCCATGGCCTTGACGGTGGCCTGCCGGGGCGGCAGCCCTTCCTCGCTCATGATCCGCTCGACGTTCTCCACCACGATGATGGCGTCGTCCACCACGATGCCGATCACCAGCACCATGCCGAACATCGTGAGCACGTTGATGGACATGCCCAGCGAGAGCAGCACGCCGAAGGTGGCCAGCAGCGCCACCGGCACCACGATGGTGGGAATGAGGGTGTAGCGGATGTTCTGAAGGAACAGGAACATCACCAGGAACACCAGCACGATGGCTTCACCCAGCGTGTGCACCACCTGCTCGATGGAGATGTCGACGAAGTCCGAGGTGTCGTAGGGCACCTGCCATTCCATGCCTTGCGGGAAGAACTGCTGCAGCTCCTTCATCTTGGCGTGGACGGCACGGGCCGTGGACAGCGCATTGCCGGTGTTGGACAGACTCACGCCGATGCCGGTGGCGGGCTTGCCGTTGATGCGGGCGGTGGTGGCATAGCTCTGACCCCCCAGCTCAATGCGCGCCACGTCCTTCAGGCGCACGGCTGCACCGCTGGAGGTGGTGCGCAGCACGATGTTGCCGAATTCCTCGACCGTGCTGAGCTGGCCCTTGACGTTGACGTTGGCCGTGATCGGCGTGCCGTGCAGGTTGGGCAACGCGCCGGTGGCGCCGGCCGAGACCTGGATGTTCTGACCCTGGATGGCCGAGACCACGTCGGCTGAGGACAGCTTGTAACTGTCCAGCTTGGCCGGGTCGACCCAGATGCGCATGGCGCGCTCGGCACCGAACAGTCGGGCCTGGCCCACGCCTTCGATACGCTGGATCTCGGGCAGGATGTTGCGCGAGGCATAGTCACCCATGCCGATGGTGTCCAGCGACGGATCGTTGGACGACAGCATCACGAAGGTGAGGAAGTTGGAACGGGCCTTCTCGATCTGCACACCCTGCTGGGTGACGGCACTGGGCAGCCGGGGCGTGGCCCGCGACAGGCGGTTCTGCACGTCCACCTGGGCGAGATCCTCGTTGGTGCCGTTCTCGAAGGTGAGCGACAGCGTGCCGGTACCGTCGGCCTGGGCGACCGATTCCATGTACATGAGACCCGGCGAGCCGTTCATCTCGCGCTCGATGATGCTGAGCACGCTGTCTTCCAGCGTCTGGGCGGAGGCGCCCGGGTAGGTGGTGCTGATCCGGATGGTGGGGGGCGCGACGTTCGGGTACTGCGAGACGGGCAGCTGGGTGATCGAGACGACCCCCAGCACCATCAGGAACAGCGCCACGACCCATGCAAAGACGGGGCGGTAAATGAAGAACTTGGCCATGAAGCGTGCCTCTTACTTGCTGTTGCCGTGCTGGTCGGCACCCTGAGGCTGCTGGCCCTGGGCACCGCCCTGGGCGGCCTGCTGCTGCGAGACCGGCGGCTGGCCCGGTTTCCAGGGCACCGGGATCACCTTGGGTACGCGCAGCATCTCCACCAGCTGGAAGCCATCGACCATTACCTGGTCACCAGCCTTCAGGCCGCCGACCACCACCCAGTTGGCACCATGGGCGCCGCTGATCTGCACCGGCACCTGCTTGCGGGTGGCGGCGGGCACTTCCTGCGGCTTGCCGTTGGGACCCTGCGGGGGCATCGTCACCGTGCCGGCAGGTTCCAGGATGGTGAGCGTGTCGCCTTGGGCGGTACGGGTCACGGCCTGCTGGGGCACCAGGATGGCGTCGGGGATGGCGGCCTGGTCGAGCACGGCACGCACGTACATGCCCGGCAGCAGGGTGCCGTCCGGGTTGGGTACCTCGGCGCGCAGCGTCACCTGACCGGTGCTCTCTTCCACCGTCAGGTCAGTGAACAGCAGTGCGCCCTTGTGCGGGTACTCGGTACCGTCGTCGAACTGGATGCGCACGCTGGCGCTTTCGCCATGGCCTTCGGCGGCCTTGAGCTTGCCGCTGGCCAGACCCTGGCGCAGCTTCATCACGGCCGATGCCGGCTGGGTGATGTTCACGTACACCGGATCGATCTGCTGGACGGTGGCCAGCGGGGTGGCAGCCCCCTGGCCGACCAGCGCACCTTCCGTCACCAGCGCACGGCCGATGCGGCCGCTGATGGGGGAGGTGACCGTCGCGTACGACAGGTTGATCTGGGCCGTCTTCAGGTTGGCACGGGCCACGGCGATGTCGGCAGCGGCCTGGCGCTGGGCCGACACGGCGTTGTCATAGTCCAGCTTGCTGATGGCGTTGGCCTTCATCAGCGGCGTGTAGCGGGCCACCTTCTGGGCAGCCAGCTTCTCGGCCGTCTGGGCGCGCACCAGGGCAGCCTGGGCACTGTTGTAGGCGGCGCGCAGCGGGGCAGGGTCGATCTGGAACAGCACCTGGCCGGCCTTCACGTCACTGCCTTCCTTGAAGAGGCGCTTCTCCAGGATGCCGGCGGCACGGGCGCGGATCTCGGCCACGCGCGACGCTTCGACCCGGCCCGGCAGGTTCTGGGAAAGGCCGACGGGTGAAACCTGGGCCTGGATCACGCCGACGGGCAGAGCCGGCGGCGTGCCGCCGCCGGCCGCCTGCTGCTGGCCGCCCTGCTGGCAGGCGGCTACGGCGGCCAGCGCGACGCTGGTCACGATTCCCTTGACGACCATGCCCGCAAGACGGGGCTGGCGTTTATGGCGGCCGTCTTGCCGCGAAAGAGATGTCTGATTCATGGACATGCAGGATGAACGAAAGTGCCGGAAAGGGCGGCGGCAACGGCCGACCCGTGTCGCGGACGGATGAAACGGAGGGGAAAACGGAGTGCGGAAGGGCTGCCTGGCACGCCCAACTGGCGAGTTCCGTGAGTGTGGCCTGTCGCCGGTCCTGCACCCTGGTCCGTGCCCGGGCATCGGGAACAGGGGGCGGGTGGCGCGGCCACGAAGGTTGTGGCGGAGCTGGGTCGGGCGATGTACCCGTCCCGGCCTTGCGGGCCCGGATGGCAAAAGCCATCCGGGCCCGCAAGGCCGGATCACGGATCCGGGAAAGCGCCCCGAATGACGGGGCGCCGGGTACTGAAAATGCGGCAGACGGCCGACGGCACGATCCTAGCATGCCACGAATCGCCTCGCGGACAGGCTCAGTGCCTGTCGTCCTCGGCGGCACCGCGCTCAGGGGCAGCGGCCCTGGAGCGGGCACGCAGCTGGCGACGCGGAGCGGGTGCGGCATCGGTCGCGGCCGGGGCCGCAGGCTGCACGCCACTGCCCAGCACCGGCTGCAGCAGCGGCACCAGGATCGAGAAGAGCTTCGGGTTGCCGGCCAGCATCTGGCCACCATCCAGATAGTTCGCCTCGCCGTCGAAGTCGCCCACCAGACCGCCGGCTTCAGTGACCAGCAGGCTGCCGGCAGCCACGTCCCAGGGCTTGAGCCCCAGTTCGAAGAAGGCGTCGAAGCGGCCGGTGGCCACATAGGCCAGATCCAGCGCGGCCGAGCCCGAGCGGCGCATGATGGCGCCCTTGTCGACCAGCGGACGCAGCACCGTCAGGTAGGCGTCCTCGTCCTGGTGACGACGGAAGGGGAAGCCCGTGCCCAGCAGCGAATCCTCCAGACGGAAGCGCTTGCTGGCGCGGATGCGGCGGTCGTTGAGGAAGGCGCCCCGGCCACGGGTGGCCGTGAACAGCTCGTTGCGGTTGGGATCGAAGATCAGTGCCTGGGTGATCACGCCGCGCTCCATCAGGGCGATGGAGATGCAGTAATGGGGCAGACCATGAATGAAGTTGGTGGTGCCGTCCAGCGGATCGATGATCCAGACGTGCTCCACGTCCTTCAGCGGGGTGTCGGCCGGGGTGGACCTGCCGGGCTGGAAGCCGGATTCCTCCGCTAAGATTGCATGGTCTGGGTAGGCCGCAAGCAGCGTCTCGATGATGGCGGCTTCGGAAGCACGATCCACCTCGGTGACGAAGTCGTTGCGGTCCTTGCGGGTGATCTGCACCGTTTCGATGTCGACACTGGCGCGGTTGATCAGTCGGCCAGCCTGCCGTGCGGCACGCACGGCGACATTGAGCATCGGATGCATGGTGACTCTTCAGAAGAACAATTCCGGGATTCTACATCAACAAATGACCGAGCGTTTAGAAACTCACCGCAAACTGGATGCATTCAGCCAACACTTGCTGGATGCCTGTCGGTTCGTGCTGGTTTCGCCCAGTTTGTCGGCCAATATCGGATCGGCCGTGCGGGCGCTCACCACCATGGGCATCCCGGATCTGATGGTGGTGGCACCGCGTGACGCTGCGTTCCGTGAAGATGCAGGAGCGCTGGCTCTGGCCGCTGGTGCGGAGGCGCGGCTGGCCCAGGTGGGCAGCCGTCCCAGTCTGGACGCGGCACTGGCCGACTGCCAGCTGGCGGTGGCGGTCAGTGCCGAGGGGCGGGAGTTTGGCCCGCCGCCCGCCTTTCCGGGGCCGCTGTGTGCCGAGGTGCTGGGCATGCTGTCGGCCGGGCAGGTGCAGCGGGTGGCCTTTGTCTTCGGTACCGAGCGCACCGGGCTGGGTACGGCCGAGATGGCACGCTGCCAGCGCTGGCTCACCATTCCGGCGGACGCCGACTACAGTTCGCTGAACCTGGCGCAGGCGGTGCAGATCGTGGCGTTCTCGCTACGGCGGGCGGTGCTGGAGCGGGAGGCGGCGCGTGTCATGACCCGTGGGGAATCCGCGTCAGGTGGAGCGCCGAGCGCAGAGCTGGCCCGTGCCGTGGATGGATATCCGACGGACGTGTGTGGCCGTGAAGATGCGGCAAGTCCGGCGGCTGGCGTGCGCCATGACGGTAGTCGGGGCCTCAGGTCAGGTGAAAGACTGGCCGATCTGGGCGCCGTGGAAGGGCTGGTTCGGCATGCCGAGAGCAGCCTGGCGGCGCTGGGCACGCTCGATCCGGCCCGGCCGCGGCGGCTGATGGCCCGGTTGCGGCATCTGTTTGGCCGCACGTCGCTGACGGCGGCCGAAGTGGATCTGCTGCGCGGCATCTGCCGCGACATCGATCGGCGGACGAAGTGAGCTCAGTCTACGGCGACGGGCAGTGCCATGCCTTCGGCGAAGGACATGACATGACCGCGCGGCGGGGTTGAGGCGTCGCCTTCGGTCCAGTCGCTCAATACCCAGCGGGTACGTTGACCGTGCGGATGCGACCAGCGATGCAGGGCGGGGCGATGGGTGTGACCATGCACCAGAACCGGGCAGTCGTGGGCATCCATGGCCGCATTCACGGCATCAGGATTCACGTCGGCCAGCACGGCCGCACTCTGTTGCTGCTGGGCACTCTGCTGACGCAGCGATTGCGCCAGCGCAATGCGCTCCGGCACGCTGCGCGCCAGCAGCGCGGCCTGCCAGGCCGGCTGGCGGCACTGGGCACGCCATTGCTGATAGGGCACGTCGTCGGTGCACAGCGGGTCGCCATGCGAGAGCAGCACCCGCTGGCCACCGATCTCCACCACGGTGGGATCGGCGAGCAGCGTGGCGCTGCAGCGCTGACTGTAGGTGGGGTGCCCGGGCTGGCCGGGCAGCGGTGAATCGATCAGGAAATCCCGGTTGCCGTGCATCAGGAAGACCTGGCCGCCCTGGCCGGCGAAGTCGTGCAGCAGTGCTGCCAGCCGCTGCGCGGCCGGCCCCACGGCATCGTCGCCGATCCAGTACTCGAAGAGATCCCCCAGCAGGAAGAGCGTGCTGCCCGACGCTGGCGTGGCCTGCAGGCGTGCGGCCAGCTCGGTCAGGAAGCGCTCGACCAGCGCCGGATGGTGATCGTCCAGGTGCATGTCCGAGGCGAACAGCACCCGGTCGGGATTGGGCAGGCTGTGCAGGGCGGCGCCGGACACGGCTTACTTGACCCGCTCGACCGATTCGATGATCACCGGCTCACGCGGCACGTCGGCATGCATGCCGGCGCGGGTGGTCTGCACCTGGGCGATCTTGTCCACGGTCTCCATGCCCTCGATCACCTTGCCGAACACGGCATAGCCGTTGCCGTCCGGCTGCGGGTAGTTCAGGCCGTTGTTGTTGACGGTGTTGATGAAGAACTGGGCGGTGGCAGAGTCAGGCACGCTGGTGCGGGCCATGGCGATGGTGCCGCGGTCGTTCTTGAGGCCGTTGCGCGACTCCAGCGGGATCGGGCTGCGGGTGGGCTTCTGCTGCATCTTCGCGTCGAAACCGCCGCCCTGGATCATGAAGTTGCCGATCACGCGGTGGAAGATCGTGTCCTTGTAGAAGCCGTCGTCGACATACTTCAGGAAGTTCTCGACGGTCTTGGGGGCCTTTTCCGGGTACAGCTCGATCACCATCTCACCCAGCGAGGTCTTCATCCGCACCTTCGGGGCAGCTTCGGCGGCGGCGCCATCGGACGGGCTCGACATCAGCAGGGCGCCGGTGAGCAGGGCCAGTACGGGCGACAGCAGGGAGTGGGGACGGGTGAAACGGATCATGAGGGTGTTGCTCCTGTGAAAAACGGTTTGTCATGAAGGCCGGGTCCGGGCATCAGGCCCGGGGCAGCCGGCGACGTGGACGTCCGTCCGGATGGGCCACGGGATCGTGTGGTCCGGCCCGGCGCGGGACGGATCATTCTGTTGGCGACGACCTGCGGGTTGTCGTGGACTCGCCCGCCGGGGCACGCTTGACGGCCGATTCTGCCGGCCGTGTGACGGAACGGGAAGCCTCGCCCGAAGAACGGTCGGTGGACGGTTCGAGCAGCGTCTCCAGCGCCTTCAGCCGGGTGGCGCGCACGGGGCTGGGGGCCAGCTTCTGGGCATGGCGCCAGCGCTGCGCTGCCAGCTGCAGGTACAGATCGCCCAGATTCTGGTAGGCCACCGCATAGTCCGGAACCGAGCGGATGGCGGCCTCCAGGGCATCGCGGGCGCCTTCCAGGTTGCCCTGGGCTGCCCGGACCACGGCCAGGTTGTTGTAGGGCTCGGGCAGCTCGGGAAACTCCTCGATCAGCCCGTTGAACTCGTGCTCGGCATCGGCCATCCGCTTGAGCTGAAAGAGCGCCAGCCCTTTCAGGAAGCGCAGCCGGGCATCCCCCGGTGCCTCCTGCAGGGCCGCATTGGCCATGGCCAGCGCCCGGGCCGGATCGCGCCGGTTCAGGGCTGCCTGCGCCTGCCGGCGCTGGTTCTCCAGCTCGGCACGGGCATCGGCAGGCTGGCCCCCGCGATTGACCGGCAGGGGATCGGCCAGGCTCGCATCCGCACCATCATTGCCGGAGCCGCTGCCCACCGAGGCGCGCGAGGCCTGGGCCGATGCGGCATCGCCCTGGCTGCTGTCCTGCGTGCTGGTCGTCGCTTCGTCGGCCGTTGTCTCGACCAGGGCGCCGTGCGAGGACAGGATGGCGTTGTCCAGCCGCTCGGTCGATGCGCTGTCGGCCGCGCTTGCCTGGGTGACGGCCAGAATCAGCGCCGGCAGCAGTGCCATTCGCATCAGGGAGGCGGGCAGGGAGGAAACGGTGGGCATGGGCGACGAACGGATGAGACGGAAGGGGTGCAAAGGAAAGGGCAGGCCAGGGCGCGCGGGCATGCACGTGATGTCATGCGCTCTGGAATACCGTTGCAGTGCGGGGTCGATCCACGACTGTCGGTTACACTCTGAGTTTAGTGCGGCATTCTAGAGCGTGCAGCGGGCGGCATGTGCATTTGTCCTTGCAGCCTGGCCGGCGCTTGGGGTGTGCGCCACAGGTGCGGTGGCCACAGGCTTTCCCGGGTCTGTCCCGGACATGGGGCCGCGTGTTCACGGTGCTCTCGTCCGTCGCACCCGCCCTTTCCATCCAATCCATTTTCCGTTCCCTACCGTCGACCCTCCATGGCCCGGACGCTCAAGCTCTACAACTCCCTGACCCGTCGCAAGGAAGACTTCCAGCCCCTCGAAGCGGGGCGGGTGGGGCTGTATGTCTGTGGCATGACGGTCTACGACTACTGCCATATCGGCCATGCACGAATGCTGGTGGCCTTCGACGTGGTGCAGCGCTGGCTGCGTGCGCGTGGCTATCAGGTCACCTACGTGCGCAACATTACCGACATCGACGACAAGATCATCCGTCGTGCCGTCGAGAACGGTGAGACGCTCTCCAGCCTCACCGGCCGCTTCATCGCCGCCATGCACGAGGACGAGGCCGCGCTCGGCATCCAGCGCCCGGACCTGGAACCGCGTGCCACCCAATACGTGCCGCAGATGCTGGATCTGGTGAGCCTGCTGGAAAAGAACGGCTACGCCTACCGCAGTGGCGACGGCGACACCCTTTTCCGGGTCCGGCGCTTTGCCGGCTACGGCCGTCTGGGCGGCAAGTCGCTCGATGACCTGCGCGCCGGCGAGCGCGTGGCCGTGGCCGCCGGCAAGGAAGATCCGTTCGACTTCGTGCTCTGGAAGGCTGCCAAGCCCGAGGAGCCGGCCGAGGCCTGCTGGCAGGGGCCGTTCGGACCGGGGCGCCCGGGCTGGCACCTGGAGTGCTCGGCCATGTCCACCCGGCTGCTGGGCCGGCAGTTCGACATCCACGGCGGCGGGGCCGACCTGCAGTTCCCGCACCACGAGAACGAGATCGCCCAGAGCGATGCCGCCTATTTCCCCGAGGGCGGCAAGAGCTTCGTGCGCTACTGGCTGCACAACGGCTTCGTGCAGGTCGATGGCGAGAAGATGTCCAAGTCGCTGGGCAACTTCTTCACCATCCGCGACGTGCTGAAGAAGTTCGACGGCGAGGTCATCCGCTTCTTCATCGTCCGTTCGCACTACCGCAGCCAGGTCAATTATTCCGATGCCGGGCTCGACGACGCCCGCGAATCGTTGCTGCGTCTCTACAACGCGCTCTCGACCGACTGGCCGGCCGCACAGGCTCAGGTCGAAGGCCAGGCCGGGCAGGGTGCAGCCGTATCGGCCGGGGCAGGCCAGGCTGCCGCTGCCGCCTGCGCCGATGGTGAGGCCGCCCGGGCTGCCGTGGCCGCCATCGACTGGTCCGAGCCGCGCGCCATGCGCTTTGCCGAGGCGATGGACGACGATTTCAACACCCCGGTGGCCGTCTCGGTGCTGTTCGAGCTGGCCACCGATCTCAACCGCACCCGTGATCCCGCCATCGAGCGTCAGCTGCGCGGCCTGGCCGCCGTGCTGGGGCTGCTGGGGCAGGATCCGGTCGCAGTGCGCCGCAACGGATTGCGCGGCGCAGCAGCCCATGAGGGCGATCTCGACGATAATGCGATCCAGGCATTGGTCGACGCCCGATTGGCTGCCCGCAAGGCTCGGAACTTCGCCGAGGCCGACGCCATCCGCCAGCAGCTGGCCGAGGCCGGCATCACCCTTGAAGACGGTCCCGCCGGCACCACCTGGCGGCGTTGAAGGTCGCACCGACATCTATGAAGACAACCTATCTGGATTTTGAACAACCCGTTGCCGAACTCGAGAGCAAGATCGAGCAGCTGCGCTACGTGCAGGGAGAATCGGCCGTCGATATCGCCGAGGAGATCGACCGACTGCGCTCGAAGTGCGATTCCAAGCTGAAGGATCTCTACGACAAGCTCACGCCCTGGCAGACGGCCATGGTGGCCCGACATCCGCAGCGCCCCTACACGCTGGACTACATCCATGCGCTGATGACCGACTTCCACGAGCTGCACGGTGATCGCGCCTTTGCCGACGATCCCGCCATCGTGGGGGGCGTGGCCCGTTTCGATGGTCGCAGCGTTGTCGTCATCGGCCACCAGAAGGGGCGTGACGCCAAGGAGCGCACGCACCGCAACTTCGGCATGCCGCGTCCCGAGGGCTATCGCAAGGCGCTGCGCCTGATGAAGCTGGCCGAGAAGTTCGGCCTGCCCATCATCACCCTCATCGACACCCCGGGAGCCTTCCCCGGCATGGGAGCCGAAGAGCGGGGCCAGTCCGAGGCCATCGGCCGCAACCTGCTGGAAATGGCGGCCCTCGAAGTGCCCATCATCAGCATCGTCATTGGCGAAGGCGGCTCGGGCGGTGCGCTGGCACTGGGCGTGTCCGACATCCTGATGATGCTGCAGTACAGCGTCTACTCCGTCATCTCGCCCGAGGGCTGCGCCGCCATTCTCTGGAAGAGCGCCGACAAGGCCTCCGAGGCAGCCGAGATCATGGGTATCACGGCCTCGCGTCTGAAGGCCCTGGGGCTCATCGACGAAATCATCGACGAGCCGGTCGGCGGTGCCCACCGCGACATGAATGCCATGGTGGCCAAGCTGCGCCCGGCCATTGCCGAGGCCCTGCGCCAGCTCTCCGGCATCCGCCGCGCTGACCTGGTGCGCCAGCGCCAGAGCCGCATTGCCGCCTACGGCAAGTTCAAGGAAGTCACGGCCTGACCCGCCATCGGGCAGACTGCCTGCCATGCCCGGCCGCACCGCGCCCGGGCATGATCCGCCGGATCCACTGACCTGACGATGACCGACGACACGCCCGTGGATGCCTTGCGCCAGTGCCTGCAGCGTGCAGGCCTGGGGCCCGACGACACACTGCTGCTGGCCTGTTCGGGCGGGCGTGACTCGCAGGTGCTGATGCACGCCGTGGCAGCCCTGCGCCCCGTGGTGCGGGCCGCCGTGGCCCATGTCCACCATGGTCTGCAATCCCGCGCCGATGACTGGCTGGTCTTCTGCGCCGCCGAAGCCTCCTCGCTCGGGCTGCCGTTCCTGTCGCGCCGGCTTCGGGTGTCTGCCGGTTTTGGCGCCCTGGGTCTGGAAGCCTGGGCCCGGGCAGGGCGCTACCGCGCCTTGGCCGACATGGCGGCCGAGATCGGCGCCCGGGTGGTGCTGACTGCCCATCACGCCAACGACCAGCTGGAGACCGTCGAGCTGCGCCGCCGCCGGGGCAGCGGCCTGCTGGGCCTGGCCGGCATGCGCGAATCCTCGCCCATGCCCCATGCACCCGCCGGCATGCGTGTGCTGCGCCCCTTCCTGGGACTGTCGCGCCAGCAGCTGGCCGAGTGGGCGCAGGCGCATGGCATCCAGTGGGTGGAAGACCCATCCAACCAGGACACCCGTCTGGCCCGAAACCGGGTGCGCCGCTTCCTGGATCAGCGTCTGCGCGACGACGCGCTCTCGCTGCCCGACGAGCTGGCCTCCATCGGCCTGCTGCAACAGGCGGCCGACCGCCTGCTGGGCCAGGCCGAGGCCGACGTGGCGGCCTGCACCGTGCATCTGGCGTCGCACACTGCAGCGGCCGACTGGCCCATGCTCTCCCGGTCGGCCATGATGGGTCTGGACAGCGTGCGCCGGGCCGAGGCACTGCGCTGGTGGCTGGGGCGGCTGGGCTGCCGCATGCCGTCCCGCCTCAAGCTTTTCGAGATCGAACGTCAGCTGCTGCTGGCCGCGGCCAGCCAGGCTCTTGTCCGCCACGACGGCATCACCCTGCTGCGCTATCGTGACCGCATCGGCGTCATGCCCGAGGTGCTCCCCATCTCGCCGCTGCTGCTGCGCTGGAAGGGCGAGACCTTCGTCGATCTGCCCGCCGGCCGGCTCTACATCGAACAGGCAGGGTCCGGGCAGGCCCTGCCCACGGCTGTGCCGGACACGGTGGATGCCGACTGGCTCAGCCGCACCGAGATCCTCATCGACCAGGGCCGGGGAGGCGAGCGTCTGCGCCTGTCCCCATCCTCGCCCAGCCGCAGCTGGAAGAAGCTGATGCAGGCGCGCGGCATTCCCGCCTGCCTGCGTGCCTGCCTGCCGGTGATCCGCGCGGACGGCCAGCCCATCCATGCGGCGCCGTTCGGACTGCTGGCCGACATGCCGTGCGACGCCCACGCGGCCCACGGCAGCAGCGGTCCCCGCGTGCAGCTTTCCTGGCAGCCGGCTGCAGCCTTGCAGCCCTGGCTGTAGAGGGCAAATCCCCGCTGCAGATGGCGCCTGCGGCGGTCTCTGCTCGCGCGGCTTCCTGTTGCACCGCTTCAGGGCATCGCCGCATCTGCCCGCAGACGTTTGCACGGAAGCGGGGCAAGATCTGCCCGTGGTTGTCGGTTTTGCCTATGAGACTCGTTTACATCAGAAATAACGGACTGCACGCCCCCGCTGTGCATTTTGGCAACTTATAATCATTGCCCCATAGAGAAGGTCGCACCGAGGCACGCCAGACGGGACTCACAAGGGTCGTCTGGCGTCTGCACGACGGGAAACGCCAGCCAGGCGCAGCATCTTCGTTCCTTCACGAATCCCGGAAGCACGGTCCTTGCACCGTCTTCCTCCATCAAGCGGGATCCTCACATCAATGGCGCTCATCGTTCACAAATACGGCGGTACCTCGATGGGGTCGGTCGAACGCATCCAGAACGTGGCCCGGCGGGTTGCCAAATGGCATCGTGCCGGCCACCAGATGGTGGTCGTTCCTTCGGCCATGGCGGGCGAGACCAATCGCCTCATCGACCTGGCCAAGGCCATCCAGGCCGAGCCCGACCGGCGCGAGCTCGACATGCTCGCCTCCACCGGCGAACAGGCTTCCGTGGCCCTGCTGGCCATGGCCCTCAAGAGCCAGGGCGTCGATGCCATCAGCTTCACCGGCTGGCAGGTTCCCATCGTCACCGATGATGCCTACACCAAGGCCCGCATCGAATCCATCGACGACCGTCGCATCCGCGAGAACCTCGAGCAGGGACGGGTGGTCATCATCACTGGCTTCCAGGGCATCAACCGCGAAGGCCACATCACCACGCTGGGCCGCGGCGGTTCCGACACCTCGGCCGTGGCCGTGGCAGCTGCCATCCATGCGGATGAATGCCTGATCTACACCGATGTCGACGGCGTCTACACCACCGACCCGCGCATCGTCTCCGAAGCCCGCCGGCTTGATCGCATCACCTTCGAGGAGATGCTCGAGATGGCCAGCCTGGGCAGCAAGGTCCTGCAGACCCGTTCGGTCGAGTTTGCGGGCAAGTACAAGGTCAAGACCCGGGTGCTCTCCAGCCTCACATCGCCCGACATCCCGCTCGACGAGGAAATGAAATCGGGCACGCTGATCACCTTTGAAGAAGAAATGGATGGAACCAACATGGAGCAAGCCGTCATCTCCGGAATCGCCTTCCAGCGCGACGAAGCCAAGATCACCCTGACCAAGGTGCCGGACGTGCCGGGCATTGCCTCCCGCATCCTGGGGCCGGTGGCGGCCGCCAACATCGATGTCGACATGATCGTGCAGAACCAGGCGGTCAACGGCACCACCGACTTCTCCTTCACCGTCAACCAGAACGACTTCAAGCGCACCATGAAGGTGCTGGAAACCGAAGTGGTGCCCGGTCTGGGCGGCGGTGAGGTCAATGGTGACCCGCTCATCGCCAAGGTTTCCATCGTGGGCCTGGGCATGAAGAGCCATGCCGGTATCGCCGCCCGCATGTTCGAGTGCCTGGCCAAGGAAGGCATCAACATCCGCATGATCTCCACCAGCGAGATCAAGACCTCCGTCGTCATCGAGGACAAGTACCTGGAGCTGGCGGTGCGCGCCCTGCACGCGGCCTTTGGCCTGGAAGGCGAGGCGGTCGAAGAGAAGGTGGTCTGAACGCAACAGCGAAAGGCGTTGTTCAGGCGCGCGGTTTTTTCCCCAAGCGCTTGAAAAATTTCCTTTTCTCTGCCATCATTTCATCTTTACGAAAGTCGCCTGGCGGCTTTCGCTGGAAGTGAAGGGCGCCAGTCAGTGGCCGGGGCCCGGAAACCTTCCCCGGAGACGTGACCGAGAGGCCGAAGGTGCTCCCCTGCTAAGGGAGTGTTTGCTCAAAAAGCGAACCGTGGGTTCGAATCCCACCGTCTCCGCCAGATACCAGCCCGGACGGCGTGACTGCCTTCCGGGCTTTTTTGCGTCCGAGCTGGTACGATCCTGAACGCCGTCCACGGCATGCCAGTCCGCCCTGTCCCGGGGCTGGCCATTGCCCCTCTGTGCTTCCCAGGAACGAGACACACCATGCCTACCGACATCGAGATCGCTCAGAACGCCCGCCTGGAGCGCATCGGCCATATCGCCGCCAAGGCCGGCATCCCTGACGACGCCCTGGAGCCTTATGGCCACTACAAGGCCAAGGTCTCGCTGGACTGGCTCGATGGCCTGCCGGAGAAACCGGACAGCAGACTGGTGCTGGTCACCGCCATCAGCCCCACGCCAGCCGGCGAGGGCAAGACCACCCTCACGGTCGGTCTGGGGGATGCCCTCAACCGCATCGGCCGAAAGACGATGATCTGCCTGCGCGAACCGTCAATGGGGCCGGTCTTCGGCATCAAGGGCGGCGCGGCGGGCGGCGGTCACGCCCAGGTCGTGCCCATGGAGGACATCAACCTTCACTTCACCGGCGACTTCGCTGCCATCGGCCAGGCCCATAACCTGCTGGCGGCCGCCATCGACAACCACATCCACCACGGCAACGAACTGGACATCGATCCCACCCGCATCCACTGGAAGCGGGTGATGGACATGAACGACCGGGCCCTGCGCAGCACCATCGTGGGCCTGGGCGGCCACGTGAACGGCCAGCCTCGCGAAGACGGCTTCGACATCGTGGTGGCCAGCGAGGTCATGGCCATCTTCTGCCTGGCCACGTCGCTCATGGACCTGCGCGAGCGGCTGGGCGAGATCGTCTTCGGCCTGGACCGCCAGGGCCAGCCTCTGCGTGCACGGCAGCTGCAGGTCCACGGCGCCATGGCCGTGCTGCTGCGCGATGCCATCAAGCCCAACCTGGTGCAGACCCTGGAAAACAACCCGGCGCTGCTGCATGGCGGACCCTTTGCCAACATCGCCCATGGCTGCAGCTCGGTCATCGCCACCCGGGCGGGCCTGAAGCTGGCCGACTACGTCGTCACCGAAGCCGGCTTCGGCGCCGACCTGGGCGCCGAGAAGTTCCTCGACATCAAGTGCCGCAAGGCCGGCCTCTGGCCCGATGCCTGCGTCATCGTCGCCACCGTGCGTGCCCTCAAGTACAACGGCGGCGTTCCCGTGAAGGAACTGGGCACCGAGAACCTGGCCGCGCTGGAAAAAGGCATGGCCAACCTCGAACGCCACGTCGACAACATCACCGGCCGCTTCGGCCTGCCCGCTGTCGTGGCCATCAACCGCTTCGATGCCGATACCGAGGCCGAACTCGACCTCATCCGCCGTGCCATGCGCGCCCGTGGCGTGGACGTGGTGCTGGCCGAACACTGGGCCAAGGGCAGTGCCGGCGCCGAGACGCTGGCCCACGAAGTGGTACGGCTGGCCGAACAGGGCAAGGGTGCATCGGCAGCCCGCACGGCTCCCAATCCCCTCTATCCGGACGACATGCCCCTCTGGGACAAGCTCCGGACCATCGCCACCCGCATCTATGGCGCGGCCGACATCAGCGCGCCCGCCAAGGTGCGCCGCCAGATCGAGGACTGGCAGGCACAGGGCTACGGCCATTACCCTGTCTGCGTGGCCAAGACAGCCGCCAGCTTCTCCACCGATCCCACGGCGCTGGGCGCACCCAGCGGTCACGTCGTCAACGTGCGCGAAGTGCGCCTCTCGGCCGGGGCCGGCTTCATCGTCATGATCTGCGGCGACCTGATGACCATGCCTGGTCTGCCCAAGGTTCCCTCCGCCCAGCGCATCGACATCGGTCCGGACGGCAAGGTGGTGGGGCTGTTCTGATCATTCCCCTGCCAGCGCCCGCACCGGGTCCAGTCGGGCCGCCTGGCGCGCCGGCATGAACCCGAAGATCATGCCCGTGGCCACGGCGCAGCCGAAGGCCATGGCGGCAGCCAGCGGTGAGAAGGCCATCGGGATGCCCAGCGCCTTCAGTCCCAGGCCGACCAGCAGCCCGCCGCTCACACCCACCGTGCCGCCGAGGCCTGTCAGCAGCATCGCTTCCACCAGGAACTGACGCAGGATGTCGGCCTGCCGGGCGCCGGTGGCGATGCGGATGCCGATCTCGCCGGTGCGCTCGCGCACCGTCATCAGCATCACGTTCATCACGCCGATGCCGCCCACCAGCAGCGAGATCGCGGCGATCAGCCCCAGCATCAGCGTCAGCGTCCGGTTGGCCTGCGCCAGCTGCTGTACCGCCTGCGCCTGGTTCAGGATGTTGAAGTCCTTGCGGCCATGGCGGGCCGTCAGCGTCTTCACGATGGCGGCTTCGGTCTCGGCGGCATGCCGCATGTCGCGGATGACCACGTTGATGCGGCTCAGTTCCATGCTGCCGACCAGCCGCACCGCCGCTGCGCCCACCGGCACGATCACCTGGTTGTTGACATCATCCTCCGGGAAGGGGGCAGGTTTGGGCGCCATTACCCCAATCACCCGGAACGGCACGTTGCCCACCAGAATCTCCTGGCCCACTGCCTGGCCGTGGGCGCCGAACAGCGCCTCGCGCACCCGCTCGCCCAGCAGCACCACCTTGCGCAGATCGTGCTCGTCTTCCGTCTCCAGCAGCGTGCCTTGGCTGACCGGCCAGTTAAGCGCCTGCGCGAAGTGCCGGGTGGTGGCGCTCAGATTGGTGCGCAGCGTCCGGTTGCCATGACGCACGATGATGCCGTTCTGGTCGATGACAGGCGAAGCCTGCTCCACGTTCGGCACCTGCTGCACGGCCGCCACATCGGCCATCGACAGCGGTCGGGCCTGCTGGGTATCGGACAGCCATTCCCGGAAGATGTAGATCGTGCGCAGCCCGAAGGTCTGCATCTCGGCCAGTACCTTCTCCTGCGAGCCCTGGCCCACGGCCAGCATCACGATGACCGACGCCACGCCGATGATGATGCCCAGCAGCGTGAGCCCGGTGCGCAGCCGGTTCAGCCGCATCACCCGCCAGGCCGAGCGCAGGATCTCCGGCAGATCCGCCAGCAGCGGCAGCCGGCCCCGTCCGCGCAGCACGGGCAGGTCTTGCGCAGGATGCCCAGCTGGCGCAGGTTCTCGACCGCGCCCGCGCAGCGGGGGCAGGTCGGCAGGGGCTTCTGTCGGTGCGTCTGCCGGCACCTCTGCCGGTGCCTCGGCGCACGGCGCGCCGTCCTTGCGTACCGGCGCATCGGCATGTTGGACCGACGCATCGGCATGCCGGACCGGCAGGCTGTCGTTGGCCACAGCCCGGCCGGTTTCCGGCAGCGGATGCACCTTCCCGTCGACGGGCGCCGTCACATCCCTCACGATCCGGCCGTCAGCCATCGAGATGATGCGCCGTGCCCGGGCCGCCACGGCCGGATCGTGGGTGATCAGGATCAGCGTGTGGCCGGCAGCTGCCAGTTCGTCCAGCTGCTGCATCACCTGCTCGCCGCTTGTCGAATCCAGCGCTCCGGTCGGCTCGTCGGCCAGGATCACCTGCCCGCCGTTGACCAGTGCCCGGGCAATCGACACCCGCTGCTGCTGGCCGCCCGAGAGCTGGTGGGGCAGGTACTGCAAACGGTCCACCAGGCCCAGTCGTGAGAGAAGGGCGGCCGCGCGCTTGTGCCGCGCCTGCTCGCCCACCCCCGCATAGCGGGCCGGCATCGCCACGTTGTCCAGTGCCGAGGATGTGCCGATCAGGTGGTAGCCCTGGAAGACGAAGCCGAACACCTCGCGCCGCAGCGCGGCCAGCGCATCGTCGTCCAGCCCCGAGACCGCCTCGCCCTGGAACAGGTACTCGCCGCTGCTGGGCCGGTCCAGGCAGCCCAGGATGTTCATCAGCGTCGTCTTGCCCGAGCCCGACGCGCCGACGATGGCCACGTACTCGCCCGCCTGGATCCGAAGGTCAATGCCGTGCAGGATCTCCACCTCCGGCACCCCGTCACGCCCCCCGAAACGCTTGCGCACCTCACGCAGCTCGATCAGCACCGGTGCCGCCATGGCCGCCTCCCTTCCCACGTCCCGCCTTTCATGTCCTGCCTCCCACGCACCGGAGCATCCGGGACTGCCTCGCCCCCTTTCCCATGTCCGCCATGTCCCGCCTTCGTGGCTCGTGCCGTGTCCCGGTATCCTGGCCACCCGCTCAGACGCCTGGCATGACCATGCCGGGGCTGGGGTCGATGACGATGCCTGACGCGTCGGGGGATGCTTCGGTTGCGACGTTCAGCAGGACCTCATCTCCCTCGTCCAGCCCTTCCAGTACCTCGCCCAGCACCAGATCGGTCACGCCGATGCGCACGGTGCGCTGCAGGGCGCTACCGTCGGCAAGGCGCAGCCGGGCGCGGTAGGTACCCGGCGGGGCATCCGGCTGTCGTTCCAGCGCCGCCATCGGCACCGCCAGCACGCCCGGCGCCGAACGCGCCACGAACGATACCTGGGCCGTCATCTGTGGCCGCAGCACCCCGTCGGCGTTGTCCACGTCGAAGAGGGCTGTGTAGTTGACCACCGTGGGGGTCGTGGCCGATGCACTGCCGTCCTGGCCGCCATCACCCTGGCTGCCGCCGGCTGGCAGATCCGGCGCCGGCAGCACCTGTCGCACCTTGCCGTGCCAGCGCCGGGGCGCCTCCTCGTGGCCCAGCCGCGCCACCAGTGGGCTGAACCACACCGGCATTCCCGCCGTCACACCCTGTACGTCGGCCTCGGACACCCGGGTGCGGACCGTCATGGTCGCCAGGTCGGCGATGCGCATCATCCGGGGCGTCTGGTAGGTGGCATTCAGCGTCTGGCCTTCGCGGGCCTCCAGCGCGATGACCGTGCCGTCCATCGGCGCATAGATGCGCGTGTACGAAAGTCGGGTCTCCTCGGCGCGCAGCGTGGCACGCGTTTCCTGCATCTTCGCCTGCAGGCTGGCGATGCGGGCCTGTGCCATCTCCAGCGCCGCCTCCGCATTCTCCAGGTCCTCACGGGTGGC
The DNA here is from genome assembly GCF_900637555.1 of Lautropia mirabilis. Taxonomy (NCBI): domain Bacteria; kingdom Pseudomonadati; phylum Pseudomonadota; class Betaproteobacteria; order Burkholderiales; family Burkholderiaceae; genus Lautropia; species Lautropia mirabilis. The sequence continues at coordinate 2,525,035 of NZ_LR134378.1, read as the reverse complement.
CGCATCCTGCTTCAGCAGGCGCCGTCGCCGCTTGAGCTGCTGGCTGGCCAGCCGCATCTGGACACGTTGCTCCACCTCTTGCGCCTGAAGCGACGCCAGCGACGCGCGGGCTCCCTCCACCACGGCCTGCTGCACCTCCGGATCGATCTCCAGAAGCAGCTGGCCGCGCTTCACATCGTCACCCACCTGCACATGGATCCGCTTGACCTGACCCGAGACCTGCGCGCCCACGTCCACGTAACGGCGTGGCTCCACCGTGCCCGTGGCCGTGATCAGCAGCTGGATGTCCGCCCGGGTCACCCGGGCCGTGGGAGGCGTCACCGGTGGCGGACGCCACCACCACCAGCCGCCCGCGGCCAGCAGGAGCAGTACCGTGACCATCGCCAGCCAGCGACGCCATGAACGGGATTGCCCGGCCGTGCCGGCGCGGGTCTTGTGGGGGGCGCTCATGCGGGAAAGAAGAAAGCGGCCTATGCCAGGCCAAACATGTCCGACGATGAACCATCGGTCCGCGAATTCTTCTCACTCAACGCGCATGGCAGCCGCCATGTTGACACGAATCAACCGTGCTCCTGACGGTCTGCCATGCTATGCCATGCCATGCCATGCCATGCCATGCCATGCGATGCCGCCGGCATGTCTCCAGGGCCAGCGCAGCGCAAGATCCGCAGGGCGGTGAACCTACCCGGGTGATGCCTTCCCATCCCTGCCTGCGCCTCCGGCCGGACGCAGGCGGGTGTGCCCCCGTGATCGCTCAGACCGGGTGGCGGAAGCGTTCGATCTCCTCGGTCTCGATCGTCGGCGTCGGCCCGATGTGGGTCGCCACCATGGCCCCCAGCGCGCAGGCAAAGTCCAGCGCCTCGTCCGGCGAGGCGCCGTTGAGCAGCTTGTAGATCAGGCCAGCCAGGAAGCTGTCGCCCGAGCCCACCGTATCGGCCACCTCCACCCGGAAGCCCGTGTGGAAATGCATCTGGTCGTCGGCAAAATACAGCGCCCCGTGCGGTCCCAGCGTCACGCACAGCCGCTCCAGACCCGCCAGCCGCGCCAGAAAGCGCACGTTCTGGTCGATCGAGCGGTGCTTCGAGCCGAAAGCCACCGCCAGCTCGTACAGCTCGTCGTCGTTGAGCTTGGCCATGTCCGCCCGCTTCATCAGGCTCAGCACCCGCTCGTGCGTGTAGTGCGGCTGGCGCAGGTTCACGTCGAACACCTTGAACGTGTCGGTGCCTGCCGTGCGGTCCAGGATCGTTTCCAGCGTCCGTCGCGTCACCGGATCCCGCGTGCACAGACTGCCGAACACGAAGGCATCCGACTCGGCCACCCGCGCCAGCGCCTCGTCCCGAAGCGTGATCCGGTCCCAGGCGCATGGGTACACGATGTCATAGGTGGCCACGCCGCAGTTGTTGATCTTCACCTCCACCAGGCTGGTGGGCTGATCCGGGCAGACCTGCAACAGCGCCGTCGAGACGTCCTTTCCCTCGATCTGTCGCTGGATCTCGTCGCCATCCGCATCCGCTCCGCGACTGCTGATGATGGCGCAGTCGGCACCCAGGGCCCGCAGGCGAACCAGGACATTGAGCGGTGCGCCACCCAGCTTCTTGCCGCTGGGCAGGTTGTCCCACAGTACTTCGCCAAAGCTGGTGATCTTCATGATGTCCCTTTCCGGTGTCGTGGAGGAGAAGCTGCCATGCCATTGAATCTACCCCAATTCACGTTTCATCACGCGACAAACCCCACTTCGCGGGCGGCAGCCCGGGCGGCCCGGGGCACAGGCTCTTAAACCCCACATATTCATTTCCCGCATATCCATATCCATCTCCCGATGAAGTCCAGTGCCAGAATCGCGGCCATTGCAGTCCTGAACAACTGAACGAAACTCCGGGAGAAAGACATGACCGAAACCGTCAAGACCTACCTGCGCCCCATCGACCGCGACGGCCTGCTGGCCTTTGCCGAGAAGGGCCGCAACAACCCCAACGCCCGTGGCACCAACAAGGTCCACACCGTCATGGAAGGCCAGTACCGCTCGCTCAGCTACGTGGGTGACCACGCCGCCGTGGTGGTGGATGAGCCGCTGCACCTGTTCGGCCAGAACACCGCGCCCGCCCCGGGCGAGATCGTGCTGTCCGCCCTGGGTGGCTGCCTGGGCGTGGGCATCACGGCCGTGGCCACGCTGCGCCAGGTCAAGCTCAGCAAGCTGGAACTCTTCCTCGAAGGCGACATCGGCAACCCGGCGGCCTGGGGTGCGGGCGGCGCCGAGAAGCAGCCGGCCGAGATGGGCTTTCAGGAAGTGCGCGTGAAGGTCGTCATCGAGGGCGACGCCACCCGCGAAGAGCTCAATGACATCGTCCAGCACGCCAACTTCTACTCGCCGGTGGCCAACACCATCCGCAACCCGGTGCCCTTCAGCATCGAACTGGCCTGATCGGCCGCTGCCTCCGTCCGTCTCGTCGAATCGTCAAACGGCCGGGAAGGCCCCGGATCCTGAGCGGTCCGGGTGCCGATGCAGCTCTGCCGTGGCGTGAAGGCATCCGTCACGCCATCGGCCCTTTCGCAGTCCTTTTGCCCAGGCGCTGCCGTCCGCCGGCTGCGCCGTCGTCTCTTTCTGGGAGTCCCCATGTCCGCTGCTGTTCTGGAACAGGAAACCGTCGAACACCTTTCATCGCTGGCCGAGGAAATCGACCGTCCCGATGATGCCGAGATGCTGGAGGCCGTGCGGGAAATCGCACAGGGTCCGCTGGCTGCTATCGTCGATGACATCGACCGGGGGCTGTATCCGAAGGAGATCATGCAGCAGCTGGGTGAAGTCGGGGCCTTCCGTGCCCAGCTGGCCGGCCTGCCCGGTGGTGCCAGCTATGCCGGCGCCATCCAGGCCATTGCCGAGGTCTCGAAGGTCTGCGCCTCCACCGGCTTTTTGATGTGGTGCCAGATTTCCTGCGCGCTGTACCTGGAGCGCTCGCCCCATGTGGAGGCCCTGCAGGACACGCTGCTGGAGCTCGTGACCGGCGAGGCCATGGGGGGCACCGGACTCTCCAATGCCATGAAGAGCATCACCGGCATCGAGGAAAACCGGTTGAAGGCTCGGCCCGATGGCGATGGCTTCATCGTCGACGGCATGCTGCCCTGGGTGAGCAATCTGGGGCCCGACCACCATTTCTGCGCCATGGCCGAAGTCCAGACCGATGACGGCCCGCGTGAACTGATGTTCCTGGCCAACTGCCAGGACGACGGCATCTCGCTGTCGCCGTGCCCCACCTTCTCGGGCATGGAAGGCACGGCCACGCTGGGTCTGGGCTTCTCGGGCCATCGCGTGCCGGCACGCAATATCGTTGCCTGGCCGGCGCGTCCCTATCTGGCCAGCATCCGGGCTGCCTTCGTGCTGCTGCAATGCGGCATTGGCTGGGGCGTCATCCAGGGGGCCATCGACTCCATGCGTGAAGTCGAGGCCTCACTGGGCCACGTCAACCGCTTCCTTGACGATCAGCCCGACGCCCTGCAGGCCGAACTGGACGCCATCGTGGCCCGCGTGCAGAAGCTGGCCGCCACGCCGTTCGAGACCAGCAACGCGTTCTTCGTCGACGTGCTGAAGGTGCGTGGCGAGGCCGCCGAACTGTCGCTGCGTGCCGCCCAGGCTGCACTGCTGCACCAGGGCGCGCGCGGCTACCTGATGAAGTCCGCGCCGCAGCGTCGCGTGCGCGAATCGCACTTCGTCGCCATCGTCACGCCCGCCATCAAGCACATCCGCAAGGAAATCGCGCGACTGCAGGCGCTGGGCTGAATCAGGCCCCGGATCCACGAGGCATTCCCGGGGTCCGGTTCCTCTGGAATGAGATCAGATGGCGGCCGGGGGAACCCGGCATTAGGGACCTGGCCCCTGATGGCACATCGACTGGGTTGACCGTGGCCGGAGACCATCCGTGGGTTGTTCTTGTCGGGTCTGGCTTAGTCAAGTAGACTTGACCAAGTCAGAGCTGACAAGGACCCATGATGATGCAGGTCAACGTTCACGAAGCCAAGACGCATCTGTCCCGTTTGCTGGAGGATGTCGGCAAGGGAGATGTCGTCATCATTGCCAAGGCCGGCAAGCCCATGGCAAAGCTCGTGCCGTACGACGGGGAAGAGATCACGCCCCGGAGGATCGGCTTCATGCCGGACTTGCCCGAGATTCCGGATGACTTCGACGACATGATGGCAGACGAGATCGCGGAGATGTTCTCGTCTGACAGACCATGAAGTACCTGCTCGACACCCATCTTCTCCTGTGGAGCGCACGCGACTCCGGGAAGTTGAGTCCGACTGCCAGAAGCATCATAGAAGATACCTGCAACGAGCTCCATTTCAGTGCGGTGAGCATCTGGGAGATCGCCATCAAGGCCTCGATGCAGAAGCCGGGCTTTCGTGTCGATCCGTTCCTGTTCAGGACATTGCTGCTCAGGAACGGATACAGGGAGCTAGAGGTCAATGGCAGGCATGCTGCTGCCGTGGTCAGTCTGCCCTGGCTGCACCGGGACCCGTTCGACCGGATGCTGGTGGCCCAGTCTCAGGTCGAAGGCATGACCCTGCTCAGTGCCGACGGGAAAGTGGCCGCATATGGGGCTTCTATACTGAGTGTCTGAACCAGACCGCTCAGGCCGCCTTGGATGAAGGCTCGCCCAGCAAAACACACGCGCTGCGCACCGCCGCAATGACGCGCAGCACCTGCCGGTCCGAGATCGTCGGATCCATCGGCAGGCTCAGCACCTCGCGGGCTAGGCGTTCGGCCCGCGGGAAGGACTGCTGGCTGACCGGCTGCCCCTGATATGCCCCTTGGTGATGCACCGGCGTGGGGTAGTGGATCAGCGTCTGGATGCCATGCTCGGCCAGCAGCGCCGCCAGCTGGTCGCGCTGCGGATGCCGCACCACGAACAGGTGCCAGGCCGAACGCGTGGTCTCGGTGTCAGTGGGGGGCAACATCAGCCCCGGCAGCCCTTGCAGGCCCAGCCGGTAGGTGGTGGCAATGTCGGCACGGCGGCGGTTGTCACGATCCAGCGTCTGCAGCTTCTCGCGCAGGAAGGCCGCCTGCAGCTCGTCCATGCGGGAATTGAAGCCTGCCAGCTCGTGGACATACTTCCGTTCCGACCCGTAGTTGCGCAGCATGCGCACGCGACGGGCCAGCGCATCGTCGTTGGTCGTCACCGCCCCGGCGTCGCCCAGCGCACCCAGGTTCTTGCCCGGGTAGAAGCTGAAGCCGGCCGCATGTCCCAGGCTGCCGCAGCGCTTCCCATGATGGGTGGCGCCGTGTGCCTGTGCTGCGTCTTCCAGCACCGGCAGGCCGTGCCGTTCGGCAATGGCCAGGATCGGCTCCATGTCCACGGGACGGCCATACAGATGCACCACTGCGATGGCGCGGGTACGGGGCGTGATGGCCGCAGCCAGCGCATCCGGATCCAGGCCGGTGTCGTCCGAAGTCGGCTCCACCGGCACCGGCGTGGCCCCCGTGTAGCTCACGGCCAGCCAGGTGGCAATGTAGGTGTGGCTGGGCACGATCACTTCATCACCCGCGCCGATTCCCCAGCCTCGCAGCGCCAGTTGCAGGGCATCCAGCCCGTTGCCCACCGAGATGCAGTGCTTCACGCCGCAGTAGGCCGCAAAGGCTGCCTCGAAGGCTGCCGTTTCTTCGCCCAGCAGCACCCAGCCGCTGTCCATCACCCGCTCGAAGGCTTCGCGGAAGGCCAGACGATGACGCTCATTGATGGCCTTCAGGTTCAGGAAGGGGATGGGGGCTGCAGCATTCATGAAAGAACCGGGGCGTGATGAAAGGGTATGGACAGGAAAACACGGATGTGTATCCGGGCGTTGCTGTCGTTGAAACAGTATTGGGTCAAGTGATGTTCAGGACAAGTTCGTCATCGAATGATCCGGAACGTGCCGATCTGGATGTTGCAGGCGTCAGGACGGCTGTTTCCATGTCAGCGATCGCCTCGGCTGGCTCACGCCGGGGAGCGGCTGGCGCCGGCGTTGAAAGGGGGGTGCCGGTGATGGTGCCGACATGCGCTGCCGGCGGTGCATGATGGTGCTGCGCCCGGTGGCGGCTGTGCACTTCCAGCATGAAGTCGCTGTAGTTCCGGATGTAGTCGGCCTCGTCGTAGACCTCGGAGGCCAGCACCATGCACACGCTGCCCGATGAGAAGTTGTCCAGCTCGCGCCAGGTCATGGGCGGGATGTACAGCCCCTCGTAGGACCGGTTCAGGTGGTAGCGCTTGCGATCGAATCCATCGTCCAGCACGATGTCGAAGCTGCCCGACATGGCAATGACGAACTGGTGCAGCGCCAGATGGGCATGCCCGCCCCGTTCCGAGCCGCCCGGCACGTCGTACAGGTAGTACACGCGACGGATGTCGAATGGAATCTGGCGGCCGCCTTCCACAAAGGTCAGGTTGCCGCGCGGATCATGGACCTTGGGCAGTTGCAGGGTCACGCAATCGACCAGCATGATGTCTGTCTCGAAGTTTGCAGGTTTTCCGCGCCGAAGCTGGAGGCACCAACAGGAGGATGCTGCCTGGGCAACGGCGCGATCTTCAGGAGGTCTGGTTCGTCATCAGGCACGGGCCGTCAGGATGCCAGCGCCGGCTCGATGGCTTCTGCCCGGACGTCGTCCTTCCGGTCCACACGATGTGCCATCTGCAGGCCCTGGATGATCTGGTCCGACAGGCCGAAGGCGAAGGGGCCGGCCGAGGCACCCATCGGCTCGATGCCTGGCAGCGCACGCAGCATCTGCTCGCGGGCCTCCAGGAAGGTTTCCACAGCAGCCGGCGTGGGCAGCGGCAGGGCGCCGTCGAAGCGCTTGAGCTCGAAGCCGATCGGGCGGATGGCAGAAGTGGTCACGCCGATCACGGACAGGTCGCGCAGCATGGCCTGCATGACGGCACTTTCGTCGTTCAGATCGATGCCGACGTGGTGTGCGGCAAAGCGATGCGGGTTGGCCTCCACCACCAGGCGCATGGTGCCTTCATCGGTGGGCGTGCCGCAGGCGGTGGCATTGGTGACGCGATAGATGCCGGTGTCGTTGGCCACGGCGTGCAGCACGCTCGCCACCTGATGAACCTGAGATTCCGCCAGCTTGAAGAAGCCGAGCATCAGCGGCAGGCGCTCCGGATTCTCGGCAGGTGCCGTCATGCCGGCAACGGCCATACCCCGGTTCGGCGTCATGGCCCAGCCCAGGCGCTGTGCGTGAATCTCGCCGTGCTTGGCGGTGGTGATGACGAAATGATCGGCCGTGCGCCGAACCTGCTGGATCGGGTCCTCCACCAGGGTGATGAGCGGATGATTGCGCACCATCTGGGCCAGGTTCTGGCAGATGGCGGCAATGGAGCCATGCGACGGATAGTTGAAGACCGTGGCAGGCATGCCCGGAACGCGGCCATGGTTGCTCAGCGTGGACAGCAGCGTCTGCGGCCAGTACATCGGCAGCCAGGGCAGACGGTGATACAGAGCGGCCAGATGGCTGGCATCCCGGTTCATCACCTGGCGGGCAAAGGGAACGAACAGCGTCTCGTGCAGCGTCTGACCATGGATGCGACGCGACAGGCTGTCGCAGTCGAAGGGAACATTCCCCTGGGTGCTGGCCCAGTCGGCCGGGGCCGAACCATCCAGCGGCCAGGTGGTCTTGTTGGCCGGGTGCCAGAGCACCGTGTCGTGCTTCGCCTGACGCTCGATGACAGCCAGCTCACGGTGAATGGCGGCCGAGTTGCTCAGGTGGTGCAGGGCCGAGATGCCGTTGCCCAGCATCATGTCAGGCAGCAGCTTTCCATCCACCCACATGCGCGGCGTGCCCACGGCATGCGTGCTGTGCAGACCTTGCACATAGCGGCGGATCACGCCACAGAAGCGGCCGACATCGTTGCGCTTCATCGGATCATAGCTGTCCAGGCGCGGGGCCACGGCCGGCTCGGAGAACGAGCTGAACTCGAACAGCACCATGCCGCCGTCGACGCGCCGACCCAGGGCATGCACGCCCGAGAAGTAGCCGCCCAGCGGGCCGCCCGGATTGATGATGGTGGTGGCCAGGCCGCGATGGGCGCGCTCCGTGGCAGCAATCAGGACCGACAGGGCATTGCCGGCCAGAACCAGGGAGGCGGGACGAGAGGTTGCTTGAGTCGTCATGATGTTTTCAAAAAGATGAGGTGTCGAAACGGTTTTCCCGGCGTTTCGGAGCGAGAGTGTCTTGGGGCCGGCACGGTGGATTCCGGCGCAGTGTCATGGGGTGTGAGGGCGATCCGTCACCCGCAGATTCAGGTAGATTTCGGAACCCAGCCCGGGCAGGTGCTTTTCCAGTCCCATCAGGCCGTCCAGCATGCGTTCATCCAGCATGCCGATGTCCTGCAGCTGCTGCATCTGCGCGTGCGCGAAAGGCTTGATGAAGTACGAGCCCTGGCCGATCACTTCATATCCGGCCTGATGGCACAGCTCGGTCAGACTCTGCAGGTCGAAGGTGCTGTGCTGCTGCAGCATGCGCTGCCGGTCGGACAGGGCATGCAGGTCGTCGATCAGCCCCATCTCGAGGGCCAGCAGACGGTGCAGCGAGCGTGCATTGGGCACGTTGACGTGCAGTCGGGTGGTGGGCGTGCACAGGGGGCGCAGGGCCTGAAGCAGCTTCTGCGGTTCGGGAATCTCGTGCAGCAGACCGCTGACCAGAATGGCGTCGAAGGTCTGGCCACGAAGGGGGGCACTGCCAGTCGCGTTTTCCAGAAAGTCCTGGATCACGAGGATGCGATCGTCCGTTCCGGCCAGGTGGCGGGCATGTTCCGCAAAATGTCGGCCCGGCTCCACGATGGTCAGTTTCGAGAACTCCCGGTAATCCGTGAAGATGGGGGCCATGCCGCAGCCCACTTCCAGTACGCGTCTGGCCTGCCAGAGTTTCAGCTGGGTGGTCACCACCCGCTTGCGCAGTGCAGCCTGGGTGGGCTCGAAGGAGGCGGACTGGTAGCTTCTTTCGTAGCGTGCCAGGTCGCGGGAGGCGCTGGAAGAGGCCGTGGTGGAAATGTCCATGCGTGCTGCCATCGGTCTGTCGAAGTCGTGTGCTTCACAAGGGAAGCACCTGACGGATGGCATCCATGGTGCGCTGGAACAGGGGCGCCAGGTCGGGCATCGGTACCGGTGGCGGTCTGGGACAGCGCAGACGGCAAAGCGGTGATGCCCGGATCAGACAGTGATGCATTCGGGCATCACACGGGCCGTTGGAGAACCGGGCAGGGCGACGGTAATGCCCGGTGTTCGGCCCTTGGAGAGGGTTACCTGGCGATGCGTTCCAGCGTGTCGCGGAATACCTGCTGCGAGAAGTGGGTCTCGTAGAAGGTGCGGGCACGGTCGCTGGCGTCCTGCAGCCGGGAGGGCAGCACCTTCAGCCGTTCGACCAATGTCGGCAGGTCGTGCCAGGCCAGCGCCATGTCGGCATAGGAGGAAAAGTCGGCCAGCAGGGAGCCTGGCTCGAAACCGCTGAAGGGCAGCACCGGGTAGCCGCAGCCCTGGGCTTCGATGGCACCACGCCCGCCGGAGACAGGGGCCGAACCCAGGTAGGCATGGGCATCCAGCTGCTTGAGCGCCTGCCACAGCGACGGCACTTCGCCATGCGTCACGAAGCGGGCGGGATCGATGTCCTGGTTGATGAGATGCTTGCGGATCTGCTTCCGGCTGCCGTCGTCCAGGGGGCCGATGTGATGGAAGCGGCCTTCGATGGCACGCAGCACGCTGCTGACGATGTTCGGAAGGGCCACGGGCCCCTGCATCGAGAACTTGGCAGCACGCCCGGCCGTCACGACCGAGAAGGGCGTCTTGCGGCTGGGGGCCAGGAAGGGGCGGCGTCCCAGATCCTTCACGTACAGGGGCAGCCAGTCGGCCTGCTGGTGCAGGTGGGCGCTGCAGGTCTTCTGTAGCGATTCGGTCACATCCACATGACGGATGCCGGGCAGGGTGCAGCCCAGGCTGGGGTTGTGGTCGCCATGGTGAACCAGCATCTTGCGAGCACTGCCGGCATGCAGGGTGCCGACAAAGGCCACCGGATCCTGATGGTGCTGCAGGTACCAGATCCGTGCGGGTTGGCGCTGGGAGCAGAGCGTGGCCAGCTGGCGTGCCTTGTCCCACAGCTTGCCGGTCTGCACGATGATCTCGGCATTCGGGAAACGCTGTCGTAGCCACTCCCTCTTCTTCGATGTCGGGTCGTCGAAGTTGCCCCACAGGTTGGTGAGCAGCAGGATGGGGTTGGGCTGGTTGGCCGCCAGTTCTTCCAGAACCCGGGTATGACCACCCACCTCGTAGACCTCCGAGGCCACCAGCAGGGTCGGGGCATCAGCGGCCTGGACGGGAGCGGGGTACGCGGCATCCTGCGCTGCTCCGGTTTCGGCCATGTCCCGCTGCAGGCGATCGGCCAGCTGCAGGACACGGCGGTCCAGTGCAGGATAGTAGAGCGCATGTTCGGCAATGCCCGGCTGGTAGAAATGGGACGTGATGCCGTGGACCATCGAGAGCAGGGCCAGTTCGGGCTGCTCTTCGTCCAGCAGCTGGTCGACCTGATCGCAGACATCCGGCAGCATCTGAAAGAGCGGGGCCGGGTGTGCGGCGTCGTTCACGTCGTGACGGCAGCTGTCGCTGGCGGTGCGGCAGGCTTTGGCGGGGCCATGATCCTCGGCCAGGGGGATGCCCGGGATCATGGCTGCGTGGGTAACGGGGGGCACCCACGGAAGCGGCATGCGAGGCCCCACGTAGAGATCGCTGCCGTGTCTGGGCAGCATGTCCTGATGGGCCTGCCATACGCCCCCGGCAAAGGCGGCCAGGTCGGCATATTCCTCAATCGGGTCCACGGTCTCGAAGAGTGCCAGCTGCTGCCGCGCCACGTCATGGAAGAGCGGGGTGTCGAACTCCTGTTCGAACAGCGCCTCCAGCTGGGCATCCTCGAACCAGGTGACGCAGGCGTCGAAGACAGGGCTGGCGCTGGTGTTGATGTGGCGCTCGGATACCACCGGGGTGGCCAGCGACAGGCTCTGGAAGGCGCGCACCTGCTCGAAGCGGGCGGTTTCGTAGAAATGCAGGTTGAGGAGTGCCTTGGCCTGAAGGATGAGGCTGTTGCGGGCCGAGCCGTAGACAGGACAGGCCTGCAGGCTGACCTTGCGTCCCGTGGCCTGGATGCGCTGGATGGCCTTGAGTCGTCGTTCGTTCGTGCTGCCGATGAAGAGCAGGTCGAGCGGACGCTCTTCCAGCGGCAGGGCCTGGTGGGCGTCGGGCTTGAGCCAGGTGGCGTGACCGAAGGAAATGATGGGCACGTCGTCGGGGTGCGCCGTGTAGGCGGGCGGGTTGTCGGCGTTGTAGTCCACCACCACGGCGCTTTTCAGCAGCTGCAGGTAGCTGCTGCCCAGCACGGCGCCGCCCTGGCCGATCTGTTCCAGGTTGACGATGATGCAGCTGTGGGTCTGCAGCAGCCGGGGGTCGAAGCCGCAATGGGCGCCAAAGACGAAGTTGACCGCATCATGCCGCAGCAGGTTGCGGGCCAGGCTGACACGCAGCCCCAGTCGCCGGAACTGCCAGGCAAAGTACTGCGCCGGGTCCAGCAATGCATCTGCATGAACATATCCGGCAGGCGAGATCAGGCAGATGTGGATTGCGGGCAGGCTGGCCATGGAACGGGGTCCGACAGTATGGTTGGAATCCCGTCGAATGTAGCGGGAGTACCCTGGGGCCGGTCGTCGGAACAGGAAGGCTCTTGCGGGCCAGTTCAGGGGCAGGCCTGCCGTGTGGGGGTCTGGAAAGGGCTGCTTCCAGAGGCTGCTGTCAGGGGGCCGGCCAGCCGGGGCTGGTCAGTGCCCGGGCAGATCCAGCTCCAGCGTCTGCAGGATGGTGCCCCGGGCGCCGAAGATCTCCTTGTGGTGAAGCAGGCCGTCATTCAGGACGTGGCCGCCTTCGGTGGTGGAGGTTCCGAAGCTGAACCAGCGTTGTCCTCGAGCCCGGGCGCTTTCGATTGCGGTGTCGATGACGCGATGCTGGGCATGGGAGTCACGTCCGGCAGGGGACGAAGCCAGATACTGGGTGTGGGTCACGCCGTCGTAATGGAAGAGGACGGCACCTGCCTGGAGCTGTTGCGAGGCATCCTGGGACGGCCAGCCTCCCAGCACTTCCAGGCGGTCCGGAAAGCGGCTGGCGAGCAGCCGGATCTCCTCCAGGCTGTGGACCGGGTTGACGCCATGCCGTTGCTGCAGCGTCTGGGTCAGCAGTGGCCAGAAGTCTTCCCATGCGCATGGGCCTGCCTGGATGTTGTGACGGCTGGCGATTCTCAGCGCGTTCTTCCGGGCGCTGGATGTGGGACAGGGGCGCGTCAGGTCCAGCGTGCTGGAGAGCAGCACCTGCGTGGTTTGCGCACCCAGCTGGTGCAGCGCGTACAGGTCTTCCTCGCTGGGCAGCCGGTGGTACAGATGAGGGGTGGGCTTGTATTTCAGGCGTGCGAAGCCGTTGGCTGCCAGCCAGGGAAGCAGTTCCCGCAGGAGGGTCACGACCTGGGTGCCGCCCAGTTTCTCGTCCATCACCAGACCGCCGAAGGTCAGTCCGCCATGCGTCACGAAGGTGTCGCCATGGGCATTGGCTGTGGTGCCGTGACCATGCTCTGCGGGCTGCAGGGGTGCGCGTTGCCGGTTGGCGGGCAATACCGCGACGATCCTGCCAGGGCGGCCTTCGGCGTGAATCACCACGGAAGCGTCTTCGAAACGGTCAGCGTGGTATTCCAGGTATGCGCGAAGAAACAGGAATACGCCGTTGCGACTTCGCAACACGCATTCATCCCATGCTGGGCGATCGTCGGGCGTATAGAAACGGAAGGTGAACATGGCCGCTGCCGGGCAGTGCAATGGGCCTTGATGGTCAGGAAGTCCTGACGGGGCGTCAATGAATGGCTTCAAGTACCCGACAGGGGGTCGTGTCTGTTGCGCAGGCCAGACGGGAAGCGTGCCATTCAAACCACCGCCAACGGCCAGGGCAGAGGCGCAAAGGACAGGGGCAGAAAGGGGGCACAAAAAAGGGATGCCCCCTTGCGGGGGCATCCCTGGGAACGCTGCGATGCCTGCAGGCGGCGCTGGCGACAGGCCGTGCAGGCGTGCGTTTTTAGCCCTTCACCACCTCGATCGGACCATGGTCGTCGCAATGGTCGCCGTGCGGGTGGTGCAGGTGGCCGTCGACCAGGTAGTCGATGTGGTCACCGTGCGGGACGGCTTCGTGGCCGCAACCGGGGCCATGGACGTGGCCGGGCTCGTGACCGCTGCATTTGTGCTCGGGCGTGCAGCGGTCGGGGTTGGTGGCCGAGACGGGGATCACGTGCTCGTCGACGTGGTCGCCATGCGGATGATGCAGGTGGCCGTCGTGCAGGTAATCGACATGGCCATCATGGCGGATGGCCGTGTGGCCGCAGCCGGGGCCATGGGTGTGGTCATGGTGGGCGTGATGGGGCAGCTTGCATTCGCTCATGATGATCTCCTGTCTGCGATTGATGATGCGATTATATATCCATGACGCTGCATTTGAAGGCTTTTTCCATCAAATGCCGTTATTGATAATGCATTATCAAATTCATTGCCGAGCGCTGTATTTCCAAGGAATGCCCTGCATGGCTGGTATTCCGGAAAACCCCCGAAAACCCTCCGGAAAATGTGCCTTTCCCGGAGGGCGTGCAGACTCAGGTGTTGCCTTCGCTCATCCAGCGCGTGGTTGCCGGCGGCTGGTAGCCCTTCATGGCGGGCAGCAGGCGCTCGGCGTTGGGCTCCACGATCAGCATGTTGCGGAACTCCGGCTTGACGAAGCCTTCGGTGGCTACGTGATCGAGGAAGTCGGTCAGACCGGTGTAGAAACCGCCCACATCCAGCAGGGCGCAGGGTTTCTGGTGGTGTCCCAGCTGCCCCCAGGTCCAGATCTCGAACAGTTCTTCCAGCGTGCCCAGGCCACCGGGCAAGGCCACGAAGCCGTCGGCCAGGCTGGCCATCATGGCCTTGCGCTGGTGCATGGAGCCCACGACGTGCAGGCGGGTGAGCTTCTTGTGGGCCAGTTCCTTGTCGGCCAGGAAGCGCGGAATGACGCCGATGACTTCACCCCCTCGTTCCAGGACGGCGTCGGCCACGGCGCCCATCAGGCCGACCGAGGCGCCCCCGTAGACGAGCCCGATGCCGGCATCAGCCATGGCATGGCCCAGTTCGATGGCCGCCAGGCGATAGGCGGGGGATTTGCCGGTGCTGGCACCGCAGAAGACGCAGAGTTTCATGAGGATCCTGTTCCTGGAAAAGGGCGGCCGTGGGCCGGAGCGACCAAGGGTGCCGGAGCGGCCGCGCTCATTGTACGCGGGAGCGGGGGGATTCCTTCCGGATCCTTTATTCCAGGTTCTGGACCTGCTCGCGCAGCTGTTCGATGAGCAGTTTCAGTGCCAGCGCGGTGTCGGTAATGGACAACGCGATGCTCTTGGAGGCGATGGTGTTGGCTTCGCGGTTGAGCTCCTGCATCAGGAAGTCGAGCCGCTTGCCCACGGGGCTGCCTGCCGCCAGGGCCTCGTCGATGGCCTGCAGATGGGTGTCCAGCCGGTCCAGTTCCTCGGTGATGTCGTCCTTCAGGCTGAGCAGGCTGATCTCCTGGCGCACGCGGGCCAGGGTCTCGTTGGCTGGAATGCTGACGGGCAGGTCCTGGACGGCTTTCTGCAGACGCTCCAGCAGTCTGGCTTCGGCTGCGGCATGCAGCTCGGGCAGGTGGGGGCGCAGCTGCCCGGCCAGGGCCCGCATCCGGCTGCCCTGTTCCTGCAGGATGCGGGCAAGCTGTGCGCCTTCCTGGGCACGGCTGGCCTGGAAGGCCTGCAGGCAGCTCAGAACCAGTGGTTCGGCGTGCTGCCACAGCATGTCGGTGTCCAGGGTCTGGGAGGCAGCGTCACCAGCGGTGGGAGCGTGTTCCGGCGTCTGCAGCCAGCGCAGGTAGTCGGCCACGGAGGGAGGCTGGGCGCTGTCGTCCACAAGGCGGATCTGGCGGCTCAGTTCCACATAGTGTGCCAGGCGTTCCAGGTTCAGGGCGTCAGTGCCGTCCGAGCGGGGCCGCTGCAGGCTCATCCGGCATTCCACCTTGCCGCGCCGGACGGTGGCCGTGATGGCGCTACGCAGCCGCGGCTCCAGCAGCCGGCATTCGTCGGCCAACCGGAAGTGCAGGTCGGTGAAGCGGCTGTTGACGGCGCGGATCTCGATGTCCAGTCGTCCGAGCGGCGTGTCGGCACTCTGGTGGGCATAGCCGGTCATGCTGTTGACGGCGCCCCCCGTGGCGACGGCAGGGGCGGGATTCGTGGGGGCGGTGACGGGCTGCGTGGGCTGGGTGGACATGTCGGTGTCTGGAAAGACGGGAAGAAAGGGAAACGGGCCGATGCAGGATCACGAACGGCTGCCGTCGGACGGATCGGGGCAGTGGGAAAGATGCCACACGGGGGCTGCACCGGTGGTTACATCCGAAAGGGCGTCAGGAGGGGCTGTTCTGTAACGCTGTCGGGAAGGAAGGTGGTGGGGACGGGTGGGTGTCTCTGCTTGGAAAAGCGGTAAAAATGCCGATCTGGCCGAGGTTTTTCGGGATGGGTGCAGGCCCGGATGTCATTCAGTCGCCGTGCCCGTCCGTCTGGCGTGTCGTAACACGGAAATACAGAGTTTTGCATCCATCGCTTCTACAATAGCCACCATGGCAAATGAGCAGAACGCACCATTGCCGGAGGGCTTCGAGGCAGGTGGCTACCGGATTGTAAGAAAAATCGCCAGCGGCGGTTTTTCGATGGTTTATCTCGCCCAGGATCAGGACGGGAACCCGGTCGCCATCAAGGAATACCTGCCCAGTTCTCTGGTCCGTCGCACACCTGGGCAACTGGTGCCCGAGGTGGTGGGCGGCAATCTGCCCACCTATCGCAATGGCCTGAAGTGCTTCTTCGAGGAAGGCCGGGCGCTGTCACGGGTCATCCATCCCAACGTGGTGCGCGTCGTCAACTTCTTCCGGGCCAACGAGACGGTCTACATGGTGATGGCCTACGAGAGCGGGCGCAGCCTGCAGGAGCTGGTCATCCACAACCGCAACCGGCCGGGCAAGCGCGTGCTGCCCGAGCGCCACATCCGCAAGATCTTTGCACAGGTGATGAACGGGCTGCGCGAGGTGCATGCCAACCGCCTGCTGCACCTGGACCTGAAGCCGGCCAACATCTACCTGAAGAAGGGCGGCTTGCCCATGCTGCTGGACTTCGGGGCGGCGCGCCAGACGCTCACGCAGGACGCGCCCAAGCTCTTCCCGATGTACACGCCGGGTTTTGCCGCGCCGGAGCTCTACAAGAAGAATCAGCAGCTGGGCCCCTGGACCGACATCTATGGCCTGGGCGCCAGCATGTACGCTTGCATGGTGGGGGCGCCGCCGCAGGCAGCCGATCAGCGCATGAAGCAGGACAAGGTCGACGCGGTGCTGATGGGTCTGACCGACATCTACTCGCAGCAGCTGCTGGATCTGGTGCACTGGTGCATGAAGCTCAACCCGCTGGAGCGGCCGCAGAGTGTGTTTGCGCTGCAACGGGCGTTGCGCGAACCCTTCATGCGCGAGGGGGTTGAAACCCGCAGTTTCTTGCCGCTGCGCTGGCTGGAGGACATCATCTCGCCGTTCAGGCGGCGCCGTGATCCGAAAGGATCGTCGTCGTCGCACAAGCGAAGCCATCATGCCCAACTGCCATCGCCGTCGGGCCACGAGGAGGCCGATGTCACGCTGCTGACGGCCCGCAAGGGCGGCTGAGGTCGGGCCTTCGGCCGGATACGGGCCGCTGTCGGGGCGGCTCGGTACCGACGCAGACCTGCCGGCGGCAGATGACCCGGACAGGACGCCCCAGAACATTCAACTCGCTTTCGATCCATGCGTTTTTCCATTTTCCAGGATACCGATGTCGGTGGTCGTTCGATCAACCAGGATCGGATGGGGTACTGCTTCTCGCGCGAGTCGCTGCTGATGGTGCTGGCCGACGGCATGGGCGGGCATCTGCGGGGCGAGATCGCGGCGCAGATCGCCATGCAGACGGTAGCCTCGATGTTCCAGCAGCAGGCTGTGCCGCGGCTGCGTGATCCGGTGGCTTTCATCGAGCAGGCCTTTCATGCCAGCCACCGCGAGCTGCACCGCTATCGTGAGCTGCATGGCATGAATGAGTGCCCGCGCACCACCATCGTGGCCTGCGTGGTGCAGGACGGACATGCGTGGTGGGGGCATGCGGGCGATTCCCGGCTGTACCTGCTGCGTGATTCCGACATCCTGTTCCGCACGCTGGACCACTCCAAGGTGCAGAGCCTGATCAGCCTGGGGCTGATCACCGAGGCCGAGAGCGAGGTGCACCCCGAGCGCAACAAGGTGCTCAACTGCCTGGGCTCGCCCTTCATCCCGCCGGTCGAGATCCATGCGGCCTTTCCGCTGAAGGCGGGTGACGTGATGATGCTGTGCTCGGACGGTCTCTGGAGCGGCGTGAGCCGTGAGGAGCTGGTGCGCGAGTTCCGCAACGAGCCGCTGGAGCTGGCGGTGCCTCGCCTGATCCAGTCGGCGCTCAACCACAATGGCGTGGGTGCCGACAACACCACGGTGCTGGCCATGAAGTGGGACACCGACAGCTCCGAGAGCGATGGTCTGCCGTCGCTGTCGTCGATGGCGCTGCCCGACGGGGCGGTGACCACCACCATCGCCATTGCCAACAACCTGGACGCCGAATCGGTCGACATGACCGAGGACGAGATCGACAAGACGATTGCCGAGATCCAGGAGGCGATCCAGCGCTCGAACAAGGAAGTGCCCTGACAGGGCTGTTTCCCGACCGCGCCCGTGCGCGGGGTCCGTCGGGAATGACCCGTTTGCCTGCTCCCAGGGGGCAGGCACGGGGCGTTTCAGCCTGCCGGGCGCGTTTCCAGGGGCGATAGAATGCGGGGACCGATCTTCCAGGGGGTCCCCGATGACTGACTCTTCTTCCGCGCAGCGGCATGACGGCCGCGCGCTGGACGGGCTGCGGCCCGTGCGCTTTCAGCGACGTTTCACACGCCACGCCGAGGGGTCGGTGCTGGTGAGCTTCGGTGACACCCGGGTGCTGTGCACGGCCAGCGTGCTCGACAGCGTGCCGCCCTTCCTGCGTGGCAAGGGACAGGGCTGGGTGACGGCTGAATACGGCATGTTGCCGCGTGCCACCCACACGCGCAGCGACCGCGAGGCGGCGCGCGGCAAGCAGTCCGGGCGCACGCAGGAGATCCAGCGGCTGATCGGCCGCAGCCTGCGGGCGGTGACGGACCTGAAGCGGCTGGGCGAGCGCACCATCCACCTGGATTGCGACGTGCTGCAGGCTGACGGAGGCACGCGCACGGCGGCTATTACCGGCGCCTGGGTGGCGCTGCGCGATGCGGTGAACGGCCTGCTGGCCGCCGGCAAGCTGACCTCCGATCCGCTGCGCGAGGCGGTGGCCGCCATCTCGGTAGGCATCGTGGCGCTGCCTGGCGCAGCTCCGGCCTGCGTGCTCGACCTGGACTACCAGGAAGATTCGGGCTGCGAGACCGACATGAACGTGGTGATGACGGCCTCCGGGGGGCTGGTGGAGATCCAGGGCACGGCCGAGGGGGCACCTTTCTCCCGTCAGCAGGCGAGCGAGCTGCTGGATCTGGCCGCCAAGGGCATCGACGAGCTGGTGCGGCTGCAGCGGGCGGCCTTGCAGGAGGAAGGGGCATGACGGGCGGACATTGGCTGGTGGCGTCGGGCAATCCCGGCAAGCTGAAGGAGCTGCTGGCCATGCTGGCGCCGCGCGGCGTGCGTCTGTCCAGCCAGACCGAGCTGGGCATTCCCGATGCCGAGGAGCCGTGGCCCAGTTTCGTGGAAAATGCGCTGGCCAAGGCCCGGCACGGTGCACGCCTGAGTGGGCTGCCCACGCTGGCGGACGATTCCGGCCTGTGCGTGCCGGCCCTGGGTGGCGCGCCCGGCGTGCGTTCGGCGCGCTTTGCACTGGACGCAATCACCGACCCGGTCGAGCGCGAGGCCTTGCAGGCAGGTGGCCGGGCACGGCTGGATGCCGAGAACATCCGCCATCTGCTGGCACGCTGCCAGGATGTGTCTGCACCGGTGCGAGCGTATTTCTACAGCGTGGTGGTGTGGGTGGCCTCTGCTGACGATCCGCGTCCGCTGATTGCCGAGGGGCTGTGGTGGGGCACGCTGCTGGCGCAGCCGCGGGGTGAAGGGGGCTTCGGCTATGACCCGATCTTCCAGCCCGATGGTCATGCCTGTTCGGCGGCAGAGCTGTCGGCGGAAGAGAAGAACGCCATCAGCCATCGTCATCGTGCGCTGGTGCGGCTGAATACGCTGCTGGACGAGGCAGGCGTCTGATGGGCTTCTTCCGTCCATCCCTGTCCACGCCCGCATCCGTCCATTTTCATCGGCCCTTCTGACCGTGCCTGCTTCCGCCACGCCCATCCGCCTGCATTCCAGCCGCCGCGTGCAGCTGGACAACCTGCCGCCGCTCTCGGTGTATGTCCACATCCCGTGGTGTCTGCGAAAGTGTCCGTATTGCGACTTCAACTCGCACAACCTGCCGGCCGATGGGGTGGACGAGAACGCCTATCTGACGGCGCTGGAGGCCGACCTGGATGCCAGCCTGCCGCTGGTCTGGGGGCGCAGGGTGGTGACGGTGTTCATTGGTGGCGGTACGCCCAGCCTGTTTTCGGGGGCGGCCATTGACCGGCTGTTGTCCAGTCTGCGGGCCCGGCTGCCCCTCATTGCCGATGCCGAGGTGACGATGGAGGCCAACCCGGGCACCTTCGAGCGGGCGCGCTTTGCCGATTACCGGGCTGCGGGCGTCAACCGCCTGTCGCTGGGCATCCAGAGCTTCTCGGACGCCAAGCTGAAGGCGCTGGGGCGCGTGCATGACCGGGCTCAGGCCTGTGCTGCGGCCGAGGCAGCCGCCGAGCTGTTCGAGACCTTCAACCTGGACCTGATGTATGCGCTGCCCGAGCAGACGCTGCCCGAGCTGCGCGCAGACCTGACGCAGGCCCTGGCCTTTTCGCCGCCGCACCTGTCGTGCTACCACCTCACGCTGGAGCCGAACACGCTGTTTGCGCGCTTCCCGCCCCCGGTGCCGGACGAAGACCAGGCGGCTGCCATGCAGGATCTGCTGGGCGAGATGCTGGGTGACAGCTATCGCAACTACGAGGTGTCGGCCTGGGCGCGTCCCGGCCATCAGGCCCAGCACAACCTCAATTACTGGATGTTTGGCGATTACCTGGGCATCGGGGCCGGCGCCCACGGCAAGCTGTCGTTTCCGGACCGGATCGTCCGGCAGGCAAAGTACAAGCACCCGCGCCGCTACATGGAGACGGCGCTGGCCGGCAATGCCTGCGAGATCGACGAGGTGGTGCAGCCCACCGATCTGCCCTTCGAGTTCATGCTGAATGCCCTGCGCCTGACTGAAGGGGTGGACACGGCGCTGTTCCAGGAGCGCACGGGCCTGCTGCCGGCCGTGATCCGGGTGAAGCTGCGCCAGGCCGTGGAGCGCGGGCTGATGGTGGATGATCCGGCGCGGCTGCAACCCACCCCGCTGGGGCGTGCCTTCCTGAACGACCTGCTGGAGATCTTCCTGCCCGAAGAAGGTGGAGAGGGGCATCGGCCCGAGCCTTCGCCCCGGGTGAGCACGGTCAACTGGGTGGACCGGCCGGAGCTGGACTGAAAGGCCTTGCACCGTTATGGTGCATTTGGGGGGCAGATTGCCTCGGTGTGGTGCAATGCTCCGATACAGGGCAGGTCCGCTCATGCTTCCGGCGCCCGGCTCACATCGTGCGCTGGCCCGGTGGAGGCGCACGGCCAAACTCACGGACGGCTGTGGGGGAGGACGGGGCGGTCGTGTGTGGTCCGGACATGGTTGGGGGCACGATGGCCCCGAATGGCTGTGGATGGGCTGCAGGCCGGGGCTTCCCGGTTGCAGGCCATGGTCTGAATGTGCAGGTTTGCCGCAACGGTTTCGGGGGCCGGCAGGCCGTCCGGAGGGCAACATGTAACTTTTTTCTGTGCAGAAGACGGAGTTGGCACGCTTTCTGCTAGTGTGTAGATGACAGGCAGGCCCGGCGCAGTGTCGTCGGGCGGTCATCGGTTGCAACCGCGGTCGGTACGACCGTCGAACAGGAGAAGCTGAGCATGGCAAGCGCCAAGGAAGTGATGAAGAAGATCGAGGACAACGAAGTCAAGTTCGTCGATCTGCGTTTCACCGACATTCGGGGCAAGGAACAGCACATCACGGTACCCATTTCGCATTTCGATGAGGATCGCTTCACCGACGGTCAGGCCTTCGACGGGTCGTCGATGGGCGGCTGGCGCGGCGTCCAGGCCTCCGACATGCTGCTGATCCCCGATCCGGACACGGCCGTGATGGATCCGTTCCGTGAGGAGCCGACGCTGATCCTGACCTGCGACGTGGTCGAACCGACCGAAGGCAAGGGCTATGACCGGGACCCGCGTTCCATCGCCCGCCGGGCCGAGGCCTATCTGCAGTCGTCGGGCATTGGCGACATCGCCTACTTTGGCCCCGAGCCCGAGTTCTTCATCTTCGACAGCGTGACCTGGAAGCAGGACATGTCGGGCAGCATGGTGGCCATCGATTCCGAAGAGGCCTCGTGGTCTTCCGACAGGAAGTTCAATGGCTTCAACAGCGGTCATCGCCCGGGCGTGAAGGGGGGCTATCTGCCGGTGCCGCCGGTGGATTCCTTCCAGGACATGCGCTCGGAAATGGTCATGCTGCTGGAGCAGATGGGCGTGCCCGTGGAAGTTCACCACCACGAGGTGGCAGGTGCCGGCC
The DNA here is from genome assembly GCF_900637555.1 of Lautropia mirabilis. Classification (NCBI taxonomy): domain Bacteria; kingdom Pseudomonadati; phylum Pseudomonadota; class Betaproteobacteria; order Burkholderiales; family Burkholderiaceae; genus Lautropia; species Lautropia mirabilis. The sequence goes on along the minus strand of NZ_LR134378.1, from coordinate 2,503,194 downwards.
AGTGCGAGATCGGCACCAAGTTCGCACCGCTGGTGCAGCGTGCCGACTGGCTGCAGCGCATGAAGTACGTGATCCACAACGTGGCGCACGCCTATGGCAAGACGGCCACCTTCATGCCGAAGCCGCTGGTGGGTGACAACGGTTCGGGCATGCACGTGCACATGTCGATCTGGAAGGACGGCACCAACCTGTTCAATGGCGACAAGTACGCGGGGCTGTCGGACTTCGCGCTGTTCTACATCGGCGGCATCATCAAGCACGCCCGCGCGCTGAACGCCATTACCAACCCCAGCACCAACTCGTACAAGCGGCTGGTGCCGCACTACGAGGCGCCGGTCAAGCTGGCCTATTCGGCCCGCAACCGCTCGGCCTCGATCCGCATCCCGTTCGTGAACAGCCCGAAGGCGCGCCGCATCGAGGCCCGCTTCCCGGATCCGGTGGCCAACCCGTACCTGGCATTCGCCGCGCTGATGATGGCGGGCCTGGACGGTGTGCAGAACCGCATCCACCCGGGTGATCCGGCCGAGAAGAACCTCTATGACCTGCCGCCCGAGGAAGACGCGAAGATCCCGACCGTCTGCCATTCGCTGGAACAGGCGCTGGAGGCACTGGATCGCGACCGCGAGTTCCTGACCCGGGGTGGCGTGTTCGACAACGACATGATCGACGCCTTCATCACCCTGAAGATGGAGGAGGTGACGCGCCTGCGGATGGTGCCGCACCCGATCGAGTTCGACATGTACTACAGCTGCTGAGCAAGACGTCCGGCCGGCAGACGGTTGATGCCGCCTGTGCGGCCGGCGTTGTGTCGGTGGCATGCGTACGGCCGCAGGGGTGTGCTTTGCCGGTAGACTGCGAGTGTCTGGACCTTTTCCGGGGACTGTTGCATGAACATGAAAGCACACGACGATGCCGGCCTGCGCCATTCGGTTGTGATGAAGGGACAGCTGCTGCTGGCGGCTGCCCTGCTGGGAGCGGGCATGGCTTCGGCGCCCGTGGCCCTGGCGCAATCGGCTACCACCGTCTACCGCTGCGACGGGCCCGATGGCACGCCGCTCTACCAGAACGCGCTGGGCAAGGGCTGCCGACAGCTGGATCTGCCGCCGATCAACAGCGTGCCGGCCGCCAGGCTGCCGACAGGTTCAGGCTCGGGTGGCAAGTCGGCCCGGGTCAGCGACAGCCAGCAGCGTGGACGTGATTCCGACCGTCGCCGGATCCTGGAAAAGGAGCTGGCCAAGGAGCAGTCGCGGCTGGATGCGCTGAAGCAGGAGTACAACGACGGTTCGCCCGAGCGTCTTGGTGACGAGCGCAATTACCAGAAGTATCTGGATCGGGTGGATCGCCTGAAGGATGAAGTGGCGCAGGCGGCGCAGAACGTGAGTTCCATCCGCCGCGAGATCGATTCGCTGCCCTGAGGGATTCTCCAGGAAGGTTGCGGGCCATCATCCCTGAAGGCCGCCGTCCGGCGGTGGCCGGGATGGGCCCCGACATCCCTGTTTCCCCGGGTGGTCTTTCCCCGGGGAGGGGACGATGGATGACAGTGCGGACGAAGGCTCCGATCAGCCCCGTCACGGCAGCGGCAGGCGCATTCTGCCTGACCTGAGCGGGCTCGACCTGCTGGGGTCGGGCGTGCTGGTGCTGGACGCCGGGAGCCGCGTGGTATTTGCCAATCTGGCGGCCTGCCAGCTGCTGGCGATGACGCCCCGGCGCATGCGCGGCTGCACACCGGGCGAGTTGCTGCCGGACCTGCAGGCACTCGATGCGCCCCTGGATCAGCTGCGCAGCCAGAGCTGGGGGCAGCAGGGCGTGGACATCACCCTGATGCGGCCTGGCCAGGCGCCATTGACCCTGCATTGTCTGGCCGTGGTGCTGGAAGATACGGACGGCATGCTGCTCGTGGAGCTGCACGAGATCGAGCGGCGCCGACGCATCGATCGGGAGACGAGGCTTCACGAGTCGGCGCGCGCCAGTCGTGCCATGCTGCGCCAGCTGGCGCACGAGGTCCGCAATCCGCTGGGGGGTATCCGCGGGGCAGCACAGCTGCTGGAGGCCGATGCCGAGACGGACGCCGTGCGCGAATACACGGGCGTGATCATTCAGGAAGTGGATCGGCTGCAACAGCTGGTGGATCGCCTGCTGGCGCCGGGCAGCGGACGGCGGGCGGTGGCGCGCATCAACATCCACGAAGTGTGCGAACAGGTGCGCCGACTGGTGCAGGCCGAATACGCGGAAGGGCTTGTCATCGAACGCGACTATGACGCCAGCCTGCCGGAACTGGAGGCCGACCGGGCGCAGCTGGTGCAGGCGCTGCTGAATCTGGTGCGCAACGCTGCCCAGGCCATGCAGGGCCGCGGCACCATTCTGCTCAGGACGCGCGTCGCGCGCCAGGTGGTGATCGCCCACGTGGGCTACCGGCTGGCCCTGGCGCTGGACGTGATCGACGACGGGCCGGGCGTTTCGCCTACCATGCAGGAGCGGATGTTCCTGCCGCTGGTGAGTGGACGCGAGGGTGGCAGCGGGCTGGGGCTGCCGGTGGCGCAGGGCATCGTCGAGGCCCATGGAGGAAGCATCGAATGCGAGAGTCGACCGGGATGGACCGATTTCAGGATCCTGCTGCCGCTGCTGTAGCCGGGCAGGGGGGGCAGACCGTCCGAACGGGCGGAGACATGACGGGGGTGATGGCAGCCGGCGAGGTCTGGGTGGTGGATGACGATCACTCGATCCGCTGGGTGCTGGAGCGTGCGCTGGTTCGGGCCGGCTTCGGGGTACGCACCTTCGCCCAGGTCGATGAGGTGCTGGCAGCGCTGGCAGTGAGCGAACCGGCCGTGTTGGTGTCGGACATCCGCATGCCGGGAGCCAGCGGCATCGAGCTGCTCTATCAGGTGCGCCAGCGACGCCCCGCGCTGCCGGTGATCATCATGACCGCCTATTCGGACCTGGACAGCGCAGTCTCGGCCTTCCAGGCCGGTGCTTTCGAGTACCTGCCCAAGCCCTTTGACCTGATGCAGGCCGTGGCGCTGGTGCAGCGGGCGGCGCAGGGCAGGGCCGAGGCCGCCCGAGGGGCCGCGTCGGCACGACCATCGGGTCGGGGCGCGGGGGCCGGTGCCCATTCGGATCCTGAACGGGGGGCGAAGGCTCAGGCGACTCAGTTCCCCCAGGCCGGAGCCCGCATGTCGGATGCCGGCCTGCTGGGCCAGGCACCGGCCATGCAGGCGGTGTACCGTGCCATCGGCCGTCTGGCCCGATCCGATGCCACCGTGCTGCTGACCGGCCAGTCCGGGACGGGCAAGGAACGGGTGGCGAGGGCGCTGCATCAGCACAGCGTGCGGGCTGAACGGCCGTTCGTGGCGATCAACATGGCGGCCATCCCGCGTGACCTGATGGAATCGGAACTGTTCGGGCACGAACGGGGCGCCTTCACGGGCGCACAGACCCTGCGGCGTGGCCGTTTCGAGCAGGCCGAAGGGGGGACGCTCTTTCTGGACGAGATCGGCGACATGCCGGCCGAGATGCAGACGAGGCTGCTGCGGGTGCTGTCCGAAGGCCACTTCTACCGTGTGGGAGGCAACCAGCCCGTGAAGAGCCGCGTGCGGGTGATTGCCGCCACGCATCAGGACCTGGAGGCGCGTGTGGCCCAGGGGCTCTTTCGGGATGACCTCTTCCATCGTCTGAACGTGATCCGCCTGCGCCTGCCCCCACTGGCCGAGCGCGTGGAGGACATTCCGCTGCTGGCTGAGCATTTTCTGGCCGAAAGCGCAGCCTCGCTGGGGGTGGAGCCCAAGCAGCTGGGGGCAGATGCCCTGCGGGTGCTGTGCGCCTTTGACTGGCCGGGCAACGTGCGGCAGCTGGAAAATGTCTGCCAATGGCTGACGGTGATGACGGCAGCGCATGTGGTGACGATGGCAGACCTGCCGCCCGAGATGTTGCCATCCCGAGGGGCTGCCGCTGCCACGCGCCCGGTGACGGAGGCCGCATCCGTTGCGGCCCCGCAGGCTTCGGGCACACCTCCCGTACCCACGGATGCCGCGGATCAGGAGGAGGGGCATCGGCAGAGTGCCGACCCGGAAGGCTGGTGTGAGGTGCTGGTGAAGCTGGCCCGGCAGCAGCTGGAAGATCCGCAAGCCCGCGATCTGCTGACTCCCTTGCAGGCAAGTTTCGAGCGCACGCTCATCGAAGCGGCGCTGGAGGCCACCGGGGGGCACCGCGGTGAAGCCGCCCGTCGCCTGGGGCTGGGCCGCAACACGCTGGCCCGCAAGATACGCGACCTGGGCATCGACTGAGCGTGCATCATCCGGTCAGCCGATGGCCCGGGCGGGTTCTGCCTGAGCTTTCCTGTCTGAGCGGGTTCCCGCATGAGGGTCTGCACGGGCCGATGATGCAGCTTGCGGTACCATCGTCGTCTTTGGGTTGTGCCGATGCCACGGTGGCATCGGACCGTATGTCGTCAGAACATGGGCCAGGGTGACTGCCTGTCGCAGCTCATCCAGCCGGAATCGAGGGTGCATGGTGTCGGAGTCCGTTTCGCAGGAACCGCTGATCCGGCTGGAAAAGCTCAACAAGTCCTTTTCCCTGAACGGGGGTGACCGCTTTGATGCGGTGCGCGATGTGTCGCTGACCGTTGCGCGTGGCGATGCGCTGGGGCTCATCGGGCGCAGTGGTGCAGGCAAGTCCACGCTGCTGCGGCTGATGAACCTGCTGGAGCGCCCGGACAGTGGCCGGGTCTTCGTGTCCGGCCAGGAGCTGACGGCGCTGGACAAGAAGGGCCTACGCGATGCCCGCCAGAAGATCGGCATGATCTTCCAGCAGTTCAACCTGCTGCAGAACGCCACGGTGTCCGACAACATCGCCTTCCCGCTGCGCATCCACGGCCGGCATGACCGGGCCGCCATTGCGGCGCGGGTGCGTGAGTGTGCCGAGGTGGTGGGCCTGGTCGACAAGCTGGATCACTACCCGGCCCAGCTGTCTGGCGGCCAGAAGCAGCGGGTGGCCATTGCGCGGGCGCTGGCGCCCGAGCCCAGCGTGCTGTTGTGTGACGAACCCACGTCCGCGCTGGACACCGAGACCACGCGCTCGGTGCTGGCCACGCTGAAGGAAATCAACCAGCGGCTGGGCGTGACCATCGTCATCGTCACGCACGAACTCTCGGTGGTGCTGGCGCTGTGCCGGCAGGCTGCCGTGGTGGAGCAGGGCCTTCTGGTCGAAAAGCTTGACCTCGACGGCAGTGCGCCGCTGGCACCCATCTCGGCCCTGGGCCGCGAGCTGGTGCAGCACCTGCATGCCGGACAGGGACGTGGATCCATGGCGGCCCAGGGTGCTGCCGGCCGCGCGCAGGGGTCCTTGGATACGACAGGCGGGGCGCAGGCCCCGCAGGCATAGGAGCGCCAGGATGCTGGATGCGCTTTGGGCGGCACTGCCGCCATCGATTGTGGATGTGCTGCCCGAGCTGTGGGTGGCCCTGGGCGAGACCCTGGTGATGATGGCCGTGGGCCTGACGGCTGCCGTGCTGATCGGCGGGCCGCTGGGCATCTGGCTCTTCCTGCTGAGTCCAGGCCAGTCCATGCAGAACCGCGTGCTGTTCGCCGTGGTGGGCTGGCTGGTGAACATGGTGCGTTCGTTCCCGTTCGTCATCCTGCTGGTGGCGCTGGTGCCGTTCACCCGCTGGCTGGTGGGGACCTCCATCGGCCCCATGGCCGCCTCGGTGCCGCTGGCCTGTGCCGCCATCCCGTACTTCGCTCGTCTGGTGGAGCAGAGCCTGCGCGAAGTGCCGCGCGGCGTGATTGAGGCTGCCCATGCCATGGGGGCCAGCGAACGCCAGATCATCTGGCGCGTGCTGCTCGTCGAAGCCCGCTCGGGCATCGTCCAGTCGCTGGTGGTGCTGTCCATCAGCTTCCTGTCGTACACCGCCATTGCCGGCGTGGTGGGTGGCGGTGGCGTGGGTGACCTGGCCATCCGCTATGGCTACCAGCGCTTCCAGAACGATGTGATGCTGCTGACGGTTGCCATTCTGGTGGTGATGGTCCAGCTCATCCAGGTGATCGGCAACCACGTGGCGCGGCGGCTGGACAAGCGCTGAGCACGAAGAAGACCGTTCTGGCGGCATGGGCATCTGTATTGAGGGCGCAACAGGTCGCGTCGCCGCGCGTGACATGCGGCGGATTTCATCCGACGAACGGTAGACAACGGGCGTTCGCCGCAGAATAATTCGCGCCGTGTCCTGTCTGGCAGGGCACGGATGCCCCTTGCGGGCGTCCGGGGCCGTCACTTCAGGGGGCCCGTCTCTCTCCTCCTCCGGCGCAGGTGTCCTGCGCTTTCCGTATCGATCCCGCTGGTCTTTCCCTGCGTCATCCTGCAGGCCGCTCGCCTGGCGTGCTTTCGCACGCAGGTCCGTCCTTCGGTCGTGGGGGCCCGGCATCCCTTGCCGGATGGTGAACGCAGGTCCGGATGACGGGTCGGAGATGGGGTGAGACGCATTGCCAGGCGGCTTCTCATCATCGATTCCGGAGTCCTTACATGTCTTCGTCCCGTTTCATCCCAAATTCCACGGGGAACGCCGCGGCCGTGCGTCCACTGCGTCCCGTGATGCACACCATGGCCTCGATGGCCCTGCTGCTGGCTGCCAGCGGCGGCGCGGCCAGCGCACTGGCCCAGGAAGAGAACCAGGCTTCTGCAGCCGAGACCCAGACGCTGGGCACCATCTCGGTGGTGGGGGACTGGCTGGGTGATGCCGACGAGAAGAACGTGCAGGAGCATCCGGGTGCCCGTGACGTGATCCGCCGTGAACAGGTCGAGGCCCAGGGCCTGACCAACGTGCGCCAGGTGCTCAACCGCATTCCTGGCGTCAACGCCCCCGAGAACAACGGTACCGGCGGCCATGACATGGCGCTGAACTTCGGCATTCGCGGTCTGAACCCGCGTCTGGCCACCCGCTCCACGCTGCTGATGGACGGCATTCCCATTCCCTATGCGCCCTATGGCCAGCCGCAGCTGTCGCTGGGCCCGATCTCGATGGGCAACATGGATGCGGTGGACGTGGTGCGCGGTGGTGGTGCCGTGCGCTATGGCCCCCAGAACGTGGGCGGCATCGTCAACTTCGTCACCCGGGCGATCCCCGAGGACTTCGACATCGACGCCAGCATGCAGCTGGGCTACAGCCCGTCCTCGACGCAGCACAAGCCCAAGAAGAACGCCAGCTTCCGTGTGGGCGGCACGATGGACAACGGCCTGGGCGGCGCCATCCTGTATTCGGGCGTGCGTGGTGCCGACTATCGCCAGCACAGCGACACCCGTATTGACGACGTGATCCTGAAGGGTCAGTACGCGCTGAATGCCGTGCACAGCGTTCACGCCATCGCCCAGTACTATGACGGCGAAGCCGACATGCCGGGCGGCCTGACGGTGGATGCCTTCAAGGCCGATCCCTACCAGTCCACCCGTCCGGTGGACCGTTTCTGGGGCCGTCGCACGCTGGTGGGTGCTGGCTACGACTACACCGACGGCAGCCGCAAGGCCAGCGTCAACACCTTCTTCACCAAAACGCTGCGTAGCGGCTTCCTGAACCAGGGCACCTTCGTGTCGCTGTCGCCGCGCTACTACTGGGTGCGCGGCATCGAGGCCCGCGCCTCGCAGGGCGTGAATCTGGGCGCCACCCACCACGAGATCGGCATCGGCTATCGCTACATCGACGAGTCCAGCCACGAGCTGCGCTATCGGGAAACCACGGCCAGCGGCCTGCTGCCCACTGTTGCCAGCCGCAACGACCGTGACACCCGTGGCAAGACCGAGGCCCACGCTGTCTACCTGGATGACCGCATCGACTGGGGCCTCTGGACCATCACCCCGGGCGTGCGCTACGAGCGCATCGACCAGCAGCAGATCAACGTGCTGACGGGTCGTCCGTTCAAGGGTGACTACAGCACTGCACTGCCGGCCCTGAACGTGCTGTACCGGCTGGATGAGGGCTGGAACCTGTACGCCAACACCGAAGGCTCGTTCGGCAGCGTGCAGTACAGCCAGATGCCCAACCGCGTCCGTCAGGGTCTGGTCAAGCCCGAGAAGGCCCGCACCTGGGAATTCGGTACCCGCTATGACCAGGGCGTGCTGCGCGCCGAGATCGGTGCCTTCCTGATCAACTTCAACAACCAGTACGACAGCAGCCAGATCACCGACAGCGTGATCGCTCGCGGCAAGACCCGTCATGCGGGCATCGAGAGCAGCTTCGGCTATCGCCTGGACGAGCTGATGCCGGCCCTGAAGGGCACCGAGGTGTACGGAAACTACGCCTACGTGGATGCCTCCATCCGCGAGGAAGGCCCGAACAAGGGCAACCAGGTGCCGTTCTCGTCAAAACACAAGGGGCTGCTGGGCATCAGTTACACCCAGGACGCCTGGCAGGCCGGCTTCGAGGGCGAATTCCAGTCCTCGCAGTATGCCGACAACGCGAACACCGTGGCTGAAAGCGCCGACGGCAGCACGGGCCGCATCCCCGGCTATGGCACCTGGAACCTGCGTGGCTCCTATGACTTCGGGCCGTCGCTGCACCACTTGAAGATCGGTGCCGGCATCAAGAACATCTTTGGCCGCGAGTTCTATACCCGCTCGTACGACGACAACAACAAGGGCAAGTACCTGGGCCAGCCGCGCACGGTCTACGTGCAGGCCTCCATCCGGTTCTGATCGTCCCTGACGTGCTCATGACATCCTGATGGATGTCATGCAAGAAAGCGGCCTGCGGGCCGCTTTTTTGTGGGGTGCCCCAGGCGAAGTCATCTCCAGCGTGGTGATGATTCTCGTAGGAGTCGCAGCGCCCAGGGGGGCCTTCCTCGGCTCATGCTGTCTGCTAAGTGAGCGCCTCGTACGTGACATACCGCACAAAGTTACACCTGCGCCATAGCCCGTCCACACCACTCTGATATGCTGCCGCGCTTCAGCAACCATACAAGGAGCCCTGCCATGGGTTGGTTTTCCAGCAAGAGCGATCCCAAGTTCTTCCTCTCCACCGTTCCTCCCGAACCCGGTCGCGTCAGTGAATACCTGGGCGTCGTCAGCGGCGAAGCCGTGATCGGTGCCAACCTGTTCCGCGACATGTTCGCCTCCGTGCGTGACGTGGTGGGCGGCCGGGCCGGTGGCTACGAGCGGGCACTGGCCGGCGCTCGCCAGGCCGCTCTGGACGAGATGGTGGCTGCCGCCCGCGACAAGGGCGCCAACGGCATCGTCGGCATCGACTTCGACTACGAAGTGCTGGGTGAAACCAACGGCATGATGATGGTGGCCGTCAGCGGCACCGCCGTGAAGATCGCCTGATCGGCCAAACCGTCTCCCCAAAAAGGAAGCGCCCCGGTTCGGGGCGCTTTTTTTTTACTGGGCACACGGCAGCGGGCGCCCTCGGCCTGGCCTCATTTCACGGGCGGCTTGGGCCCCAGCTTGACTTCCATCTTTGGCCGGATGATCGGGCCCTTGCCGGGCACCTTGTCGACGCGGGGACGGATCAGCATCGGCACGAAGCGCCACAGGTAGACGCCAAAGGCCACGATCCAGGCAGCGCCCGCCGTGTGCAGCGTCGGGGTGTTGAAGGGCACCGGCAGGGCCAGCGCCAGCAGGCGCAGAATGGCCGACACCAGCACCAGCCAGTAGCACAGCACCATGTAGCGGTCGGTCTGCAGCGGCCGGCCCAGGTGGCCCAGCGCGGTGCGGGTGACCATGCCGATGATCAGCAGCGAGAACCCGGCGATGCCGATGATGTGCACGGCCCAGACAGGACGCTCGGCAAGGCCTGCCATCTGCGCGGCGGCCACCACCAGCCCGATGCCCAGGCCCGCATAGCCGGCGTACAGGATCCACAGGATGGGCTTGTGCAGCACGGCCCGGGGCTTCCAGCTGATGACCTGCCAGAGTGCGATGAAACCCGAGGTGGCCAGGAAGAGGGCGGCAAGCACCTGCCATTGCAGCAGGGAAAAGACGATGGCTGCCATGCCGGCTGCCAGCTGCCAGTGGCCGCTTTCGAGATGCTTGGGAATGTCGAGTCCGGCCACCGCGCGCGAGGCGAAGAACGGCGTGACGCGGCGTGCCACCAGCAGGGCAATGACGGCCATGGCCAGCATGCCGGTCCGGAAGAAGTCCATGATGCGCTCATAGTCGCCTTCCTCCACGGCCAGCAGGAACATCAGGTTGGCCACACCCATCAGCAGCAGCATGGGGGGAATGCCGTAGTTGCGCTGGCTGCGGGCACGGTAGATGCTGTGCGACATCGCCACGGCGCCCCAGCCGAAGAACAGGCTCTCGGCCACCACGCCCACCCAGAAGGCGGCGTCGGCCGGCACCAGATAGGCGATGCGGGCGAGGATCCAGAACAGGCAGCAGACGGCCAGCGCACGCCCCTTGATGGGCGTGATGCCCGTCCAGGTGGCGCCAGCCGTGAACAGGAAGCCCACCGCGATGGTGATGATGAAGCCCCAGAGCATTTCATGGGCGTGCCAGAACACGCCGCCCAGCGTGCCCTGCAGCATGCTTGGGAAGTACACCCACAGCAACACGCCCATGATGGCCCAGAAGCAGCCGAGGGAGTAGAGCGGGCGGAAACCGAGTTCCAGAAAGGCGGCCCATTGCGGGCGTGCGGAGGTGGGAGCGGGTTCTTCGATCGAGAGCAACATGGAGCAGGGCCGTGTCGGGATGCAGATTGTTCCGTGCATGGTAGAGCGCCCGGAACGAGCGGGCATTGATTTTTGTCGAGCCTGCTCAGGCACTCCACGGGATACAGGGACATACCCGGGATGTCAGGTGCTGGCCGATCTGGTAGGCTGACGCTCTGCAGCAAATTCCCCATTCAAGAACCAAGGAGAGACGACGTGCGGGTGATCGTGATGGGCGCCGGAGTGGTGGGCGTGACCACGGCCTGGTATCTGCACCAGGCAGGCCATGAGGTGACGGTACTGGAACGCAACGGGGGGGCTGCCTGCGAGACGAGTTTCGGCAATGGTGGGCAGATCTCGGTCAGCCACGCCGAACCCTGGGCCAACCCGTCGGCCCCCCTGAAGCTGCTGAAATGGCTGGGGCGGGAAGATGCACCGCTGCTCTTCCGGTTGCGGGCCGACCCGGCGCAGTGGCGCTGGGGCCTGCAGTTCCTGCGCGAGTGCTCGGCGGAGCGCACCCGCCACAACATGATCCAGCTCATCAACCTGGGCACCTACAGCCGTGCCAGCCTGCAGGCGCTGCGTGAGGAGACGGGCATCCAGTATGACCACCTCACGAAGGGGATCATGCACTTCTACACCAGCCAGAAGGATTTCGATGAGGCGCTGGAGCCCGCACGGATCATGCAGGAAATGGGGGTGGTGCGCGAGATCATCACGCCCGACCGCGTGGTCGAGATCGAGCCGGCCCTGGCCTCGGCACGCAACCAGCTGGCAGGCGCCACCTTCACGCCGGCCGACGAATCCGGTGACGTCAACCTGTTCACCACCCGCCTGGCGGCCCTGGCGGCCGAGAAGGGCGTGAAGTTCCGCTTCGGCGTGCGCATCCAGAAGCTGCTGGTGGCCGGTGGCGAGATGCAGGGCGTGGAGCTGGCCGACGAGCACGGCCAGTACGAAGTGGCCAAGGCCGATGCCTATGTGCTGGCGCTGGGCAGCTTCAGCGCAGGGCTGGCGCGTGACATCGGCATCCGGCTGGACATCTATCCGGCCAAGGGCTATTCGGCCACGCTGCCGGTGCTGGACCCGGCCAGGGCGCCGCAGGTCAGCCTGACCGATGACGAGTACAAGCTCGTGTATTCGCGCTTTGGCAACCGGCTACGGGTGGCCGGCACAGCCGAGCTGAACGGCTACGGCATGGCGCTGAACCCGGTGCGCTGCGAGGCGCTCGTCAAGCGCACGCTGGCGCTGTTCCCGGGCGTGAGCGATCCGAAACAGGCGAAGTTCTGGACCGGTCTGCGGCCGACCACACCGGGCAACGTGCCCTATATCGGTCGCAGCCGGGTGGGTGGACTGTTCCTGAACACCGGCCACGGCACGCTGGGCTGGACCCATGGTTGTGGCTCGGGTCGGGCATTGGCCGAGCTGATGTCCGGACGTCGGCCGGACGTGGACTTCCAGTTCTCGGGCTGAGCCGGACCGGATGTTCCGTGGGCCGGCGGTGTCGAAACCGCCGGCCAGGCTGCATCAGGCGCCCTTGCTCTTTTGTCGGCGGGCACTCAGGGTGCCGATCAGCAGCACCAGCAGGGCGCCGCCCACCTCGGCGATGTACTTGATCTGCGGTTGCCAGGCACTGACGTGGTCGGCCACGGCCGGGTCGGTGATCAGCATGCCACCGGCAATCCACCCCAGCAGCATGCCGCCGATGGTGATGACGATGGGAAAGCGGTCCATCAGCCGGATGACCATCTGGCTGCCCCAGATGATGATGGGCACGCTGACCAGCAGACCGAAGATCACCAGCGGGATCTCATGGTGACCGCCCACGCTCTGCGCAGCACCGGCAATGGCAATCACGTTGTCGATGCTCATCACCAGGTCAGCAACGATGACGGTGCGCACCGCCACCCACAGCTTGTCCGAACTGGCGATGTTGCCGTGTGCGTCCTCTTCTTCGGGCAGCAGCAGCTTCACGCCGATCCACAGCAGCAGCAGCGCGCCCACCACCTTCAGGTAGGGGACCGACAGCAGTGACAGCGCAAAGACAATCAGCAGGATGCGCAGCGCAATGGCGCCGATCGTCCCCCAGACGATGCCCTGACGCCGCTTGGAGGGGTCGAGCTTGCGCACGGCCAGGGCGATGACCACCGCGTTGTCGCCGCCCAGCAGGATGTCGATGAGCACGATCTGGCCAACAGCCAGCCAGAACGCGGGAGAGGTGAAATCCAGTTCCATGTAAGAGAAGCTCCGAGGAAGGGGGCGTCCAGGTTTCAGGGACGGAGAGTTTAACGCTCGTACCCCCTGCCTGGCGGAGAATCTGGGGCCTGCGATGCGGGATGGTCACGCCCGTCGGGCGCCCTGGCGGACCTGTACCCGGCGTTCCAGCCAGCTCTTGAGGATCAGCGTGAGAACGGCCATCAGCGCCAGGATGGCGGCGGCCGTGAAGGCCGCGGCTGTCTTGTAGTCGTTGTTGAGCTGCTCGACCAGCAGCGGCAGCGTCATCGTCTGGTTCAGGGTCGCCCCCGAGACCACCGACACCGCGCCAAACTCGCCAACGGCACGGGCATTCGTGATCATCACCCCGTACAGCAGGGCCCAGCGGATGCGGGGCAGGCTCACCTTCCGGAAGATCTGCCAGCCGCTGGCGCCCAGCAGCAGCGCTGCCTGTTCCTCCTCGTTGCCCTGCGTCTGCATCAGCGGAATGAGCAGCCGCGCCACGTAGGGCGAGGTCACGAAAATGGTGACCATGATGATGCCTGGCCAGGCAAACATCAGCTGGATGTCGCGGTCGGAAAACCACTGACCCACCACCGACTCGGCCCCATACAGCAGCAGGTAGCACAGACCCGCCACCACCGGCGAGGTGGCGTAGGGAATGTCGATCAGCGCCAGCATCAGCCGCCGGCCTCGAAAGCGGTAGTGAGTGACGCACCAGGCAAAGGCCAGCCCGAAGGCCAGGTTCACTGGAATGGTGACCAGCGTGGCCAGCAGCGTCAGCCCGAAGGCATGGTGCAGATAGTCGGCCGACAGGTTCTCGATCAGCAGCGCCCAGCCACCGGCCGCCACCTGGGCAAAGATCATGGTCAGCGGAAGCACCAGCAGCAGACCCGCGGCCAGCAGTGCCAGCACCAGCAGCAGTCGCTGCACCCCGTTGGCCGGGCTCCGGCGCGGACCGTTCGTGCGTTTGTCCATGCGTCAGCCTCCCCGCTGCCAGCGCAGCAGCCGGTTCTGCAGCAGCTGCAGGCCAAAGAGCAGCACCAGCGAGGTGATGAGCACCACCGAGGCGATGGCCGCCGCCGCTGCGTAGTCGAACTCCTGCAGCCGCACGAAGATCATCAGCGAGGTGATCTCGGTCTGGAACGGAATGTTGCCGGCGATCATCACCACGGCGCCGAACTCGCCCAGGCTGCGGATGAAGGCCTGGCTGGCCCCAGCCGTCAGCGCCGGCACGAGCGTGGGCAGGGTGATGCGCCAGAACACCTGACCCGGACGGGCACCCAGCGTGCCGGCCGCCTCCTCCACGTCGTGGCCCAGATCCTCGATGACCGGCTGCACGGTGCGCACGATGAACGGGATGCTGGTGAAGATCATGGCGATGACCAGCCCCGGGAAGGCATAGGCGATCTTGATGCCCCAGGGGGCGAACAGCTGTCCGATCCAGCCACCGGGTGAGAGCAGGGTGGCCAGCGTGAGCCCGGCCACCGCCGTGGGCAGCGCGAAGGGCAGATCGATCAGCGCGTCGAGAAAGCGCCGTCCCGGGAACTCATAGCGCGACAGCACCCAGGCCAGCAGCAGGCCCACCAGCGTCACCACCACCGTGGAGATGAAGGCCCCCAGCAGCGTGACCCGGTAGCTGGCCACCACCCGGGGATCGGAGATGGCGGCCCAGTACTGGGCCCAGCCCAGATCGGCCGCATGCCAGAGCAGCACCAGCAGCGGCACCAGAATGACCACGTGCAGGTACACCAGGCTCACGCCCAGGCTGGGCCAGAAGCCCGGCAGCAGCGGCCTGGCCAGGAAGAAGCGGGGCGCGGACACTCAGTGTCGTCCGGCGGCGAGCAGCTGGTCCAGCAGGCCGCCGCTGGCGAAGTGCGTCTTCTGGATGCCTTCCCAGCCGCCGGGGAAGGTGGCGGGGTCGACGAGCCGAACCTTGGCGAACTGGTCGGCCGTGGCAGCCACCACCTCGGGGTCATGCACGCGCAGGTTGTGGCGGGCCAGCAGCTGCTGGATCTCCTTGGAATACTGGAACTCCAGGTAGGCGCGCGCCACCTCGCGGGTACCCTTGGCATCGACCACCTTGTCGACGATGGCCACCGGGAAGGCCGCCATCACGCTCACCGGCGGCACCACCAGCTCGAAGCCCTGATCCTTGAACTCCTTGCCCGCCAGGATGCTCTTGATCTCGGACTCGAAGGTCAGCAGCACGTCGCCCTGACCGTTCTGGGCGAAGGCCACCGTGGCGCCCCGGCCGCCGGTGGGGAAGTTCTCGACGTTGCCCAGGAAGCGGCCCATGAACGCCTTGGCGGCCGCCTCGTCATTCGGGAACTGCTCCTGCGCGTGGTTCCAGGCGCCCAGGTACGAATAGCGTGCGTTGCCCGACGTTTTGGGGTTCGGGAAGACCAGCTTCACGTCCGGCCGTGCCAGGTCGTCCCAGTTGCGGATGTTCTTGGGGTTGCCCTTGCGCACCATGAAGGCGATGGTGCTGTAGTAGGGCGAGCTGTTGTTCGGGAACTGCGAGGCCCAGTCCTTGGCCACCAGCCGGCGCTTGACCAGGATCTCGATGTCGGGCACCTGGTTGAAGGTGACGGTGTCGGCCTTCTTGCCCTGGATGATGTCCTGCGCCTGGCGCGACGTGCCGCCATAGGACTGGTCGATCTTGAGCTGGCCGCCGTGCTCCTTCTGCCATTTGGCCACGAACAGCGGGTTGATCTCGGAAAACAGCTCGCGGCCCACGTCATAGGTGGCGTTGAGCAGCGTCTGGTCGGCCGCCTGGGCCGAGGGCATGGCGGCAAGCAGCAGGGCAGCGGGCGCCAGGCCCAGCACGGCGCGGCGGGAGCGGGAAACGAAGGTCATGACGGCAAGGCCCCGAGGGCCGTGACAAGGTTGTACGATGCCGCGCATCATGCCATGGCAGGGCATGGATGAGCGGGCGAGCGGCCGGCTTATGCGATTTCCGCATGAGCATATGCGGATCTCATCGGCCGCGCCGGTGGCCTGCCAGGGTCTGCGCCAGCGTCTTCGGACTGGCCGATGACCAGGCCAGCAGGCATTCCAGCAGGCTCAGCGCCGCCAGCAGCCCCATCGTCCGCGTCCATGAGCCCAGCAGATCGTAGAGCACGCCCACGCCCAGCGGCCCGATGGCCGCAATGCCATAGCCGACAGCCTGGGCCATGCCCGACAGGGCGGCCGCCTCGGCCGGGGAATCGGTGCGCTCGGCAAACAGCATCAGGCACAGCGAGAACACGCCGGCCGTGCCGATGCCGGCCAGTGAGACCCAGAGCCATTGCGTGCCGGTACTGCCCAGCCACAGCCCCAGACTGCCGGCCAGCACCGTCAGGCTGATGCCCACGCTCAGCCACTGGCGGCCGCGGCCACGGACCGGTGCCCACGACACGGCCACCACACCCAGCAGCGAGACGGCCTGGAAGAGCGCACCCAGGTTGCCGGCCTGTTCGGCCGACAGGCCCTTTTCCTGCAGCACCGAGGGCGTGAAGCCGACCACCGCATAGAACACCAGCGACTGCAGCCCCATGTACAGGCTCAGCACCCAGGCTGCCGGAATGCGCCAGACGTTCAGCGGGGGACTGGCGGCCGGGGCGCTGCCGGCGGGGGCTGCTGCCCTGTGGCGCTGACGGATGCGCAGCCAGGGCACCAGCGCGACCCCCGTGGTCAGCATCCAGATGCCCAGCGGCCAGGTCCAGCCCTGCCACCGGGCCAGCGGGACCGCGATGCCGGCGGCCAGCGTGGATGACACCAGCATGCCGGCGGTCATCATCGCCACCACCAGATTGACGTGCTCGGGCAGGCTGCGCTTGGCCAGGGCCGGCAGCAGCACGTTGCCCATGGCAATGGCCGCAGACAGCAATGCCGTGCCCAGCACCAGCGTCAGCGGCGACGGCAGGGCCGAGCGCAGCGCAATGCCCGCCAGCAGCACGACGAGGGAGGCGACCAGCACGTTCTCCATGCCGTAGCGGCGACCCAATCGCGCCGCCCAGGGGGAGAACAGCGCGAAGGCCATCACCGGCAGTGCCGTCACGAAGCCCATGAAACTGCCCGAGACGCCCAGATCGTCGCGGATCATGCCCACCAGCGGGCCGATGGTCACGATGGGGGATCGCAGGTTGAAGGCCAGAGCCGCCACCGCAAACAGCAGCAGCCAGCCTTCCTTCGGCCAGCCGCGGCGCACCGTGGGCGTCTGCGGGGCCGGGGCGGCGGCGTCTGTTGCCCCCAAGGCTTCCGGTCCCGATGATGCGGGCTGCCCAGCGTGCGGCGGGTCCGTGGCCTGATTGGCCTTGTTACCCGCCGATGTCGTCTCCTCGTTCTCCTTCATGCCGTTCAGCCTCCTTCGACGGGCTCCTGCATGTTCATGTCTCCATGTTCGGTGGTGGTCTCGGCCTGGTCCTTGGGCCATGAGATGGCCTGGTCATGCAGCAGCTGGCGGATCAGCCGTTCGGTCTCGGCATTCTCGGCCCGCACGATCTCGATCAGCGCCTTGTTCTCGAACATGCCGATGCTGGGGTCATAGGCCTTGGCGGCCATGGCCATGCCGTGGCGGTTGCGATGGAAGTAGAGGTTGCCCACCTCCTCGGCCTTCAGCTTGGGCATGCCCAGGCATTCCAGCGCCCGCTTGCCGCATCGCACCGCCGAATCGAAGTTCTCGCGCACGATCTCGTCGGCACCTGCGTGGTACAGCTCGTAGGTCTGCTGCGCGTCGTAGGAACGGGCCACGATCTTGATGCCCGGATTGGTCTTGCGGGCGAACTCGGTGATCTTCATGGCCTGCTCGTGATTGTCGATGGCCACCACCAGCAGTCGCGCCTCGGCCAGTCCGGCAATCAGCAGCAGCTCCTGACGGGAGGCGTCCCCGAAGTAGGTCTCGACGCCGAAGCGCTTGTAGCCCGCCACCGTGGCGGCGTTGTGGTCGATCACGGTGGTCTTGTAGCCGCAGGCCGTGACCATGGCGTTGATGACGCGCCCGAAGCGGCCGTGGCCGGCGATGATCACCGGGTGCTTCTGCTCGATCACGTCGGGCCGCACGGCATCACCTGCCTTGGCTCGGGCATAGGCGCGCGGCACCATCACCTTGTCGTAGAGGATGAACAGCAGCGGCGTGAACAGCATCGACAGCGCCACCGCCAGCAGCAGCTGCTTGGCGATGTGCGAGGGCATCACGCCGTTGCTCTCGACGAGCGACAGCAGCACGAAGCCGAACTCACCGGCCTGCGCCAGCGCCAGCGCAAAGAGCTTCTGGTCCAGCCGCTTCAGGCGGAACACCTTGCCCAGCAGCAGCAGGATCAGGCCCTTGGCGATGATCACGCACAGCGTGATGCCCAGGATCTTCCAGCCCTGGTGGGCCAGCAGCTCGAAGTCGACGCCGGCGCCCACCGTGATGAAGAACAGCCCCAGCAGCAGCCCCTTGAACGGCTCGATGTTGCTTTCCAGCTCGTGCCGGTATTCGCTGTTGGCCAGCACCACGCCGGCCAGGAAGGTGCCCAGTGCGGGCGAGAGCCCGATCAGCGACATCAGCACCGCGATGCCGATGACCAGCGCCAGCGACACCACCGTGAAGATCTCGCGCAGCCGCGCGGCGGCGATGTAGCGAAAGATCGGGCCGGCCAGGAAATGGCCGCCCACCACGATCAGCGCGATCACCCCGAAGGTGATGCCCGCCTTTTCGTAGGCGGGCAGGCCGGCCAGCAGGTTGACTGCATCGGCATGGTGTGCGGCCTCGGTGGCCTGGCCGGCCAGCTCGGGCAGCGCCAGCAGCGGCAGCAGCGCCAGCATCGGGATCACCGCGATGTCCTGGAAGAGCAGTACCGAGAAGCTGGCCTGGCCGCCCTGGCTGGCCAGCAGGTTCTTCTCGCCCAGCGTCTGCAGCACGATGGCGGTGGATGACATCGACAGCACGCAGCCCGCCGCCACGCCCACCGTCCACGACAGCCCCATCAGCATGGCAATGCCGGTGATGGCGGCGATGGTGAGCACCACCTGCAGTCCCCCCAGCCCCAGCAGCTGCCAGCGCAGTTGCCACAGCTTGTGCGGCTCCAGCTCCAGACCCACCAGGAACAGCATCATCACCACGCCGAACTCGGCCACGTGCTGGATGCTCTCGGTCTCCTGGCCCACCAGGCCGAAGACCGGACCGATCAGGACGCCGGCGATCAGGTAGCCCAGGACGGAGCCCAGCCCCAGTCGCTTGGAAAGCGGCACGGCGACGGCCGCCGAAGCCAGGTAGATGAATGCGCTGAGCAGCAGGGAGGTCATGCAGGATCCTTCGGGGAGCGGGCCCGGGGGCAAGGGGCCCGTGCGCTCCGATTCTAGCGATTGATGACGGTGAGGGGCCGCCCGGTTGCGATGACCGGACAGTCTGCAGACGATATCCGGACGGATCGTTGCCTGCGCACTGCAGGAGGAACGCTAATGATGCGGCTCAGGAGGACTTCCGTCGACGGAGCGTCTGGCGGGGACAAGGGCAGTTCGTCATGCACGAAGCGCATCTCATGATGCAGTGCATCGGCACACACCCTGGGGGTGAGGCGGTATATTCCCCCTTTGCCTTGCAGACAACATCCTTTCAAGGGGAGAACGGCGATGGTTTCCCGATCGATATGCCAGCCGACCCGCTTCGGCGTGGACGAGGTGGTGGCGCAGCTGCGCGAGCGGCGCGAAAGCGCGTTGCGCGCGCGTCAGAATGGCAACGGCCGTCCGCCGCTGCTGCCTTCGCGGCCGGTGCTCGCCGAGGTGGTCAACGGGCTGGCGGCGGCCCTGTTCCCGCACCGGCTGGGCCGGCCCGACCTGTGTTCCGAGAACATCGACCACTACGTGGGCTACACGCTGGACCTGGCGCTGTCCGCGCTGCATCAGCAGGTGCGGCGCGAACTGCTCTTCCGGGCAGGCGGTGAAACGCTCTCGCCGCAGGACGATGAGCGGGCCATGGATGTGGTCCGTCATTTCAGCCAGGCGCTGCCTCGGGTGCGTGAGCTGATCGACAGCGACGTGACGGCGGCCTTCCAGGGGGACCCGGCCGCCAGCAGCAAGGACGAGGTGCTCATCTGCTACCCGGGCATCTGGGCGATGCTCCACCACCGGCTGGCGCACCTGCTCTATCAGGAGGGCATCACGCTGACCGCGCGGGTGATGTCGGAACTGGCCCATTCCTCCACCGGCATCGACATCCACCCGGGCGCACAGATCGGTGACCATTTCTTCATCGACCACGGCACGGGCGTCGTCATCGGCGAGACGGCCATCATCGGCCGCCATGTGCGCCTCTACCAGGCCGTCACGCTGGGTGCCAAGCGCTTCACCCAGAGCGAGGACGGCTCGCTGGTCAAGGGCGAACCCCGCCATCCCATCGTCGAGGACGAGGTGGTCATCTATGCCGGCGCCACGGTGCTGGGGCGGGTCACCATCGGCCGCGGCTCGGTCATCGGCGGCAACGTCTGGCTCACGCGCAGCGTGCCGCCTGGCAGCATGGTCTCGCAGGCGGGCGCCGTCACCGCGCCGGAAGTGGCCGAGGGCCGCATCCCCAACGACGCGGAACTCTGGCGCGCCTTCGGGATCTGATCATGAGCATCCTCATCGAGCACCTGAACAAGCGCTTCGGTCAGACCGTGGTCTGCGACGACATCTCCCTGGAGATCCCGTCGGGGTCGCTGGTGGCGCTGCTGGGGCCGTCCGGATCGGGCAAGACGTCGCTGCTGCGCATCATCGCCGGGCTGGAAGTGCCCGACAGTGGTCGCGTGCTGTTCCATGGCGAGGACACCACCCATGCCGATCCGCAGGCGCGTGGCGTGGGCTTCGTCTTCCAGCATTACGCGCTCTTCAACCACATGACGATCTTCGAGAACGTCGCCTTCGGGCTGCGGGTGATGCCGCGCAAGCGCCGCCCCGACGAGGCCGAGATCCAGCGCCGCGTGCACGCGCTGCTCTCGCTCGTGCAGCTGGACTGGCTGGCCGATCGCTACCCGTCGCAGCTCTCGGGCGGGCAGCGCCAGCGCATTGCGCTGGCCCGCGCCCTGGCGGTCGAGCCCCGCGTGCTGCTGCTGGATGAACCCTTCGGGGCACTGGACGCCCAGGTGCGCAAGGAGCTGCGTCGCTGGCTACGTCGCATGCACGACGAGATGAACATCACCAGTGTCTTCGTCACCCACGACCAGGACGAGGCCATGGAGGTGGCGGATCGGGTCGTGGTGCTCAACCGGGGGCGCGTCGAGCAGGTCGGCACGCCCGACGAGGTCTACGACCGTCCGGCCACGCCCTTCGTGCTGAAGTTCCTGGGGGATGTGAACCTGTTCCGCGGGCATTTCCATGCCGTGCACGCGACTGGGCAGAAGGCTGAAAATCCTGCGGCCGACCAAAACACGGTCTATGTGCGCCCGCACGAGATCGAGGTGGTGGACGAGCCCGCCGCCGACACGCTGGCCGTCGAGTTCTCGCAGGCGCTCACCGTCGGCCCGCGAACCCGGCTGGAACTGCGTCGTCCTGACGACGGCAGCTTCATCGACGTGGAGATGCCGCGCGAGGCCTGGCTGCAGCTGCAGCAGCGCCAGGGCATCGAGCGGGGCCGTCTGCTGCACCTGCGCGCCCGCCAGGAAACGCGCTTCGAGGCGGGGGCCGACTGGTCCAATGCCCATCCCCAGCCGATGGATCCGGCCGCGATGATCTGACGACGCTGCGCGCTGGCCCGTATCCATGCGCAGGACCGGCCGGCGGTCTCGGGACGGCTCTCGACCGGCACGGGTGCCGTGCCGGCTGCCGTTCAGATCTGGAAATCGATGCCCGGCATCTGCAGGGCAGCCTGTTCCACGACCTCGCGGGTCAGTGGCGAGGCGAAGGTCTCGATGAAATCGTAGACATAGCTCCGCAGGAAGGCGCCGCGCCGGAAGGCCAGGCGAGTCACGTTGACCGGGAACAGGTGGCCGGCGTCAATGGCGCGCAGCCGCGTGTCGCGTTCCTCGTCGAAAGCAATGGAGGCGATGATGCCGATGCCCAGACCCAGCTCCACATAGGTCTTGATCACGTCGGCATCCATCGCCGTCAGCACCATGTTGGGCTCCAGACCGCGTACCCGGAAGGCCTCGTCGATGTGCAGCCGCCCCGTGAAGCCGGGGCTGTAGGTGATGACCGGAAAGGTGGCCACCCGCTCCAGCGTCAGCTCCGGATCGTCCAGCAGCGGATGATTGGGCGGCACGATCACGCTGTGCGTCCAGCGATAGCAGGACAGCGTCACCAGGCCGTCATAGTCGGTCAGTGCCTCGGTGGCAATGCCGATGTCGGCTTCGCCGCTGAGCAGCATCTCGGCCACCTGCTGAGGCGATCCCTGGTGCAGGTTCAGCTGCACGTCGGGGTAACGGCGGCGGAAGTCATGGACAGCATCGGGCAGTGCGTAGCGTGCCTGGGAATGCGTGGCCGAAATCGACAGCTTGCCGGCCGACTGCTGCGAGTATTCCTCACCCACCCGAAGCAGGTTCTCGGCACCGCCCAGAATGCCTTCGATGATCGGAACGGCCACCGAGCCGGCATGCGTGAGCGAGGTGAGGCGCTTGCCGGCACGCACGAACAGTTCGAAGCCCAGCTCCTGTTCCAGCTCGCGGATCTGGCGACTGACGCCGGGCTGCGATGTGTGCAGCGCCCGCGCCACTTCGGTCAGGTTGAAGCCGCGTCGGACGGCCTCACGGACCGAACGCAATTGCTGGAGATTCATGGTGTCGTGTCAGGCAGATGGGACGACACCGATGATAGCTGCAACGACAGCAAGGATATTGGCGCAGCCCGCTGCAGGCCGGCGCCTGCATCGGTCCGCAAATAAGTTCATGCGGAAAGCGCATGACCGCCTCGGGGCAGGCGGCTGGTCGATCTTCCCGGTGGATCAATGCTCAGAAGCGGAAGTCGGACGGCGCCGCCGTGCCACCCGAAGCACCACCCGACGTGCCACTCGGATCCCGCCGCTCGCCACCGGCCGGCAGCACTTCGCTGGCATCGATGATCCGTGGGGGCTGGCGGAAGGCCGTGGCGCCCTGCATCGGAATGTCGGGCGACAGGTTGGCGGCCGGCGGGTACTGGTAGGAGGAGGGCAGCACCGATTCGGTCGGATAGCGTGCGCTATCCAGCATCCGGTTCCAGGCATTGGCCTCGTAGCCCACGCTGCGCTGGCTGCCCACGCTGATGGCGGGGAAGCCGTTGCCGGAAAAGCCCAGGGCCTTGAAGCGCTCGAAGTCGGCGTTGCTGGTCACCTTCCATTCCTGGAAGGGAATGCCGCGCAGGCGCAGGTGCTGGGCGGCCATCTGGCAGGGCTGGCAATCATTGGCCACGTACAGCGCCACCGGGTTGGCCCGTGCTGCCTCGCGCAAGGCCAGGGGAAACTGCAGGGTGGGATCGACGGGGGCCTTGACCGTCTGTGTGACCGTAAGGCCGCCCGGACGGCGCAGTGCCACCGCACTCTCGTCCGGCGGGTGGTCACCATAGACGACGTTGCCGTTCTGGTCGATCCACTTGTACTCGGCTGCGGCACCCGGCAGTGCTGCCAGGCCACCGGCCGTCACCACGAGCAGGGATGCCGCAAGCGCTTTCATCGAAATCCTTGTGTTCAGGGGATATCGGGAAGGGCACTTCGTGCATCAACCATCCTCCCGGAGTACGGAGCGCCCATGGCGTTCCGATCCCCGGGGGGCGCTGCCTTCCCTAGGCTTCTTCTACCATCCCATTATGCCGAAGCAGGGCATCCAGCTCAGGGGCCCGTCCTCTGAACGCACGGAACGAGTCGATGGCCGGTCGGCTGCCACCCACAGAGAGTATCTCTGCCAGGAAACGCCGGCCCACGGCAGGCTCGAACAGGCCTTCCTCCTCGAAGGCGGCATAGCAGTCGGCCGACAGCACTTCGGCCCACTTGTAGCTGTAGTAGCCTGCTGCATAGCCACCGGCAAAGATGTGGCTGAAGCTGTTCTGGAAGCGGTTGAAGGCAGGTGGCAGCAGCACGGCCACCTCGGTGCGCACCGCATCCAGAATGCGCTGGACCGGGTCGGTCTCGCCGGCGGCCAGTGCCCGCGCTGCCTGCTGGTGCAGCGTCATGTCGAAGAGCGCGAACTCGATCTGCCGCAGCGTCTGCAGGCCGGCCTGGAAGTTGCGGGCGGCCAGCATCCGGTCAAAGAGCGCACGCGGCATCGGCTCGCCCGTCTTCACGTGGTGGGTCATCGATTCCACGATGTCCCATTCCCAGGCCCAGTTCTCCATGAACTGGCTGGGCAGCTCCACGGCATCCCATTCCACGCCCGAGATGCCCGAGACCGCCAGCGTGTCCACCTGCGTCAGCATGTGGTGCAGGCCGTGGCCGAACTCGTGGAAGAGCGTGGTCACGTCGTCGTGGGTGAGCAGGGCAGGCTGGCCGTTGACCGGCGCCTGGAAGTTGCACACCAGGTAGGCCACCGGCGTCTGCACGACGGCGCCTTCCTCGTGCTGGCGGCCGCGGCAGTCGTTCATCCAGGCGCCCGGCTGCTTGGCCTCGCGCGCGTACAGGTCCAGATAGAACTGGCCCACCAGCCGGTCACCCGCGCTGATGCGATAGAAGCGCACGTCCGGATGCCAGCCCTCGGCGTGGTCCTCGGTGATCGACACCCCGAAGAGCCGTTCGACCAGCCCGAACAGACCGTCCAGCACGCGGGGCAGCGCAAAGTACTGCTTCACCTCGTTGTCCGAGAACGAATAGCGCGCCTGCTTGAGGGCCTCGCTGGCATAGGCGATGTCCCAGGCCTGCAGCTCGGGCAGTCCCAGCTTCTCGGCCGCAAAGGCGCGCAGCTCGGCCAGATCGCGCTCGGCGAAGGGACGGGCACGTCGCGCCAGGTCCCGCAGGAACTGCTCCACCTGGGCCGGGGAGTCCGCCATCTTCGGCACGAGCGACAGCTCGGCGTAGCTGGCCAGGCCCAGCAACTGTGCCTTCTCCTCGCGCAGCGCCAGGATCTTCTGGATCAGCGCGGTGTTGTCCTGCGGGCTGCCTTCGGCCGCCCGGGTGGCATAGGCACGGTAGAGCGCCTCGCGCAGGCTGCGGTCGTGCGCGTACTGGATGACCGGGAAGTACGACGGGAACTGCAGCGTGAAGCGCCAGCCCGTCTTGCCTTGCCGTTCGGCATCGGCCCGGGCCGATGCAATGGCATCCTCGGGCAGGCCCGCCAGACGTGCCTTGCCTTCTTCCGTATCGGGCACCAGCAGCTCGAAGGCATTGGTGGCGTCCAGCACGTTTTCCGAGAACTTCTGTTGCAGCGCGGCCAGTTCTTCCTGGATGGCTGCAAAACGCTCGCGTGCAGGCGAGAACAGCTCGGCGCCGCTCAACCGGAAGTCACGCAGCTCGTGCTCAATGGCCGTCTTGCGGGCGGCATCCAGCGCCTCATGGGCCGGGCTGGCGCGGAATGCGCGGTACTTCTCGAAGAGCGCCTGATCCTGCCCCATCCGGGTCCAGAACTCCACCACGCGCGGCAGGTTCTGATTGAAGGTCTCGCGCAGTTCGGGCGTGTCCATGACCGAATTCAGGTGCTGCACGATGCCCCAGGCGTGCCCGAGGCGCTCGGTGGCATGTTGCAGCGGCAGCACGAAGTCCTTCCAGGTGGTGGGCGTGTCCGCTGCCGTGGCCTTGGCCAGTGCCTTCTCGGCGTCGGCCAGCAGCACATCCAGCGCGGGTCCCACATGCTCGGGCTTCACGGCGGTGAAGCGGGGCAGTCGGCCGGGACCGTCCAGCAGCGGGTTGTCGGAGGGGGCGGCGTCTGCCGTCGACTGTGCAGCACGGGAAGCAGGAGTGGTCATGGCAAGAAGA
This sequence comes from Lautropia mirabilis, assembly GCF_900637555.1. NCBI lineage: Bacteria > Pseudomonadati > Pseudomonadota > Betaproteobacteria > Burkholderiales > Burkholderiaceae > Lautropia > Lautropia mirabilis. The sequence continues at coordinate 2,477,550 of NZ_LR134378.1, read as the reverse complement.
AAGAGGGAATCGAAGAAAGCCTGAAGGAATGAAAAAGATGGCCTGAGAAATCGGGCCTGAAAGAGAAGCCGGATGATGGGACGGCCTTGCGCCGGACCCGTTCATCGGCATTTTCCCGAGATGGGGGTGGGGCGCCCTGAAGACAACCGACGCAAGGTGCGGCCCGCATGCCCAATGGCACACAGGCCGGATGGCTGTGCAGACCGGGTGCCCGGCCTGCGTCCGTCGGGGCGCCGGCCTGCGGCCAGGCAGTCGTCAGGCCAGCTTCAGGTGACGACGGGCGGCCGTGATGGTGTTCTGCAGCAGCATGGCGATGGTCATCGGGCCCACGCCGCCCGGCACGGGGGTGATCCAGCCGGCCACGTTGCGGGCACTGTCGAAGTCCACGTCACCCGTCAGCTTGCCGTCAGGCAGCCGGTTGATGCCCACGTCGATGACCACGGCACCCGGCTTGATCATGTCACCGGTGATCATGCGGGGACGGCCCACGGCCACCACCAGGATATCGGCGCGCCGGGTCTGCGCCGCCAGGTCGCGCGTCTTGCTGTTGCAGAGCGTCACGGTGGCGCCGGCCTGCAGCAGCAGGTGCAGCTGGGGCTTGCCCACCAGATTGCTGGCACCCACGATGACGGCCTCGGCGCCACGCAGCGGCACGCCTGTGCTTTCCAGAAGGCGCATCACGCCCAGCGGGGTGCAGGGCACCAGCTGCGGCGCACCGGTCATCAGTGCACCGGCATTGGCCACGTGAAAGCCGTCCACGTCCTTGTCCGGCGAGATGGCCTCGATCACGCGGCGCGTGTCGATGTGGGCAGGCAGGGGAAGCTGCACCAGGATGCCGTGCACGGCAGGATCCTTGTTCAGTTCATCCAGCCGGGCCAGCAGGGCGGCCTCGGTGGTCTCCTCGGGCAGGTGCTCGCTGACCGAATGGAAGCCTGCGGCCTCGCAGGCGCGGATCTTGTTGCGAACATAGACCTGGGAAGCCGCCGAATCACCCACCAGGATCACGGCCAGGCCGGGGCGTTGCCCGGTGGCATTCAGAATCTCTTGGGCAGCCTCGCGCACTTCTTCGCGCACCTGGGCGGAGATGGCGGTGCCATCAATCAGTCGAGCAGTCATGGGTGGAGTCCAGTAAGACAGGGAAAAGATGGTCAAGGGAAAACGGAATCGTACCCAAAAGCGTGCTTGGGCCCCTGAAAATCAGCCAATAAGGTTAAAGAAGGTTAAGAAACAGCAGTTTCTGCACTTTTTTGCTGGAAAGGACTTGCAAGGCCCAAAACCACGGGGTAATATCCTGTTCATCGATCGCTTGGGGGTATAGCTCAGCTGGGAGAGCGCTTGCATGGCATGCAAGAGGTCAGCGGTTCGATCCCGCTTACCTCCACCATCTTTCCTGATCGATCAAGGTCTCCGGAACTTCCGGAGATTTTTGATAGAGAAGAAGGGCGGTAGCAGTCGATAAGGTCTTCGGAAGGTTTTGAAAAAAATTTTCTGAAAGACTTGAAAGTAAAGATTTTCAGTATATAATGCAGTGCTTCGGTGCTGATGAGTACTGAAACAGTTCTTGAAGTCCCGTTCGTCTAGAGGCCTAGGACATCACCCTTTCACGGTGAGTACAGGGGTTCGAATCCCCTACGGGACGCCATCTCTCGGTAGCTGGTTCATCTGGCTGCTTTCTCTGCAGTAAATCCCCGCTTTCGTCATTTTCACTGCATAAGCTTTTGCTTGGCTTTGCGATTTTGTTTGCGCAAGTCGGCTTGGCTGTTGCAACGTCTCTTTGCGTCTCCTTTCCATGGCGCGCGCGGTCTGTGCGGCTGCCTGACGTGTGTTGGTGTGTCGGCCTGGGCGTTTTCTGCCTGTTGTCTTGGCCGCCAGTCGTTTACAGAGCGTTCAATGAACAGGGAAGCTGCTTCACGAAGAGGGTAGCGGCTTCATGCACAGTGTGGTCTCACGAAGAGGGGGCAGCCTCATGTGCAGCGTAGCTTCACGGCCAGCGTGGTGTCACGAAGACAGAGGTGTCACAAACAAGGACTGAGGCTTCATGAAGAGAGAAGCTTCGTGACCGAAGGGGCTTGTGGCTGAAGAAGCTTTGCCGTGTTTGCCGTGGAAGAGAAAATGTATGGGCAAAAAAAATCCCGCCGAAGCGGGAGTTTTCCTGGCGGATTTACCGCCTCAGGGCGCGCTGCAAGACATTTGCGACCTGATGAATTGGTGCCCAGAAGAGGACTCGAACCTCCACACCGTTGCCGGCGCTAGGACCTGAACCTAGTGCGTCTACCAATTCCGCCATCTGGGCGTGTACTGCTTCAGGTTTTTTCCAGTTTTCTGAATGCCCCGGAAGAGGGGAAAGCAAAAAGCTGGTGGGGCAAAAAAATCCCGCCTAAGCGGGAATTCTCTGCTTCAAGCCAGACTGCCAAGGCAGCTGACCTGTTGAATTGGTGCCCAGAAGAGGACTCGAACCTCCACACCATTGCTGGCGCTAGGACCTGAACCTAGTGCGTCTACCAATTCCGCCATCTGGGCTAATCAATAAAGTGGTATTGTAAGTACTTTCGTAGGCTTGTCAAATCGATGACAGAAAAAAATTTGGATCCCCCCAGCCGACAGGCCATCCTGGATACGCTGGCCGAGGAAGGCGCGCCGCTTTCCATTGATCAGCTGATCGAGCGCATGCGGGTGCCTGAAGGGGCCCTGGTGGGAATGCGGCGGCGTGTCGCCGCCATGCAACGTGACGGTCAGATCCTGGCCGGGCGCAAGGGCGCCCTGATGCTGGTCAGTCGCATCGACCTCATTCCCGGCCGCGTGTCGGGGCATCGAGACGGCTTCGGTTTCATGCTGCCTGACGATGGCAGCGCCGATATCTTCCTGCCGCCGCGCGAGATGGCCAAGGTCATGCACGGTGACCGGGTGCTGGTGCGCCGCGTCGGGACTGACAACCGGGGGCGGCCGGAAGGCAAGGTTGTCGAGGTGACGCAGCACAACAATCGGCCCGTGGTGGGCCGCTTGGTGCAGGAACGTGGTGTGCTGATCCTGGCCCCCGAGGACCAGCGCATCAAGCACGACATCCTGATCGAGGCGGGGGGCGCCCAGGGCGCGAAGCCCGGGCAGGTGGTGTCGGTGGAGATCACCACGCCGCCGGGCTGGAACACGCCGCCCATCGGCCGCGTGATCGAGGTGCTGGGCAACATGGACGATGCGGGCATGGAGATCGAGATCGCCGTGCGCAAGTTCGATGTGCCGCATCGCTTCAATGACGCCGTGCTGGCCGAGGCGGGGGCGCTGCCCGACAGCCTGCGGCCGGCTGACTACCGCAACCGCGTGGACCTGCGTGACGTGCCGCTGGTGACGATCGACGGCGAGGACGCCCGCGACTTTGACGACGCCGTCTACTGCGAGCCCGTGACCGACGCGAAGAGTGGCAAGCCCCGTGGCTGGCGGCTGCTGGTGGCCATTGCCGATGTCAGTCACTATGTGCGCCCAGGCAGCGCGCTGGATGCCGAGGCCCAGGAGCGCACCACCTCGGTGTATTTCCCGCGGCGCGTCATTCCCATGCTGCCCGAGAAGCTCTCCAACGGGCTGTGCTCGATCAACCCGGAGGTGGACCGGTTGGTGCTGGTGGCCGACATGGTGATCGACGCCGACGGCGAAGTGATTGCCTATCAGTTCTATCCGGCCGTCATGTATTCGGCGGCGCGGCTGACCTATAACGAGGTCTGGGGCATCCTGACCGGTGAGGACGTGGCTGCCATCGAGCGCCGAAAATCGGTGCTGCCGCAGATCTACGACCTGCATGCGCTCTACCAGGCGCTGGAGGCTGCGCGCCAGAAGCGGGGCGCCATCGAGTTCGAGACGCCCGAAACCAAGATGCTCTGCGATGAGCAGGGGCGCATCACGGAGATCGTCGCCCAGAGCCGCAACGATGCCCACAAGCTGATCGAGGAATGCATGCTGGCCGCCAACACCTGTGCGGCCGATTTTCTGGAGAGCAACAAGCATCCGGCGCTGTACCGGGTGCATGAGGGCCCCAGCCCCGACCGGCTGGCCAAGCTGCGCGAGTTCCTGGCGGGTACCGGCCTTCGGCTGGGCAACGCTCAGGTCGAAGCGCGCGAGAAGCGCGGCCCACGCCCGCAGGACTACCAGGTGCTGTCGCAGCAGATTCAGGGGCGGCCCGATGCGGCACTGCTGCAAACAATGATGCTGCGGTCCATGCAGGCCGCCGTCTACACGCCCGACAATCAGGGGCACTTTGGCCTGGCCTACGATGCTTATGCACACTTCACCTCGCCCATCCGACGCTACCCGGACCTGCTGAACCACCGCGCCATCAAGGCGCTGCTGGAGAATCGTCGCTACCTGCCGGTCATCGAGGCCGATGCAGGCAAGCCAAACGACGAAGTGTTCGAGACGGAAGGGGCGCAGGCCAAGGTGGCGGCGCTGGCCATCGAGGGGGAGGCTGCAGCGGGGCGTCCGGCCACGCGCAGCACGCGAAGCCGTTCGCAGACGTCGCGCCGCCAGAAGGCTGCGCAGGCGCAGGCCGAATCCCATGCCGTGTGGGAGCGGCTGGGCACTCTCTGCTCGGCCAACGAGCGCCGGGCCGATGAGGCCAGCCGCGATGTGCAGGCGTGGCTCAAGTGCGTCTACATGCGCGATCGCATCGGTGACCGTTACCGAGGCCACATTACCGGCGTGGCGCCCTTTGGCGTGTTCGTCACGCTCGACGACCTGTATGTCGAGGGCATGGTGCACGTCTCCGAGCTGGGCAGCGAATACTTTCGTTACGACGAGGCCGGCCAGGTGCTGATCGGCGAGCGTACCGGCCGCCGCTACGCGCTCACCGACGAGGTGGAAGTGCAGGTGATGGCCGTCAACCTGGAGGCACGCCGCATCGACTTCCGGCTGGTCGAGGATATTGGACGTGGCAATGCGCGCGCTGAAGGCCGTGGACAGCGCAGTGACGATTCTGGCGGACGCCGTGATTCCAATGGCCGGCCTTCTGCAGGCAGACGTCGCAGCAAGGCGCCCACGCAGGCGCTCCTGACGGCACCGGCCAAGGTGGCGGCCAAGGGTGTTGCCGGCACGGAAGAAAAGGCTGCATCGCGCAGCAGCGCCAGCAGCCGCGCGGGCCGAAGTGCAGCACGTACCCCGGCTGCCGCCGTGCGCCGCCGTCGCAGCAGCAAGGCCGGCGGCTGAGGTTGGCGGCTGAGGTTGGCGGCTGAGGCCGGCCCGCACCATGACGATCTGAGGCTGCTCCGCTCGGCTGCCTGTCGGGTGCGGCCTCAGTGCCCGTACAGGAGGCCCGATTCGCCGGCGTGGACGGAGCGGTCGTTGATCCGCCCTGGCGGTGGCTCTTGCCAGTTGCGCCCGGGCATGGATGTACCATCCCGGGCAATCTCATTCCTTTCTGTTCCAGTCCCATCATGCTGCTCTACGGCTTTCATGCGGTGATGGCGCGTCTGCGCCAGGCACCAGCCAGTTTCAAGTCGCTTTATGTCGACCGGCACCGCGACGACAATCGGGTGCGAGACCTGCTGAAGCTGGCGCAGCAGCAGGCCGTGCAGGTGACGCGCGTGGAGGCCGGACGGCTGGACCGGATGGCGGGGGGCAAGCGTCACCAGGGCGTGGTGGCCCAGGTGGAGACGCAGACCATCAGCACGGATCTGCCCACGCTGCTGTCGGATCTGGAGGGGCGCGAGCGGCCGCCGTTCCTGCTGCTGCTGGACGGCGTGACCGACCCACGCAATCTGGGGGCCTGTCTGCGCAGTGCCGACGGTGCCGGGGTGGATGCCGTGATTGCGCCGAAGGACCACGCGGCGCCGCTGACCGATGTGGCGATGCACACGGCCAGCGGTGCCGGCGAGTCGGTGCCCTACATTCTGGTGACGAACCTGGTGCGCACGGTGGAGCAGCTGCAGGACGCGGGCTTTCGGGTCTACGGCCTGGCCGACGAGGCCGACGCCGATCTGTACCGTACCGATTTTGCGGGGCCGGTGGCCATCGTGATGGGAGCCGAGGACAAGGGCCTGCGTCGTCTGGTCAGGGAGCAGTGCGATGCACTGGTTTCCATCCCGATGATGGGGTCGGTGTCCAGCCTGAATGTCTCGGTAGCCACCGGTGTGGTGCTGTACGAGGTGCTGCGGCAGCGGCAGGCGACCCAGGCCTGAGTCAGGCCCGGGTCACGTCCGAGTCACGCCAGAGTCACGCCAGAGTCACGCCTGGGTCGGCAGGGGCGCCTTGTCGTCACTGGCGGGCTGGGCGTCCTCGCGGTCGAAGCGCCGCACGCCGTCATCCAGCGATTCCAGCACGAAGGTCTGGCGCTGACGGCGCAGCAGTCGCATCAGGCCCGTCACGACGATCGGCACGCAGGCGGCCAGCAGGAACGATTCCAGAAGCGTGTCCAGCGGCTGCCCCGGGCGCGGGAACATCCACAGGCCTGCGGCCAGCCCGGCCAGCGTGGCCACCAGGGCATCCACGCCGTCATGCCGGCGGCTGTAGAGTCCCAGGAACACCGGGAAGGCGGCGGCAGCACACAGCAGGTCGGCCAGCAGGAACAGGTACAGCACGCTGAGTCCTTGCGCCGCCACGACGACCACCGGGATGGCCAGCACCAGCACGAGGATGCGGGCCAGCCGCAACAGGCGGGCAGGGCGTGCCTGGGGCAGCAGCCGGGCGCCGTCCACGGCAATGATGCTGGTGATGGCGCTGATGGCCGTGTCGGCGCTGCTCATCACCAGTGCCAGACCCAGCGGGATGAAGGCCAGGGCCACCCAGGCCGGCAGGTTGGGCATCACCAGGGCGAAGAGCGCCACCGAGGCTTCGCCACCCGGCTCCATGGCCACCCAGGCCAGGCCGAACAGGCCCATCAGCAGGATGAACGGCACCACGAACAGGCCGCCCAGCAGAAAGCCGCGCTGCATGTCCTGAATGCTGCGTGCGGCATAGATGCGCTGCCAGTTGCCCTGGTGGAAGATGCCGGTCAGCAGGATGGCCACGAAGAAGGTGGCGCCCGCCTTCAGGCCGCCGGCATCACCGAAGTCCAGCAGGGCCGGTGCCTTCTCGGCCAGGCGGCTCGTCACGCCGCTGGCGCCCCCCGATACATGCCAGCCGATGGCGACCAGCGCCAGCAGCATCGGCACGATGATCAGGATCTGCACCTTGTCGGTGAAGATGGAGGCACGCAGGCCGCCCACGGCCGTGTAGAGCAGCACCGTGCCCATCACGACGGTGGCCGTCAGGCCCATCGGTACCGGGGCCAGCAGCGTCATCAGCATCGAGATGGCGGTGATTTCGGCCGTCAGCTCGATGAAGACGTAGAACACCATGATGGCGAGGGTGAGCGCATACATGGGCCGGCCATAGCGGGTCAGCAGGAACTCGGTCAGCGTGTGGCCGTGGGGCATGAGCTGGCGCATGCGACGGCCCAGCAGCAGCATGGCCACCAGCGGGGACATCGAGCCCAGCGCATAGCCGATCACGGCCGGGATGCCGCCCCAGGTGGCTGCTTCAGGGGGCGAGAACAGGATCCACGCGCCCAGGGCGGAGGCCAGCAGCGTGGCGAAAGTGGCGATGGGGCCCTGCGTGTTGCGGGCCACCACGAAGTCTTCGAGGCTCTCGCGCCAGCGCCGTGCGTAGAGAATGCCGGCCGCTGCGAAAAGGGCCGAGAAAAGCACCAGCCAGAAGATGGCTGGCCCGGTGCCGATAGAGGTGTACATGGTCTCTCCCAGAGGGATGTCGTGAGTTGCAGGCCGGTGGCTGCACGACGGGGGAGGGACGACGTCGGACCGGCAGAGCCTGGTCCGCGGGCGCATGCAGGCGATGATCCCTTGCAGGGGCGCTGTCCTGCATGGGAGCCGCCTGGCGGCCCTTGCTGAACGCGGACGCGGAGGTCTGCATGCGATTTCCTTCCCTTCGCCGGCATGATCCGGATCAGGTTCTAAGGGTCTTGGCCAGTGGCCGACTCTCAGTCCTTGGATGGCAAGGCACGGCAGGTGCCGATGCGCCATCGGGTAGGACTCCCCCAGGAACGGACGTGATTATAGGAATGGTTGTGGCGCAGGAAAGGCCGGGAATCATGGTTATCCCGAATGCTGCTCAGCCCTCGTCGACGATCAGGTCCTTGATGCTGCGGCGCAGGGCGTATGCCGAGGCCTTGGCATACCCCAGACGGATGAGGATGGTCGGATACTCCTCGTTGATGCCCAGCGTTTGCGCCATGCGCTCTGTCAGCTCGGGGTTCTCGTTGGGCTGGTTGGCATAGGCGTGGGCGATGCCTGCGGCAGTGCTGGCCAGCAGGAAGCGCTGCAGCGTTCTGCCAAGCGCCACCCATTGTTCCCGGCGGTTGTCGTGCGTGGCGAACAGCGCAAAATGGGAGGCGGAGGCGATGTTCCGGCGATCGGTCCTGTTCTGTTTTGCCGCATCCAGGCTGTGGGCAATGATGAACTCGGCCATGAAGCGGGGCAGGTTCGGCGCACCGAAAACGGCATAACTCAGCCCATCGGCGGTTTCGTCCTGGTGTTTTCTGTTATAGCGCATCCACTGTCGCAGCTCGGCCTTGAATGCAGGGTCGCCCATCTGTCGCCTGTTGCCTTCACATACCAGCGCGGCAATGTCATCGAAAGCTTGCGTCCCTTTCTGGTAAAGGTGAATGCCGATGCCAGGTTCGATGGGAATCTTTTGCAGCAGGGCGAGGGTGTTGTCGGGAATCATGCTGCCGTTGTAGCAGCGCCGGTTGGTCTGTCGCCGCGCAATCTGCTCAAAATGGGGTGCCTCAATGCCGTCCTGCCGGCTGAGTTCAATATGAATGATGCCGTCAGTGCTGGTGGAAACCTTGCCCAGCCAACCCTTGTGCGCGGCTGCAATGCACAGATTCTCTGCAGCACACCCCAGGCTCACGAATAATTCCCGATGATCGGGATCGACAACGGGAAGTGCCCTGGAAAAATCGGGCAGGATGTCGATGTGGTCAGGAAACAGTCTGAACTTCCAGGGTTGGGTATTATGCCCGGAGGGGGCCCTGACCGCCTGTTCGATCATGAACAGATAATCCGCGCGGATGGAGGGGGAAATGCGGGAATCTGCATTCATTTCCTATGTCTCCTGTGAGCATCTCCATTTTGCAGCGAAAATGAACAGGCATGGGAAATAGTTATTGATAATGTGAGTGTTGCCTGTCTGGTACAAATTGTGCGGTATGGTGTGAGTGTGATATGATGGAAAGCTTGCTTCAATCGCCTTTCTGCGTTTTCAGAAAACCTCTACCTTCATTTCGTCGTGCCCATCATTACCCTGCCGGACGGCTCGCAGCGCCGTTTCGATGATGCTGTCACGGTGGCGCAAATTGCCGCCGCCATTGGTCCCGGACTTGCCAAGGCCGCCATTGCCGGCCGCGTCAACGGAAAACTGGTCGATCTGTCCCGCACCGTCAGCGAGGACGCCGAGGTGGCCATCGTCACCGACAAGGACCCGGAAGGCCTGGACATCATCCGGCACTCCACGGCACACCTGATGGCCTACGCCGTGCAGGATCTGTTCCCCGAGGCGCAGGTCACCATCGGCCCGGTCATCGAGAACGGCTTCTACTACGACTTTGCGTACAAGCGCCCGTTCACGCCCGAGGATCTGGCCGCCATCGAGAAGCGCATGCACGAGCTGGCCAAGCTGGACGAGACCGTGGTGCGTGAGGAATGGGACCGGCAGGAAGCCGTCAAGTACTTCGAGTCCATCGGCGAAAAGTACAAGGCCGAGATCATCGCGTCCATTCCGGCCGAGGAAGGCATCACCTTCTACCGCGAAGGGCGTTTCGTGGACCTGTGCCGCGGGCCGCACGTGCCGTCCACCGGCAAGCTGAAGGTCTTCAAGCTGATGAAGGTGGCGGGCGCCTACTGGCGCGGCGACGCCAACAACGAGATGCTGCAGCGCATCTACGGCACGGCTTGGGCCCGCAAGGAAGACCAGGACGCCTACCTGCACATGCTGGAAGAGGCCGAGAAGCGCGACCACCGCAAGCTGGGCAAGGACCTGGATCTGTTCCACACCCAGGCCGAAGCCCCGGGCATGGTGTTCTGGCATCCGCGTGGCTGGACCATCTGGCAGCGCATCGAGCAGTACATCCGCGAGAAGTACCAGAAGAACGGCTATCAGGAAGTGCGCTGCCCGCAGATCCTGGACGTGGACCTGTGGAAGCGTTCCGGCCACTGGGACAACTACAAGGAGAACATGTTCTTCTCCGAGTCGGAAAAGCGCGAGTACGCCGTCAAGCCGATGAACTGCCCGGGCCACGTGCAGCTCTTCAATGCGTCGCTGCGCAGCTACCGCGATCTGCCGCTGCGCTATGCCGAGTTCGGTTCCTGCCACCGCAACGAGCCGTCGGGTGCGCTGCACGGCATCATGCGGGTGCGGGGCTTCACGCAGGATGACGGCCACATCTTCTGTACCGAAGAGCAGGTCGAGGCCGAGGTGACCGCCTTCCACCAGCAGGCCATGGCCGTGTACCGTGACTTCGGCTTTACGGATGTCTCGGTGAAGCTGGCGCTGCGCCCGACGCAGCGTCTGGGAACCGACGAGGCCTGGGATCGCGCCGAGAACGCTCTGCGTGCGGCGCTTTCCGCCTGCGACGTGGCCTGGGAAGAACTGCCCGGCGAAGGCGCCTTCTACGGTCCGAAGATCGAGTACCACCTGAAGGACTCCATCGGTCGCGCCTGGCAGGTGGGCACCATCCAGTATGACCCGATGATGCCCGAGCGCCTGGACGCTGAGTACGTGGCGGAGGACAACAGCCGTCGTCGTCCCATCATGCTGCACCGCGCCATCGTCGGATCCATGGAGCGTTTCATCGGCATGCTGATCGAGCACCATGCCGGGGCCATGCCCACCTGGCTGGCACCGGTGCAGGTGGCGGTGCTCACCGTCACCGACACGGCCGCCGACTATGCCGAGGACATCCGGCAACGGCTGATAAAACAAGGATTTAGGGTTATTTCGGATTTGCGGGGCGACAAGATCGGCTATAAAATCCGGGAGCACAGCCTGCAGAAGATCCCCTATCTCGTCGTGGTCGGCGAGAAGGATCGGCAGGCAGGCACGCTGGCCGTCCGCGCCCGTGGGGGCAAGGATCTGGGCAGCATGAGTTTCGAAGGTTTCGCCAGCCTGCTGGCGCAGCAGGTGGCAGAGAAGGCGAACTGAGGTCTTTTCTCATCGCCCTTGGGCCGGCAGCCTGCTGCCGGCTTTCGTCCAGTTCATTCGGAGATAATCAGCATCGCTACCGAACGCAACCACCGCATCAACGGTGAAATCCACGCCCCCGAGGTTCGCCTGCTGGGCAAAGAGAACGAGCAGCTGGGGGTCTTCCGGCTGGGTGAAGCACGCCGCATGGCCGAAGAGGCCGATGTCGACCTGGTCGAGATCGCGCCCAACGCCACCCCGCCGGTCTGCCGGCTGATGGACTACGGCAAGTTCCGCTACCAGGAACAGAAGCGCGCTGCCGAAGCCAAGGCCCGCCAGAAGGTCGTCCAGATCAAGGAAGTGAAATTCCGCCCGCAGACGGACGACGGCGACTACAACATCAAGCTGCGCAACATGATCAGCTTCCTGCAGGACGGCGACAAGGTGAAGATCACCCTGCGCTTCCGCGGCCGTGAGATGGCCCACCAGGAGTTCGGCATTCGCCTGCTGGAACGGGTGCGCAACGACATCGAGGAAATCGCCCAGGTCGAATCGATGCCCCGCCTGGAAGGCCGCCAGATGGTGATGATGGTGGCACCCAAGAAGAAGAAGTGATCGCTTCCCCGATGAAAAGCGCCTCCTTGTGAGGCGCTTTTTTGTTTGCTGGGGCTTGTGAGGCTTTGGTACGGCGGAAGAGGGGGCTTCGTTCACGGCTTGCGTCAGACGAATAGCGGCTTCGTTGGTAGGCGTTTGCTTGTTGGAAGACGGCTTCGATGAAGGGCGCCCCGTGACCGGGTACCTTCCTCGGCTCATGCTGTCCGCTTCGCTTCCAGAGCGCCTGTGGAGGTACCCAGTCCCGGTGCGCTTTGGTTTGTGTTGGTTGTCGTTCTGGTGAGGGCGGCTTCGTTGACGGGCCTGCGCCTTTTTGGAAGATCGCTTTGACGAGTGCTCCGCATCGAGAAGCCGCTATCAAGGGAAACAACACAAGAGGCCAAGGGGGCGGAGGTCTTGTGTCACGCCTCCCTCATATAGCTGCCCCCGTACAGCTGCCGAGGCCTTTGGTGGCTTCGCACTTCCGGGCCTTGGTATGGGCAGTGTGCGCGCCGTTCGGCCCTGCCGTCCGTCTGTCTGCTTGCGGAAGATGAAGGCGCTAGGTGCTTGCTAAGGTCATGCGGGGCTGTCCGTGTCTTTCCCATGAAAGCGGGCATCGGACGCAAGGCCGATGCACCGAACCCCATGAATGACGGTGATGGCCGCAGGTGGATGCGCCTTGGGCAGGCAGGGGTAGAGCATGAAGAAGGTGTGGGACTTTCTGTTGCTGGTGGTCAGCGGATTGCTGGTCTTTGTGGCCATCATCGCGGTGGCGCTGTGGCTCAGCCAGGATGATGAACCGCCTGCGACGGCTGATTCCCGAGGCGACAGCACGGAGAAGGTGGTGCCAGCACACGCGACGGTGCCATCGGCATCTACGACCGTGCCGGAATCACCCGCGACGGTACCTGAAACACCCGGTGCAACGCCCGCCGCGGTGCAACACCATGAGTCCATGGCAGGAGCGCCGGCGTCTGCTCCTGCGGACAGCCTGTCCCGTCATGAGGAGACGCGTGAGGCGTCCCCCGAGGGGACGGACCAAGGGGCATCCGGCCTATCCGTAGCCCTGGTGTCCGCAGCCCCATCCACAGCCCCGACATCGGCAGCACAGTCTTCAGCCCCACCGCCAATGTCGGAAAGGGGTCCTGCCGAACAGCAGCTGATCGAACGGTACGAGGCGATGGCCGCGCGGGAACGGGCGCTGCGGCAGGCCGAAGACCGCATGGCGAAGGCGCATGAACGGCTGGTGGTGTGGTTTTCCACGAACCGCAAGGCGGTGCTGGAAGATCTGGCGTATCTGGAGGAGAAGGGCCGCTACCAGGAATTGCATGACCGGGCCGGGCTGTTCGAGAGCCTGAATGACAGTGAGGTCCAGCGCTATCGGCAGAAGGCGGCGGAGAATCTGCAGCAGGTCGTGAGTGGTAACGCGACGGTGGCCGGTACTGGCACGGCCGTCGCCAACCGGGGCGAGGATGACGCCGGCCGTGCAGGCACGATGCCCGGGACGGCGGGGCGCAATGACAGGAAGCCGCCCGTGGAGGATGCCGTTTCTCTGGCACGTGCGGATATGGCCACAGCCGTCGCGAAGGGAAAGGCCCGGATACGCGAGCAGCTCAAGGGCTTGAAGCGCTGGCCGTGTGTGGGACCGACACAGGGGGCCATGACCTGGTATCACGACAGCGAAGGCGTGCGATGCAGTACGGGAACCGGATTCTTCCTGCTGCTGGGCATGCAGGATGGGCAGAAGCCCGTGTTGATGCTGCGCGTGCAGTATGACGGGCCGAATGCCCTGCCCATCCGCAGTTTCGAGGTCGAGATCATCTGGACGCCGGAGGAGGTGCCGGCTGGCATCGGTGCCGAGTCCGGAGAGCAGGGCAATGTGGTGTGGTGGGCCAAACCGGTGGGCAAGCGCGAGGCCAAGCTGGTGCTGGACATCATCGACCGGAGCAGGAGCAAGCTGCGGATCGGTGGCCAGAAGGGCATGATCGAGCGTGAGATCAGCGCTCAGGAAAGGAATTCCCTGCGTCGGACGCTGACGCTCTACGAGGCGGCCCTGTCCAGCTACGAAGAGGAGCAGCGACTGGCGAACGCCAGCGCTGTGGGCACTGGCGTGGCCGATTAGGAGCGTGCAGCATGGTCTTGGGCAGCGTCTTGCTGTTGATCATCATGTTGGGGGCCTTGGGGCTTTATTTCCTCTCTGTTGATGAAGAGGACCGGGTCTTCGTCGGCATTGTCCTGTTTGTCCTGTTGGTGAACCTGCTGCTGTATCCGTTCGGCAAGGGGGTCTTCGCACCATCGGTGCCGGTGCCGACGCCGGAGCTGGCCGGGTACGAGGTGGTGGTGGAGCACCAGAAGGCGCTGTCCGAGCTGCGCTGGCATGTGGCGGCACAGCGGGAGGAAATTCTTCAGGGGATCGACAACCAGCTGGCGCTGGGCGACACCGCGGGGGCTGTCCAGGTCATCCAGGGTCTGAAGGTGCTGAATGATCCGGAGATTCTCCAGCTGGAGAAGGCTGTCAGACAGCGGGAGCAGGAAGAGCAGCGTGTGCGCCAGCTATGGCTGGCATACGGGGCCGAGGAGGCGCAGACAGACGCGCTGATCCGGGACTCGCTGGCGAAGATGAAGGAAGAGGAGCGAAAGCGCGGCGTGTGGCAAGAGAAGATGGCTGCACAGACCGCAAAACGGGATGCGGCCCTGCGCTTTCTGGTCAGCCAGAAGGACCGGGTGGGTGGCATTGTCTGGTACCAGGACCGAAGCACGCCGCCCGGGCGGGAGCAGGAACCCATCTTTCTGGTCATCCGGGATGGGCGCCATGCCCGGGACGAATCGCAGGAAGGCCTTCATCTGGGGCTGCAGGTCCATCGTCGTCAGAAGGTAGCGCCCCGAAAGGGGGCGGCACGGGACGTGAAGGTGAGCGTCCTGGCCGATGGCAAGGATCTTGGTTTCTATCTGCATGCCCGCGAGGATCTGGATGGGCTGTGGTGGTCGGACAATGCGCTTGACGACTATGATGGACTGGAGCGGCTGGACCGGTTGCTGCAGGCGCGCAAGGTTGTGCTGCGTTTTGTGGATGGACAGCGTGTCGTCGAGGTGCCGGTGAGCCCGCGTGCAAGGACGGCCATGCGGCATGTGCGCGATGCCTATCAGGCGATGAATGCACTGAAGGGGCTGGAGTTCCGGGGGCCGTGAAGACCCCGGGTGGGCGATGACGGCCGCACATGCCTGCCGTCGCCCCGGCTGTCCGGGCCCCATCCGCTCCCGGCTGTCCGACCCCATGTGCATCGGGTGTCCTGGCGTTTTGATGTTTTTCCTGGTCCGGGTGTCTGACCTTGCACCGGTCTGTGCTGTCCTTCTGTCTTGGGCACGCGGTGACGAAGACGCTGACGGGGTCTAATCGGAAACCATGGACACGATGGGGTGGTGCGCATGGTAGAGGCCGGGATGGAGGTGCGGGCGCCGGAGGGGCGTGCGCAGGCGGCGGGCACGCGGCTGATGCCGGGTGAGCCCGGCCGGCGGCTGATGATCGACCGGCTGCTGGCGCTGCTGGCCGAGCAGGGCGAGATCAGCGAGGAAACGCGCCAGACGCTGTCGCGTGATGCCTTGCTGTCGTCGGCTGACCGGCATCCGCTGGTGATGATTGCCGAGCGCAAGCTGAAGGGGCTGAACCCTCCGCATGCGATGCTGGATGTGGACTGGCTGTGTCAGTGGCTGGCAGGGCAGATCGGCTGGCGGCATGTGCGCATCGATCCGCTGAAGGTGGATTTCTCGCGCATCGGTGAGGTGATGAGCAAGGCCTATGCCAATCGCTATCGCATCCTGCCGCTGGAGGTCACGCCGGATTCGGTGACGATCGCCACGGCCGAGCCCTATCTGACGGCGGAATGGGTGGCAGAGCTGTCGCACACGCTGCGCCGGCGGGTGATGCCGGTGCTGGCCAGTCCGCTGGAGCTGCAGCGCTATCTGGCGGAGTTCTTCGATCTGGCGGGGACGATCCGCAGTGCGCAGCGCAACGGCCAGACAGCGGTCCAGAACAATTTCGAGCAGCTGGTGGAGCTGGGCCGCAATGGCCGGCATTTCGATGCCAACGACCAGCATATCGTCACGGTGGTGGACTGGCTTTGGCAGTATGCGTTCGAGCAGCGGGCCAGCGATATCCATCTGGAGCCCCGGCGTGATCTGGGGGTGGTGCGCTTTCGCATCGATGGCCTGCTGAACAACGTCTACCAGGTGCCGCCGGGGGTGATGTCGGCGATGACCAGCCGCATCAAGCTGCTGGGCCGTATGGACGTGGTGGAAAAGCGCCGGCCACAGGATGGTCGCATCAAGACGCGCGCGGGTGATGGCCACGAGATCGAGCTGCGGCTGTCCACGCTGCCCACGGCCTTCGGCGAGAAGCTGGTGATGCGGGTCTTCGACCCGGAGGTGCTGTCACGCAACTTTGCGCAGCTGGGGCTGCAGGGCGAGGATCTGGCGCGCTGGCAGGACATGACGGGACGGCCCAACGGCATCGTGCTGGTGACGGGGCCGACCGGCTCGGGCAAGACGACCACGCTCTATGCGACGCTGCGGGCGCTGGCCACGGAGGCGGTGAACGTCTCCACCATCGAGGATCCGATCGAGATGGTGGAGAACAGCTTCAACCAGATGCAGGTGCAGCCGGCCATTGATCTGGGCTTTGCCGACGGCATCCGGGCGCTGATGCGTCAGGACCCGGACATCATCATGGTGGGCGAGATCCGGGATCTGGAAACGGCGGAGATGGCGGTGCAGGCCGCGCTCACGGGTCACCTGGTGATCTCCACGCTGCATACCAACGACGCGCCCAGCGCCATCACGCGACTGCTGGATCTGGGGGTGCCGGCGTATCTGCTGCAGTCGACGCTCATTGGGGTGATGGCGCAGCGGCTGGCACGCACGCTGTGTCCGGAGTGCAAGCAGCCCGATGATTCGGTGACGGACGAGATGTGGGCAGACTTCGTGAAGCCCTTCCGCAACGTGCCCCGGCCGGCCTCCATCTACCGGCCGGTGGGGTGTCCGTCCTGCCGGATGGGGGGCTTTCGCGGGCGGACCGGTCTCTACGAGATCCTGGCCAACAACGAGAGCATCCGCCAGTACATCACCGAGCGGCCGGAGCTGCGCAAGCTGCGGTTGGCGGCCATCAAGCATGGCATGCGTCCCCTGCGGATGGCGGGTGCCGCCGCGGTGGCGGCCGGGCTCACGACGATCGATGAGGCGCTGCGGCACGCGCCACCGGTGGAGCTGTAGGCCCGTCCCGCTTCAGGTGGGATGATCCGTCTCAACCGGAGACGACGTCACGGGGTGTTCTGCGGGCGCCCCAAAGGCCCAGCAGGGCCAGCGCGCCGCAGTAGAGAACGTCGGGCAGGCTGAACAGGCTCATCATGGCCAGCACCAGCAGGATGGCGACGAGGCCCAGAAGACGTGGGCCGGTACGGTGTTGCAGGCGGGTGTAGCCCACGGCCGCCAGCAGATACAGCACGAAGAAGTTCTGGCCGGCCAGCTGCAGCAGCATCTCGACGCCCAGGCCGGACGTCTGCGTGACGAGAATGACGACCACGTACAGTACCCAGCCTGTCAGCATGGCGCGCACGGGCAGTCCCCGCTGGTCCACGTGGGCCAGTGCCCGGGGCAGCAGGCCATCGCGCCCGGCCGAGAACAGGGCGCGGGAGGTGGACAGGAAGGCGCCGGTGACATTGGCCAGAATCAGCAGGGTGGCGATGATCCCGGTCAGCCGAAGCCCGGCAACGCCCAGCCAGCTGTCGGCCAGCTGGGCGATGGGGGCGAGTCGCCAGCCTTCGTCGGCGGAGGCGGCGCTGGCTACCGTCCAGGCGACGAAGACGTACAGCAGGGTGACGATGACGAAGCTGGCCCAGATCGAACGCGGCAGGTTGCGGGCGGGATCCTGCATGTCCTCGGCCAGGAAGGCGGTGATTTCCCAGCCCGTGTAGGCAAAGAGCACCAGGGGCAGCGCCGACAGGACGCCGAGCAGTGCATTGGCGGACAGCATGGGCAGCATGTCGCTGCCTGTCAGGAGGGACGTGCCGGGAGCGGTGTCCGAGGGGGCATGAAGCCAGTAGCCGGCGCAGAGCCCCAGCAGGCCCAGAACGATCAGCGTCGCGATGGCGGTCTGGACGGCGCCGGATACTCGGAGGCCGAACATACCGAAGAGCAGCCCGATGGTGACCATGCCGATGGCGGTGGCGGCCACGGGCAGAGCCGGCAGCGTCTGCTGCAGGTAGGTGGCGCCGATCAGGGCAATGGCGGGCAGTCCCAGCGAGAAGGTGCCGATGACGATGGCTTCGCTGGCGGCACCCAGCTGGGGCCCGAGGCTGAGGCGGATGTAGCCGACCACGCCACCGGCGGACGGGTGCCGCCGCGCAAAGAAGGCGAACACGGCCAGCAGCGGCAGCATCAGGACGGACATCAGCAGCCAGGGCAGGTGCCCCAGGCGCCCGGCCTGGGCGTAGCTGAGTCCGGGCAGCGTCAGCAGGCCTGCGCCCACGACGATCGTGACCGACATGGCTGTGGCGGCCACCAGGCCCATCCGGTGGCTGTCGTTGTCGTGGTCCATCGTCGCCGTCCTGCTGCTCACACAAATCCCCGTTCTGTCAGGTCGGGGCTCTTAGGGGTGATCAGGTCCATGCCGTGTGGCTCAGGGTTCACGCGGCACGCCCACCGTCACGGGGGGCACCCACGGGCATTCGGGTTTGAAGGTGGCCGACAGCAGCTGTTCCTTGTATTGCGCGTAGCTGATCGGTTCGAGGGCCTTGACGGCATCCAGGCGATAGATGCCCCAGCCGGCGCTGGCCTTGACGGGCTTGGCGTAGATCTGCCCGGGCTTGAGGGTGTCCAGCAGCTGCACGGTGTCCCTGGCCCAGCGGCAGGTGGCGAAGGTGCCCAGCTTGCCGCCCTCCTTGGCACTGAGCGGGTGCCTGGAGTGCTCTCGTGCGGCCTTCTCGAAGGAGGCGCCGCTTCGGAGTCGGGCGATCCACTGGCGGGCTTCCGTTTCGTCGCTCAGCAGGATGTAGCTGACGGTATACATCTTCTGGCCCTTCACACTCTGCCGGTAAGCGTCGTATTCCTGGCCGATCACCTCATCGCTGATGGGCTGTGGGGGCGGTACGTCGGTATCCGGCTGGATGGCGGCCGGGTCAGCCTTCTCGATGGGCTGGCTGCCGGTGGTCTGGGCGGCCTGCACGCTGCCGGCCGACAGCGCCAGGGCTGCTGCCAGCAGCAGGCGGTGGGAATGGGGAGTGGCGTTCATGCGGTGCGGGATCCTGGTGAAAAGGCGGTGTTCGCCGGCCCTGGCTGATCGAACGTGCTGATCGGAGACGGTCTGCGGATGGGGGCGCAGATTACAGCAGGCCGTGCAGCGGCACCACGTCCAGCCGGTCGCCTTCGGCGACCGGGCCCTGGTCTTCGGGCAGCACGGCGATGCCGTCGGCCTCGGCGACCGAGCGCAGCTGGGCAGAACTCTGGCTGCCGGCAGGCATGGCCACCGGCAGATCGTCCGATTCATGGTAGCAGAGCGTCACGCGCAGCAGCTCCTGCCGGCCCGGGCGCTTGCGGATGGCCGTGCCGGCGCGGGCGCGGATGCGCGGCAGCGGGCGCGGGGCGGTGATGCCCGCCATTTTCTGGAGGGCGGCGTCGATGACGAACAGGAAGCTGAGCAGCGCCGCCACCGGGTTGCCGGGCAGGCCGAAGACCGGCGTCTGGCCGATGCGGCCGATGACCAGGGGGCGCCCCGGGCGTAGCTTCAGTTTCCAGGCGTGGGCTTCGGTGGGCAGCGCCATGCCCTGGTGGTGCATGGGCTGTGACAGCACGTGCCAGAGCAGATCGGCATCTCCCCCGGCGGCACCGCCGGTGGTCAGCAGCACATCGACCTGATCGATGCTGGAGGCCAGGGCCTTCGTCAGGATGGCGGGATCGTCGGGCAGCCAGCCCAGGTCGATGGCTTCGAATCCTCGATTGCGTGCCAGCGCCAGCAGGGTCGGACGGTTGCTGTCATGGATCTGGCCAGCGGCCAGCGGCTGCCCGCTCTGGACCAGTTCGTTGCCGGTGGAGAAAACGCCCACTTTCAGCGGGCCGAAAACGGGCAGATCGACGATGCCCTGCGAGGCAGCCACACCCAGGTCCATGGGCGAGAGGATCCGACCGGCAGGGAGGGCGGTCTGGCCTGTGCGGATGTCCTCACCCCGGCGGCGCACATTCTGGCCGGGTTTCTGGCCGGCCGGGAGGGTGATCGTTTCCTGCGGGTGGGTGCCTGTGTCCGGCTGGGCGCGTGTGTCGTGCGGGGCGGTGTCATTGGTGCGGCGCTGGACGTGCTCCTGCATCACCACGGTGTCGGCGCCGGCCGGCATGGGGGCGCCGGTCATGATGCGCCAGGCCTGCCCGGGGGGCAGTGTGGCCGGGGGATCGCCGGCCAGCGTGCGGCCTGCCACCGGCAGCGTGGTGTCGCCCTCGGGCTTCAGGTCGGCATGACGCAGGGCGTAGCCGTCCATGGCCGCGTTGTCACAGGGGGGCAGATCCAGGCGGGCAACGACGTCACGGGCCAGCACGCGGCCGAGGGCTTCCGCCTGAACCAGCATCGACCGCGCCTGGACACGCGGTGCCACCCAGTCCGCCAGCAGCTCGCGGGCCTGGGCCACAGGTACGGCGTCCGGGTTGAAGTCCGGCAGGCGGGCCAGCAGGGAAGCGAGGGAGGGCCAGTCGGTCGAGGTGCTCATGAACGGGTCTCGGGCGAGATGGGGGTGCCAGCCGGGCGTGGTTCCGGATGGGGCTCAGGGTGAAGGATGCGGATGGGCAGGCGAGCGCAGGTGGCTTTCGGCAGCCTGCCATTCCTCCGGGGTGTTGAGGTTCTGGAAGGCTTGCGGATCGGGAAAGGGTACCGCCTGAGCGCCGTGCTGGCCATACCACTGTCGCACCCGGTGGTTGCCGGCTTTCAGGAAGGCATCCAGTGAGGGCAGCAGGCTGCGATGCAGTACGGCCACCAGCGGGTGGGGCTGGTCGGGATCGTGGGCGTAGGCAATGGGGGCGCTGCTGCCCGTCAGGGCGTGCTGCAGCCGGGCAACCCAGTCGGGGGGCAGAAAAGGGGTGTCGCAGGCGGCCACGGCCAGCCACTCGGTGGGGCAGACGGACAGGGCAGCATGAATGCCGGCCAGGGGGCCGGGCATGTCGGGCAGCCGATCCGGCAGGACCGGATGGCCCAGCTGGCGATAGTCGTCCAGGTGGCGGTTGGCGCTGATGACGAGGCTCTGCACCTGCGGGGCCAGGTTGTCGATGACCCAGGCGATCAGCGGCCTGCCCGCCAGGGGCAGCAGTCCCTTGTCGGCGCCGGGGTGGGCAGCCTGCAGGCGCCGGGCTGCTCCACCGGCCAGCACCAGGCCGGTGATGGGATCTTCAGCCACCGATGTAGCTCATTTCCACCCGCCTTTTGCCGTTGGAGGTTGGACTGGCGGATTTCTGGCTGCTGCGCAGCTCGGAATAGCGGTCGTCACGTCCCTGCCAGAGGTTCATCAACGCGGTACGGATGTCTTCATCGGGCAGCTGACGGCGCAGCAGGCCCCGCAGGTCATGGCCCTGGTGGCCGAACAGGCAGGTGAAGAGCTGGCCTTCGGTGGTCAGCCGCAGACGCGAGCAGTCGCCGCAGAAAGGCTGGGTGACGGAGGAGATGACGCCGATCTCGCCAGCGCCGTCGAGGAAGCGCCAGCGTTGGGCCACCTCGCCGGGATAGTTCGGATCGACAGGGGCCAGCGGATGCACGGCGTGGATGCGCGCGATGATGTCACGGCTGGGCAGCACTTCTTCCATGCGCCAGCCGTTGCTGGTGCCCACGTCCATGTATTCGATGAAGCGCAGGATGTGTCCGGTGCCGCGGAAATGCTCGACCATCGGAAGGATCTCGCCGTCGTTCAGGCCGCGGCGCACCACCATGTTGACCTTGATGCCCGAGAAACCGGCCTGGGCAGCGGCCTCGATGCCGGCCAGCACGCGGGAAACCGGGAAGTTGGCGTCGTTGAGCTTGCGAAACAGTGCATCGTCCAGGCCGTCCAGGCTGACCGTGACGCGATCGAGTCCGGCCTCGCGCAGTGACTGCGCCTTCTTGGCCAGCAACGAGCCGTTGGTGGTCAGGGTCAGTTCGACGGGCTGGCCGTCGGGCTGGCGCAGGCAGCTGAGCTGGGCGATCAGCGTTTCCAGGTCGCGTCGCAACAGTGGCTCACCACCGGTCAGGCGGATCTTCTTCACGCCCAGACCGACCATCAGCCCGGCGACGCGGGTGATCTCCTCGAAGCTGAGCAATGAGCCGTGCGAGAGGAATTCATGGTCCTTGCCAAAGACCTCGCGCGGCATGCAGTACGAGCAGCGGAAGTTGCAGCGGTCGGTGACCGAGATGCGCAGGTCGTGCAGGGGGCGGCCACGGGCGTCAAGCAGGGCGCCGTCCGGAGACATGGGCAGCGCCGATGGGCCGTCCTGCAGGCGGAGCGGCTGCATCGGCAGGATACCGCGACTGCGCTGGTCGGCAATGGGTATGACTCGTTCTGCCATGAAGGGGAAAGAGAGTGAACCGGCCCGACAGGCGAGGCCTGCCGGGCCGGCGAGGTGGTTACTGCTCGTCCGACGGTTTGCCGGCCTGGGTTTCCACCTGTTGCAGCGGTTCAGCGGCGACCGGCGTGCGCGGCTTGCGCTGCCGGCGCGGCCGGGGAGCAGCGGGCGCGGTCACGACAGGCTCGGCCTGCGGGGCCGCGCTGGTCTGCACCCATTCCAGTCCTGCCGACTGTACCACTTCCTCCAGTGCCCGGGTGGGGACAGGCTGGGCAGGTGCTGCCTGTGGACGGGGCGACGGTGCCTGGGCAGTGTCATCCGCGTTGCCACGGCGGCGCGCCGGTGCTTCGGCGGGCTTGTCGGCCTTCTCGGCACGGGCGTCCTCCTGGCTGCGGGGCGCGGCGCTGCTGTCGGCCTCCTGAGCGGGGACCTTCTCGGCGGCTGCCCGGGGGGCACGACGCTCGCGCGGCTCGGCACGCTCACGACCTTCGGCCGGAGTCGTCACGGCGGCGTCGGCTCCTTCGGAAGCAGCCGGGGCTGCCTCGGTCGTGCCGGCGGTCTCGGCCGGTGCAGCGCCTTCACGGCCGGCATCGGCTTCGGTCCGGTCGCGGCGGTTGCTGCGACGGCGACGGCGGCGCTCGCCTTCCTCGGCAGCTGGGGCTTCCTCGTCGTTTGCGGCGGCCGACGGGGCGGTCTCCTGACGGGGAGCCTGCTGACGCGGGGCGCGGGTCGAAGCGGCTTCTTCGGCCGGAGCGGCCTCGGCGGCGGGTTCGTCCGACGTCACTGCGTGACTGTCGCTGGCGGGCTCGGCCGAGCGGCGGCCACGGCCTTCGCGCGGTGCGGGGGCCGGGGCTTCGTCAGCGGTCTCGGCCGGAAGGGTGTCCAGGCCTTCGGTCTGCACGCCCTCGGCGTTGTCGGCCTGACGGCGACGACGGCCCCGTTCCGGACGCTGACGCTCCTGGCCTTCCGCCGAGGTGGCCTCGACGCGCTCTTCGGTGGCTTCGTCACGCACGTTGCGCTCGGCACGCTCGCCCCGGTTGCGGCGCTCGCCGCGTTCACCGCGGGCTGGGCGTTCGCTGCGCTCCTGGCCGGTGGCCTCGGCGCCTTCGGGTCGCTCGTTGCGTTGGATGCGTTCGTTGCGCTCGGCCGGTTCCTGGCGCTCGGCGCGCTCGTTGCGGCCATTGCGATCGGCGCGTTCGCCGTTCTGGCGCGCGTCGCGGGTGTCACGACCTTCGCGGGATTCACGCGGCTCACGGGTGTCGCGGGCCTCGTCGCGCTGGCGACCGTTGCTCCGTTCGCCACGGGTACGCTTGCCGTTGTCGGAGGCTTCGGCACGTTCGGTCCGCTCAGCACGTTCCGTGCGCTCGCTGCGGCCATTGCGCTCGTTGCGCCGACCGTTGCGGCCTTCGCTGTCGCTGCGCTCGCCGCGACGGTTGCCGCGTTCACTCCGACTCGTGCCGTTGCCGGCGTTGCGGGCGGTGCGATTGCGACCATCGTCGGACGGACGCTCCGCTGTTTCGGCGGTCTCGGCACCGTGGGCGGCGCCCCAGCCGAACAGGTTCAGGATGCGATCAAGCAGGCCACCGTGAGTGGACGAAGCGGCAGGTGTCGAGGATGCGGCGGGCGCTGCAGCCGGACGGGCGGGCGGCGGTGCCGGCGGCTGGTCGCGGGTGATGCCCTTGACCACGGCCTCCTGGCGGTTGCCGGGCTGCTTGAACTTGTTGGCGAGGTAGGTGTTTTCCTCGTCGTTGGCCTCGGCCATGGCGTAGCTGGCACGGTAGGTCAGCAGACGCTCGTCGTCGTGCTTGAGGCGCTCCAGGCTGTAGAGCGGGGTCTCGATCGACTTGTTGGGGATCAGCACGATCTCGACCTTGAGGCGTGCTTCCAGCGTGGCGATCTCGGTGCGCTTCTCGTTGAGCAGGTAGGTGGCGACCTCCACCGGCACCTGCACGTGCACGGCGGCGGTGTTCTCCTTCATGGCCTCTTCCTGCAGCACGCGCAGCACGTGCAGGGCCGAGGACTCGATGTCGCGGATGACGCCGGTGCCGTTGCAGCGCGGGCAGGTGATGTGGGTGCCTTCGTTGAGCGCCGGACGCAGCCGCTGGCGCGACAGCTCCATCAGGCCGAAGCGGGAGATCTTGCCGGTCTGCACGCGGGCACGGTCCAGGCTGAGCGCTTCTTTCAGGCACTGCTCGACCTCGCGCTGGTTGCGGCTGCTCTCCATGTCGATGAAGTCGATGACGATGAGGCCGCCCAGGTCGCGCAGTCGCATCTGGCGGGCCACTTCCTCGGCCGCCTCCATGTTGGTTCGGAAGGCCGTTTCCTCGATGTCGGAGCCACGGGTGGCGCGAGCCGAGTTCACGTCGATGGCCACCAGCGCCTCGGTGTGGTCGATGACGATGGCGCCACCCGAGGGCAGCGGCACGACGCGCGAGTAGGCGGTCTCGATCTGGTGCTCGATCTGGAAGCGCGAGAACAGCGGGGTGGCATCGCGGTAGTACTTGACGCGTGCCACGTAGTCGGGCATCACGTAGCTCATGAACTGCGTGGCCTGCTGGTAGATGTCCTCGGTGTCGATCAGCACCTCGCCGATGTCGGCCGTGAAGTAGTCACGGATGGCGCGGATGACCAGGCTGGATTCCTGGTAGATGAGGAAGGCGCCCGGTGCCGACTTGGCGGCCGATTCGATGGCCTGCCACAGCTGCAGCAGGTAGTTCAGGTCCCACTGCAGCTCCTCGACCGAGCGACCGATGCCGGCGGTGCGGGCGATGAGGCTCATGCCGGAGGGCACCTGCAGCTTGTCCATGGCCTCGCGCAGTTCCTGCCGGTCCTCGCCCTCGATGCGGCGCGACACGCCGCCGCCACGGGGGTTGTTGGGCATGAGGACCACGTAGCGGCCGGCCAGCGAGATCATCGTGGTCAGGGCGGCGCCCTTGTTGCCGCGCTCTTCCTTCTCGACCTGGACGATGAGTTCCTGGCCTTCGCTGATCACGTCCTGGATGCGCAGCGGCTTGCCGCCTTCGACATCCTGACGGAAGTAGGATCGGGAGATTTCCTTGAAGGGCAGGAAGCCGTGACGGTCTTCGCCGTAGTTGACGAAGCAGGCTTCCAGCGAGGGTTCGACACGAGTGACGACCCCTTTGTAGATATTGCTCTTGCGACTCTCGCGTCCGGCGGACTCGATGTCAATGTCGATCAGCCGCTGGCCATCGACGATGGCAACCCGCAGTTCTTCCGAATGGGTTGCGTTGAACAGCATGCGTTTCATGCCATGACTCCATGCACACGTTGGCGTGGTGTGTAGGACCAGCGAGCATGGGTCGACCCCCGAGCCGTGCGCAGGGGCAGGCATCATCGAAACAGTGACGGCGAGAAGGCCGCAAGGGCACGTCGGTGGCGCGCACGACGGCACGGCAGCGCGCAGACGGGATCGTCTGACGGCCGGCAAAGCCGGCAGGGAGGCTGCGGGCGGGGGTTGTCGTGATCATCGGGCCGGATGGGGTGACGTGAAGGGCCTTTGGGTTCCGTTGTTCTTGTCCCGACGAGCGTTGGCGGCTCATCGTGTCGAATCGTGCTCGCGCGCCGAACCTTTCGACGCCGCGTTTTGAATCCAATGGTCGTCATCCGGGCAAGCCGGGCACAGGCCGGACAATGCGGCCCATGCGGGGCTTGTCGCGCGGCGTGCAGGGGCTGCAGCTGGAAGGGCGGGTGCAAGCGCCGGCGCACCCGGGAAGGGGTGCGGGCGGGCACGGGAAAAAATCCAGCCCTTCTTTTACACTGCAGACTGCACGACAGCCAGCAGGCGGGTCCTGACGCCGAAACCGGACCCTTGCACAAGTCGCCGAAAACCGGCGAATTTTCAAGGGTATGGCCCGGTTGGCGACGCCCAGCCTGCATGACCGACAACCGCCCGCGATTATAGCCGGATGAAAGACGCCGACACAAAAGCGCCCATGGCGCAAACAACACCCATCCAGTGGCTGACGGTGGACGAGGGCCACGAGGGTCAGCGCCTGGACAACTACCTGCTGGCCATGCTGCGTGGCGTGCCCAAGACGCGCATCTACCGGATGATCCGCAAGGGCGAGGTACGCGTCGACGGGCGCCGGGTCAAGGCCGAGCAGCGCGTGGCCGCCGGTGAGCGGGTCCGTGTGCCGCCGCTGGCCAGCGTGCCGCAGACGGCACTGCGTCCGGGGCCCGCCCGGGGTGGTCCCAAGCTGGACGACCGTCACATCCGCATCCTCTTCGAGGACGAGCACCTGCTGGTGGTGGACAAGTCCGAGGGGCTGGCGGTGCATGGGGGCAGCGGCATCTCGGCCGGTCTCATCGAGCGGTTGCGTGCCACGCGCCCGCCCGGCCAGTTCCTGGAGCTGGCCCATCGCCTGGACCGCGACACCTCGGGTCTGCTGGTCATCGCCAAGCGGCGTTCGGCGCTGCTGGCCCTGCACAGGATGTTTGCCGCCGGCGAGGTGAAGAAGCGTTACCTGGCCATCGTGAAGGGGCACTGGGGAAGGCCCCGGCCGGTGCTGGTGCAGTTTCCGTTGCTGCGCTACCTCACGCCGGCCGGCGAGCGCCGGGTGCGAGTGGATGTTCAGGGGCAGCCCTCGGCCACGCGCTTTCGGCGCCTGCAGGCGCTGGACTTTGGTGGCACGCCAGGTCTGCCGCCTCATGGGGCGCTGCTGGAATGCGAGCTGCTCACCGGACGCACCCACCAGATCCGGGTGCATCTGGCACATGGGGGGCATCCCATCCTGGGGGATGAAAAATACGGAGACTTCACTTTAAACAAGGTGCTTGATGACATGGGGGCTAACCGCATGTTTCTTCATGCCTTTCATCTTGAAATGAAGCATCCGAAAAAAGAGGAGATGCTGGTGCTGGACGCGCCCATGCCAGCCGCCTTCGAGGCACTGCTGGCCCGTTTCGGGGTGACGGCAGATGGGGTGAGAAGCGAGTAGTTATATGGGCTTTCTCAAGTGAAGTCTCAAGTTTTCATGATGATTTACCGCTGTATATTGAAGTGATTTCTGAGAATTGCATGGCTGGACGCGGTACGCGCCTGACGGGTGAGTGCGCCTGCATTCAGGGAGGCGGGCCCTGTGTATCATCCGTGACAGAGATGGTCTCCATGTGATTCATTCACCACGGTGTTTTCACTCATATGCGGGTGCGTATCGTTGTCTGGGGCTTCCATGCAACAATGCCAGCACCCGGAAAATCAATGACTTGATCCAGAAAGGGGGGCTATGGGATGACGAGAGCTGGCGTCGAGAAAGACTTGTGTCGTCGTGAGGTCGTGGTGTTCGACTGGGACGGCACGGTGGCCGACTCCGTTGCACAGGTCGTTCAGGCCATCCGGAAGACCGCCGAGTCATTGGGGCTGACGCCACCCTCGGCCGAGACCATCCGGCCCCTGGTGGGGCTGGGGCTTGGCGAGATGCTGCAGCAGTTCGTGCCGGATTTTCCGGCCGAGCGTCACGCCGAGTTCCTTGATACCTATCGACGCCACTATTTCGGCAACCGTCAGCGCGTCGACATCCCGTTTGCCGGCATCCCTGAGCTGCTGCAGGCGCTGCGGGCGCAGGGGCGGCGGCTGGCCGTGGCTACCGGCAAGTCCCGCGCCGGCCTGGACCGAGTGCTGGCCGGCGGCGAGCTGGGGGCGTTCTTCGAGGCAACGCGTTGCGCCGAAGAGGGGGCCTCGAAGCCTGATCCATGGATGCTGCAGAGCCTGGCCGAAGAGATGGGGGTCAGCCCGACGCAGATGGTGATGGTGGGCGATTCGATCTATGACATCGAGATGGCACGCGCTTTCGGTTGTGCCAGCATCGGGGTCTATTACGACACGGGAACCCTGCTCATGCTGCAATCCAGCGAGCCGGATGCCATGGCGGCAACCGTGGTCGAACTGGGCCGACTGCTCGGCTGCGCCTGAGCAGACCGGACACAAGGGATCGTGCCCGGACGTGTCGGTTCATGGCGCGGAGTGTTGGGCTCCGCCTGAAATTGGGGGTTCCCCCGTTTCGTGCGGGCCGCTTTTCCCTGATCATTCAGGGTGATCACGAATCACTATTTTTCCCCTGAGGCAGCAAACCCTCTTGGGAAGGGAGGCCATGCATGGCAGAGCAGAACGATAGAAACATCCTGGGCACGGCGGAATGGGGTCGTGGCTTCGTCGAGGAACTCGCGCGCGAGACGCTGAAGGAGCGCAAGGCGAAGCGTCGCTGGCGCATCTTCCAGTGGCTGGCGTTCCTGGCGGTGCTGGCTTTCGGCATCCAGCGCTGCACCTCGGTGGCCCAGGTTGATGAGGATCAGCGTCGGCCAGCCAGCTATGTGGCTTCCATCAACATCGAAGGGGTCATCGTTGGTGGCTCGGGCGAGGAGGGGGCCTCGGCCGACCGGATCAACAAGGCGTTGCGCCGGGCCTTTTCCGATCCGCGGGCGGTGGGCGTCGTCCTGCGCATCAACAGCCCGGGAGGCAGCCCCGTGCAGTCCGGCATGATCGTCGACGAGATGCGGCGTCAGCGCCGTCTTCATCCCGAGAAGCCGCTGCACGCGGTGATCGAGGAGGTCGGTGCCTCGGGCGGCTACTACATCGCGGCAGCGGCTGACAACATCTACGTGGACAAGGCCAGCATCGTCGGGTCGATCGGGGTGCTGCTCAGCTACTATGGCGTGCAGGACACGCTCAAGATGCTGGGTATCGAGCGTCGCACGCAGACGGCTGGCAAGAACAAGGCTTTCTTGGATCCCACGGCGCCCATGAGTGCCGAGCAGAAGGCTCATGCCCAGGCGATGCTGGACGAGGTTCATCGTCAGTTCATCGACGTGGTCAAGCAGGGACGCGGCCAGCGGCTGAAGGAAACCCCCGAGACCTTCAGCGGGCTTTTCTGGACCGGTGAGCGCAGCATCCAGCTGGGACTGGCTGATGGTCTGGGGTCGGTGGATTCGGTGGCGCGTGACGTGCTCAACACCGAGAACGTGGTGGACTTCAGCGAATACTCGCGCTGGCAGATGCTGGCCAGGCAGTTCGGGGCCGAGGCCTTCGGCGGCTTCTGGAAGCAGGTCCAGACCCGCGTCGGCGGCCAGGAGCCGGTGCTGCGCTGACGTCCTTGGCCAGGGCCCCTTCGTGGGGCTCAGGCCAGGAACAGAAAGAGTGCGGGCCGCTTGTCGGGCATGACAGGCGGCTTGCGTCGCCAGTCCTGCACAGTGCGTGTCTCGACGCGCTGCGCAGGACCCGTCAGGTCGGTGGCCACGCACAGCCGAGCGTCTTCGGGCAGATGGGCCACCAGGGCGTCGGCCATGGCCTGGTTGCGATAGGGCGTCTCGATCAGCAGCTGGGTCTCGCGTTCGTGTCGTGAACGCTGCGCCAGCCGGGCAATGGTCTGGGCACGTTCATCGGCAGCCTTGGGCAGGTAGCCCTGGAAGGCAAAGCGCTGCCCGTTCAGGCCACTGGCCATCAGCCCCAGCAGCAGCGATGAGGGGCCCACCAGTGGCACGACCTCGATGCCCAGCTGATGTGCTGCCTCCACCAGTAGCGCCCCCGGGTCAGCCACGCCAGGGCAGCCCGCGTCCGACAGCAGGCCCATGTCGCGGCCTTCCAGAGCAGGCGCCAACCAGTCGCGTGCGTCCAGTCGGGGCGCCTTGCCTTCGGACTTGCCGGGCAGGGCGCGCAGCTGCAGGTCCCGGATGGGCTGCTGCATGCCCAGAAGGCCCAGCCAGCGCCGTGCGGCCTTGGGGGTTTCCACCAGAAAGTCGGTCAGCGCCGAGACCCGCTGCCTGTCCGGCTCCAGCAGCCAGGGCTGCTGACATTCCTCGGGCTGCTGCAGCGGCGTGGGAATCAGCAGAAGGCGTCCGTGGGGTGTCGGTTTCATGATGCCCGTTCCGATGAAGGGGTGGTGGCAGCCGGGACATCCACCCCCAGCTGCCGCAGGTGGGTGCTCAGCCGGATCAGCGGCAACCCGATCAGGGCGGTGGGGTCATCCGTGCGGATGGATTCCAGCAGGCTGATGCCCAGCCCCTCGCAGCGGGCCGAACCGGCGCAGTTCAGGACATCCTCCTGGGCCAGATAGCGGTCGATCTCGGCGAGGGTCAGCGTCCGGAAGGCGACATCCACGCAGACGGCATCGTCGATGGGGGGGAGTCCACGGCCGCGCAGCGCCAGCGCCGTATGAAAGTGCATGGTTCGCCCCGAGGCCGCCTGCAGCTGAAGGCGGGCGCGTTCCAGGGTGCCCGGCTTGCCGATGGGGGTGATGCCGTCCAGCGTGCCCACCTGGTCCGAACCGATGACCAGCGCATCCGGATGCCGAGCCAGGATGGTTTCGGCCTTCAGGGCCGCCAGGCGCGTGGCCAGGTCGGCAATGGGCTCATGGGGCAGGGGCGTCTCGTCGACATCGGCGGCCACGGCTTCGAAGGGCAGGCGCAGACGCGCAAGCAGTTCCTGTCGATAGGGCGAGGAGGAAGCAAGGATCAGTCTCATGGGCTGCTATGATAAGCGCGCCTGCTTTTCGGGGTCCGGTTCGTGGATCCCGGGAGGGGGTGCATCCGCGGCGTGAACGCATGCCCGCAGATCCGAATCCAGAACGGGGAGAATGTGTCGATGAAACCCACCGCGGCCAAGCCGCCTCACAGCTCGTCTGCCACTTCCGCCCAGTCCGGCGAGGGCTGGGAGGCCGATTCCCTGCCCGAGGGGCTGGCACCCGAGATCGACCCGGCCCGCTTTGCCCGTGCCGGCGAACGGCTGGCGGGCAGCACCTCGGTTGCGCGGATGCCACGCCTGCTGGCCAGCGGTCTGCTGGATGAAGGCACGCTGGTGCACTGGCAGGTGCAGGGGGAAAGTGCGCGTGACGAGCTGGACCGGGTCCGCCAGTTCCTGGTGCTGTCACTGCAGTTTGCGCCAGTGGTGGCCTGCGGGCGCTGTCTGGGGCCGCTGCCGCTGGATGAACTGTCGATCACGCGCCGTTTCCGGCTCGCCGCTTCCGAGCGCCAGGCCGGGCTGGAAGATCCTGAAGCCGGGGTGGATGTGGACGTGATTGCTGTCGAGCCGCGGCTGGCACTGGCCGGCCTGATCGAGGACGAGGCCATGCTGGCGCTGCCCATGGCGGTCTTCCATGAGGTCTGCCCCAGTCCGGCGACGCTTAATTGAAGCAGGCGACTTGTTCAAACTTTCCCGGACTCGTTATAATCTTGGATTGCCCGCCACATGGGCTGGAGAGAATTCACATGGCCGTTCAGCAAAACAAGAAGACGCCGTCCAAGCGCGGCATGCATCGTTCGCACGATCACCTGGAAAACCCGCCGGTTGCCGTTGAGCCCACCACGGGCGAAGTGCACCTGCGTCACCACATCAGCCCCAATGGCTACTATCGGGGCAAGAAGATCGTCAAGACCAAGTCTGACGATTGATTCCTGCTGCTCGATCAGCTGATTGCGGCCCGTTTGCACCCCGAGCCCTCGGGGTGAGCGGTGCTGCATCCTTGCAACCAACCATATTCGTAGCGCCATGAGCGTTCGCCTGGCCATCGA
Organism: Lautropia mirabilis; assembly: GCF_900637555.1. Classification (NCBI taxonomy): domain Bacteria; kingdom Pseudomonadati; phylum Pseudomonadota; class Betaproteobacteria; order Burkholderiales; family Burkholderiaceae; genus Lautropia; species Lautropia mirabilis. Next base: position 2,445,723 of record NZ_LR134378.1, on the reverse strand, counting down.
TGCCATGGGGGGAGACCATGGTCTGACGGTGACGGTTCCGGCCGCATTGTCATTCCTGCAGTCTCACCCGGATGCCGAGCTGTTGCTGGTGGGTCGCCCCGACGAGGTCGAGGGCGCACTTCAGTCATCCCGTCAGGCGGGCGGGCACGGCTCGGATCCTGCGCTGTCGTCACGCATCCGCGTGGTGCCGGCCAGCGAAGTCATTCGCATGGACGACAACCCGGTGCAGGCCCTGCGCAACCGGCGGAACTCCTCCATGCGCATCGCCATCGAACAGGTCAAGGCCGGTGAGGCCGATGCCTGCGTCAGTGCCGGCAATACCGGTGCCCTGATGGCCATCTCCCGTTTCGTCCTCAAGACGCTGCCGGGCATTGATCGACCCGCCATCGCCACCCAGCTGCCCACCCAGAAGGGGGGGTTCACCACCATGCTGGACCTGGGTGCCAACGTCGACTGCGAACCCACGCATCTGTTGCAATTCGCCATCATGGGCAGTGCGCTGGCCTCGGTGCTGGACGGTACCGAGCGTCCCAGCGTGGGGCTGCTCAACATCGGCGAGGAGCTCATCAAGGGCAATGACGTGGTCAAGGAGGCAGCTCGCCTCATTCGCGAGACGCCTCTCAATTTCGTGGGCAACGTCGAAGGCAACGACGTCTATGGCGGCAAGGCCGATGTGGTCGTCTCGGATGGCTTCGTCGGCAACGTGGCGCTCAAGACGTCCGAGGGTGTCGCGCAGATGATCGGCGCCTTCCTGAAGCAGGAGCTCTCGCGCAGCTGGTTCACGAAGCTGGGCGCGCTGTGCGTCATGCCGGCACTCAAGCGTTTTCGTCAACGGGTCGATCATCGACGCTACAACGGCGCCTGCCTCATCGGGCTGCGTGGTATCGTTCTGAAGAGTCACGGCTCGGCCGATGTGCTGGCCTACGAGGCCGCCCTGCGGCGTGCCTATGACGCGGCGCGCAACGGTCTGCTGGGCCGCATCGAGGCTGCCATGGCAGCTGCGAGCCCGGCAGGGCATGCCGCCAGTCCGCCGCCCCTTTCCTGACCCTTTTCGTGGATCCGGTACCCATGTCCCAGACCGATACAGCCGCCTCTGCTGCTTCCCGTTCCCTGCCGGGCATCCCGGCATCCGCAGGCGCGCGCTTTGCGCGGGTGATCGGTGTAGGGTCTGCACTGCCTGCACGGCGTGTCACCAACGACGACCTGGTGGCTGATCTGGCTGCCCGGGGCGTCGAGACCTCGGACGAGTGGATATCCACCCGTACCGGCATCCGTCAGCGCTGGCTGGCCGGTCCCGACGACACCACCACGTCGCTGGGCGCGCGCGCTGCGCGTGCGGCCATGGAGATGGCAGGTGTCGGCCCCGATGACATCGATCTGGTGGTCTGTGCCACCTCCACGCCTGATCAGATCTTCCCCAGCACGGCATGCCTCATCCAGAACGAGCTGGGCATCCATCAGGGCGGTGCCTTCGACGTGCAGGCGGTCTGCAGCGGCTTCGTCTACGCCATGGCCAACGCCGATGCGCTGATCCGCGCCGGTGTCGCGAAACGCGCGCTCGTCATCGGTGCGGATGTCTTTTCCCGCATCATGGACTGGAACGACCGCTCCACCTGTGTGCTGTTCGGTGACGGGGCGGGCGCCGTGCTGCTGTCGGCTTCCGACACGCCGGGCGTTCTGGTCTCGCGCCTGCATGCGGACGGCCGTCAGTCCGGCATCCTGTCCACGCCGGGCAGTGTGCGGGGCGGTGCCGTCTGCGGTCATCCGTTCCTGCGCATGGACGGTCAGGCCGTCTTCAAGCTGGCTGTGCGCGTGCTGGCTGATCTCGCCCAGGAAACCCTGCAGGCAGCCGACCTCTCGGTCGACGACCTCGACTGGCTGGTGCCGCACCAGGCCAACATCCGCATTCTTTCGGCCACGGCCTCGCGCCTGGGCCTTCCCGAAGACAAGGTGGTCTCCACTGTGGCAGAGCACGCCAACACCTCGGCGGCATCGGTTCCGCTGGCGCTGACCCAGGCCGTGAAGGACGGCCGGATCAAGCCCGGGCATCTGGTGCTGATGGAAGGAGTGGGTGGCGGCTTCACGTGGGCGGCCAACCTCATCCGCTTCTGACAAGGGATGCTCTGCTTCCCGGCAGTGCCCGGGTGGGCAGAGATAGGAACAAGATACAAGGCATAGCCAGGGAGAGTCAGGATTCATGAGCGTTGCATTCGTATTTCCCGGTCAGGGATCACAGGCCGTCGGCATGCTGTCGTCGCTGCTCGGTCGTCCCGAAGTCGATGCCCTGGTGGCGCGTGCCGATGCGGCACTGGGCCAGCCCCTGCTGTCAAAGGTCATTGCCGAAGGTCCTGTCGAAGAGCTGGCGCTGACGACCTGGACGCAGCCTGCCATGCTGCTGGCCGGCATGGCCAATCTGGCTGCCTGGCGCGCTGAAGGTGGCCCTGAGCCCGACTTCGTGGCCGGTCACAGCCTGGGTGAGTACACGGCGCTGGTCGCCGCGGGCTCGCTGGACCTGGACACGGCCGTGAAGCTGGTGCGACTGCGCGCGCAGGCCATGCAGGAAGCCGTGCCCGTGGGTACCGGCGGCATGGCCGCCATCCTGGGGCTGTCCGATGCCGATGTGCAGGCCGCCTGCGATGAGGCTCGCGCGGTACCCGGCAGCGATCAGCGCGAGGAAGTGGCGCCCGTCAACTTCAATGCACCGTCCCAGGTGGTCATTGCCGGTCACGTGGGTGCCGTCCAGCGCGCCTGCGAGGCTGCGCAGGCCAAGGGGGCACGTCGTGCCGTCGTGCTGCCGGTCTCGGCACCGTTCCATTCGGTGCTGCTCAAGCCGGCCGGCGAGGTGCTGCAGCGTGCCTTGGCCGACATCGACCTGAAGGCCCCGGCCATTCCGCTGGTCAACAACGTCGATGTGGCCTTCGAGACCGATCCCGCCCGCATCCGTGACGCACTGGTGCGCCAGGCCTGGCATCCGGTGCGCTGGGTCGAGGTCATCCAGGCGCTGGCCGACAAGGGTGTCGACCAGTTCGTCGAGTTCGGCCCCGGCAAGGTCCTCACCGGCCTGATCAAGCGGATCGCGCCCGAGGCGCAGCTGCACAACGTCAGCGATGCCGCTTCCCTCCAATCCACGCTGGCCAAGTTCTCATGAGCACAGATTCCACCCCGATTCCCGCCATCTTCGGCAACCTCGAAGGGCAGGTCGCCCTGGTCACCGGCGCCTCGCGCGGCATTGGTCAGGCCATTGCCGACACGCTGGCACGGGCCGGCGCCACGGTGATCGGCACCGCCACGTCCGAGAAGGGCGCCGAGGCCATCGGGCAGCGTCTGGGCGCCCCGCACCGCGGTGTGGCGCTCAACGTCAATGACGCCGAGGCCTGCGCCGCCCTGGTCGATGCCATCGTGGCCGAGCACGGCAAGCTGTCCATTCTTGTCAACAACGCCGGCATCACCCGTGACACGCTGGCCATGCGCATGAAGGATGAGGACTGGGCTGCCGTCATCGACACCAACCTTACCGCCGTCTTCCGCATGGCGCGCCTGGCCATCAAGCCCATGATGAAGGCACGCACCGGCCGCATCGTCAACATCACCTCGGTGGTGGGTCAGATGGGCAACCCGGGGCAGGCCAACTATGCGGCCGCCAAGGCCGGCGTGGCCGGCATGTCGCGGGCGCTGGCACGCGAAGTGGCCAGCCGCGGCATCACCGTCAACTGCGTGGCGCCCGGCTTCATCGAGACCGACATGACCCGGGCGCTGCCCGAGGAACAGGTGGCGGGGCTCAAGCAGCAGATTCCCAGTGGCCGGCTCGGACAGGCCGACGACATCGCGGCAGCGGTGCTTTACCTGGCTTCGCCAGCGGCATCGTATGTCACGGGCGTCACCTTGCCGGTCAATGGCGGCATGTACATGGTTTGACGCTACAATCCCGTTTCGTCAGAGTAACCGTGTTCTGGCTTTCCTCACGGAAGCCGTCCAGCCCGCCGGAAATTTTTCCGGCAGGTATCGAGAAACCAGAAAAAGCCGGTAGCATGTACCGGCATCGTCACTCATCAGGAGAGTATTGAAATGTCGGATATCGAGGCGCGGGTCAAGAAGATTGTGGCCGAGCAGCTTGGCGTGAACGAAGCTGAGGTCAAGACCGCATCGTCCTTCGTGGACGACCTGGGTGCCGATTCGCTGGACAACGTCGAGCTGGTCATGGCGTTGGAAGATGAATTCGGTACGGAAATCCCCGACGAGGAAGCCGAGAAGATCACCACGGTTCAACAGGCCATCGATTTCGTCAAGGCGCATTCGAAGAGCTGATGAGCAAGCGTCGCGTCGTCATTACGGGCCTCGGCCTCATCTCGCCGGTCGGTAACGACGTCGAGACCGGCTGGGCCAATCTGGTCGCCGGCAAGTCGGGCGTCGGCCCGATCACCCGCTTCGACGCCTCGCCTTTCCCGTCGCGCATTGCCGGGGAAGTGCGGGACTTCAACCCCGCCGACTGGATGAATGCGAAGGAGCTTCGGCACTTCGACACCTTCATCCATTACGGTGTGGCCGCGGGTCTGCAGGCTTTTCGTGACAGTGGGTTGGAGGTCACCGAGGAGAACGCAGAGCGCTTCGGCGCCTTCGTGGGCTCCGGCATCGGTGGTCTTCCCCTGATCGAGACCACGCACAAGGACTACCTCGAGCGCGGGGCGCGGCGCATCTCGCCGTTCTTCGTGCCGGGGTCGATCATCAATCTGGTGGCCGGGCAACTGTCCATCATGCTGGGTCTTCAGGGGCCCAGCTATGCCATCGTCAGTGCCTGCACCACCGGGCTGCACTGCGTGGGTGATGCCGGGCGTCTCATCGCCTATGGCGACGCCGACGTGATGCTGGCTGGCGGCGCCGAATCCAACCTGTCGCCCCTGGGCGTGGGCGGATTCGCAGCCATGAAGGCCCTGTCGACGCGCAACGATGATCCTCAGGCCGCCAGCCGGCCCTGGGACCGCGACCGGGATGGCTTCATCCTGGGCGAGGGCGCCGGGGTGCTGGTCCTGGAAGAGCTGGAGCACGCGAAGAAGCGGGGCGCCCGCATCTATGCCGAGCTGATTGGCTTCGGCATGAGTTCGGACGCGCACCACATCACCGCGCCAGACCTTCGCGGGCCTGCCCGGGGCATGAAGAATGCCCTGCGTGATGCCGGGGTCAACACCGACCAGGTGCAGTACATCAACGCGCATGGCACGTCCACGCCGTTGGGAGACCTGAACGAGACCAACGCCATCAAGCTCGCCTTCGGCGATGATGCGAAGAAGGTCGTCGTCAACTCCACCAAGTCCATGACCGGCCACCTGCTGGGTGCTGCCGGCGGCATCGAGGCGGTGTTCAGTGCGCTGGCCGTGCATCATCAGGTCTCGCCACCCACCATCAACCTCGACAACCCGGATCCGGAGTGCGATCTCGATTACTGCGCCAACCAGGCGCGCGAGATGGACATCGACGTCGCGCTGTCGAATTCCTTCGGGTTTGGTGGTACCAACGGCACCTTGGTGCTGCGTCGCTTCCGCTGATGCCTCACGGTCAGGCCCATGGCCTGTGCCGACATGCAACGACCAACCTGCGCAGGCAGGCTGGTCGTTGTTGTCTGTTTGCCTTTCCTGGCCTTTTCCCGCATTCCCCTGAATGGCTGCCATGCCTGATTCCTTGCTCATTCCCGTAGCCAAGGCAGACATTGGCCGTCGTCTCGACCAGCTTCTGCTCGTGCTGGTCGTGCTTGCCATTGCCGTGGCCTGGCTGGTCGAGCCTGGCAAGCCGTTGCGCTTCATCGCCTTTGCGGCCCTGATCGGGCTCTCCTGGTGGGTGCCCCGCGCCCTGAACGGCAGTCGCCGCAACACCACCTGCAACCCTGGCAGTCTCTGTGCCACGGCACGCATCCAGTACCGGAAACCGGTTGCGCTGCGCCTTCATGGTGACGGGACCCTGTTCGTCCAGTGGGAGGCCGAGGGGCCGTGGCTGGTCGCGCGGCAGACGCGTACCCTGTGGCTGGGCGCAATGCTGCACCTTGCTGTCGATACCCTGAGCGCAACCGATCCGGGGCTGTCCACCGAATCCCCTTGCCGTTCGTTAGAGAGCGGGTCTGCACCCGAAGCACAGGCACTCACGCCTTCCCCGGTGCAGGCTGCAACCGTTTCCGAGGCACCTCCTTGCGCTTCGCAGGCTGCCATCCAGCGTGGCAGTTGCCTGCTCTGGCTGCCTCGGCTGGGCCCGGCCGAGGCCGCGACCGTGCGTCGATGGCTGGTCTGGCGCAAGCGGGGCGGCCATGCTCCTCCGGGGCAGGTTGCCTGATTTCCGAATTCTTACAGAGCTTTTGAGGCTTCCTGATCGATGAGTATCCCCCATTCTTCTGACCGGCCCTGTCGCAAGGTCGCCGGACAAACCCGAGGCTCGCTGCGTACCGCGCTGGCGGGCTCGGCGCTGGCCGTGGCAGCCCTGTTCGGCACGGTCGCTCTCGTGCAGCCCGCTCCCGTGCACGCCCAGGCCGTGCGCCAGCTGCCCGATTTCACGGGCCTGGTGGAGAAGACCGGCGGCGCCGTTGTCAACATCCGCACGACCGAGCACGCCGGCAACCCCCAGGGGCAGGGTGGTGAAGAACTGCTTGACCCGGACGATCCCTTCTTCGAGTTCTTCCGTCGCTTCTTCCCGCCCGGTGCCATCCCCAACATGCCGGGCAACCCGCAGGGTCGCCAGCGTCAGGTGCCACCCGGCCAGTCCGGTGAGGAGATTCCCCGTGGCCTGGGCTCGGGCTTCATCATTTCGGCTGACGGCTATGTGATGACCAACCACCACGTGGTCGACGGTGCGGACGAGATCTATGTCACGCTGACCGACAAGCGCGAGTTCAAGGCCAAGCTCATCGGGTCGGACAAGAACACCGACGTGGCGCTGCTGAAGATCGATGCGACCAACCTGCCGGTGCTGCCGATCGGCGATCCCAACAAGCTGCGCGTGGGCGAGTGGGTGCTGGCCATCGGTTCGCCCTTCGGTCTGGACAACACCGTCACCGCCGGCATCGTCTCGGCCAAGGCACGCGAGACCGGCGACTATCTGCCGTTCATCCAGACCGATGTGGCCGTCAACCCCGGCAACTCCGGTGGCCCCCTGATCAACATGGACGGCCAGGCGGTCGGCATCAACTCGCAGATCTACAGCCGTACCGGCGGCTTCATGGGCATCTCGTTCGCCATCCCCATCGACGAGGCGATGCGCGTCACCGATCAGCTCAAGGCCAATGGTCGCGTCGTGCGCGGCCGCATCGGTGTGGCCATCACCGAGGTCACCAAGGACATCGCCGAGCCGCTGGGCCTGCCCAAGCCCTCCGGCGCCCAGGTCAGCAGCGTGGACCCGAAGGGGCCTGCCGCCAAGGCCGGTCTCATGCCGGGTGACATCATCCTGCGTTACGATGGTCGCGTCATCGAGCGCTCGTCCGACCTGCCGCGTCTCGTGGGCAACACCAAGCCCGGCACCAAGGCGTCCATCGAGGTCTGGCGCGCCGGGGCGGCCCGCACGCTGGACGTGGTGGTCGGCGAGGTGCCCAACGAACAGGCACGCGGCGCCGGTGGCAAGGGCGGGGCGGAACAGCAGGCCCCTGCCAAGGCCAACTGGCTGGGCATCATGGCCTCCGACCTGACGGCCGAGCAGCGCAAGAGCCAGGGTCAGCCGCGTGACGGCGTGGTGATCAACGGGCTGGAACCCAATGGCGCCGCTGCTCAGGCGGGTCTGCGTCAGGGTGACGTGCTGTTGCAGGTCAACAGCCAGCCCATCACCTCGGCCAGCCAGTTCGAGCAGCTGCTGGCCAAGCTGGACCGCAAGCGCACCCTGGTGCTGCTGGTCAAGCGCGGTGGAGAGGCTTCCTACGTGCCGGTCCGGCCCCAGTAAGGCATCGGGCTCAGGCGTCCGCCTCTTGCTGAAGGCAGGGGCGGCGCTTGCGCCACACGGACACAACGGGCCGCCCAGTGCGGCCCGTTGCGTTGATAGGGGCGCGCATTGCAGGGGCGTTTCCCTACCGTTGAACGGACATTCGCTGCAACAGGTGCTTCCATTGCACGTGCAGCCCCCGCGAGCCACTACAATAGCCCTCTTTGCCAACCCCCATCGCGCCGGTATGCAGCACATTCGCAACTTTTCCATCATCGCCCACATCGACCATGGCAAGTCCACGCTGGCCGATCGGCTGATCCAGCGCCTGGGGGGGCTGTCCGAACGCGAGATGGACAGCCAGGTGCTCGACTCGATGGACCTGGAGCGCGAGCGGGGCATCACCATCAAGGCACAGACCGCCTCGCTGGTGCATCGCGCGGCCGACGGCACCGAGTACCTCTTCAACCTCATCGACACCCCGGGACATGTCGACTTCTCCTATGAAGTCAGCCGCTCGCTGTCGGCCTGCGAAGGGGCGCTGCTGGTGGTGGACGCCTCACAGGGTGTCGAGGCACAGACCGTGGCCAACTGCTACACCGCCATCGACCTGGGTGTCGAGGTGGTGCCGGTGCTCAACAAGATGGACCTGCCGTCGGCCGATCCCGACAGCGCCCGCGCCGAGATCGAGGACGTGATCGGCATCGATGCCAGCGACGCCATCCCGGCCAGTGCCAAGACCGGCATGGGGCTGGACGAGATCATCGACGCCATCGTCACCCGCATTCCGCCGCCCAAGGGCGATCCGGACGCACCGCTGCAGGCGCTGATCATCGACTCGTGGTTCGACAACTACGTGGGCGTGGTGATGCTGGTACGGGTCGTCAACGGCACGCTCAGGACGCGCGACCGCATCCGCATGATGGCCACCGACGCCCAGCACCAGTGTGACCAGCTGGGCGTCTTCACGCCGCGCTCGTCGCCGCGCGACACGCTCTCGGCCGGGCAGGTGGGCTTCATCATCACCGGCATGAAGGAGCTCAAGCACGCCAAGGTGGGCGACACCATCACCCATGTCTCGCCTGCCGCCAGCGAGCCGCTGCCGGGCTTCAAGGAGATCAAGCCCTCCGTGTTCGCCGGCCTGTATCCGGTGGAGGCCAGCGAGTACGACGCACTGCGTGACGCGCTGGAAAAGCTCAAGCTCAACGACGCCTCGCTGCAGTTCGAACCCGAGGTCTCGCAGGCGCTGGGCTTCGGCTTCCGCTGCGGCTTCCTGGGTATGCTGCACATGGACATCGTGCAGGAGCGCCTGGAGCGCGAGTACGACATGGATCTCATCACCACGGCGCCCACCGTCATCTACGAGGTGGTGCTGACCGATGGGACCGTCGAGCGCATCGAGAACCCGTCGCGCATGCCCGAGCAGGCACGCATTGCCGAGATCCGCGAGCCCATCGTCAAGGTCGTCATCTTCGTGCCGCAGGAGTACGTGGGCCCCGTCATCACGCTGTGCACCGGCAAGCGCGGGCTGCAGCGTGACCTCACCTACCATGGTCGGGCCGTGCACCTCACCTACGAGCTGCCGATGAGCGAGATCGTGCTGGACTTCTTCGATCGCCTGAAGTCGGTGTCGCGCGGCTATGCGTCGATGGACTACGAGTTCCTCGAATACCGCGCCTCGGACGTGGTGAAGATGGACCTGCTGATCAACGGCGACAAGGTTGATGCCCTGTCGGTCATCGTCCACCGCTCCAATGCCACCTCCCGTGGCCGTGAGGTGGCCAGCCGCATGCGCGAGCTGATTCCGCGTCAGATGTTCGATGTGGCCGTTCAGGCAGCCATCGGCAGCAACATCATCGCGCGCGAGACCATCAAGGCGCTGCGCAAGAACGTGCTGGCCAAGTGCTACGGCGGCGATATCACCCGCAAGCGCAAGCTGCTCGAGAAGCAGAAGGCCGGCAAGAAGCGCATGAAGCAGGTGGGCTCGGTGGAGATTCCGCAGGAGGCCTTCCTGGCCGTGCTGCAGGCGGAAGAGCGCTGAGAGACATGCCAGGGTCGAGACGGACCGACCATTCGTCGGCTACCATGACGGATTCGTGAAATTCCGCGTCTCACCCTGCTATTGTCTGGGCTGCGAGCGGTCTGGCGCAGGCAATGGCCCATCCGGCAGCCTTCCTGCGCCCGAACCTTCCCGCTTTTTCATCCCGATCTTCTGCTTACCCCTTTCTGATGCCGCCCGGTTCCCGGGCCTGATCCACGCTTTGTCATGAACTTTCCGCTGATTCTCTTCCTGCTGACTGCCTTCACCCTGTGCATGTGGCTGCTGGACGTGCTGGTGCTGGCACCTGGCAGGCGTCGCCAGGCCGAAGAGCGCCTGAAGACGTGGGAACGCGAGCAGCAGGCGCGTGGCGGCAAGATCAGTCCGCAGGCGCGGCAGCAGCTCAAGAACAGCCTTCACCGCCGGCCCGCCTGGCTCGACTACACCGCCGGGCTCTTCCCCGTGCTGTTCGTCGTCTTCGTGGTGCGCTCCTTCCTGTTCGAGCCCTTCAAGATCCCGTCGGGCTCGATGATCCCCACGCTGCTGGTGGGTGACCTGATTCTCGTCAACAAGTACAGCTACGGCGTGCGCCTGCCGGTGTTCGACACCAAGATCATCGAGGTGGGCGAGCCGCAGCGCGGCGACACCGTGGTCTTCCGTTACCCGATGGATCCGTCGGTGGATTACATCAAGCGCGTCATCGGCGTGCCGGGCGACACCATCACCGTGCGGCGCGGTCGTGTCTTCCTGAACGGCGAGGAAGCGCCGCTGCGCCCGGCCGGCGACTACTTCGATGCCGAACGGGGGCGCTACATGCAGCGCTATTCCGAGACCATCGGCAACGTGCCGCACAAGATGCTGATCGATCTGGAGAATCCGGCCATCGTGCCGCTGCAGCGCACGCCCGAGACCGAGAAGTATTGCCGTCAGACCTCCGTGGAGCTGACCTGCAAGGTACCCGAGAAAAGCTACTTCGTGATGGGGGACAACCGCGACAACAGCCTGGACAGCCGCAGCTGGGGATTCGTTCCCGAGAAGAACCTGGTTGGACGGGCGTTTTTCATCTGGATGAATTTCAACGATCTGCAGAGAATTGGCTCATTCCGGTAAATGGGTCGGTCATCCGGTCCGGCCCTGACCGTTCCTCATTCCTGTCCGGCGGTCTCGCCCACACATCATGAATGCTTTCTCCCTTGCCACCCGTCGTGCCCCGCAGCGCGGCCTCACCCTGGTCGGGCTGCTCTTCACGGCCATCATCGTGGCCTTCGTGTCGCTGGTCGTCATGCGGGTGGTTCCCACCTTCCTTGAGTATCAGAACATCAAGAAGGCCCTGGTGCGCGCCGTCAGCGCTTCGGGGGCCAACAATCCCGAGGCCATCCGCAGCGCCTTTGACCGCTCGCAGGCCATCGACGATTTCCACGCCATCGACAGCAGCAAGCTGGTCTTCTCCAAGGACCAGGGCGAGCAGATGACCGTCTCGTTCAAATACAGCAAGGACATCCCGCTGTTCGGGCCGGTCAAGCTGGTCATCGACTATGAAGGAGATGCACGCGCGCGATAGGAGCCGGGGCGGATGTCCATCCGCCTGGCTTCCCGGGGCGCCGCGACGACACGCATGACGGGCACCATCCGAGATTCCATTCGCCATACCCTCGAAGGCCGCCTCGGCTACCGCTTCCAGTCCGAGGCGCTGCTCGTGCAGGCGCTCACCCACCGCAGTCACGGGCGCCAGCACAACGAACGGCTGGAGTTTCTGGGTGACAGCGTGCTCAACTGCGCGGTGGCCTCACTGCTGTACGCGCGCTTTGCCGACTCGCCCGAGGGCGCGCTGTCCCGGCTGCGCGCCAACCTCGTCAAGCAGGACCCCCTGCACGACATCGCATGCGGGCTCTCATTGCCCGATGCGCTGATCCTGGGCGAGGGCGAACGCAAGAGCGGTGGCCATCGCCGCCCCTCCATCCTGGCCGATGCCGTGGAGGCACTGCTGGGTGCCATCTTCCTCGAATCCGGCTTTGCCGCGGCCGCGGGCGTCGTCGAGCGCCTCTATCAGCCGCTGCTGGACGCCATCGATCCCCACGAACTGGGCAAGGACGCCAAGACACGCCTCCAGGAGTACCTGCAGGGGCACCGGCTGCCGCTGCCCCGATACCAGGTGGTGGCCACCCACGGCCAGGCCCACGACCAGCGCTTCGACGTGGAGTGCCAGCTCGACAAGCCGAAGCTGTCCTTCGAGGGCAGCGGCGAGAGCCGCCGCAAGGCCGAGCAGGTGGCTGCCCGCGCTGCGCTGGAACATCTGCTTCGGCACGGCCATCACTGAGGTATTCCTTCATGCCGCACGATCCTTCCGCATCCCCGTCACCCGTTGCTGAGGGCACGCCGTTCCGCTGCGGCTACGTGGCCCTGGTGGGGCGTCCGAACACCGGCAAGTCCACGCTGCTCAACCAGCTGCTGGGACAGATGCTGTCCATCACGGCAGACCGGGCACAGACCACGCGCCATCGCATCCAGGGCGTGCTGTCGCGGCCGCATGCACAGCTCATCCTCGTCGATTCGCCGGGCTACCAGACCCAGCGCATCAACCCGCTCAACAAGATCCTCAACCGCACGGCCCAGTCGGTGGGTCAGCAAGCCGATGTGGTGGTACTCGTCACCGAAGCGGGACGCTGGCGGCGACAGGACGACGAGATCCTGGGCTGGCTCAAGGGCGACGCCCCGGTCATCGTCGCGCTCAACAAGATCGACCAGCTGCGCAACGTCAACGAAGTGCTGCCGCTGATCGCCCAGGTCCATGAGGCGCATCCCGGTCTGGCTGCCATCGTGCCGATCTGCGCCCGCAACGGGCAGGGCATCGAGGCGCTGCTTGATGCCATCGAGTCCAACCTGCCGGAAGGGGAGGCCATCTACGGCGAGGACGAGCTCACCGACCGCCCCGAGCGCTTCTTCGCGGCCGAGATCGTCCGCGAGAAGCTCTTTCGCCTGCTGGGCGAGGAGCTGCCCTACGAAAGCACCGTCGTCATCGACCGCTTCGAGGAAGAGGGCAACCTGCGGCGCATCGCGGCCACCATCATCGTCGAACGTCGTGCCCACAAGCCCATCGTGCTGGGGCATGGGGGCGAGCGCATCAAGCGCATCGCCAGCGAGGCGCGCCAGGACATGGAGCGCATGTTCGACGGCAAGGTCTTCCTGACGCTGTGGGTTCAGGTGCGCAGCGGCTGGGCCAAGGATGCTGCCCACCTGCGCAGCTACGGCTACGAATGAACCCTCGGGCTGCCCCTGTCACGACGCGGCCGCGCGGCCTGTACCCGCCACGGCGCGGCTGCGTCCCTGAAGGAAGCCGGACATGGCCAGCCCGCTGACCGACGAACCCGGTTTCGTGCTGCACAGCCACGCCTACCGCGAGACCAGCCTGATCGTTGACCTCTTCCTGCGCGAGCGTGGCCGCGTCTCGGCCGTGGCCAAGGGCGCCCGCCGCCCCACCTCGGCGCTGCGGCCGGTGCTGCTGCAGTTCCAGCCCATCGAGTTCCGCCTCAGCGGCCGCAACGAGCTGCGCACGCTGACCCGTGCCGAATGGCAGGGCGGCATGGCCGTGCCGGCCGGTCGTGCGCTGCTCTTTGCCTTCTACCTGAACGAGCTGGTGATGCGGCTGCTGGCGCGTGAAGACCCGCACCCGCAGCTCTTCGACGCCTATGCGGATGCCCTGTACCAGCTGGGCGAGCAGGGGGCCGACGAGCGCATCCTGCGCCGCTTCGAATGGCTGCTGCTCACCGAAATCGGCTATGCGCCCGATCTGGCCTGCGACCACCGGGGCCTGCCGCTGGAGCCGCAACGCAACTACCGCATGGACGGCGGCCAGTGGTTCGCCACGCAGGGGGAAGACCCTGCCACGTTCAGCGGCCAGGCGCTGCAGCACATGGCTGCCGGGCGGTATGATGCACCCGGCGTGCTGTCGCAGGCCAAGCGGCTGTCGCGGCTGATGCTGGCCCTGCCGCTGGAAGGGGCTCCGCTCGATACCCGCCGCATCCTGATGGACCTGCAGCGTCTCTGAATTTCCCACTCTTGAGTCATCTCTCATGATCGAACTCGGCGTCAACATCGACCACGTCGCCACCATCCGCCAGGCGCGGCGCACCTATGAACCCGATCCCGTCTGGGCCGCCGTCGAGGCGCACCTGGGGGGCGCCGACGGCATCACCGTGCATCTGCGCGAGGATCGCCGCCACATCCAGGACGCCGACGTGCGCCGGCTGCGTGATCAGACGCAGATCAAGCTGAACCTGGAGATGGCTGCCACGCCCGAGATGGTCGACATCGCCATTGCCCTCAAGCCCGAGATGGCCATGCTGGTGCCCGAAGGCCGCCACGAGATCACCACCGAGGGCGGGCTCGACATCCTGTCCAAGGAAGCCGCCATCACTGACGCCATCCGCCGGCTGGCCGACCACGGCATCATCACCAGCGTCTTCATCGACGCCGAGCCGGCCCAGGTCGAGGCGGCCGCACGGGCCGGCGCCTCCGTCTGCGAGCTGCACACCGGTCCCTACGCCGAGACCTTCCACCGCGAAGGCCGCGACGTGGCCAGCCCGGCCATCCGCCGCGAGCTGGAGCGCGTGGCCACCGCCGGTGCGCTGATCCAGCAGGCAGGCATGCGCTTCAATGCCGGCCATGGCCTGAACTACTTCAACGTGCAGCCTGTCGCCGCGCTGCCCGGCGTGCGTGAACTGCACATCGGCCATGCCATCGTCTCACGTGCCGTGTTCGTGGGCATGCGAGAGGCCGTCTCCACCATGAAGGCCCTGATCCGTGAGGCTGCAGCAGCCGCGGCCCAGAGCCGGGGCATGGCTGGCTAGGGCTGAGCCACCGGCCGCTTATCCCGGGCCACCGGGGGCCGGATCTGCACAGGCAGGAATCCGTGCCACCCGGCATCGACCGGCCCGGGCCTGTTTCGAGGCAACCGCTTTCACGTCTTTCATCATGCCCGCTTCCTCCCGCAAGACTTCCTCGGCAGCCCGCACGACCCGGCGCGCAGCCAGCACCCCGGTGCGCCGTAGCCGTCATCTGGCACCTGGCCCCGTCATCGTCGATGTGGCCGGCCTGCGCCTGACCGAGGCCGAGCGCAAGCGCCTGCGCCACCCGCTGGTGGGTGGCGTCATCCTCTTTGCCCGCAACTACCAGTCACCCGAGCAGCTGCGCGCGCTGACCGACGAGATCCATGCCGTCCGCTCGCCGGCACTGCTGGTGGCCGTGGACCACGAGGGCGGCCGTGTGCAGCGCTTCCGCGAGGGCTTCTCGGCCATCCCCGCCATGCGTACCCTGGGCGAGCGCTGGGACGCGGACGTGCTGGCGGCCTGCCGCGAGGCCACCGAGGTGGGCCGCCGCATGGGCGAGGAACTGCGTGCCGCCGGGGTGGACTTCACCTTCGCGCCGGTGCTGGACCTGGACTGGGGACGTTCCTCCGTCATCGGCAACCGGGCCTTCCACCACGACCCGCGCGTGGTTGCCATGCTGGCCCGCTGCGTGGCGCACGGCCTGCTGCTGGCCGGCATGGCCAACTGCGGCAAGCACTTCCCCGGGCACGGCTTTGCCGATGCCGATTCGCACGTCGCCATGCCCGAGGACACGCGCAGCCTGGACGAGATCCTTGCCGATGACGCGGCTCCCTACGCATGGCTGGGCACGGCGCTCACCGCCGTCATGCCTGCTCACGTCATCTACCCGCAGGTGGACCGCAAGCCGGCCGGCTTCTCCCGAAAATGGCTGCAGACCATCCTGCGTCGTCGCCTGGGATTCGACGGCCTGATCTTTTCGGACGACCTGACGATGGAAGCGGCCACCGTGGCCGGTGACATCACGGCCCGGGCCAGTGCGGCCCTGAAGGCGGGCTGCGACATGGTGCTGGTCTGCAATCGTCCCGACCTGGCCGACGAGCTGCTGGCCCACCTGCAGCCGCCCGAGAACCCGCACCTGGAGCGCCGCCTGAACGCGCTGCGACCGCGGGTCGTTGGCTGAGCGCCTTCCCATCCCTTCCTGCCTGGCCATGACCGAATCCCGCCGTCCCGACGACCCGAAACCCGCCGCTTCCCAGGATGCGGCCGGGCCGGTGCGGCCGCAGGAAACGCCTGCTGAAGCCATGGCGGTGTCGGCTGCCGACTCCCGGGACTCCATTGATCCGGTCGAGCAGGCGGAGCAGGCTGGACAGGCCAACCAGACAGACCCGACAGACCCGACAGACCCGACAGACCCGACAGACCCGACAGACCCGACAGACCCGACAGACCCGACAGACCCGACAGACCCGACAGACCCGACAGACCCGACAGACCCGACAGACCCGACAGACCCGGCAGACCAGCCCGCGCAGCCCACTCTCACGCCCTTCGTCGAGCGCCCGGCCGAGCTGAAGCTCTTTTTGCGCACGCTGCCGGCGCTGCCCGGCGTCTATCGGATGAAGGACGCCTCCGGCACCGTGCTGTACGTGGGCAAGGCGAGGGACCTGAGCAAGCGGGTGCGTTCGTACTTCCGCAAGACGCTGGCCAGCCCGCGCATTGCCCAGATGGTGGCCCGCGTGGTGGAGATCGACACCACTACCGTCGGCTCCGAGGCCGAGGCGCTGCTGCTGGAAAACAACCTGATCAAGTCGCTGAAGCCCCGCTTCAACATCCTGTTCCGCGACGACAAGACCTACCCGTTCCTGAAGTTCAGCGCCCACGCCTTCCCGCAGATTTCCTACTACCGGGGCGGCACCGACCGGCGCGCCCAGTATTTCGGTCCCTATCCCAGTTCCTTCGCCGTGCGCGAGGGCATCCAGGTGCTGCAGAAGATCTTCCACCTGCGCACCTGCGAGGACAGCTACTTTGCCAACCGCTCGCGTCCGTGCCTGCTGCACCAGATCCGGCGTTGCAGCGCTCCCTGTGTCGGTCTGATCGACGAGGCGGCCTACCGCCGTGACGTGAACTCGGCCATCACCTTCCTGAAGGGCGGGCACAAGGAAATCCTGAAGGAGATGGAAGCCGGCATGCAGGCCGCGGCCGAGGAGCTGCGCTTCGAGGAGGCGGCCGTGCTGCGCGACCGCATCAGTGCCCTGTCGCGCGTGCTGCACCAGCAGTCGATGGAGATCAATGCCGATACGGACGCCGACATCATCGCCATCGAGCAGGCCGATGGCCAGGTCTGCCTGAACCTGGCCATGGTGCGGGGCGGGCGCCATCTGGGCGACAAGGCGCATTTCCCGTCCCATGTTGCGGGCCTGGAGGACGAGGAGGGCCTGGGCAGCGTGCTCGATGCCTTCCTGACCCAGCACTATGCGGGGGCCACCATTCCCGGCGTCATCATCTGCGCCCGGAAGCCGCAGGATCCCGAGCTGCTGGGCATCCTGCGCGCCCAGGCGGGCCATGCCGTTGCCTGGGTGCAGAACCCGCAGCAGGACCGGCGCCGGTGGCTTGCGCAGGCCCATGCCAACGCGAAGATTGCGCTCACCCGCCACCTGGCTATCGACGGTTCGCAGCTGCGCCGTACCCAGGACCTGCTCGACGTGCTGGGCCTGTCGCTGGAAGACCCGGCACGCCTGCGCGTCGAATGCTTCGACATCAGCCACACCATGGGCGAGGCTACCCAGGCCTCTTGCGTGGTCTACGAGAACAACCGGATGGCCTCCGGCCAGTATCGCCGCTTCAACATCCAGGGCATCGAACCTGGTGACGACTACGCCGCCATGCGCCAGGTGCTGCAGCGCCGCTATGGCCGCTGGGCCACCACGCGGGATGAGCCCGCCGGCGATGCAGACGCCGGGCACACATCCGTGTCCGACGCTGATGCCAGCACGGATACCGACGAGACCGCTGCGCCCGGGGAGGGCCGCACGGCCTCCGGCCGCGTCGCGCGTGACGACGCCGCACGTCTGCCCGACATCGTGCTGGTTGACGGCGGCAAGGGCCAGATCAGCAGTGCCCGCGAGGTCTTCGAGTCGCTGGGGCTGGACATCGGCCTGCTGGTGGGCGTGGCCAAGGGGGAAGGGCGCAAGGTGGGGCTGGAGACGCTGGTGTTCGCCGATGGGCGCGAGCCGCTCGTGCTGGGCAAGGAATCGCCCGCGCTGATGCTGGTGGCCCAGATCCGTGACGAGGCCCACCGCTTTGCCATCACCGGCATGCGCGCCCGCCGTGCCAAGACCCGCAAGGTATCGCGGCTGGAAGAGATCGACGGCGTGGGCGCCCGCCGCCGCCAGCGGCTGCTGTCGCGCTTCGGCGGGCTGCGCGGCATCATGGCGGCCAGCGTCGAGGACCTGGCCAGCGTCGAGGGCATTTCCATGTCCCTGGCCGAATCCATCTATCAGCAGCTGCACCAGAGCTGAGGGCCGGGAAGCGACCTGCCCGGCACGTTCCTTTCGCGTATCAGGCTCCGTCAGCGACGGGGCGCTCGGGGGTGCCATGCAGACGCTTCCCCCGCACCTGGCGCGGCCGCATTGGGGGGCTTGCTGTGCCCCGATCCGGTAGGGACGCCCTGGGCGGGTGCCAAGGGCTGTTGCATTTTTGCCTGCACCGGCCGTTGTGATAGGCTTGTGCCAGTTGCTGCACTTCCGCCAATGCGCGGCCGTTTTGCGCCCCCGGCGCAGCGTTTGGCCTCCGCAAGGGCGTTCCGTCATTGTGGCTGCCGGTGCAGCGGTCGTTTACCCGAACGTGCACCCCCATGGCCTTCAATCTGCCCAACCTGCTGACCTGGCAGCGCATTCTTGCCATACCGCTGCTGGTCTGTGTCTATCTGGTGCCTTTCGACGCATGGGGCGAACACAGTCGCAACCTCGTCGCCACCATCCTGTTCATTCTGGCCTCCATCACCGACTGGCTGGACGGCTGGCTGGCACGACGCCTGGGGCAGCAGACCGAGCTGGGAGCCTTCCTCGACCCGGTGGCCGACAAGCTGCTGGTCTGCGTGGCGCTGGTCATGCTGCTGGATCTGGGCCGCATCAACGCCGGCATTGCCATCATCATCATCGGCCGCGAGATCACCATCTCGGCCCTGCGTGAATGGATGGCCAGCATCGGCGCGCGCAAGAGTGTGGCCGTCAACTGGATGGGCAAGGTCAAGACGGCCGTCCAGATGCTGGCCATTCCCATGCTGCTCTACCACGATCCCATCGGCAGCTTCGACTGCCAGTACTGGGGCAGCTGGATGATCACGCTGGCCGCCATCCAGACCTTCATCTCGATGGCCTACTACCTGAAGCAGGCCTGGCCGCAGCTGCGGGGCGACACGGGCGCCCACTGACAGTGGTTCTGCCGTGGGCCGGTTGCCGGCCCCGGCGTCCGTGCCCGTCGCTCCCGGGGCCCCAAGCAGGTTCCGGAAGCGGGAAGGGCCCGGAAAGCCGGAAGAGCCTGCAGGCCGGACAAGTCCAAGCCCATCAGAGGCCAATCCGGGCCTGGAAAAGAAAAAAGCCATTCATCGAAAACGATGAATGGCTTTTTTGAATCTGGAGGCGGAGGTCGGAATCGAACCGGCGTCCACGGCTTTGCAGGCCGCTGCATAACCACTCTGCCACCCCGCCAGAGAAAAAAGATTTTGGTGGAATTCCCCTGACCTGTCAAGGGTCTGGTGATATTTCCTGCCGCCATGGCGGTGTCTTTCAGCAGGAGCTTCCCTCAGAAGGGCAGTTCCCCCTGCCGGGGCGGCTGCGTGTGTGCATCGGGGGCGGCTTCATGGGCGGCATCGGCACGTTCCAGCGACGACACGCGGATGCCCAGCAGCCGAAAGCGCCGTTGCAGGTCCACCCGCTTCAGACAGCGGCCGGCCAGCCGTCGTATGTCGCCGGCGTCCTGTGTGGGGGACTCTGTCGTCAGCTCGCGCGTCACGGTGCGGAAATCCGCGTAGCGCAGCTTGATGCCCACCGTGCGGCCCCGATAGCCCTTACGCTGCAGATCCTGCGCCGTCTGCTCGGCCAGCCGCGTGAAGATGGCAGCCAGCTCGGCACGGTCGTGCACGGCATGCAGGTCACGCTCGAAGGTGGTCTCGCGGCTGATCGTCACCGGCTCTGCCCGATTGGCCACCGGGCGGTCATCGCGCCCCCAGGCAGCATCGTGCAGCCATTGGCCGGTTCGCGTGCCGAAGTGTTCCACCAGCCAGGCAGTGTCGCAGGCGGCCAGCTGGGCAATGGTCAGCACGCCCAGTTTCTGCAGTCGTTCGTCGGTCTTGGGGCCGATGCCGTTGATGCGGCGGCAGGGCAGGGGCCAGATCCGCGTCTGCAGATCCTCGGGGCGGATGATCGTGATGCCGTGCGGCTTGTCCAGATCGCTGGCCATCTTGGCGATCAGCTTGTTGGGGGCCACCCCGATCGAGCAGCTCAGCCCGGTTTCGGCCTGGATGCGCGCCTGCAGCCGCGTGGCCAGCGCACGTCCGCCGTCCTCCTGAACGCCTGCCACCTTCGTCAGGTCGATGAACACCTCGTCGATGCCCCGATCCTCCATCACCGGCGCTTCGGACAGGATGATCGCCTTGAAGGCCTGCGAGAAGCGGCGGTACCGATCGAAATCGGGTGGCAGCAGGATGGCCTGCGGGCACAGGTGGGCGCCCCTGGCCAGCCCCATGCCCGAACCCAGCCCGAACTGCCGGGCAGCATAGGTGGCGGTGGTGGCCACGCCTCGGCCCCGGTAGTCGCCCAGCCGGGGGAAATGGTCAGGGTTGATGGCCTGCAGTGCGTCCGCTCGCCATGGGCTGCCCGGATGGCGCTCGTTGATGTGGGCCACCAGTTCCTCGGGTGTCATTCGCCGGCCGCCGATCACCACCGGCAGGGACTGCAGCTGCGGATACTGCAGCAGCGTCACCGAGGCGAAGAAAGCATCCATGTCCAGATGGGCGATGCGTCGTGAGAGGGCGGTGCTCATGGCCATTTTCCGAGGGACGAGCCGTGTGGAATGCGGCGGATATTCGGGTTTTCCCTGAGTGAATATCCCGAGGTTGCCGCCTGTTTCGCCGGGGCCGTTGTCCGTGGCTGTCGAGCAGGGAAACACGGACACCTTGTGCTAGTATCGAACCAGTTGCTGGCCGAATTTCTTCGGCTGTGTTTTCTCTCTCCGTTCCAACTTTCGAGGTTGACTGGCATGTTTCCGGAATTTCGTGGACTGATCACCAAGCTTAAGACCGAAGACTCGCATTTTGCACGTCTGTTCGACAAGCACAACGAACTCGACCACAAGATCAAGGCCATGGAAGCCGGTGTCGAGCGCACGGCATCCGTCGAGATCGAGAATCTCAAGAAAGAGAAGCTGCGCCTGAAGGACGAGATGTACGAAATCCTGCGCAAGGCAGACGGCAAGGCCTGATCCGATTTTCGGATCACCATGAAAAAAGCGCCCTGCGGGGCGCTTTTTTCATGGGTGGATCCTTGTGCGAGGGGCCTTCGGGTTATCGTGGATGAAGAGAGCCCGTCAGCAGCAGGCCCCCACGCGAGGAGCCTGCGCCTGCGTTGATGACTCTCAGTGTTTACAGCAGGGCATCAGGGCGCTCGCCGCGCTCATACACCACATGGGCCCGGCCCACGATCAGCGGATCCAGCTTGCCGATCCGTTCGATGGACTTGTTGCTGTAGGGCAGCTTGTGAAGGATGTAGCGCATGGCGTTGAGGCGGGCGCGCTTCTTGCAGTCGCTCTTGATGACCGTCCAGGGGCTGTCGGCCGTGTCGGTCTCGAAGAACATCGCCTCCTTGGCGCGGGTGTACTCATCCCACTTGTCCAGCGACGCCTTGTCGATGGGGCTCAGCTTCCATTGCTTGAGCGGGTGGGCCTCGCGTTCGCGGAAGCGGCGGCGCTGTTCCTTCTGGCTGACGCTGAACCAGAACTTCACCAGGTGGATGCCGCTGCGAACCAGGTGGCGCTCGAACTCGGGCGCCTGCTTCATGAACTCCTGGTATTCCTCCGTGGTGCAGAAGCCCATCACGCGCTCCACGCCCGCCCGGTTGTACCAGCTGCGGTCAAAGAGCACGATCTCGCCGTGCGTGGGCAGATGCTCGATGTAGCGCTGGAAATACCACTGACCGCGTTCGGTGTCGGTGGGTTTCTCGAGTGCCACCACCCGGGCGCCCCGCGGGTTCAGGTGCTCCATGAAACGCTTGATGGTGCCGCCCTTGCCGGCCGCATCGCGTCCCTCGAACAGGATGACGATGCGCTGGCCGGTTTCCTTGGCCCAGGCCTGCAGCTTCAGCAGCTCCACCTGCAGACGGAATTTCTCCTTCTCGTAGGTGGCACGGCGCATCAGGTTCTTGTACGGATAGGCGCCGTCACGCCAGTCATCGGCCAGCTCCTCGTCGGGGTTGGCCAGCGAGTGCATCAGCTTCTTGGGCATCTTGCCCTTGAGGGCCTTGCGGATGACCTCCCGGTCGTCGGCTGCGGCACCCTCCAGGATGGCGCGCAGAGCCTTGGCGCGCTCCTGCACGGTCTTCTTGTCGACGTTGTCGAGGATGGAACCGACGGCCTCGACCTGTTTTTCCTGAGAGGCCTCGATCTTCTGGCTGGTCACGAATTTTTCCAGGGCCTCTTTCTTCAGGCTGGGCGGCGTATCGCCCTTGGCCACGCGGCGGACTTCGGTGGGCAGCGGCCCTGCCGGAGCCGCTTTGCGCCGGCGCGGGGCGGCCGTGGCGGCGGCTTTGGGGGGGCTGCGGCGCGCACGTGTCTCGGATGCGCTTTCGGCAGGTGTTGCGACGGCCGGGCTGTCCGAGGCCTTGGGGCCATCCGCGGTGGCAGATTGGGGGGGACGGGTAGCGTTCTGCATGCAGGAGGTTCCTTGATGGTTCAGAAAGAATAGATATGAATGAATATGCGCCGGTCCGGAAAACGTATCTTGATTCGAGTCAATGGCCGTTGTTTCCCGGGATTCAGCGCAGTGCTCTAGTGCTGCTGAAGGATCCAGTCGACGATGATTTTCAGGTCGCGATCGTTCACATGCGGCTGCGGCGGCATCGGCACCGGCCCCCAGTTCCTGCTGCTTCCCCCGAGGATGCTTGCAGCCAGCTGCCTGCCTGCATCGGGTTGCCCGGCATGACGCCGTCCGATGTCACGGAAGGCAGGCCCCACCACCTTGCGTTCCGGCTGGTGGCAGGATGCACAGTGGTTGGATTTCAGAACGCGCAGGGCCGTTGCGTCGTCGATGGCCTGGGGGGCAGATGCCTGCGCTTGTGCCTGCGTGCGGGGTGGCCCGGTATCAGGGGCTGCTGATGACGAAACGGGCGTGTCGGACGCGGGAGGATCCGATGGCAGGACCAGGGTGCCTTCGTCCGGCTTCCCGCCTTCCTCTGCCTGGCCCGTGGAGACTGAGCGCGTCTCCGACGTGGCGGACTGTGCCGTGGCGATTCGGGTGTCTGGCCTGACCACCTGTCCGGATCCCGGAGGCTTGCCTGTCCCGGCGGGTGGTGTAGGGGGCTGAGAGTCGCATCCGCCCAGCAGCACAACCGCCATCAGCCAGGGAAACAGCAGGTGGCGGCAGGGCAGGGGCAGGGGCTGGCGGGACATGATGAACCGGGTGGGGGTCTACATTGCCAGTATATCGACCCCTTCAGCAGGGCGGTCCGATCACACCATCGACTGCTCAAGTTGTATGGAATTCCAACATCACGCAAGGAATTCGGCGCATCAAGGCCAAGTCTTCGCAAAAGAATGACGACGCAATGGGAAAATCGCTGAAAAAACGTAGAGGCTTTGTAGATATATCGCCTTATATGTAACTACAGTAAGTGCTGTGAGTCATGAGAGGCTTGATGTTCATCAAGCAAGACATGGTAATTCATTGATTTCAAAGGAAAACATGTCGTGTATCCCTGTTTTTCAAATGGGCCGCCTGCCTGGCGCTCCGGGCGCGTGTAAGTAGGGTTTACGTTCATTGTGTTTCGTTAAGTTTGGAGAACAGGATTTTTTGGCCCCGCCCCTTAAGCTTCGCCTGTCTTTCAACACAAAGGCCTGAATGACGACGAATCTGGGCGAAATGTCGTATCAATCGACAGTATTTGCAGGTGTCGTGATGAGTCATTCAGTACCCCTCAATCAGGCGGAGAATAACCATCGTGTCTCATGCGACAACCCATCGGGCATCGTCCCGTCGAAAGGTCGTTTCGCGACCGGCCCTGCCGGCGCTGACGGCCCTGTCTGCTGCGCTGCTCGGGCTGACCTCGCTGTCGGCCCAGGCGCAGGACGCCACCCTCTTCAGCGTCGTGCGCAACCCACCCGTGTTTCAGGGTGAGGACAACGTGAACGCCGCGTCCGGCGGTCCTGGCATCCAGGCGCAGGGCAATGTGAGCGAGGCCACGCTGCCACCGGCTCGTCAGCGCAACGTGCGGCTGGATGTCGGTTATGTGGATTCCTACATCTGGGACCCGAACAACGACAAGTACGACCGTGTACGCCTGCGTAGCTACCACGGTGATTCCAGCCGCCCGCTGGTGGCGCCCACCATCGAGATCCAGCCCGGTACGCGGCTGAACGTGAAGCTGACCAACA
The DNA here is from genome assembly GCF_900637555.1 of Lautropia mirabilis. NCBI lineage: Bacteria > Pseudomonadati > Pseudomonadota > Betaproteobacteria > Burkholderiales > Burkholderiaceae > Lautropia > Lautropia mirabilis. Next base: position 2,421,333 of record NZ_LR134378.1, on the reverse strand, counting down.
ACCTGGAGCCGGATCCTGATAAGACCTGCAAGGACGCGAAAGAGAATGACCCGCGTTGCTTCAACGTCACCAACCTGCACACGCACGGCCTGTGGGTCAGCCCCCGGGGCAATGCGGACAACATCTTCCTGAAGGTCGAGCCGGGCCAGTCGCAGCTCTACGAGATTGACGTGCCGAGCGACCACCCGGCAGGCACGTTCTGGTATCACAGCCACTTCCACGGTTCCACCGCGCTGCAGGTGTCCAGCGGCATGGCCGGTGCGCTCATCATCCGTGGCAATCGCCTTCCCAGTGGCAACACCAACGGTGACCTGGACACGCTGCTCAAATCCACGGCAGGCACCCGTGTGCAGGAACGGCTGCTGATGCTGCAGCAGATTTCGTATGGCTGCGTGGGGACCGATGGCAAGCTCAAGCGCATGCCGGCCAATGGGGGCGACAATCAGGGGCCGAATGCCCGCCTGCCGCCCCTGCGCTGTGATGACGGTGACGTGGGTAGCGTGGACAACTACGATGCCTTGCTGGGGCCGAACAGCTGGCGCGACAGCGGCCGCTTCACCACGGTCAACGGTGTGACGCTGCCGCGCTTTGTCGGTGCAGTCGCGGGCCGGCTCGAGCGCTGGCGGATCATCCACGGTGGTGTGCGCGATTCCGTCAACCTGGAATTCCGAAAGGCCGTCCTGAACAACATGCCGGTCAGCGACGTGCGCAACCTCAGTGGCAAGCCGCTGCAGCGCTTCATCAACAACAACTGCACGGGCGCACCGCTCACGCACTACCGGGTAGCGTCCGATGGCATGACCATGGACAGCATGCAGCCGGCCACGCAGACCACCTTCCAGCCCGGCTATCGCTGGGATCTGGTGACGGTCTTCCCGCAGTCCGGTTTCTACTGCGTGCTGGACAAGTCGGTACCGGCAGCCGGCGCCGTCAACAACGAGCCGCCGGCCACCACGCTGGTCGGTATCGTGGAAGTGGGCAATGGCGTGAACATGAACGTCACCGACATCCCCAGCTACGTCAAGCAGCAGATGCTGAACCTGGCCAACACCAATGTGCCTGAGTCCGTTCGGGCCAACGTGGTGGCTGACCTGAACGACGGGCTGAAGCTGTCGCGCTACACGCCGCACAAGACGCTGACCGAAGCGGACGTGACGGAATCGACACCGCAGACGGTGACCTATGCGATCCTTCCGCCGGCTCAGGGCGGTACAGGCCCCCGCTTCACGGTCGATGGCAAGGAGTTCAGCGAGACTGATGCCCCGCGCGAACTGAAGCTGGGCGCCGTGCAGGACTGGATCGTCAAGTCGACCAACGGTGGTCACCCGCACCACGTCCACGTCAACCCGTTCCAGGTCGTGTCGATCCTGGACCCGCAGGGCCGCGACGTGAGCGGCATGGACACGCCGGACACGGCCGGATCCACCGGTGGGGTGGCCGACACCCAGTACCGCGGCATGAAGGGGACGTGGCGTGACACGCTGTTCATCAAGTCGCTTCCGGGACAGGGCACGGCGGGCCAGTACACGGTCACCGTACGGACCCAGTACAACCGGTATTGGGGCGACTTCGTGCTGCACTGCCACATCCTTGACCACGAAGACGAGGGCATGATGCAGAAGGTGCGGATCTATGACCCGGCCAACCCGATCGCCACCCGCTTCGGCCCGGTGCCCGTCTGCGGCCTGGACGATGGCAAGACCAAGCCTTTCGCGACCAAGTTCAAGAGCCCCTATGGTGTGAGCAACCCGCTCCTGCTGCCCAACAGCAGCAAGAGCAAGATCCAGGCCAGCATCATGGCGACCCCGGTCGTGCAGTGATATCCCGCAGGCTTCCTGATCGCCCAGGCGACAGGAGCCCGTGACGGGAACCTCTGAAAAGCCCCGGAGGCAGGGAAACCTGTCCCGGGGCTTTTCCTGTCTTGAAGGCCAGGAGGCATTTCCGGGGATCGCCCGGATCGGTGGTGAACAGACGTGTCGGTGTGCGACCTGAGGGCATGAAAAAAGCCCCGGGAAACCGGGGCTTGCTGCTGGGGCCAATGCCGCCCCCGGAGGGGGGCAGCATCACGGCATGCCTCTTTTCAGAGCTCCTTCTCGACCAGCTTGAAGCTGTTCAGGATGGCGTCGGCCGAGGCGCGCAGCTTGGCCTTTTCATCCTCGCTCAGCGGGGTGTCGAGCACCTGCTCCACGCCGCTTGCACCCAGCACGCTGGGCAGCGACAGCGCCACGCCGTCAATGCCGTACTGGCCGTGCAGGATGCTGGAGACCGGCTGCACCGAATGCTCGTCACGCAGGATGGCTTCGCAGATCCGCGAGGCCGACAGGCCGATGGCGAAGTTGGTGGCTCCCTTGCCGGCGATCACCTTGTAGGCACTGGTCATCACCTGGTGGGCCAGGTCGTCCAGCACGTCCGGCGGGAACACCTGGTGGCCGTTCACGCGGTAGTCGGCGATGGGCACTGCGCCGATCCGGGCCACCGACCACATCGGGAACTCGCTGTCACCGTGCTCGCCGATGATCGAGGCGTGCACGCTGGCCGTGGAGATGCGGGCGCGGTCGGCGATCAGGCGGCGCAGCCGCGACGAATCGAGCACCGTGCCGCTGGAGATCACCCGGCTGGTGGGCAGGCCCGAGATGCGCTGTGCCACCATCGTGAGCACGTCGCACGGGTTGGTCACCAGGATGAAGATCGCGTCGGGCGAGGCTTCCACCAGTTTGGGGATCATCGCCTTCAGGATGCGGGCATTGTCCCTGACCAGCTCCAGGCGGCTCTGGCCCGGGTTCTGCTTGGCGCCGGCAGTGATCACCACGATGTCGCTGCCGCTGGTCACCGCGATGTCGCTGCTGCCGCTCACATGGGGCCAGCCCGTGAAGTGCGAACCATGCGCCAGGTCGGCGGCCTCGGCCTCGACCTTGGGCGTGTTGATGTCATACAGGGCGATCTCGTTGGCGACCTGACGGATCAGGGCTGCATAGGCCACGGCCGTGCCGACGGCACCGGCACCGACCACCGAAATCTTTCTTCCTTTTGCCATGTGACTCTCCTGGGGTTTCACAAGGGCCCGGGCCGCCCGGCAGGAGTGCCGTTGGCTTTCCGCGACCATACCCACCCCCGATCCGTCCATCGGACAGGCCTGCGGGGGCAGGGCTGTCCCCTATTGTAATTCCCGTTTAACCATGATTGACGATGCCGCATCCGCCATCCGGGTTTTCGGCGACGTCACGGGCCGAACTGTGGCAGTGTCAGCGACGCAAGGCGGCACCGTGGCCGCGTCGCCGGAGATCATCGGCGATAATCCCCGGATGGCAACTCGTTCATCCTCATCCAAAAACGGCGCCGACTACTCCGAAGCCTCCATCCGGGTGCTGAAGGGTCTGGAGCCGGTCCGGCAGCGGCCGGGCATGTACACCCGTACCGAGAACCCGCTGCACATCATCCAGGAAGTCATCGACAACGCGGCCGACGAGGCCCTGGGCGGTTACGCGCGCCACATCGATGTCCGCCTCTTCAAGGATGGCCGCGTCGAGGTCACCGACGATGGCCGGGGCATTCCCGTGGGTCTGCACCCCGACGAAGGCGTGCCGGTCATCGAGATCGTCTTCACCCGGCTGCATGCCGGCGGCAAGTTCGACAAGACTGCGGGCGGCGCCTACAGCTTCTCGGGCGGCCTGCACGGCGTGGGCGTCTCGGTCACCAACGCCCTGTCCCGCCGGCTGGAGGTCACCGTCTGGCGCAAGGGCGACAAGGACGCTGCGGGCAACCGGCTGGCCCACACCATCGCCTTTGCCGACGGCGAGCTGGCCGAGTCCCTGGTGGCCCGGCCGGCCACGCGCGATGAACCCTCATCCGGTACCCGCGTCACTGTCACGCCCGACCCCAAGTACTTCGACAGTGCCACCATTCCGGTGGCGGAGCTGGAGCGGCTTCTGCGCAGCAAGGCCGTGCTGCTGCCGGGCGTGCGTGTGACGCTCACCCTGGAAAAGACGGGCGAGACCCGGCAGTGGCAGTATGACGAGGGGCTGCGCGGCTATCTGCAGGAAGAGCTGGCGCAGGAGCCAGGCGTGGAGCCGCTGGTGCTTTTCGAGGACCAGCAGTACGCCGGACGGGGTGATGACAGCTTTGCCGAAGGCGAGGGTGCCCACTGGGTGGTGGCCTTCACCGAGAACGGACCGCTGGCGCGCGAATCCTACGTGAACCTCATTCCCACGCCGGCGGGCGGCACGCACGAATCCGGTCTGCGCGAGGGGCTCTTCACCGCCATTCGTGGCTTCATCGAGCTGCACAACCTGCAGCCCAAAGGCGTGCGGCTGATGGCCGAGGATGCCTTCGCGCGTGCCAGCTTCGTGCTGTCGGCCCGGGTGCTGGACCCGCAGTTCCAGGGCCAGACCAAGGAGCGGCTCAGCTCGCGCGATGCCGTGCGGCTGGTCTCCGGCGCCGTGCGCACCCAGTTCGAGTTCTGGCTCAACCAGCACGTCGATCAGGCCCGGAAGCTGGCCGAACTGGTCATCCGCCAGGCGCAGGCGCGCCAGCGCTCGGCCCAGAAGGTCGAGAAGCGCAAGGGCTCGGGTGTGGCCGTGCTGCCGGGCAAGCTCACCGACTGCGAGAGCACCGACACCGCGCACAACGAGCTGTTTCTGGTGGAGGGCGATTCCGCCGGCGGCTCGGCCAAGATGGGCCGTGACAAGGAAAACCAGGCCGTGCTGCCGCTGCGCGGCAAGCTGCTCAACACCTGGGAGACTGAGCCCGACCGGCTCTTTGCCAACAACGAGATCCACGACATCGCCGTGGCCATCGGGGTCGACCCGCACCCGCGCGGCGCCAGCCCCGACCTGTCCGGCCTGCGCTACGGCAAGATCTGCATCCTGTCGGACGCCGACGTGGACGGCTCGCACATCCAGGTGCTGCTGCTCACGCTGTTCTTCCGGCACTTCCCGGCGCTCATCGACGCGGGGCACATCTACGTGGCGCGCCCGCCGCTGTACCGGGTGGACGTGCCTGCGCGCGGCAAGCAGCCGCTGCGGAAGATCTACTGCCTGGATGCCCGCGAACTGCAGCACACCGAAGAGAAGCTGCGCAAGGACGGCATGCGCGAGGGGAGCTGGACCGTGTCGCGCTTCAAGGGCCTGGGCGAGATGACAGCCGAGCAGCTGTGGGAGACCACGCTGAACCCGGCCACCCGCAGCCTGTCGCAGGTGCGCTATGGCGCCGTGCCCGTGCCCGACACCGAGGCACAGTTCACGCTCCTGATGGGCAAGGGCGAGGCCGCCGGCCGGCGCAGCTGGCTGGAAGAGCACGGCGATCAGGCCCGTGCCGACGTCTGACTGAATTCAACGGGCCGGCTGCGGCTGGCCGACGGATCGAGACCGAATGGATACCGAGATCATCCTCGACGAGGAAGAGAGCACCGACGGGCTGACACTGGCCCGCTACGCCGAGCGGGCCTATCTGGACTACGCCATCTCCACCATCCGCAGCCGTGCGCTGCCTGACGTGAGCGATGGCCAGAAGCCCGTGCAGCGGCGCATCCTGTTTGCCATGCACGAGATGGGGCTGGGGCCTGCCGCCAAGCCCGTCAAGTCGGCCCGGGTGGTGGGTGATGTGCTGGGCAAATATCACCCGCACGGGGATTCCGCCGCCTACGATGCGATGGTGCGCATGGCGCAGGACTTCAGCCTGCGCTACCCGCTGGTTGATGGCCAGGGCAACTTCGGTTCGCGTGATGGCGACGGCGCGGCCGCCATGCGTTACACCGAGGCACGGCTCACGCAGTACGCCCGCCTGCTGCTCGACGAGATCGACCAGGGTACGGTGGAATTCGTGCCAAACTACGACGGCTCGGCCACCGAGCCGGAACTGCTGCCGGCGCGGCTGCCGATGATCCTGCTCAACGGCGCCTCGGGCATTGCCGTGGCCATGGCCACCGAGATTCCCTCGCACAACCTGGTGGAGGTGGCCCAGGCCGCCATTGCCCTCATCCGCGATCCGAAGCTGTCGCACGAGGCGCTGATGCAGATCATGCCCGGCCCCGACTTCCCGGGCGGCGGCCAGATCATCAGCAGCAGTGCGGACCTGGCCGAGGCCTACCGCAGCGGCCGGGGCTCCATCCGCGTGCGTGCCCGCTATCACATCGAGGAACTGGCCCGGGGCCAGTGGCAGCTGGTTGTCGATGAGCTGCCGCATGGTGTCTCGTCCCAGAAGGTGCTGGAAGAGGTCGAGGAGCTGAGCAACCCGAAGGTGCGCAGCGGCAAGAAGGCGCTCACGCCCGAGCAGCTGCAGGCCAAGTCGCAGATCCTGAACGTGATGGACGCCGTGCGCGACGAAAGCGGCCGCGAGGCCGCCGTGCGCCTGGTGTTCGAGCCCAAGACCTCCCGCATCGAGCAGGCGCTGCTGGTCAACACGCTGCTGGCCTGCACCAGTCTGGAAACTTCGGTGTCCATCAACCTGGTGATGCTGGGGCAGGACAAGCGGCCCCGCCAGAAGACGCTCACCGAGATCCTGCAGGAATGGATCGACTTCCGGTTGCACACCGTGCGCCGGCGCAGCGCCCACCGTCTGGGCAAGGTCGAGGACCGCATCCACATCCTTGAAGGGCGGCAGCTGGTACTGCTCAACATCGACGAGGTCATCCGCATCATCCGTGAATCGGATGAGCCCAAGCCCGCGCTGATGCAGGCCTTCGGGCTGACCGAGCGCCAGGCCGAGGACATCCTGGAGATTCGCCTGCGCCAGCTGGCACGCCTGGAGGCCATCCGCATCGAGCAGGAGCTGAAGGAGCTGTTCGATGAGCGCAAGAAGCTGCAGGGCCTGCTGGGCAGCGAGGCCACGCTGAAGAAGGCCGTCATCAAGGAAATCGAGGCCGACATCAAGACTTACGGCGACGACCGCCGCACGCTCATCGAGGCTGCCGAGAAGGCGGCTGTCGAGGCCCGTCAGGTGGAAGAGCCTGTCACCGTCATCATCTCGGCCAAGGGCTGGGTGCGGTCCCGTCAGGGGCATGGCCACGATGCCCGCCAGTTCAACTTCAAGACCGGTGACGAGCTGGCCGGTGCATACGAGGTCAAGACCACTGACCAGCTCCATGCCCTGGCCAGCAACGGCCGGGTCTATTCCATTCCAGTGGCAGGACTGCCCTCGGCGCGGGGTGATGGGGTGCCCGTCACCAGCTTCGTCGAGCTGGAAGCCGGTTCCCAGATCCTGCATGCCTTTGCGGCTCCGGCCGATGCGGGCGTGCTGCTGGCCACCGAGAAGGGCTTTGGCCTGACCTGCGTGGCCGGTGACTGGCAGAGCCGGATGAAGGCCGGCAAGCACTTCCTCACCCTGGAAGAAGGTGACGTGCCGCTGCCCCCCGTGCTGTTCGATGCCAGCCGCACGGATGCCACCGTCGTCTGCCTGAGCGACGGTCAGGGCGGCGGCGACAAGGGCAGGGTGCTGGCCTACCCCGTGTCCGAGGTGAAGACCCTGCACAAGGGGGGCCGGGGCGTGACCCTGATGGGCCTGGAGAAGAAGGAGAAACTGCGCCAGGTCATCGTTGCGGCCGACACCGGCCTTGTCGTTACCGGCACCGGCCGCATGGCCAAGCCGCAGAGCCGCACGATGAGCACCCGCGAGATCGCCGCCAACACCGGCACCCGCGGCCGCAAGGGCAAGCAGCTTGACCCGCGCTGGAAGGACGTGCGGCTATGGCTGCCCGGCACCGAGCCGGCGGCCTGACCCCGCCTGCCATCGGAGGGCGCGTCCGGGATTTTCTTTCCCGCCAGGACCTTGAAAAAGAAGGTGTCGCGCCTATCTGCTTTCCCACGATATCTGCAAACCACCAAGCACCATGAGCGACACCCACAAGGAAACCCTGGGATTCCAGACCGAGATCAAGCAGCTGCTTGATCTGATGATCCACTCCCTCTACAGCAACCGCGACATCTTCCTGCGCGAGCTGATCTCCAACGCCTCCGATGCCTGCGACAAGCTGCGCTTCGAGGCCCTGGACAACGACAAGCTCTATGGTGGCGACAGCGATCTGGGCATCTGGATCGAGACCGACCGCAAGGCGCGCACCATCAGCGTGCGTGACAACGGCATCGGCATGAACCGTGACGAGGCCGTGAAGAACCTGGGCACCATCGCCCGCTCCGGCACGCGCGAGTTCTTCAGCCAGCTGACCGGCGACCGTGCCCGTGATTCCAACCTCATCGGCCAGTTCGGCGTGGGCTTCTATTCCTCGTTCATCGTGGCCAAGAAGGTCACGGTGGAAAGCCGCCGTGCCGGCGCTGCCGAGGATCAGGCCATCCGTTGGGTGTCCACCGGCGACGGCGAGTTCACCATCGAGACCATCACCCGCGCCGAGCGCGGCACCACCGTCACGCTGCACCTGCGTGACAACGATGCCGACCCCGAAGAGGGTCATGAATACGACTCGCTGCTGGAGCCGTACAAGCTGCGCCAGCTGGTGCGCAGCTATTCCGACCACATCGCGCTGCCGGTGCGCATGAAGGCCGAGAAGTGGGATGCCGAGAAGCAGGAAATGGTCGACACCGGCGAGTGGGAGGTCGTCAACCAGGCCAAGGCTCTGTGGCAGCGCCCGCGCAACGAGATCACCGAGAAGGAATACGACGAGTTCTATCGTCACATCACCCACGACTTCGAGGGGCCGCTGGCCTACACCCACAACCGGGTGGAAGGTCGTGCCGAGTACACGCAGCTGCTCTACATCCCCAGGCACGCTCCCTTCGACCTGTGGGATCGCCAGCAGCGCCATGGCGTGCGCCTGTACGTGCGGCGTGTCTTCATCATGGACGATGCCGAGCAGCTGATCCCTGCCTACCTGCGCTTCGTGCGCGGCGTGGTCGATTCCAGCGACCTGCCGCTCAACGTCTCGCGCGAGATCCTGCAGGAAAGCCGTGACATCCGCCTGATCCGCGAGGGCAACGTCCGGCGCGTGCTGACGCTCCTGGAGGATCTGGCCGAGAACCGTCAGGCCGACTACGTCCGCTTCTGGCGCGCCTTCGGGCAGGTGCTGAAGGAGGGCGTGGGCGAGGACACGAAGAACCGCGAGAAGATCGCCGCGCTGCTGCGCTTCCGCACCACCGGTGAGCCGATCGCCATCACGGTGCCGGCTGCCGAGGCCAAGGCGTCTGAACCTGCCGGCACCGAGGTCGAGGACGCCGTCATCAAGGGCGAGGGCAACGCCGAACAGGGCGCCGATGCGCTGGATGACGACATCCGCAACGCGGACGGCATGGTCTCGCTGGCCCAGTACAAGGCACGGATGAAGGAAGGCCAGAAGGCCATCTACTACATCACCTCCGACACCGAGGCCGGTGCACGCCAGAGCCCGCATCTGGAGATCTTCCGCAAGAAGGGCATCGAGGTGCTGCTGCTGTCGGACCGGGTGGACGAGTGGATGCTCAGCCATCTGCAGGAATTCGACGGCACGCCGCTGCAGTCGGTGGCGCGTGGCGGGCTGGATCTGGGCGATCTGGAGGACGAGGCCGAGCGCAAGGCCAGCGAGGAAACGGCTGCCGACTTCAAGGACCTGATCGAGCGCCTGAAAGGCACGCTGGGCGAGCGCGTCAAGGACGTGCAGGTCAGCCATCGCCTGACCGATTCGGCCGCCTGCCTGGTGTCCGACAAGGGCGACATGAGCGCCACGCTGGAGCGGATGCTGAAGCAGGCCGGTCAGGACGTGCCCAGCCGCCGCCCCATCCTGGAGATCAACCCCGAGCATCCGCTGGTCAAGCGCCTGAAGCAGGAAGATGGTCGCTTCGACGACTGGTCCAGCCTGCTGTTCGACCAGGCCACGCTGGCCGACGGCGGCAAGCTGGAAGATCCGGTTGGCTTCGTGCGCCGCATGAACGACCTGCTGCTGGCTTCCAGCCACTGATCGCGGCTGTCGGCTCCGAGATCGGGGCCGGTGCACGTAAGTCGTAGTAACCTTGCGCCTTCCTGGAGCCATGCTTCGGGGGGCGCATTGTGCATTTTGAAGGAGAGTCCTCGTGGCCGTGAAACGCATCATTACCAACATCAAGGCAGATCGGCTGGAAGACGCCCGGCGTTTCTATGCCGATATCCTCGACATGGACGTGGTGATGGATCACGGCTGGATCGTCACGTATGCCTCGGACGGCCAGATGGCTCCGCAGATCAGCATTGCCTGCGAGGGAGGGGCGGGGACACCGGTTCCAGACCTCTCCATCGAAGTCGACAATCTTGACGAGGTCCATCGTCGTGCATTGGCGTCAGGCCTGGCGATCGAGCATGGCCCCATCACCGAGGCCTGGGGCGTCCGCCGCTTCTTCCTGCGAGATCCTTTCGGACGTCTGGTCAATGTGCTTTGCCACGAATGACAGGTCAGGTTCTCCTTGCAACCCCGAACACCCACCCTCATGAGCATGGCCAGACAGAAGACCGACGGTACCCGGACCAGCACCCGCAGTCCGCGTAAGCGCAGCCAGGCGAAGCGGGTTTCCGAGCCCGTCATCAGCTTCTCCGAGCTGGACGGCATCCGCTACCTGCACTTCGGCTCGCCCTGGGTGCAGGGCGCCATGGACATCGAGCATCCTGATGAGCTGGTGCTGTCCTACATCCAGGACATGATGGCCTGGCTGCTGTTCCTGGAGCCGCCGGCCCAGGTGCTGCAGCTGGGGCTGGGGGCAGCCGCGCTCACCAAGTTCACCCATCGCCATTGCCCGGACACGGCCACCACGGTGGTGGAGATCAGCCAGCAGCTGCCGTGGGTGGCGCGCCAGTGGTTCGGCCTGCCCCCGGAAGACGACCGGCTGATGCTGGTGCAGGGCGATGCGGCCGACTTTGTCGGTGATCCGGCCAACCGGGAGGGCTTCGGCGTCATCCAGGTGGACCTGTACGACGAGGAGGCGGCCGGCCCCGTGCATGACGGCAGCCGCTTCTATCGAAGCTGCTACCGAAGCCTGGCCGAGCCGGGCATCATGGTGGTCAACCTGTTTGGCCGCCATGCCTCCTTCGCACGCAGTGAGGAGCGCATCCGTGCCATCTTCCCGCAGGTGCTGCTGCTGGATCCGCAGGACGAGGGCAACCTGGTGCTGCTGGCCCTGAAGGGGCCGCCCCTGCAGGTCAGCCGCCGGCAGCTGCTGGCGCGCGCCCGCGTGCTGGAAGAGGACTACGGCCTGCCGGCACGCAAGTGGGCCCGGGCCGTGGCCGACCAGCTGGGGCTCGGTCGATAGCAGCGCCGGGAGAAGGGCACGGCGGCACCCTTTCCCCGTGTTGTTCGTTCATCCCCGCACGAAGAACCGGCCCCGCACGATGCTCAGCAGCGTGTACAGCCACAGCAGTCCCACCAGGGCGGTGCCGATGCCCCAGAG